>NZ_BPEV01000023.1 GCF_019654955.1 Shewanella sp. KT0246 | reverse complement strand
AAACGGTCAATTGATTGTTAAATGGTAATTTAGCTCCACTTGGTTTTTTGCAAGTCACTGAAATATAGATTTTTTATTCTTTTTTTCTTCCTCTGTAGTCATTTTGTGTGATCTAATTCAAATAAGCGTTCGATTATTCTTAGTAAATTTCTCCTAACTACACCAATTCGTTAACAAATTTAATGTTTTTTGAACTTGCCCAATGATGTTAATTGCTGTAACAATGGTGTTGCCTGCAGGCTAACAAAATGTTGGTTCAAATCCTATAACAACGAATCCGGCAGGTTACGGAGAGAAGCAAAAATGAATATTGTTAAAAGACGCTTTAACAAGTCGGCACTCGCTTTGGGGGTGGTGTCGGCATTGACTTTAGGGATGAGCAGTAGCGCTAATGCTGTTTCATTTGATTGGGGTGAAGTACGAGGCACCTTTGACTCGACTTGGACTGTTGGCGCAAGCTGGCGCGTGTCTGAGCGTGATTGGGAAGGACAAATCGGTAAAGTTAACCAACCACAATTTGATTGGTCTGGTTATTCTGCTTTTGGTGCGCCTTTTGGGCAAACACCAAAATACACCACTTCTCAAATTTGGAGCCAACCTGGTTCTTATTCAAGTAACAACGACTTAAGTAATTTACTTTACTCACAAGGTGATACTACTTCTGAAATTTTTAAAGGCTTACATGAATTGTCTTTAGAATATAAGAACTTTGGTTTATTTGTGCGTGGAATGTATTTCTACGATCGCAAATTAAACGATGGCGATTACGACTTCAATGACCCACTTACAGGTAATGAATTTGATCCGTGTGAAGATGACCGCGCATCAGAAGTGCAATGTAAGGACGTTCGTTTATTAGATGCATTCGTTTACGGTAACTTCGATTTAAATGACGGTAAAAACCCGCTATCTGTCCGCGTGGGTAACCAAGTAGTTTCATGGGGGGAAAGTACATTAATCCCGCATGGTATTGGTGTAATTAACTCTGTTGATTTGAATATTTTGAATGCACCTGGTGCTGAACTTAAAGAAGCATTCCGTCCACAAGGTATGGTTTGGGCTTCTTTAGGCGTCACTGAAAACTTATCTGTTGAAGCATTTTATCAATATGACTGGGAGCCTATTTGGGTGCCTACTCCGGGCTCAAATTTTGCTACCAATGACTTCGCAGGTTTTGGTGGTTATGCTCAAAATGCTCAACTAGGTTTTAATGCCAACCCGGATATTAATCTTGAGTTTTTAATGTCTGAGTATGCATCGCTATATGGAGCAGCAGCTGCAGCCAATTTTGATCCAGCTTATGCCGCTTACATGGTGCCTTACGCTACCAAAGTGGCGTTAGTTCAAGATGAAGAAAAACCAAGTGATGATGGTCAGTATGGTATCAAATTAGGTTATTACGCACCGTCTTTAGGTGAAACTGAATTTGGTCTGTACTACATGAACTATCATAGCCGTCGTCCACTTATTAGTGGTACCGCGTCTAACTTCACCGATGAAGCAGTTGCTCGTGACTACGGCCGTTTAGCTGCAAGTGGCGGTGAAATTGACCGTGAATTACTTCTTAGTATGGAAACCTTCACTAAAGCACAAATTGTTTACCCTGAAGATATCCAATTATATGGTTTTAGTTTTAACACTTTGGTGGGTGACACATCTGTAGCGGGTGAAATCTCTCATCGAATCGATGAGCCATTACAAATTGATGACGTAGAGTTATTGTTTGCCGGTATGCCTCAGCAATTAGCAGAAGCAGGACTTCGTCCTGATTTAGATGGTATTTCTCAAATTGAAGGCGTTAAACCTGGCGAGTCAATCGATGGATTTATTTTATCTGATACTACTCAAGCACAGGCAACTTTCACGCATTTATTTGGCCCTACATTAGGAACAGATAATCTGACTATGCTTGCTGAGATTGGTGGTGTGTGGATCCATGATATGCCAGGTTTTGACGAGTTACGCTTAAACGGACCAGGAACGGCTCGTTCAGGTGGTAACCCAGATATGCCAGGCATCATCGAAGCACTTCATGATGGTCCTGAAACTAATCCATTCCCAACAGATTTTGCTTGGGGTTATCGCTTAGTTGCCAAAGCTGACTACAATAATATCTTTGCTGGTGTGAATATGTCACCACGTGTGATTTTCTCACATGACGTTGATGGTATTACACCTGATCCAATGTTCTTATTTACCGAAGGTCGTAAATCAGTAGCAGTCGGCGTAAATTTTGATTATCGCAGCCGCTGGGGTGCAGATATTTCTTACAACAGCTTCTTCGGTGGTGTAGGAACAACTAATGCAATGACAGACCGAGATTACGTCTCGTTCAACGTCAAGTATTCTATCTAGAAGGATAATAATAATGAAGAAACTGACGATATTATCGGCTGCAGTAATTATGGCGTTTAGCGCACCTGCAGCGATGGCGAAAGTATCTGAAGCTGAAGCAGCTAAATTGGGTAATGAACTTACACCCATTGGAGCTGTTAAAGCGGGTAACGCTGACGGTTCAATTCCAGCTTGGGATAATGGGATTACCTCTCCTGTAGCTGGTTATGAAAAGGGCATGCATCACCCAGATCCATTTCCTTCAGATAAGATTTTATTTACCATTACTAATGCAAATAAAGCTCAGTACGCTGAATTTTTAACGCCGGGTCAAAACAAGCTTTTTGAACTGTATCCAGATACATACAAAATGAATGTTTATGAATCTCGTCGTACAGCTTCTCTGCCGCAATATGTATATGATGCGACTAAAGCAAATGCATTAAATGCTGAGCTTGTGGCAAATGGTAATGGTGTAAGTGGTGCATCTATTAGTGTGCCATTTCCTATTCCTAATAATGGTTTAGAAGTTATTTGGAACCATATTCTTCGCTATCGCGGTGTTGATATTAAAACCGCACGTAGCCAAGCGGCTCCAACAGCAGGCGGTTCTTATACGCTTATTGAAACCGCTGAGGAAATTCGTTTTAGTTACAGTCGACCAGAAGTGACCTTAGATCAGTTAAAAGAATCTAATACCTTGTTCTTCTTCAAGCAAGTTGTACGTCAGCCAGCTCGTCTTGCTGGTACTGCATTACTTGTTAAAGAAACAATGGATCAAGAAGCGTTACCTCGTCAAGCTTGGACCTACAACACTGGACAACGCCGTGTTCGTAAAGCACCAAATGTAGCTTTCGATACTCCTGGTACAGTATCTGATGGTCTAAGAACGACAGATGATTTCGATATGTTTAACGGGTCACCTGTTCGATACAACTGGGAACTAGTTGGAAAGAAAGAGCTTTATATTCCATATAACGATTACAAGTTACATTCAGATTCACTTTCATATGATCAAATTTTAAAACCGGGTCATATCAATCCTGAATTTGCTCGTTGGGAAAAGCATCGTGTATGGGAAGTTAAAGCGACACTTAAAGATGGCATGCGCCATATTTATAAAACCCGTGTTTTCTATATCGATGAAGATTCTTGGCAGGTTTCTCTAACAGATATGTATGATAACCGTGATGAACTTTACCGCGTAGGTACAGCACACTCGATTAATTACTATGAAGTTCCTACTCATTGGAGCACGTTAGAAATTTTCCATGATTTACAATCTCGTCGTTATTTAGCTATGGGATTAGATAACGAAGGCCGCATGTACGACTTTGATGCCAAGCTTTCTGAAGCTAATTTCACACCTGACGCACTGCGTCGTGCAGGTATTCGCTAAGACCTATCAGGGGCGCATTGCGCCCCTATTATTTTTAAGGAAGTTTGTATGTCGTTTCGCACACTTCGCCATGTTGTCGCACTCAGCTTAGGCTATTTTATTTCTACTGCGCCAGTCCATGCTCAATTCGATCCACTTTCTGTTCAAATACAACCACTCGCTGAATCATCTTTGGTTCTCGATATTGCTAAAGCAGGCGATAATCTAGTTGCCGTTGGCGAACGTGGTCACGTATTAATTAACCAGCAGCAAGATTGGACGCAAATTAATTCTCCCGTTATTTCTCAACTCACCAAAGTGTTCTTTTTGAATGAGAATCAAGGTTGGGCTGTAGGCCATGATGCTACTATTATTCATACAAGTGATGGTGGCATAACTTGGCAAGTTCAATTTCAGTCAACTGAAGTCGAAAAACCATTAATGGACATCTTATTCTTCAACGAAAAAGATGGTATTGCTGTCGGAGCATACGGCTTATTTTACCGCACCATAGATGGTGGTAAAAATTGGGTGCAAGAGTTCCATGAAGAATTACTATTTCCAGAAGATGTTTCATATTTAGCAGATTTAAAAGCGGAGGATGAAGCATTATATTTATCGGAGCGTGCTGCTTTACTACCTCATTTTAACCGTGTCATTCAGTTATCTGACAGTCAATTATTGATGGTCGGTGAATTAGGTTTAGTCGCAACATCTTCTGATAACGGTCAGACTTTTAGCGCACAAGCTTTCAATTATGAAGGCTCAATGTTTAATGCTATTGAAGTTAATGATGCTGTTTATGTGATGGGACTGCGTGGTCACGTGTTCAAAACAGATAAACAGTTCAGTCAATGGCAAGAAGTTGAATTACCAGTAAAGTCATCTATCAATAATGCTTTCGTCACTGACACAGGTACATTATACCTCGTCGGTAATGCTGGTGTTGTTATTGAACTTGATAGTTCAGATAATGCAACTATTGTCGCTCGTAGACAGGGTGAGAATATTGTAGCAATAGAAAGTGATAACCAAGGACAGGTTTGGTTTGCAGGTTCTAAAGGGTTATTTCAGCTCAAGTAGAGTCGGAATAGGTTTCTCAGGACGAGAGTGTTCAATTTCGGGGGCAAGTAACATTTTAATTTGGATCTGTTACTGTTTGAATTGAACCTAATAATCAATAAGTTTGCATAAAAATAAAACAACAATAATAGGGCCGATAAGATGTTAGAAAAACTGGTCAATGGATTTGAAACCCATCTTTTTAGAAACCGCATGTGGGTGATTTTATCATTCGTGCTTATCACTGTTTTTCTTGGTTACCAAGCTAGCCAATTACAAATGGACGCGGCTTTCAGCAAAAATATACCGCTAAATCATGAATACATGAAAACCTATACTAAGCATCAAAAAGACTTTGGTGGTGCAAATAGGATCATGGTGTCTGTTGAAGATACCAGCGGAAATATATTTAATCCTGAGTACTTTGATACGCTTAAAAAAGTTCATGATGAACTGTTTTTCATTCCTGGTGTAGAACGCTCGCAAGTTAAGTCGTTATATTCTCCTTCAACACGTTTCACAGAAGTGGTCGAAGATGGCTTTGCCGGCGGCCCGGTTATCCCTGCTGATTTTCGCAATGATAACTATGGACTCAATGTTGTCCGCGATAACGTTGAGAAAGCGGGTATCGTCGGTCGATTAGTGTCTAATGATTATTCTTCAGCCATGTTAACAGCTCAGTTAATGGATTTCGTGGCAAAAACTGATGAAGAAATGGCAGAATCTGAAGGGGCTGAAAAAGATATAACGACTAAGCCACTTAATACCATTCAATTTGCTAAGCAATTAGAACAGCAATTACGCGGCAAGTACGAAACAGATACCATCAAAATTCATATTATCGGTTTTGCTAAGATGGCCGGTGATGTAGCAGAAGGCGCGCAAGGCGTATTACTGTTCTTTTTAATCGCAATATTAATTACTGCGGTGATGGTTTACCTGTTTTCAAAATCACTTATTCTTACCATTTTACCGCTTGTATGTAGCTTGGTTGCGGTAACGTGGCAGTTAGGTTTATTGACGGTTGTAGGCTTCGGGCTAGATCCAATGTCGATTCTTGTACCATTTTTAGTGTTTGCGATTGGGGTAAGTCATGGCGTACAAATGATTAATGCAGTAAGACGCCGTGTACTCGATGGTCAAAATACTAAAGCAGCTTCTGCATCTGCGTTTCGTAGTTTGCTGGTACCCGGTGGTGTTGCATTGTTATCTGATACGGTCGGGTTCTTAACTTTACTGGCAATCGATATTGGTATTATTCGAGAGCTGGCTATTTCTGCATCTCTTGGTGTCGCGGTTATTATTCTAACTAACTTGATTTTATTACCTTTGGTTATTTCGTATACAACGATTAAACCAACTAAAGAAGATCCAGTTAAGAAAGCCAAAATTGAGAATTTATGGCGTAGCCTTTCACGTTTTGCAACTCCAAAGTATGCGGTGATTGTATTAACCTGTACGGCGATTTTATATGGTTTTGGCTTCCAGCAAGCTAGCAATATGAAAATCGGTGATTTACAAGGTGGTGCACCAGCACTGCATTTAGACTCGCGTTACAATCAAGATACTTTTCACATCACAGATAATTATTCAATTACGACTGATTATATGACTGTAATTGTTGAAGCGACACCTGAAGCATGTACTTATCATGAAATTCTAAATGAAATTGATCAATTTGAGTGGATGGTTGGTAATACGCCTGGTGTCGAGTCTACAGCGAGTTTAGCGTCAGTCTCTAAGCGTGTTAACGCAGGTTTTAACGAAGGTAATCCTAAGTGGCAAGTACTTCCACGCACTACAGCAAGTTTAGTGCAAGCTGTGGGTCAAGTACCAACGACTTCAGGTTTACTTAATGGTAACTGTTCAGTCATGCCAGTGTTCTTATTTTTAAAAGACCATAAGGCTGAAACGATTGAGGTTGTAGTTGCTAAAGTGAAGCAAGTGGCTGAGCAATTAAACACTGATACATTGCAATTTAAACTTGCATCTGGCCCTGTTGGCGTAATGGCTGCTACCAATGAAGCGGTAAGTGAAGCGCAATTGCCAATGATGATTTATGTTTATGGCGCCGTGTTTGTATTGTGTCTTATTAGTTTCCGCTCAATCAAAGCGACAGTTGCTGTCATCGTGCCGTTATATGTGGTGTCGACCTTGGCTCAAGCGTTAATGACTTGGCTAGATATTGGACTTGCAGTTAGCACATTACCTGTTATTGCACTAGGTGTCGGTATTGGTGTCGATTATGGTATTTATATTTTATCGACGATGTCCGGCAAACTTACACAAGGTATGGCTGTTCAGCAAGCTTACTTTGAAGCATTAGTCGAACGAGGCAGTGCGGTGATATTTACTGGCCTCACTTTGGCTATTGGTGTGAGTACTTGGTTCTTCTCAGCACTTAAGTTCCAAATGGACATGGGTATTTTGTTAACTTTCATGTTTTTAGTAAATATGTTGGGTGCGATAATTATTTTACCTGCATTATCTGCAGTTTTCTGGCGCAAACCCAAGTAAACAGACGGTTTAGAATCAACAAGAGGAGCTTAGGCTCCTCTTTTTTTTGCATAGTTAGTCTGTCTAAACGCTTGATTGGTCAAATAGTGTCTATAATTCTTGTGTTAACAAGGATTTTAGAGGATCTACCACTAAAATAGTGCTCGATATAGCAGTTAATTAGTAATAAACTTTGCTCCAGATCTCAGTTTTAGACTGAATCAACAAGCCGAAGCATCCAATATAATGATAAAAGCGCTGCCATAAACGCTTAAGGAAACTGCAACATGGCCTTTAAAGATGCAATGCCTTCAGTACTACTAGAAAATGTAGTCAATTTAATTCATAAAAAAATCCCTAATTCTCAAGCTAAACAAGTTGAGCAATTTGCCAATTGTATATATGCCCACATGTCAAAAGACGACTTAAATGCTCGTAATGACAGCGACCTTTATGGTGCGGTATTAAGCCTTTGGAATGCGCTCAACAAATCTGCTAAAACCAACAGCCACATCCGTGTGTTTAACCCAAGTCAGTCGAAACATGGCTGGCAGTCTACCCATAGTATTATTGAAATTATTCAGCCAGATATGCCTTTCTTGGTTGATTCAGTGACTATGGCATTAAATCGCATGGGGATCACGGCGCACATGGTGCTACATACACCATTAGCATTAGTCCGTGATGAGGAATTGGTTAAAGAAGTTTCTTTTATTAAAGATGCACCAGAAGCAACTGAAAACGTTGCAGTGTTTTTAATTGAAATTGACCGTCAAAGCAGTGAAGCGGATATCAAAGCCATTGGCAAAGAGCTAGAGTCAGTATTTGCTGATGTTGTTTCATCAGTCGATGACTGGCAACAAATGTCGGATAAGTTATCTGACTCAATTAAGAAATTACCTAAGCAACCATTTCCTGGCACAAAAGCTGAAATGGAAGAAGCTACTAACTTCTTGACTTACCTGAATAATCATCACTTTACTCTGTTAGGTTATCGTTCTTACGAGCTTAAACGTGTCGAAGGGGATGTGGAACTGGTTCCTGATTTAGAGTCAAGCCTTGGTTTGATGACACGTTCACGCAATCAACAATCTGATCGCGGATTATTACTATCAACATTTTCAGCATCTGCCCGTAAAGAAGCACTGGATGAAAGCCTACTCGTATTGACTAAGAGTTCTACTAAGAGCCGTGTTCATCGCCCAGCTTACGTAGATTATGTTGGTATTAAACGATTTGATAAAGCGGGAAATGTGATTGGTGAAGATCGTTTCTTAGGTTTGTATGCATCAAACTTGTATAACCGTAGCCCAAGAGAAATACCACTTCTGGCAGGAAAAGTTGAACGTGTTATGGAGCAGTCGGGTCTAACACCGCGCTCTCATGATTACAAAGCCTTGATGAACATTCTTGAAAATCTTCCGCGCGATGAGCTAATTCAAGCAAAAGAAGATCAGCTGGCGCATATCGCGCGTGGTGTACTGCAAATGCAAGATCGTGACAAACTTAAATTGTTTGTTCGAAAAGACGGCTTTGGCCGTTTCTTATCTTGCTTAGTGTATGTATCAAAAGATAGATACAACACTAAATTACGCCAAGATACTCAGCGCATTTTAGCTCAGCATTTTAACAGTAATGAAGATGTAGAGTTTACCACTTACTTCTCAGAATCAACTTTAGCGCGAACGCATTACATCATTAAAGTTGATAACAATAATATGGACGTCGATGTGGCTGCTATTGAGAAAAACCTAATTGAAGCGGCTCGCTCATGGGAAGATAAATTACACAGTTCACTTAACAATGCGTTAGGTGAGCAGTCAGGTACGGGTCTTACAAAACGCTATTTAACTGCATTTTCACCAAGCTATAAAGAAGATGTGCTACCCAGCTCTGCAGTTGTTGATATTCAACATCTTGAAGCATTAAATGATGAGCACAAATTAGGCATGCTTTTCTATCAGCCGCAAGAGACAGCGCTGAATGATAATAATGTACGCTTAAAGCTATTTCATAAAGATGAACCTATCCATCTTTCTGATGTATTACCAATGCTTGAAAACTTTGGTTTACGCGTTATTAACGAACGACCTTACGAAGTTAAAACGGCTGATGGTCATACATTCTGGATCTTAGATTTCTTAATGACAGTGCAAGGCGCTGCTATTGATAACTTGGCCGATAGTCAAGATAGATTCCAAAATGCTTTATCTCAAGTTTGGGATAAAGAGCTTGAAGATGATGGTTTTAACAGAATGATTTTAGCGACCAGTTTGACAGGTCGTGAAGTATCAATTTTACGTGCTTACGCTAAGTATATGCGCCAAATTGATGCGACATTCAGCCAATCTTACATTGAAGAAACATTTAACCGTTACCCGCAAATTGCTGATTTATTAGTTAAAATGTTTATTCGTAAGTTCAATCCTAAGTTAAAAACACGTACATTAAGTAAGTTTTTAGAGCAGGTGGATTTACGTCTTGAAGATGTATCTAGTCTTGATGATGACCGCATTATCCGTCGTTACCTAGATTTAATTAACGCAACACTGCGTACTAACTTCTATCAGACATTACCTACAAACGAGAACAAGCCTTACATTTCGTTTAAGTTTTTACCTGAAGATATTCCGGAAATGCCGCGTCCATTGCCGAAATTTGAAATCTTCGTTTACTCTCCAAGAGTTGAAGGTGTGCATTTACGTGGTGGTAAAGTTGCCCGTGGTGGTTTGCGTTGGTCTGATAGACGTGAAGATTTCCGTACTGAAGTACTGGGTCTTGTTAAAGCACAGCAAGTTAAAAACACCGTCATTGTGCCAGTAGGTGCAAAAGGTGGTTTTGTTTGTAAGCAACTGCCAACAGATGGTGGCCGAGAAGCATTCTTCAATGAAGGGCAAGCTTGTTACCGTTTATTTATTCGCGGTTTACTCGACATTAGTGACAACATTATCGAAGGTAAAGTGGTACCTCCTAAAGATGTGGTTCGTCACGATGAAGACGATGCCTACCTAGTGGTAGCAGCTGATAAAGGCACAGCTACATTCTCAGATATCGCCAACGAAATAGCCATCGAGTATGACTTCTGGTTAGGTGATGCGTTTGCATCGGGTGGTAGTAATGGTTATGACCATAAAAAAATGGGCATTACCGCAAAAGGTGCATGGGAGTCAGTTAAACGCCATTTCCGTGAAGAAGGTATTGATTGCCAAACCACAGACTTTACTTGTTTAGCGGTTGGCGACATGGCGGGCGACGTATTTGGTAACGGTATGTTGTTATCACGTCATACTAAGCTCGTCGCTGCATTCAACCATATGCACATTTTTGTAGACCCAAATCCTGACGTTGAAAAGAGTTATGTAGAACGTGAGCGTTTATTTAACTTACCGCGTTCGAGCTGGGAAGATTACAACACTAAATTGATGTCTAAAGGCGGGGTGATTTTCAATCGCTCTGCTAAGTCACTTAAGTTGACTAAAGAAATCAAAGCGATGCTTGAAACTGATTTAGACACCATGACACCAAATCAACTGATGCAAGCATTGCTTAAAATGCGCGTTGATTTAATTTGGAATGGCGGTATTGGTACTTACGTAAAAGCGACTTCAGAGAGCCATGCAGAAGTTGGCGATCGAGCTAACGATGCTATTCGTGTTAATGGTAACGAGTTAAACGCTAAAATTATTGGTGAAGGTGGTAACTTAGGTGCTACCCAATTAGGTCGTATTGAATTTGCAGCTAATGGCGGCCGTGTTAATACCGACTTTGTTGATAACGTTGGCGGGGTAGATTGCTCTGATAACGAAGTTAACATCAAAATTTTGTTGAACACTTTAGTGGCTGATGGCGAGTTAACCATTAAACAACGTAACCGTCTACTTGAAGAAATGACTGACGAAGTGGGTGAAATTGTACTGCAAGATTGTAATGATCAAACGCGTACTATCTCGGTGACGCAAGCACATGGTATTTCTCAACTTAAAGAGCATATCCGTTATATTCAGTATCTTGAAAAAGATGGCAAGTTAGACAGAGCATTAGAATTCTTGCCGACAGATGATGAATTAGCAGAGCGTTTAGCTAACAACCGACCGCTAACCAGACCTGAACTATCTGTGCTAGTCGCCTATGGTAAAATGGTGTTAAAAGAGCAATTAGTTACTGCTGAAATTACTGAAGACACTTTCTTAAGTAAATTGCTAACGGCATATTTCCCGCAGCAATTACAAGATAAATACGCAGACAAAATGATTGCTCATCCGCTACGTGGTGAAATTATCGCTACTTCATTAGCCAATGAATTGGTTAATGATATGGGCTTTAATTTTGTTCAACGTATGCAAGATGAGACAGGTGCCACAGTCGCCGAAGCTGCAATTTGCTACACTATGGCCCGCGAAGTTTTTGGCTTAGCTGATTTAACTCAAGCCATTACTGAATTGAATGGTGTGGTATCTGCTGATGTACAAAGCGAAATGCTGCATCAATTGCGTCGTAATATGCGCCGAGCGTGTCGCTGGTTCATTCGCCACCGTAGTAAAGGTGAGAATATTGAGCAAACAGTGGCGTTCTTCAAACCAGTATTTGAAGAGCTTAAGACCAATGTTGATCAATATATGATTGCTGCTGAAGTGATTGCAATTTCAAGTGAAATAAAATCACTAACTGAGCAAAATGTACCGAAGCCATTAGCACAAGTTGTTGCTAAGATGAGTACTTTATTTTCAGCGTTAGATATTGCTCAAATTGCTCAACTTGAAGGAAAATCAGTGCAATTAGTTGCTGAAACTTACTTCAGATTAGGTGCAAAAGTTGAATTACATTGGTTCTTAGAACAAATTAGTAATCAACCAGTATCGAACCATTGGCAAGCACTTGCTCGTGCAGCGTTCAGAGAAGAGTTAGATTGGCAGCAGCGAGCGTTAAGCTCAACAGTGCTTCGTGCTTGTACTGATACCTGTGATGCCGATTCGATTATTCAGCAATGGATAGACAATAATGAGAAATTATTGGAGCGTTGGTTCCACTTGTTAGCAGACTTTAAAGTCTCTCAAAGTCATGACTTTGCGAAATTCTCAGTGGCGTTGCGAGAACTTAATTTATTGATCCTTCATTGCGAAGGCCCAAGATAATTAATTATAATAAGTTAACAAGCCCTGGCAAATAGCCGGGGCTTTTTTTAGGTTTAGGAGAAAGCATGTTTTTTTACAAAGTTGCACAAAAAGTAATGTTTCAAATGGATCCAGAAGTAGCGCATAACATCGCTATTGGAAGTTTAAAAAACACTGGAAACAACCCTTTAAACCTATTTTACAGTCAAAATGTTAGTGCGGCGCCAGTAACTTGCATGGGAATTACGTTTAATAACCCTGTAGGCCTTGCTGCTGGGTTAGATAAAGATGGTGAGTCAATTGACGCGTTTCATGCTATGGGCTTCGGACACATTGAAGTAGGAACTGTAACACCACGCCCACAACCAGGTAATGAACAACCGCGTTTATTTAGATTAAAACCTGCAAAAGCAATTATCAATCGCATGGGTTTTAATAACAAAGGTGTTGATAATTTAGTCAGAAATTTAATGGCAAAGAAAACCGATATTATTGTTGGTGTTAATATTGGTAAAAATAAAGATACACCTGTCGATGAAGGCAAGAATGATTATTTAATCTGTATGGAAAAAGTATATCAACATGCAGATTATATTGCGGTTAATATTTCATCTCCGAATACTCCTGGTCTTCGTACAATGCAATACGGTGAGCTTTTAGATGATTTATTAAGCTCGTTAAAAGCTAAACAAGCCGAGTTAGCTGAAAAGTATAATAAGTATGTTCCAGTAGCGCTTAAAATTGCTCCAGATTTAACGACTGAAGAGATTGAAAAAATTGCTGAGTCATTATTAAAGAGTAAATTCGATGGCGCTATCGCAACCAATACAACTTTAAGTCGTGATGCCGTAGTTGGTTTAGATAATGCCAATGAGATGGGCGGGTTGAGTGGTAAGCCATTAACGGATCTTTCTACTAAAGTGATCAAACAATTAGCTGAATATTTAAACGGTGAGATCCCAATTATTGGTGTTGGTGGAATTAATAGTGCAGAAGATGCATTGGCTAAATTTGATGCAGGTTCTCAATTAGTTCAGATATATACTGGCTTTATTTATCAAGGCCCAGGCTTAATTAACGATATTGTTAAAGCTTATAAAGCAAAATAAGATCTGACTAGTTTAAATAATGCACAAACGATCTATTAATTGGATCTAAAAAAGTTATAGCGATCGTATTCACGATCTTTCGATCGCTATAACTTTATGATCTTTATATCAAATTTTTTTAATTATCTTTTGATATTGTCTGAAATATAAACTATTATCACATTGTATTCTTATAATTAGGTACTAAAAATGTTATTAATGCCAAATAAGGACTGGCAGTGGGAATATAATGAAAGCTATAAGCAATTAAGTATTTCATTAGGTTCCGAGATGGAGTTCTTAACCCCATACAAAACTAAAACCCTCATTCCTGATGCGTTAATAACATCAGAATTTAGTGTCGAGCACGCCAAATTCTATATACAGTTACTTGAAAGTCTTCCTAAAATTATTAACATGTCTGATGCTGCAGTTGTTCAAACAGCATTAAATGCAACAGCTGCGCACTTTTTATTAAAACCTCAAATGCCAAAATCTTGGTTTTTTGAAATTAGCCAAGAATGTGTTTATTGCGAAGTAGGTAAGTTATTTAACCTTAATGCCAATGGTACTCGCGTATTGGTTATGGTGGTGGAAAATAGCTTACAAGCTGCGTTAGTGATGGTGTTATCAAAAGAGTGCCCACTATCTGAAAATAAAACCCTTCAGCAGTTTGAAACAATAAAAGTGATGCACAATAGACTTAATCCGCTCAGAAAAGCACAACTTGTTGTAGCTGCATAATAAACAGTTTTAAATTAACTTATTATTGTTCAATATATTGAACAATATGGGTTATTTTCCTGCTTAAAAACTTCTTACCTTACATTAACCTCCATAAAATTGTTAATCAATACTTAAGTCTTGTCCAATTTATTGTCATAGTAATTCATGATTTTCACTTCTATCTTTAACATTATTAGTATTAAAGGCTAAACAAGTCTTATATCGTATAAACTTTATACTCAAAGTTTGCTCGGTTTCTTTTTCGACTAAATTATGTGTAAATATCATCGTCAACATTGATGCTTTAATATCGATGAAAAGGATTTTAAATGAAAACACTTAATTGGGGCATCATCGGAGCAGGGCGGATTGCTCATCAATTTGCTAGCGATATGGCTGTGGTCAGTAATTGCAATTTTTATGCAGTGGCTGCACGTGATAAAAAACGAGCTGTAGAGTTTGCTGAGCAATACGATGCGAAGGTTGCCTATGGCGACTATGAGAGTTTGTACAATGATGACAAAATTGATGTGGTATATATTGCTACACCACATAACTTTCACTTTGAGCAAGCTAAAGCGGCAATGCTTGCCGGTAAGTCCGTGTTGTGTGAAAAGCCAATTACAGTATCAGTTGAAGAGTCACATTTGCTGTTTGAAATAGCAGAGCAACAGCAGGTCTATCTTATAGAAGGCATGTGGACATACTTTTTACCAGCTATTATCCAAGCAAAAAAATGGCTTAAAGCTGGTCGAATTGGCACTCTTTTGCAAGTTAAAGCTGATTTTGGTTACCCTCTAGTTTATGCACCGGATTCTCGAGAATATTCAACTGTTCTTGCCGGAGGATGTGTTTTTGATATGGGAATATATCCAATCGCTTTAGCACATTTATTTACTGAACAATCCCCCGAATCTATTTATGTAAGTTCACATCTTGCTCCCAATGGCGTAGAAGACGAAGCCAATTTTATATTCAATTACTCTGAAATGACGGCAGTTTTAGGGACTTCCTTTAGAAGTAAACTACAAAACTCGGCTTATATAATTGGCGACAAAGGCTATATCACTATCCCTGATTTTTGGCGTGCCAGTGAATGTC
This sequence comes from Shewanella sp. KT0246, assembly GCF_019654955.1. Classification (GTDB taxonomy): domain Bacteria; phylum Pseudomonadota; class Gammaproteobacteria; order Enterobacterales; family Shewanellaceae; genus Shewanella; species Shewanella goraebulensis. The sequence goes on along the minus strand of NZ_BPEV01000023.1, from coordinate 74,885 downwards.
ATCTTTATGAACTCGATGACCATAAAGATTCATTTGCTGATTGCCGAAGTACCATTGGGTTTAGTTATGAAATTGAGGCCATTGCTAATGATATTCTGGTTGGAAAATTAGTTTCTGACATTGTGACACCAGAAATGTCTAGACTGTTCCAACAACATATTGCCTGGGTTAAAACGTACATTTAGATAAATTATTTAGCTAATTAACCGGTTAAGTAAGTGGGTTTATTAATTATTTTAAAATTAAAAAATTACTGATAATCTAAAAATACGAGTAAGCAAAAAAATATAATAAATTGATGAATATAATCATAAAACCTATAAGTGCAGATCAAGATACTGCCGTTGCGAACATCATAAAGGCAGTTGGTAAAGAGTTTGGTGCCGTAGGCGAGGGCTTTGGTCCCTCAGATGCGGAAGTTGAACAAATGAGTCAGCATTATTTTCCTGAGCAGAAAAGTATTTACCTTGTTGCTTTTGTAGATGGTGAAATTGTAGGAGGTGCAGGTATTGCTCCATTTAATAATGCTAGAGATACCTGTGAATTGCGTAAACTGTTTTTACTTCCACAAAGCCGAGGATTGGGCTTAGGTAATCGATTAACTCAAGAATGCTTGGATTTTGCAACTAAAGCAGGCTTCAAGCAATGTTATTTAGATACATTAACCAGCATGTCTGCAGCGATAAGATTATATGAAAAAGTGGGCTTTAAGCATCTAAGTCAACCATTAGATGGCACTATTCATGGCGGTTGTGATGTGTGGATGCTTAAACAACTTTAGTTTTAGCTTAGTAAGAGTGTTTACCGAGTACTGGACTTAAGGATTCACACGATAATGAACAGCTTCATTTAGAGGGAATCTTTTAATTACATTAGCTTTAAGCACGGTGAAATAGTTAATGATTGTTATCGTTAACCTAAAACTTGTTGTTACATACCGAGGTTATCATTTTTGTTAACATATGTGTGATATACGCTTTGGTTAATGATTTTATTTATATTTTTGCTAAACCTGTTTGGTAACAATATACGATATACCTTGGATCATCTTGAGTTTCTTTTAAATTGTTTCTGAGTTTTATTTTATTTTATTTTTGTTACAGTCTTTGTCTGTAATATTTTCAATTCTTAATGAGTTATGATGAGCGCAACGACTAATATGAGTACTAGATTAAAGACAACCATTCAAGATGTAGCTAAATTGGCGGGTGTCTCTAAAATGACCGTTTCGCGTGTACTCAATAATGATGAAAAGGTAAGTGATAAAACCCGGACTAAGGTTAAGAAAGCGGCCTCAGAGCTGAATTATCGACCAAATATTTCAGCAAGAAGGTTAGCTAGTTCAAAATCCTATTTTATTGGGCTGTTGTATGAGAATTCGAGTGACGGTGACTATGCCAGTCAATTCATATTGTCGGCTTTAAAAAGCTGTCGTAAGAAGGGTTATCATTTAGTCGTTGATGATTGCGAAGGCACCCAAGAAAATAAACTAAAAATTACTCGTGATTTAATAGAAGAAACGCGTGTGGATGGGGTTATCTTATTGCCTCCACTGTGTAATAACATCTCTATTTTAAAGGAGCTAGCTTCGCTTAATGTCCCTTATATTCGTGTTTCCCCAGATATAGAGTTAACGTTATCTCCGTTTGTCTGCATGGATGATTATCAAGCTGCATATGACATGACAAACTTGCTAATCAATAGCGGCCATAAAGATATTGGTTTTATCGTAGGCGACCAAGAAAAAGGTCCCTGTAGGTTACGATATCAAGGATTTTTAGATGCTATGCGTTCAAAAAAATTACCAGTTCCTCCAGAGTTTATAGAGTATGGTCAATTCTGTTATAAATCAGGATTGTCAGCTGCTAAGGCATTACTCGATAGAGTTAACAAACCTAGTGCTATTTTTGCCAGTAATGATGATATGGCTGCAGCAGTGATTTCAGTAGCCAATTCTTTAGGCTTAAATGTGCCAAAAGATTTGAGTGTTGCTGGTTACGATGACACGCCAATCGCTACTACTATTTGGCCACATATTACGACGGTTAAACAACCAATCATTGCTATGGCTGAGTCATCTGTTGATTTATTAACTTCTGGAGATATGAATAAGATAGATTCGACTAGTTTATCAAGTTTACGACATGTACTTGATTTTGAGATTAAACAACGAGACTCAGTTGAAAGTAACTAATAGTTTCAAAACGTGTATGTAAAATAGTTTTTGATTTTTACTCTACTTTAAACGGTTACTTCCCGTTTGATTTATGTTTATAACAGTTAATTTTTACTTGAATGATCAAGATAAATCAGTTGCTATTAGATCACGGTTTGTGAATATCTCTTAAAGTCATGATGCTAATCTGGAGTGAGTTGGTAATTTTATTTGTTAAAGCTTCTTGAACCTCCTTTTATAACATTCATTATTGTTTCAATAGGTATGAAGTTAAAGCTAATTAATGAAAAGATAGAGACCTTAAATAAATTAATGCGGCAATGTGACAGTGCGTCATGTCACTTTTAAAACTGATTTCAATCAATATAATATCAAATTAATTCTTGTGGTTGCTCGAATAGTGTTCAACATTTGTCGTCTGTGGTCGATAATACAATAGTCGTAGTGAGAGATTTGTGGCTTCTAAATGCATTACAGTGTTTTAAAGCTGAGATCGTTTCTCGCTTCTATTAATCACTTTTTCAGTTGGTTGTAGAGCTTATCAATTGTATTTTAAGTAATTTATAGCTTATACGACATAACGAGTACGGAGTGAACTTAAATTGCAATTAAATGGTGATACTCATGAATTCTGTTTATCTATTTTTACGCAAAACTAGCATTGCAAATCGGTTGCTGGCAATGATTATCGTGGCAGCATTAGCAACAATATTAATGTTTTTCTTTGCTTTTAATCGAATTGATAATGTTTTAGTTCAAGAAAAAGAAGCAAAACTTACCTCTTTAGTTGGTGTTGCCGGCTCCGTTATATCTCAGTTTCATCAACAATCTCAAGAAGGTCTAATAACTGAGGATGAAGCCAAGTCTGCTGCAATATCGGCTTTGAATGAACTTCGATATTCTGGCAATGAATACTTCTTTACCATTAATTTAGAAGGCGTCATGGTCCAACATGCTTTTGCTAAAAAATTAATAGATACCAATGTTTTATCCATGAGAGATCCTGAAAAAGTACCTCTTTTTCAGTTAATGATTGAACGAACCAATCAATCTAAGAATGCCACAGTTAATTATATGTGGAATAAACCAAATCAAGACTCACCAAGTCCTAAGATGAGTGTCGTAGAGCGCTTCCAACCATGGGGCTGGGTTGTAGGAACTGGTATTTATATTGATGACATTCAAGCGCAACAGTCGACTTTTGTGATGCAATATTTATTGCTGTTATTGGTAATATGGGTTCCGATTATTATTCTCTTAATTGTGATTACGCGAAGTATTGCAGAGCCAATGCAACAAACGATTACTGCTTTTGAAAATATTGCCAAAGGCGAAGGTGATTTGACTCTAAGGCTGTCAGAAGATGGTCAAGATGAACTTAATTTGATAGCGCAAAACTTTAATATCTTTACCAATAAAATCCAGCAGTTGGTGTCTTCGGTGGCAGTTTCTGTTTCAGAAAGCCATACTCTGGCTAGTGATTTGTCATCTATTTCTTCAAAAGCCAATGACATCTCTTCTAGCGTTCAAATGGAAACAGAAAACGTTGCAACAGCAATCAATGAAATGTCGATGACAGCAGCTGAAGTAGCATCAAATGCGCAAACTGCAGCTAACAGTGCCAATGTTGCTGACAGTGAAGCTGATAACACCGCTGCAATTGTTGATAATGCTATTGTTAAGATTGGTGATTTGTCGACAGAGTTACAACAAACTGGATCAGTCGCCAAAGGATTAAAAGTTAGTTCTAGCCAAATAGGGCAAATTTTAGATGTAATTGTTGGCATTGCAGAACAAACTAATTTACTGGCCTTAAATGCGGCAATTGAAGCTGCGCGTGCTGGTGAGGCTGGGCGAGGTTTTGCGGTTGTTGCTGATGAAGTGAGGACCCTTGCAAGCCGCACTCAAGATTCTACCAGAGAAATTAACGGTATTATTGATGCAATTAGAGAAGCTATTGAAAATGTTAACCAGTCGGTTGAGCGAGCGATTATTCAATCCGATGAAACTGTCGGTGAGACTCAAAAAGTAGAAGTTGCACTCAATTCAATAAAAACGGCAATTGGCGATATTTCTCAGATGAATATTCAAATTGCAGGAGCCACTGAAGAGCAAAGTGCCGTTATATCAGAGTTGAATATGAACATCACTCGAATTAACGATATGTCGCTTGAAAATAAAACACATAATGAGCAACTTTCTCAAAGCAGTATTCAGATAGCTGATGGTTCGAATCAATTAGGAAAGATTGTCGGTAATTTTAAAGTGTGATTAATGCCGCCATTGATTGGTATTATTAATCAATGGCATTATTTTTTAATTCTCAGCTCCTCACTTAGTGTTTAAAATAGAAGAATAGATAGATTTTTAAATATAGAAGGGTAAATGAACAACCAATATCATTAGAACTATTTTGCATTTCTAGTACTATTTGTCATTTCTATCAAAAGAAAACTAACGATAATTACACTTAAATATCCACACTTAGATATCCATCTAGATAGAATTTAATAATACGACTGGCTTCTAGTTAATAACACAGAACCCAAAGTATGCTAAAACACTGGTAAGGAATTATTCATGATGCCAGAAATAAATAATGTCTGCTTTAATCTGGAAGAATATTATTGTTTTAATTTTACCATGATGTTTAAAACATCTTGGTATGATATTTTATATTCTCTTGATAACTGGATGATTTTTGCTTTGTAGGTTTGGATATGTTCTTGTTTTACTAACTCAATTTGCTTTTCTTCTACTATCTCAGATACCACTTCTTCTAAGATCTTTAAACGACGCAAGCTATAATCCAATGAGGATAAGTATGTCTTCATTTGAACTCTATTGCGGGCATTCTCAAGGTTTTTTGTGGTGCGGTTTTCGAAATCTAATTCATCGAAAGCATTAATAACATTTTGTAAATTAATATCTGTCATATAGAAAACTACTTAAAGAGGTTAGTTAATTAAAAGCAATGTTGGTATTGCAGTGTTTTCATCCATGAACAATAGAGTATAAGCGACAGTCTATTCAGATTTATGAATTGTTTCAATAGCTATACCCGTTTATATTAATGTTAAATTCTATTCATTTTAGTACATGGAGAGTGAGATGTTAGATTTATTACCTGACTTATTTGATTATTACGAAGATGAACTGACTTTAGTTCAATCAAATTGGAATAGCTATGGTGGTAGAACTATTTTCTATGGCGAAGTCGTCACAGTTAAATGTTTTGAAGATAACTCTAAAGTGAAATCAACCCTAGCTAAGCCTGGAAGAGGTAAAGTGCTTGTGGTCGATGGGGGGGGCGTTTTTCGCCGAGCACTATTAGGTGACATGATTGCAGAATCAGCAGCATCCAATCATTGGGAAGGAATTATTATTTATGGTGCTGTGCGTGATGTTGGCACGCTTAAAACCATTGATATAGGGGTACAAGCATTAGCAAGTAACCCGATTAAAACTGTGAAAAAAGAGGTCGGCTTAGTCAATGTCGATATTGAAATAGAAGGTGTCACAATAAAACCCAGTATGATGGTATATGCTGATGAAAACGGCATAGCTATAGCGAAAAAACCTTTAGATTTAACGGTATTAAGCTAAACTAATATTAACAACATAAGTAACTTAAAATTGAAATTCAATTTGCTTACAAGGATGCAAACATGAAGGCACTTAAATGGCTATTAGGTATCGTTGCCGGTTTAGTATTAATACTGGTCGTGTATTTAACGGTATTTTTTGATCTCAATAGTTTTAAACCACAAATAGTAGATGCAGTTACAAAACAAACTGGGCGCGAATTTGTTATTGAAAATGATTTAAGTTGGAGCTTCTTCCCATCAATAGGGATAAACCTAGGTGGTATTTCACTATCCAATCCAGAAAACTTTTCTCCGGCTACGTTTGTTGAAATCAATGAAGCCGTTGCCAATGTAGAACTGATGCCTTTATTGAGTCAAGAAGTTCAAATCGCCATGCTTTCTTTAGATGGCTTAACGTTGAATATGGTTACGAAAAAGGATGGCTCGACAAGTTTAGATGGGTTAAGTGGCGAAAAAGCGGCAGTAACAGAACAACCGAAAGCTTCTGCAGAGTCTTCGAGCAGTAAAGAGCCTTCGAGCAGTAATATACAGCTTCAAAGCCTACAAATTGGTGGTGTATCGGTTACCAACACCACGATTAATCTCATCGATGAAATGAACGATACCAAGCAGGTATTTGTATTAAATAGTTTAACACTTGGTGAGTTTTCATTAGGGAATGCAGCAGATTTTGCTTATGACTTTTCTGCCCAAATGCCAGATATGACAGTTAGCAGTAATGGTGAAGGCAAACTTACCGTTAATAAAGATTTGACTAAAGTGTCTATAGCAGGTTTTACCATTAATACTGACGTAGATGGTGAGAGCATTCCTAATAAGAAATTAACCACCCAGTTAGTCACTGATATTAATCTTGGGTTAGATTCACAAAGCGTACAAGTGGCAATCAGTAAACTGTCCGCGATGAATATTAATGCTACTGGTGAAGTTAAGGTTAATTACAGCAGTAAAATCCCTAAGATTAATGTTCAAATGGATTTCGGTGATATTGATCTAGATAAAATAATGCCACCAGCGAGTGAGAAGGCAGACGATGCTTCGTCAGAAAAAGTAGCTTCAACTGAACCTGCTCAAGAGCCTGATTTATCTGCATTGAAAACCATAGATTTAACTTTAGGCATGACGGTTAAATCAATAAAAGTTGCTAATTTATTGACTCAAGACTGGGAAATGAAGGCGACGGTAAAAGACGGTATTGCTAATTTGAGTGATTTTTCTGCAAATTTATATGAAGGCAGCATAACTGCAAAAGCAAAACTTGATGGACGCCAAAAAGTTGCAAGTTATAACTTTGAAAAATCACTATCGGGAGTACAATTTCGCCCGTTATTGAAAGATGCTGCAGATATCGATTTGATTTCTGGTTCAGCAAATTTCAATATCAAAGGTTCTGGTAAAAGTCTCATTCCTGATAACTTAAAGAAAAATCTATTAGCAAATGGGGATTTTACTATTGCAGACGGCTCACTTTATGGGGTGAATATTCCGCAGATGATCCGTAGCGCTCAAGATAAGTTAAAAGGCGATTTATCTGCCCAGAATGAAGAAGAGCTTAAGACTGATTTCACTAGTTTAACAGGTAGTTATTCATTGAAAAATTCAATGTTTACTAATCCTGATTTAGCAATGGCTTCACCTTTAATTCGTTTAGCTGGTAATGGCAGCGCCAATATTGATTCTCAAACTGTTGACTACAAATTGACAACCTCGGTTGTTGGTTCGCTTTCAGGTCAAGGAGGCGAGAATGATCCATTGGCTGGGGTGGATATTCCACTAACGATTAAAGGCAGTATGCAAGACCCTAAATTTGGTATTGATACTAGCGCGTTATTTGATGCCAAGTTAAAAGGTGAAACAGATAAGCTGAAAGATAGCTTGTTCAAAAAATTAGGAGGGTTTTAATGAAACGTTTTATAGGTTGCTTAAGTTTACTTTTAGTAGGTTGTAGTGCGACAAGTACCGATGTGACTGCTGAAGGTAGTAAAGATGCAGCTGTCATAAAACCCGCTAAGGAAGTCAAATCGATTACCTTAGGCGCTGGAGTATCAACTATGGCTGAAACTGTGCTTGTTGGCTTTTTAGAAGCTAAGGAATATACCGATCCAACTAAAGCGATGTCTTTGATGTACACCGCGACCAATAGTCAAAGTCACAGTGTTAGCTTGAGGTTTAATTCAGGAATGACGGCTGACTTGTGGCTGTATGATCCAAAAGGACAGAAAGTATGGTCATCGTCGCAGGACATGATGTATACCCAAGCATTAAGAGATGTGACTTTAGCCCCTGCACAAACCATTAAAACGCGTTTCAGTGTACCTGTTGCCATTATGGAAAAGGTTTCTGGTCCTGGTTACCGTTTTGAAGTGAAATTCGCTGGTAAAGTTGATGGAAGTAGTATGCCATTGATTAATGCTAACTCTACTCCATTAATCGTTAAGTAACTAAAGTAAGTAAAGTTAATTACTTAGATAGTTACCTTTACATAAGATGTGCTTCGACGACTCGTTTGCAATAAAAATTTGCAATAAAAAGGCCAGTGATTAACTGGCCTTTTTTATGTCTTTATTTTACAAGACTTCGCCTGCAATAAATGATGGTTTATGCATTTACTTTACTGACATCGACAACTAACCTTAGCATTTGGCCAGGTTGAATATACTTAGTGTTATGCAACTTATTCCATTTAATTAAATCATCTACTGAAACATTAAACTTATCAGCAATACGGGCTAAAGAGTCGCCAGAGCGAACCTTATAATTTACTGTGCGCTCGTTGCCACTGTTTGTTGTAGCACTACCAATGGTCAATACTTTACCAATACTTAATGCTCCATTTTTCGGTAATCGATTCCAGCGAATTAATGCATCTACAGAAACATCATATTTACGTGCAATATTCCACAATGAATCGCCAGATTTAACCGTATAAGTCACAGCTTTTGGTGTTAACTGGTTCTGGGCTAGCAGTTGATCGGTAGTTAAGTCAGCACCTTCTGGTGGTACTGGAATAATCAAGTATCGACCTGCGCGAATATTGTTATTCTTTAGATTATTACTAGAGCGAATAAACGATGCAGAAGTATCGAAGCGCTTTGCTATGTGGCTGACAGTGTCGCCGGACTGAATTTTATAACGATGCCAGTTTAGCTTTGACTTAGGATCAAGTTGAGCTAACTTTTGCTCAAAAGCATCCTTTTTGTCATAAGGCACAACCAGTGTGTGGGGGCCATCAGGAGATGTTGCCCAGCGATCAAGACCAGGGTTTAAGCTTTTAAGCTCGTTAATGTTCATGTCAGCTAAATCAGCAGCTAGTTTTAAATCCATTTGGCTTTGAATATCAACAATCGCAATATGCGGTTCGTTGCTAATTGGTGTTAAATTAATACCGTATTTGTCGGCATTTTTAATTACATCAGATAAAGCTATTAACTGTGGTACATAACGCTGAGTTTCTCTTGGCAGTGATAACGACCAAAAATCAGTACTTTTACCAGCCGCTTTATTACGACGTACTGCGTTATTTACACGGCCTTCACCGGTATTGTAAGCCGCAATGGCATACAACCAATTGTTACCTGTGCGGTCATATAAATATTCTAGGAAATCTAGTGCCGCGATAGTTGCAGCTGGGACGTCACGGCGTCCGTCATACCACCAGTCACTTTTTACACCGAAGTAATTAGAAATAGGCGAGGTTAATTGCCAAAGCCCTGAAGCTGCACTGGCAGAGTAAGCTGAAGGATCGAATGAGCTTTCTACAATTGGCAATAAAGCAATTTCGATAGGCATATCACGCTTTTCTAATTCTTCAACAATGTAATGAAGGTAAGGTTCAGCGCGCTTTGACACGATTTCTAAGTGTCTTGGATTTGCGAGATACCAGTCACGATATTGATTGACCAGTTTCTGGTCATCAATAGGCATTTCCATTTGTAGACTGATACGTTGCCATACATCGGTAATTTCAACTGGTTTTTCAACTTTAACGATAGGCTCTGCAGGCTCTGCCGGCTTTTGAATAGCAATAGGCTCTGGCGTAGGTTTAGTTGTTAGTGTTTGACAGCCGGTTAAAAAGGCCACGCTACCAACAAAAATATATAAAGATTTGTGCATCGAAAACGATATTCCTAAGTCTTGCAAACAGGCTTAACAAGATTGTAAGCCTAAAGTATTGGTCAAAATTGAAGCGGCATTGTAGAGCAAAACCCGCTTGTTGTCTTGGCTAAGTTGCGTTTGCTTAGCCTTGTTCTAATTTTTAAAAATTGTTTTTCCACTGTCTTAGCAAGGTAAATGTCTGTATATCTGTAGGATTGTTCACATTAAACTGCTGCGAAATGGATTGTTTGATTTCCGTACAGTGACTTCTTAAAAACGGGTTTATTGCTAACTCTGTTGCAATAGTTGTAGGGATTGTTGAAATATTGTTCATTCTGGCATCTAGAACAGACTGATTATACTGTTGCAATTGAGGGTTATTAGGCTCAACCGCCATAGCGAAGGCTAAATTAGCTTGGGTGTATTCATGAGCACAGTATACTTTTGTATCTTTATCTAGTAATGATAATTTTGATAACGACGCCGACATTTGTTCTGGGCTGCCTTCAAATAAACGACCACAACCTCCGCTGAAAAGTGTATCTCCACAAAACAGGGCATCTTCGATACTGTATGCAATATGGCCTAATGTATGGCCTGGTACTTCAATTACATTCACTGGATTAGCAATAAAAGGGAGTAATAGTGATTGTTCGTGGTCAATTAACTCAGTTAATCCATCGATGTTTTCTTTACTTGGCCCATAAACATTGAGTTGGTTTTGATAGGCTTTTTGAAGCTCTGCGATACCACCTGTGTGATCCGCATGATGGTGAGTAATTAAAATACCGACTAAATCCAATTTGTTTCCTTGAGCTTCAGCACCCTGCAAATAACTTAATACACTTTTTGCGCAGCCCGGATCAACAACATAAGCTTTATTTGAGTCAGCTTGATGAAATAACCAAATATAATTGTCATTGAAAGCCGGGATCGTAATAACTGAAAGCATGGAAGCACCTTGATAAAATAAGAATCTACAGATTAACGGATTATCTTTAAGACACCAATCCCTGATGATTAAAAAAGGAAGTACCTTGTCATCTATAACTATTCATTGCCAGAATGCTTTACATTAATTATTTAATTAGCACTTTTTTGTAAAGCGACTAAGTATGTTAGAACTGAACTATTTTAAAAATGATACTAGTAGAGAGTGACTGCGTCGCTCAACATTACTTATTGTTCTGTAACTAAATGGATAGCTCTTGCCTTCGCAGCGTCACTAAATGTAAACAGTGACTAAATTTACTCATTGATCTCATTACAATAATATTATTGAGATAGCTTAACGACTTTAATATAAAAATCGTTATACTCAAATGAGTCGCAAAAACCTTGAGGGTAAATTGTTCATGTCGATAAATGAGAAACTGCACGATTGGCAACAATTACCCTGTGGCGATGAAATTCAAGTGGCTGTTGAACAGAAGTTAGCCTGTTGGTGGCCAAGGATTTTCGGTTATCATCTATTAAAACTTGGGCCATTAAGCCACCAAATATCTAGTCTTCATTGCAACATTTCACGACACTTTTCAATTCATGATGGTGAAGGCGCTTCAATTATAGCTGATCCGCATCATTTACCACTCAATAGTGGTTCTATGGATGCGGTGTTAATGAGTTTTCTTATCGAGTTTGAACAAGACCCATATCGTTTATTGAGAGAAGTCGATCGCGTCATGATAAGCGGTGGGTATATCTTTATCTGCGGTTTTAACCCAGTAAGTACTGCGTTTATGGGGAAGTTATTACCCAAATATCAAACTAAAATTCCCTGGTCAGGACAGTTTTTTATGCCTGCTAGGGTAAAAGATTGGCTAGGGTTGTTAGGTTATCAAATACTTCAAGATGAACGCTTTATCTATCATCCATTAATTGGGGATATAAACCAAGGGACATGGTGGCAAAATCGAATTGAGCGTTGGTTACCAGGAATTGGCAGTGTTTATTTGATTGTGGCACGTAAAATGGAATCACCGCTTACGCCAATTAGAGAAAAGAAAAAGGCGAGAGCACCACAATGGGCACCAGCATCTACAGCGGGCAGATCAGGTCACTCTACCTTGCCTTGTTCGCAGCCGTCTCAACCTAACGAGCCTTAAGAATGTTAATTTAAGGCGCATTTCTTAAGACATATTTTAAAAATCAATAGTTTAAAATCAAGATTGTAAAGTTAAGAATCTAGAATATACAAAATTTTATTCGGGATTATAGTTTACATCTTCTTGCTCTGGTTTAGCTTCAGCTGCCCATCTTGCTAAATCATCACAGCGTTCGTTCTCTGCATGACCTGCGTGTCCTTTAACCCAGCGCCAGTCCATGTCATGTAATTGGCTCACGGCATCTAACCGTTTCCACAAATCGACGTTCTTAACTGGAGTTTTCGTTGATGTAATCCAACCTTTTTTCTTCCATCCATGGATCCATTGAGTGATGCCTTGACGCATATATTGGCTATCGCTTGTTAAAATAACTTTGCACGGCTCATATAGGGCTTCTAATGCTATGATTGGCGCCAATAATTCCATGCGATTATTGGTGGTTAATTTAAATCCGTCAGACATTTCTTTGGTTTGCAGCTTATATTTCATTACAATACCGTATCCGCCGGGACCTGGGTTACCCAGACATGAGCCATCAGTATATATTTTGATTTGTTTTAGTTCTGACATCAAATTGTTACCATGCAATACATATTAATGTCGGCAATTATACCTAAACATATAACAATTAATTGAGTTACCTATGAATATTATTTCTAGCGCAAGCCGCCAGGTTATTTTAGATACAGAAACAACTGGTATGAACCAAGCGGGTGGGCCTGTATATATTGGCCATCGCATTATTGAAATTGGTTGTGTAGAAGTGATAGACCGTAAATTGACTGGTCGTACTTATCATCAATACATTAATCCAGGTCAGTTAATTGACCCTGAAGCGATTGAAGTTCATGGGATCACCGATGAGAGAGTCGCTAAAGAACCACGCTTTCATCAAATAGCCCAAGAATTTATTGATTTCATTGATGGTGCTGAAATTGTCGCACACAACGCACCGTTCGATATTAGCTTTATGGACCATGAGTTTGCTCATTTACAGCCAGTAGGTCCAAAGACAGCTGACATCTGTGGCATTCTTGATTCATTAGTCGTTGCCAAGCATTTGCACCCTGGGCAAAAGAACAACCTTGATGCATTGTGTCGTCGTTATGGTATCGACTTGTCACGCCGTACTTATCACGGCGCGTTATTGGATGCTGAAATTCTTGCCGATGTCTATTTGATTATGACAGGTGGTCAAATTAAGTTTAATTTGTCCAACGAAAAGGCAGGTCAAGAAGGTGGCGGTATTCAATTAGTGGAACAAAATGCGTTTAATCTTAAAGTGATCTCAGCTACGGCCGATGAATTAGTATCACATGACCAACGATTGGATTTGGTCCAAAAATCAGGAAAATGCCTCTGGAGAGGCGAAGCCTAATACTTAAGGTAATGCGCTAATTAATGAAAGGATTTAGCCCCTATTTATTGTCATTGTTAATATTGGTTGGTGGCCTGCTGCCCCAATCTGTTTTTGCTGTGCCATATACCCAAGCCACTGAACTTAAAAATAGATTCAGAATTGATCATATGGTTGATGAGCTTACATTACTTGTTCAACGAGAATACGGCTCAGCCCCCGTAATTGTCATTTTACCCGACGGTTCTAAATGGTATTCAGATAGGCACCCTGAATCTGTTAAGTGGGTTGATGGCTTAACGGGTGACATGATAAAAATCCCCAAGCCTATGCCTGGTCCTTGGCAGCTTTTAGGCAATCTAGCGCCTAACTCCAGCATTCAGAAAGTTTCTAAACTTGAAATTGATGTCGAACCAATTCCTCAACCTTTATTTCAAGGTGAACGCCTTAAGGTCACTTCACGGTTACTCGGAGACGGTTTAACTGTTAGGTTGCCGGGTCTTGATTACATGATTGAGTGGACTGTTAAATTTGCCAGTCATCATAAGAATACCGACGCTAATTTTACTACTGGTACTATCATTGTGGGGTCTTATAAAGATAACGGTGAAGGGCTTGATGAAGTCCCTGATGATGGCATCTTTACGGGTAAGAAAAACCTCAATCAACCTTGGGGAAATTATACGTTAACGGTTGAAGCAAGAAATAATATATTTCAGCGAGAGGTTAGTTATCCCTTTTATCTCTCGGAAAAACCGATAGCAGTCGATATTATCGAGCCTGAAGATAAGTTAAACGGGGTATGGCATATTCAGCTGGTTGTTGATGATGAAGTGTTACAACTTGAACAGACTCATTTTCACTTTGATATCGTCGGGCCTGCAGGTCTTAAACTTCCAGTAAGTTTAAATGAGGTTCAATTTAAAGAAACCTTACTCGCGATTCCTGCGGTCACTGATTTTGGCAGCTACCGAATTAAAGGGTCTGCAGTTTCGACCACAATAGAAGGTCGCGAAATTGTACTTGATTTGCCTGAGCAGTTTTTCAATTTAATTGAGCCACCTGCGCCGCCACCCACGGCGGAAGAATTAGCTCAGCGAGCGGCAATTCAAGCAGCAAAAGAAGAAGCGGCTGCAAAAAAGAAGGCTATATTCTGGATTTTAGTGGTAAATGGCACCTTGTTGGTGATCGGTATTTTAGGCTTAATTATTTGGCGTAAAAAACAGGCGCTAAATAAAGCGTTAGCAGCAACCAAACTGCGACTGGAGCAAGAGGGGGCTGGAGAAGAGAGTCAAGAATCTACTATCGATGATTTAGATTTAACCATGCCAGATGAAAAATAGCTGATAAAACACACCTATATCGAAATATGGGGTTGCAGTAGTGACTCCATTACTTCTGATTTCAATTAAACTTTTTCTTCAATACCTGCTAAAAATGGGAACATTCGGCCCAACGCTTGTTAATTAATCACTAAGTAAAACTCAAAACTGCCATCTCATTATTTTAATTTTAGTTTGTCGCTTTAGAATCTTGACTCTTTTACGCACAAAAAGTACATGAATTAAGCTTGGTTGAACATTTTTTAGCTAAACAGTCAAAAAGGTGAAAAAAATGGTTGACGGTTTTTGACGACATCTCTATTATTCTTCGCAACTTAAGTGGAGCGGTAGTTCAGTTGGTTAGAATACCGGCCTGTCACGCCGGGGGTCGCGGGTTCGAGTCCCGTCCGCTCCGCCAGTTAAGTTACTTAGATTTTGTTCATCTGTTTTAACAGATAACACAGTTTAGGAGCGGTAGTTCAGTTGGTTAGAATACCGGCCTGTCACGCCGGGGGTCGCGGGTTCGAGTCCCGTCCGCTCCGCCAAACAGATCAGCCCTTGTCATATGACAAGGGCTTTTTTGTGTCTAAAATTCAACTCCTTGTTTAGTTCATCACTTTTACGTATTTCAAATCAACATCTTATGATGTTAATAAAATTTTAATTAATTGCGTCTATTGTATTAATATCACTTGCTCTACTTCAGTATTTAGTATTTTATTAAAGATAGACATTTAAAAAAACGACTAAAACAAATAGCGCTTTTATAAGGATATACACATGGTCGAACACATCACAGGCATGCTAGCGTTAATTGGCGTCTTGTCTCTATTGTGTCAGTGGGTAGGGTGGAAGTTGCGTTTACCCGCAATTTTGCCGCTATTGTTATGTGGTTTACTGCTCGGACCTGGGTTAGATATTTTAAATCCTGATGCAATTTTTGGTGATTTGTTATTTCCCATTATTTCATTAGGTGTGGCGGTTATCTTATTTGAAGGTGCGCTGACCCTTAATTTCAAAGAAATCAAAGACCATGGACGTATGGTGACAAATTTAGTCACTTTTGGTGCATTTATCACTTGGGCTTGTATTGCACCAGCAGCGCATTGGTTATTAGGCTTTGAATGGCCGATGGCGCTCTTATTTGGCGCTTTAGTTGTGGTAACTGGTCCAACCGTAATTGTCCCTATGTTACGGACTGTAAGACCTAAATCGAACCTTGCTAGCATCTTACGTTGGGAAGGTATTGTCATCGACCCTATTGGCGCGATACTGGCCGTTTTAGTGTATGAATATATTGCGGTAGCTGCTGCGGCCGATCCTACGACACATGTCTTATCAGCACTAGGTATGACCTTGTTGCTCGGTTTTGGCTTAGGCGCTATTGCAGGATATTTAATTGGTATTGCGTTGAGAACGACAGTATTTCCTCATTATCTTAAAAATACCGCTGTGTTGACCATTATGTTAGGCATGTTTGTTGGTTCTAATTTAATTCAAGAAGAGTCAGGTTTATTAACGGTAACTGTTATGGGGATATGGCTTGCTAATATGCGCGGGGTTGATATTGCTGATATTTTAGAATTCAAAGAAACCCTAACGGTATTGTTAATCTCTGCGCTTTTTATCTTATTAGCTGCGCGATTAAACTCAACTGCTATGTTAGATCTTGGCTGGGGCGGTGTTGGAGTACTAATGGTTGTAATGCTGGTGGCAAGACCATTAAGCATTTGGATATCAGGTATCGGCACCAGTTTATCAAGGTCAGATAAATGGTTTTTAAGCTGGGTTGCCCCACGCGGTATTGTCGCAGCTGCTATTTCATCTTTATTTGCAATTAAGCTTGAAGCCATCGGCGTTAATGGGGCAAGTTCAATTGTGCCATTGGTGTTTTTAATTATTATTGGCACCGTGGTAATTCAAAGTTTAACAGCCGGGCCGTGGGCAAAGTTTCTTGGTGTTAAGGCTGATTCGTCACAGGGTTTGTTATTATTTGGCGCATCTAAATTTTCTCGCGAACTTGCTAAAGTTCTAACCGAGAAAAATGTAAAGGTGATGCTTGCTGATAATAACTGGGACAATATTCGCCAAGCACGTATGGCTAACATTCCTGTTTATTTTGGTAATCCAGCTTCTGAACATGCCGAAAACTTTATGGACTTAAGTGGCATTGGCCGCGTATTAATATTATCGCCATATCGACAATTAAACCCCTTGGTCAGTTTTCATTTTCAAGACTTATTGGGTACTCAAAAAGTTTATGGTTTAAACAATGCAGAAGGCGGAAGTGCAAGGCATCAATTGTCTGAATCTTATTTAAAACGGTTATGCTTATTTGGTGAGTCTGTTTCTTACGCGCGTATTGCCAGTTATATGGCGAAAGGTGCGGTAATAAAAGTTACCAATATTACGGATAACTTTACCCTACAGGATTTCAAAGAGCGTTATGGTGAAACTGCCATGCCGCTGATTTATCTCACCAAAGATCAAAAAGTGAAAATTATCTCTGGTGCTGATAGGGAATTGCCAGTGGGAATTGAGCTGATTAGTTTGCTGCCTGCAGAAGCACAAGAGCAAGACGTGATTCAGCGTAATTTAAAAGAAGTCGCTGAGCGAGAGTCAGCTGCTGATGAAGATTCTAAACAGGCAACAATTGAACAAGAAGAAGCTCAAACAACTGCAACTTCCGAGCTTGAAGAAAACGAGCCCAAGTAAAGGTTATTTCAGCTACTGGCATATAGAAACAAAAAAGGCTTCGTATTAACGAAGCCTTTTTAATCATCAAGTTATTTTATTCGTTTGTACTTGTACTTGTACTTGTACTTGTACTTGTTTACTTTAATTCGTTTTATTTTTGTTCAGCAATCACAGATAACACGACTTCATGATGATTTTTAGTTTTGAATTTATCAAATACGTGAGCAACTTTACCGTCTTGCCCGATTAAGAAGCTCAAACGGTGGATACCATCATAAATTTTACCCATAAACTTTTTCTCGCCCCATACACCGAATGCATCGGCAATGGCGTGGTCTTCATCGCTAAGCAATGAGAAGTTTAGTTCCTGCTTATCATTAAATTTAAGTAATTTAGCCACTGGATCTGGACTTAGACCTAATACCGTTACTTTGTGGTTTGCTAGCTCTGCTTTACTGTCACGAAGCCCTTGAGCCTGAACAGTACAACCTGGAGTGGATGCTTTAGGGTAGAAATACACTAATACTGGACCCTTTTTTAAAGCGTCAGTTAACGCAATCGTTTCGTCAAATTGGTTTTGTAGAGAGAATTGCGGTGCTAAATCACCAACTGTTAGGGTATTCATGTAAAGTCCTTATTTGTTATTTTTACTTTTCACTGGCCTGCATGTGATTGATGGAACAATCTAAAGAAAGCTCATTTGCGAGTTCTTGAATACTTTTCTCAAGCTTTAATAGATCAACTTTTTCAGGCACGTTAATCGTAAACAAAATGGTTTGAGTTAAATTATCATCATCGGCATGAGAACGTACCGCTGCTAAATCTAATGAGCGATCTGCTAAAAACTCAGTAATACGCTTCATCGTACCTCGTTGATCTTGTCCGTTTACACTGACTTCGATTCGAGATACAAAATTCTTAGGTGTATGCTTTGAGGTGCGCTTCATTACCGTAAGTAACTCAAGTTCAACACTTAAGCTAGGTAATAGGGTTTCTATCTTAGTTATTGCAGCCCAAGATCCTGAGATCATCATGATCAGGGTGAATTCATTTCCGAATAAAGCCATACGGCTATCGACTATGTCACAATCACATTCACTGGCTAAACGGGCTAGGCGACTTACTAAACCTGGGCGATCAGAGCCCATAGCAGTAACGACCAGATAGTTGGTCATGGATTTTCCTCACTTTTTCGATATCATAGAGCGTAAACTAGCGAGCTAACGCAAAGTTTTTTTGCGGGACGTAATGCTACCATAACTAGAACTAAACCACATAAGTATGTCTTTATTAGGCTATAAACTGATTGAAAAGAGTATTGTTTGAGCATTAATTTATAATAACTATTGATTTATAAGGAAATAAAGTTTATTTCTGCATGAGTTGTTCAATATAAAAATATAAAAATAGTGTTCAAATAACACGATATTTTGCCAGTTTTGTATAAATGCATTTGAGAGCCCCGTTAATGCTTGTCATTAGTAGTAGGCATAAGTAACATAGCGAATCCTGAAACCTTGGGGAATTTAGATGATAAACGGAAGCATCGTTGCCTTAATCACACCAATGAATAGTGATGGCACAGTAGATTACAGTAGTCTTGAAAGACTCGTAGAATTTCATATTGACCAAGGCACAGATGCGATTGTAGCCGTTGGTACCACTGGAGAGTCAGCGACTCTACCAATGAAAGAACATGCACAAGTTGTTGCACAAACCGTTAAGTTTGCTGCAGGTAGAATTCCTGTTATCGGCGGAAATGGCGCTAATGCAACAGCTGAAGCCATTGAACTGACCCAATCTATGGCTGATTCTGGCATTGTCGGTATGCTCGGCGTTACCCCTTATTACAATAAGCCAACACCAAAAGGTTTAATTGCTCATTACAAAGCCGTTGCTGCTTGTACTGACATACCGCAAATTCTTTACAATGTACCTGGCCGTACATCAGTTGATATGTTACCTGAAACAGTAGCTGAATTAGTTTCTGTTAGTAATATTGTTGGTGTAAAAGAAGCCACCGGTGATTTGACCCGTGTAGCGAAATTACGCGAATTGTGTGGCAGTGACTTTAAATTGTACAGCGGTGATGATGCGACAGCCCGAGACTTTTTATTATTAGGTGGAGACGGTGTTATATCTGTTGCTAATAATATCGTCCCTAAATCATTCAAAGCTATGTGTGAAGCAGCGTTAGCTGGAGATCATGCACTATCAGAAAGCATTAACCTGCCGATGAAAGGTCTGTATGAACATCTATTCTGTGAAGCCAACCCAATTCCAGTGAAATGGGCCGCTCACCAAATGGGTTTAATCAGCCAAGGACATATTCGTTTACCTTTAACTGAACTTTCTGAGCAGTTTCATGGTCTGTTGTTAGAAGCGATGAAACAAGCCCAGATAGAGGTAAACCGATAAATGTTGAAGCAAGTCACCCCAATTTTATTAATTGCTGCCGTTACAGCGTGTAGTACACCTACAGATCGTCGAGTTGCCAATGGCAATGAAGATTTTGTAAATGCTAAATCCGTTCCGTTGCTGACAATCCCTGAAGGATTAACTGAACCCACATATAGCCGTGAATACGATATTCCAAGTGCTGGTGAAGACGTTAATAAAGAACTTATTGGCAAACGTTTAGATATACGTCCACCTTTGCTTGTACTCCCAATGTCTGAAGGTACTCGTGTTGAAGAGGGTAGCGATAACATTAAAATTATCGTTGAGTCTATTCCTAGTACAACCGATCTCAAACAAGAAGTTTTTGACAATCTCAAAGGCTTCCTTGCTAAGTACGATGTCGCAGTCGAGAAAGAAGATTATGAATCAGGTGTACTAGAGACTGGTTGGATTGAAAACAGAGATGTGATCGAGACCAGTTGGTTTGGTG
Organism: Shewanella sp. KT0246; assembly: GCF_019654955.1. Lineage (GTDB taxonomy): Bacteria > Pseudomonadota > Gammaproteobacteria > Enterobacterales > Shewanellaceae > Shewanella > Shewanella goraebulensis. The sequence continues at coordinate 54,635 of NZ_BPEV01000023.1, read as the reverse complement.
CTGATAAAGTTTATTTACTACGTCAGCGCTACCGCTATGACGTTGATGTTAGCCCACATGGCCGCTCAGGTAGTATGAGTATTGATCTGGTTGAGCATGAAGAATCATATGACGGTGAAGAACAAGAAATCTTTTTAAGTGGTGAAGACCAACGTCGATATACTATTGATATGCTCAATAATACCATTGCTTACATGAGTGTTACCCGTGATAAGCAAATCAAAGCGGATCGAATCGAACAAAGTTTAGGTATCGATGTTGATTTAGTTGCAGAAACTGAAGAAACTGGTGCTTACTGGGTAGCTGAAGCTGACTTTACCAAAACCTGGGATCGTTTACGTATTGTGATGCCAGAGCTTGGCTTTGACATTGTTGATATGAATAGCGCTAAGGGACTTTATTATATTGTTCTTGAAGAAAGTGGCGGATTTTGGAGCTCGTTGTGGGGCGAAGACAAGTTACCGTTAGAGCGTGGTAATTATCGTGTTGAATTGGAAGAAAACGACGATAACTCTCAAACCAAAATCTTTATTAAGAATGCTGCGGGTGACCCATTAGATAATGAAGTGGTGACTGAACTTTATCGTGTTTTGAACGAAGCGATGAAAGCGGACCGTAAAGTTCGCTAATCTAAAACCGCCAAAGTATTTGTACTTGCTCTAAAAAGCAGCAGGTTATTACAAAGAGACACATTTATGTGTCTCTTTTTTTTATGCTGATTTTAGATGGTTATATAGTGATATTGTTTGTTTTACATCATTAAGGTGGGAATAAATAACAAAATGTGAACTGCAATTCAGTTTGATTCGTAAAAATGCGCGTGTTAATGAAATGTGTATTTTGTAAGGAAAGGTAAAACGCCTTGATACCAGCTTGCTGCTGGGTAAACTAACGTTTGCTTCAATCCTTTTAACATTTTGTATATGAGTTTGACGAACGGAATTCCGATGAAAAAAATTATAATATTACTCGTTGCATTAGGTCTTGCTTGGTTCGGTTATCAATCGACTCTGTCTCCTAGTAATACTAAAGAGCGTGTTAAACCGATTCCAAATGTTGTCGTGGCCAAGGTTGCCATGTTACCAGTGCGTGATGAAGTCGAAGCGATTGGTACCAATAAAGCGTTTGAGTCTATAACTATTACTCCGAAAGTCACTGAGCAAGTGGCTTCAATTAACTTTGATGATGGTGACATCGTCAACAAGGGCGACTTACTGGTGCAACTTCGTAACCGAGAACAAGTTGCTAAAGTAAGAGTTGCCGAAGTTAAAGTAAAAGATCACTTACGCGAATTAGACAGAATTAGAAGTCTAGTGACCAGTAAAACGGTTGCAGAACTCGAAAGAGATCGACTGCAAACCCTCATTGATACAACCCGCGCGGAGCTTGAACAAGCCAAAGCAGCATTAGAAGACAGAGCGATTCACGCTCCATTCTCTGGCCGTTTGGGTCTTAAACAAGTGAGTGTCGGTTCGTTAGTCTCTCCAGGTACTCAAATCACCACACTAGATGATGTGAGTAAGATTAAACTCGACTTTTCTGTACCCGAGCGTTTTATCCAAGAGCTTCAATTAGGTAAAAGTGTAGAGTCAAAAGCCATAGCGTTTCCAGACCGGATTTTTAGAGGTGTTGTGACATCAATTGATAGCCGCGTGAATCCATCGACTCGTGCTGTGATTGTCAGAGCAATTATAGATAATGCCGACGCTGCTTTGCTGCCAGGTATGTTGATGAAAGTTAAATTGATTAAACAAAATCGTGAAACCTTGTTATTACCTGAATCTGCAATCATCCCAATTCAATCAAAACATTTTGTATATACAGTCAATGATGAAAATGTGGTTGAGCAACATTCAGTCACTTTAGGTATTCGAAACCGTGGCTGGGTTGAAATCATCGATGGTGTTGAAATTGGTACGCCTGTGATTATTCGCGGCCTACTAAAAGTAAGACCGGGTGATAAAGTCAAAACAGAAGCTGCTGAGGCCTTTAATTTTGCCAATGTGGCAGGTTCGGAGAATGCCGCATGATTTTAACTGATATCTCGGTAAAAAGGCCGGTATTAGCTTCTGTTATCAGTATTTTGATTATCATCCTTGGTTTAGTTTCTTTTGAAAAACTACCATTACGTGAATATCCAAACATTGACCCTCCAGTGGTGTCTATCGATACCCGTTATCGCGGCGCTAGTGCCTCGGTTGTTGAAAGTCGTATTACCCAATTAATTGAAGATAGAATAAGTGGCGTTGAAGGCATTAAACATGTCAGTTCGCGAAGCCGTGATGGTCGCTCGTCTGTCACATTAGAGTTTGATGTCGGCCGAGATATCGAAGCTGCTGCCAATGATGTGCGCGATAGAATTTCTGGACTAATGGATAATTTACCAGAAGAAGCAGATCCACCAGAGGTTGAAAAAGCCAATGGCGGTGATGAAGTGATTATGTGGCTGAATCTAGTCTCAGATCAAATGACGACATTGCAATTAACTGATTACGCACGCCGTTATTTAACCGATCGCTTTTCTGTAGTCGATGGTGTGGCCAATATACGTTTAGGTGGTGGTAAAGTTTATGCCATGCGTATTTGGATTGACCGCCAAGCACTCGCTTCTCGTAACTTAACCGTTGCGGATGTTGAGTCTGCGCTACGTTCTGAAAATGTTGAACTGCCAGCGGGCTCCATTGAATCCAAAGAGCGTCACTTCACAGTACGTGTCGATAGAAGTTTTAGAACTGAGCAAGATTTCGCTAACCTTGTTATTACCCAAGGAGATGATGGCTATTTAGTTAGGCTAGGTGATGTTGCTAAGGTTCAAATTGGTTCTGAAGAAGAACGAATTATGTTTCGCGGTAATACTGAGTCGATGATTGGTTTGGGTGTATCAAAGCAATCTACCTCTAATACCTTGGAAGTTGCTCGCGCCGCCAATGCATTAGTGGATGAAATAAATCCTACATTACCTGCGGGAATGGAGATTAAACGCTCTTACGATAGCTCGGTATTTATTGAAGCCTCGATTAAAGAAGTATATCAAACGCTGTTTATTGCCATGGTGTTAGTGATTATTGTCATTTACCTTTTCTTAGGTAGTGTGCGTGCAATGTTAATTCCGGCATTAACGGTTCCTGTATCACTTATGGGAACGTTTATCGTTTTATATACCTTAGGGTATACCATTAACTTGCTAACCCTACTGGCGATGATTTTGGCCATTGGTATGGTGGTTGATGATGCAATTGTAATGCTAGAAAATATTCATCGTCGAATTGAGCAAGGGGATTCGCCATTAAAAGCGGCATATCTGGGTGGACGTGAGGTGGCGTTTGCTGTTGTGGCTACAACTCTAGTCCTTATCGCAGTGTTTATGCCGATTAGTTTCCTTGATGGTGATTTAGGTAAATTATTTAAAGAGTTTGCTGTCACTATGAGTGCAGCAGTGATGTTCTCAAGCCTTGTAGCATTAACCTTAAGCCCAATGATGTGCTCGAAACTGCTCAAACCAGCAGGTGAATCTTCTTGGTTAGTTCGTAAAGTGGATGCGATGATGGATTTTGTTACCAAAATCTATCAATCAAATCTTAATAGCGCGATTAAGCAGCCTTATCTCATTGGTATTATTGTGGTGGCTGCGTTTGCTTTCAGCGGCTATTTATTGAATAAGGTGCCACAGGAATTTGCGCCACAGGAAGACCGTGGTTCGATGTTTTTGGTGGTTAATGGCCCACAAGGTGCAAGCTTTGAATACATAGAAAAGTACATGGATGAAATTGAAGGCCGCTTAATGCCTTTAGTTGAAGCAGGTGACATTAAACGCCTATTAATACGTGCTCCTCGTGGTTTTGGTACTGCAGCAGACTTTTCTAATGGTATGGCGATTATTGTATTAGAAGATTGGGCTGAACGTCGTCCAGCAAATGAAATTATTACTGATATTCGAACAAGAATATCAGATTTAGCTGGCGTTAGAGCGTTCCCAATTATGCGGCAAGCATTTGGTCGTGGTGTAGGTAAACCTGTGCAGTTTGTATTAGGCGGACCTAGCTATGAAGAGTTAGCCAATTGGCGAGATATCATGCTTGAAAAAGCAGGTGAGAACGAAATGCTCGCAGGTCTTGATCATGATTATAAAGAAACCAAACCTCAGTTAAGAGTTGCTATTGATAAAGACCGTGCGGCTGATTTAGGTGTGTCGATTTCGCATATTGGCCGAACGTTAGAGTCGATGTTGGGTTCGCGATTAGTTACCACGTTCATGCGTGATGGTGAAGAATACGATGTGATAATTGAGGGTAATCGTGATAACCAAAACACGGCGACCGATCTTGAAAACATCTATGTTCGTTCTGATAGAACCAACGAGTTGGTGCCATTATCAAATTTGGTTACTGTTGAAGAATACGCTGATGCGAGTTCATTAAATCGTTATAACCGAATGCGCGCTATTACCGTTGAAGCTAACTTAGCGGATGGTTACAGTTTAGGTGAAGCGTTAGATTATCTTAATGATATTGCCGATACTTATTTACCTGCTGAAGCAGTGATCAGTTACAAAGGGCAGTCATTGGATTATCAGAGTTCGGGTAATTCAATGTACTTTGTATTTGTTTTGGCTTTAGGCATTGTATTCTTGGTTTTGGCAGCTCAGTTTGAAAGCTATGTGCATCCAATGGTGATTATGCTTACAGTGCCATTGGCCACACTTGGCGCCTTAATCGGCTTATGGTTTACTGATCAAAGTATCAATATTTACAGTCAAATCGGCATCATCATGCTGGTGGGACTTGCGGCCAAAAACGGTATTTTGATTGTTGAATTTGCCAACCAACTTCGTGACAAAGGTATTGCCTTTGATGAAGCCGTTATTCAGGCATCCTCACAGCGCTTACGTCCAATATTAATGACGGGTATTACTACAGCAGCAGGGGCTATCCCGCTTGTGATGTCGAGTGGCGCTGGGGCTGAAACCCGCTTTGTTATAGGTGTTGTGGTATTGTCAGGTATATTGCTAGCGACATTCTTTACATTATTAGTGATACCGGTGGCATACAGTCTTTTTGCTCGCAATAGCAGCTCTCCAGATGCTATTACTAAACAGCTCGAGAAAGAGCTTTCTAACGATTAATCTTTAGCAAGCTAAATAAAGCCAGTTAGTTTTAACTGGCTTTTTTATTGCTAGTTATGTAGATGTTTTTATTTAGTGAGTCGGTATAAAGAGCATCTTGGGTCTTATGTTTCTTTAGTAATTTACTCAGAAACATACGAAAATAATATGATAATGGCGGGGAACTGGCTGTAGTTAACACTAAGTCATGAATGAATGAAAAAAACAGATAAAAAATTAGACAGACAAATTACAGAAACATTGACAGAAGTTTGCGATATGTTACTTGATCAATATCAAGGCTTTGAGTGGCTAACCCATACGGTTAAATTCAGTGCATTTCCGACCTCATTAAAAGTTGTATGTATTTTTGAAAATGATTCTCAACTGACAGGTTTAGTATTACACAAAGAAGATGTTTATATTCAAAATTTGATAATTCATAAATTACAGCAGCAGGGCATTAAGCTGCAAACAAAACAAGTCGTGTTTGATAGCGAAACACGTTGTGAAGCTCAGCATAATGGGAATTGGGCAAAGCGATTAAAATAATCTTTACTTTGCCTCAATTCATTTCGCAATAATCAATCTCCTGATAGCGTATTTAACATTAATCAGACTTTCGAATAAACTGCGTCATGTTGTAACCGTATTCGCCATTACTCACCATTTCACTAGGGCCATAATGGCGCATCAAGACATTAAATTTGCCTGTGGTATTTCCTTCTAACACTGGAATGTTGTTTGGCTGGCCTTTGCAACCAAAACGTAAAGTATAAGTTCCATCAGCATTTTTCTTTGGCTTCATTTCACTTGATATATTGGCAACGTCATTAAACATATATCCGTCACCGTTATATACAGTAGCTGACCAAAAGTAAGTTGCTTCCGGATTGACGAATGTCGTTTCGTAGCAACCATTAGCGTCAAAATAGGGGCTGGTTTGATAAATGTTATCCATGACCATTGCGCCGCCCCAGCCGCCTGCAACACCAACATAGTTCATGTATGGAGTTTGACCGCTTTCAACATTACTAAAAGCACTGGCTTGGTAATAACCATCACTGAAATCGGCATTGCCAGCTTCTTCTGTTTTTTGGAGTGATTGTTTATCCCAGTTTTTTGTTTTGAATGGTTTTGGTTGTGGTGCTTCTACCACAATATTGTCACGTAACTCACTATCAAGAGTACGAACTATGACAAATGCATGATCTGTCTTAGCGGTTAACAAGTGCCTGCCTGAGCCATATATCATCCGCTGGGTTTCATGATTTTCATCGACGACTTGAATGGTTACGTACTTATCTGTTTTCGGGATTGTGACGTAAACTTTTCTGCTAGATAAATCGAAAACAGAAGTTGAATATGCAGTATCTCTATTCATTCTTACAACGAACTGCTCAGTTGGAACACTACTTGGAACTGGCATCTTTATGAATTTATTTAAGCCGCCAGCTTTGTCAATAATCGCAGCAAAACGCAGGTTGGTATAAGCTTGGGGGAAATTATCTTGAGTAACTATAATCGGCTTAGCATTCACGCTACTTGAGGCTAAAATTGCAATAATAGTTAGATTTGGCAAAATTTTCATTTTCTTCCTTGAAGGTAAAGTGACCAGTTTATAATCTAAACTAACTCATCGTCACTGTCTTAACAAATTACAATTAAACTAGCGCTAATTTGCTGGCATTTAACAACAATATCCATATTTAAGAAAAACAATGTTCCAATTACTCATAGGAAGTTAATCGATAGCAGGGTTTGTGTAATAGGGGACATTTGGAGATAAAAAAAGGGAAAGCAATTGCTTTCCCTTTGAAGTTAGATTGTGAAATCTATCAAGCTGCTTGAATTTGTTTTGCTATTACAGCAGCTTTTGCTTCAAGTTCTTCTGAGTCGAAATCATCAACATTAATTGATTTCAGACGCCCAACTTCAGCTCTTTCGAGTAATGCAACTTCAGCATCGCTTAACACGCCAAGTGCTTTACCTTCCGCAGCAACTTTGTCTAACCACATAAATGGCAGACGTTTACCTGCAGCTTTACATACCTTGTCATATAATGGCTCTGAAGCCAGAATATCCAGTAAGGTTTGTTCTTGAATACCCACCACGTTGTGCTCTGAAGGAGTCCAGAATTGACCTTGACCTAAGCGGTCACGGCTAGCACACGGAGTTTGCATAATTTTTGATACTTTATGGTCTAGTACATCACTTGGACGTTTAAGAGGGCGACCAAACGGGAAGATGACAGCGCGTAAGGCGAAACCAAGACCCATAGGGAAGTTATCTAGTAAATCATCAAGTGATGTTTGTAGTTTATAAAGTGAATCTTCAACAGCCCATTGGACTAACGGTAAATCCTCAGTTAAACGACCTTCATCTTCATAACGTTTAAGCGTTGCTGACGCGAGGTATAACTGGCTTAATAAATCGCCTAAACGAGCCGAAATACGTTCTTTACGTTTCAGGTTGCCACCCAGTGTTGCCATCGCTAAATCTGATAACAAGGCTAAGTTAGCACTGAAGCGATTCATCTGTTGGTAATAACGTTTTGTTTTATCGTTATAAGGTGATTTTGAGAAGTGGCTAGATGTTACACCCATCCAAAAGCTTCTTACAAAGTTAGACATAGCGAAACCGATATGGCCGAATATCGCATTATCAAAGTTACTTAAGCCTTTACCAGAAGTGGTATCAAAAGCTGATTCCATTTCGGCAAGTACATATGGATGACAACGAATAGCGCCTTGACCATAAATGATCATTGAGCGGGTCAAAATGTTTGCCCCTTCAACGGTAATCGCAATCGGTGCAGCTTGGTAACCGCGACCTAAATAGTTATTCGGGCCAAGACACACACCTTTACCACCGTGGATATCCATCGCATCGATAACACATTTCTGCATTCTATCGGTTAAATGATATTTAACGATTGCAGAGATAACCGAAGGTTTTTCACCTAAACCTATACCAACAGTGGTAAGCGAGCTCACAGCGTCCATTAGATAAGCGTTACCGCCAATTCGTGCCATTGGCTCTTCAATGCCTTCAAGTTTACCGATAGGTAGCTTAAATTGACGACGAATGCGTGCATAAGCACCTGTTGCTAGTGCTGCCGTTTTAATGCCGCCAGCAGAGTTAGAAGGCAGGGTGATACCACGACCCACTGACAAACACTCAACCAGCATACGCCAGCCTTGACCAGCCATTTCTGGGCCGCCAATGATGAAGCTTAATGGGACAAAGACTTCATTACCCCGTGTTGGACCATTTTGGAACATACAGTTAAGCGGGAAATGACGACGACCAGTTTCAACACCTGGGATGTCGGTTGGGATAAGCGCACAAGTAATACCTAAATCTTCAGTATCGCCAAGTAGGCCATCAGGATCGCGTAATTTGAACGCTAAACCTAATACAGTAGCAACAGGGGCTAAGGTAATGTAGCGCTTGTTCCATGTTAGTTTCATACCTAACACTTCTTCGCCTTCAAATTCACCTTTACACACAACACCAAAATCAGGGATTGCACCTGCATCACTACCAGCTTCAGGGCTAGTTAATGCAAAACAAGGTACTTCTAAGCCTTTTGCTAGGCGAGGTAGGTAATGATCTTGTTGTTCTGGGGTGCCGTAGTGCTGAAGTAGTTCACCAGGACCTAAAGAATTTGGTACACCAACAGTTGATGCTAATTCACTACTTAAGCCAGCAAGCTTCTGAAGCACACGAGATTGGGCATAAGCTGAATATTCAAGACCACCGTATTTTTTCTTGATGATCATGGCAAAGAAACCTTCATCTTTTAGGTATTGCCAAACTTCTGGTGGTAAATCAGCAAGTTCATGTGACACTTGATGTTGGTTAAGCATTTTACACACTGTTTCAACAGGGCCATCAAGGAAAGCTTGCTCTTCAGCAGTCAAACGACCTTTAGGGTAGTTGTGTAATTTGTTCCAGTTTGGGTTACCCGCAAACAAATCAGCTTCCCACCAAGTCGTACCAGCTTCAATGGCTTCTTTTTCTGTTGAAGACATTTCAGGCATGATGCCTTGATATACTTTAAGCAATGGACGGGAAATGAAGTTTTGGCGGAATGATTTTACATTTAGCGGTAGTGCTAAGACTAAAAATACAATCCATGCCACGCTACCAACAATATCTAATACGCTGCCAATCAGCATGACGACTGCAGCAGCTACGGTAGCCGTGAGTAACGACACTCGCATATAAGTGGCTGCGCCGAGCACTGCGATCATGGCGATGATCCAAGTCAGGGTAGTCAATGTCTTTCTCCTTAAAGCATTCAAAAATGAGCACTTACAAATTAATGATCCTATTCACAGAACTGAGTGTGGTCAGACCTGTATCACATAAAATTAAACGTTACTGACCACGATTACAAGTTTTTTCAAACAATTGTTTAAAATATTTTCTACAATAAAATATCCCAAAAATGTTTTGCACTAGGTACAATAGTTATTAGATAAAATTATGACTTATAAAACTTTTTAAGGCGTTTCCCCATGTGTGAGTTATTAGCGATGAGCGCTAACGTTCCAACTGATATTGTGTTTAGTTTCACAGGTTTAGCTGAAAGAGGCGGTGTGACTGGTCCTCATGTCGATGGCTGGGGAATTACTTTCTACGAAGGCAAGGGTAGTCGTACTTTTAAAGATGCTTGTCCAAGCAGTGAGTCACATATTGCCAAACTGATTAAATCTTACCCTATCAAAAGTGAGATAGTCGTAAGCCATATTCGTCAGGCTAATCGAGGTTGTGTGTCACTTGAAAATACCCATCCTTTCACACGGGAATTATGGGGTAAGTATTGGACATATGCCCACAATGGTCAGTTATCTGATTATCAAGAAAAGTTTGTCGTTAACCGTTTCCAACCTGTTGGTGACACTGACAGTGAGTTGGCTTTCTGCTGGATAATGGAACAGGTGTTAGTTGAATTTGGTCCTAAACAACCGGAAAATATGAACGCTGTATTTGCGTTTATTGCAGGTCTAGCTGATGAGATTAGAACGCTTGGTGTGTTTAATATGATCCTAAGCGATGGTGTGGACTTGATGACATATTGTAGCAATAACCTTTGCTATATCACCCGCCGTGCACCCTTTGGGAAAGCAAAACTAATCGATACAGATGTGGTTATCGACTTTAATAAAGAAACCACGCCAAATGACGTTGTTACTGTTATTGCGACTAGGCCTCTTACTAAAAATGAAGAGTGGAACATATTAAAACCAGGTGACTGGAAGCTTTTCAGGAAAGGTGAACTTCAAGCGAGTAATCAAGCATAGATAATAGAAAAATTCATTTGTTATAGATTGAACATAAAGATAAATGACAGTCTCCAATAAGGAGATATTGGTAGATTGTCATTTTATTATTATGAACGCTATAACCATATTCAAACGCTGTTCGTAAATCAATTTCAAACGCTTGTTATTTTTTTGATGCCATTTCTGGCACAGCTGTTACGGTTTTAGGTGTGTCTAAAAACTGATAATTATCCAATTTAATATCTAGTTGCTTACTGCCTTTTGAGAAGTGACTAAGTCTAATGGGTAAGAAGCCTAAGTCTGGCGCCATCCAAAAAAAAGTTTGGCGTTTTTTACTGGTTCTTACTACTTCAATCTTAATGGTTTCGTATGAACCACTCTCGATAGTCACTCGCTCTTTACCTACAACTTTAAATTCATAATCATCGAGTTCTTTATCTTTCACCATCTTGTATTGCAGTTTCTCTGGTGGATTGTACATATCCATTCTAAATTGCAGTTGTACCATTAATGGGTCGAAAATATCGTTTGCATAGTCTAGTTTAGCTCGCTCATCTTTATATATGGTGTGAATAACACCTTGGCCTTCTGCAAATACGGTTTGTTCGTTATAGTCACTTCCTGTGCCAGTGCGTTTACTCATATAACGAATAGGTTTAAGTTTTCCCTCGACTAATTGGAACTCACTACTGATGTTACGCACATCAGATAGCATCAATAAGCTGACATCACTATCGAATCGGTATTGATAGAAACCGTTATCTGATAAAGGTAATTGATAGCGCGCTTTACCTAAATGGATGCTGCCGTAATAAACATTATATTCGGCATCATGTGGAGCTAGAGGTGTTAGGAAGTCGCTTTTGTTTTCAACTTCAATGTTACTCATAGCAGAAGTCTTATTGGTAGAAGCCAATTTCGTAGAATCTAATTCTGTAACAGCTGAGCTAACCTCGTTAGTAGTTTCTGATTGAATATCTTCTGTGGTTTGCGCATAAGCTAAATTGAATGGTTGAACGTATATTGTCGCCAGAAGGGCGATAATTGAACAAGGCTTTTTGCTAAAAGTAATATGATTCGAAATTTCAGAAAATAGTTTAACCAAAATAGTACCTATGTCTGGAGTTAAAAAGGTAAAGAGAGAACCAATGTTGCCATATCAGGCTTCCATTCAAATTTTGACAGTGAAATCTTACCTTTGTTCACTTCAATTCCTTCTGATCTTAGACGCTCTTGCTGATTTTGGAAACTAATCGTATTGAGTTTAAAGGATATTTTCCCTAGGCTGTTAATGACTCTATGCCAAGGAAGGTTAAGATGAGATGGGGCGTCCTTTAATGCTTTAGATACATAACGTGCGCGGCCTGGAAGACCTGCAAGATCGGCAACCTTGCCGTAGGCGAGAACATTTCCTTCGGGGATCATGTTGACGATAAACCAAATTTTTTGTTTCGAAGACAGCTCGTTCATGTATAAAGCATCACAAATAAAACATCAGCATAAAGCATCATTGTGCTGATAGGAATCATTACGAGCTATAAAATTTGGAGACAGTGATTAAACTACTAAATCACCGTTAAATAGATACACAGAAAATGAGACAGCGCACCAGATAGAACAAACAAATGCCAAATAGCATGATTATAAGGAATACGCTTACTCACATAGAAAATGACTCCAATGCTGTAGAAAGCACCACCTAATAGTAACAAATTAAATCCTAAGTTGGACATGCCTTGAATAAGATCACTCATCACAGTAACGCACAACCAACCCATGATTAAATAAAGAATGACACTGAAAGCTTTAAATCGACCTATAAACAGGGTTTTAAATACAATACCACCTAATGCGAGCAACCAAATGGCAGCGAGTACAATATTGGCTTGTTCGCCATCTAGACTAATAAGCATTAACGGAGTGTAGGTACCTGCAATTAAGGTGTAGATGGCACAATGATCGGCCATTTTGAAACGTTTTCGCCATAACTGCGTAGTGCTTGAGTGGTATAGGGTTGATGCGAGAAATAATAAAACAATGCTGAGACCATAAATTCCAATACCAAACATTTCAGTGGCATTTAAATGCGATGAGCCTTTCACTAGCATAGCAACCATTGCGATAAGACCTGCAAACACGCCAATACCATGGGTAACGCTATTAGCTAACTCTTCAGTCGCGCAATAATCTGACTGGTAGTGCGGGCTAGCTTCAATTTTTTGATCTGCATTTAACTCAAGAGACATCTTTGCATACAACCTAGTTAAGCAATGTGGAAATTAGAGTAACAGCTTAAATAATAAAATACTATGATTTTAGCGTACACGTGTAAGCTTAATTTGTTTTACTAATACATTCAAAATGTTAGCTGTTAAACGTTGAGGTGTAAGTAAAATAGATGCCAAAGTGAACTATTTCTGTAATTGTGAATCAGATGTTATTCAAACCATGATGATTAGATTCTAGGTGGTTAAAAAACCAATCAATTACAATTTATTGAAATGAGTATGTTTTCGAGCGATAGGATGCGCTAAATGATCGATAAGCATGAAGCAGATTTAAAAACAGCAACAAATAATAAATTGTTGGAACACGATCTGTTTCTTGAGAATATTGATGCAGACAATGTAACGCCATTTATTTCAGCTGAAAGACAGACACAAGCTAAAGATATCGATTTTGAACAATCAGAACTAGCATTTTCAAACCTCAAAAACCTTAACTGTGCAGATATTACTCTATCCATTCCAAGTTTGCGTGCCGAGTCAATTGATTCTGCTAGGGAGACAACTGCACTTGCTGAAAACCACTATTTAGCCACAAGATTAAAACAGATACTGTCACCAAGCGTGATATTTGTGACCATCATTCATGTCGCTGGTTTCTTATTACTATTGTTATTGGCTGAGCAAACCGTTGATGTGTTTGTCGAAATAGCTAAAGCTAGACAAGAAGACAAAATAGACAGTTCAATACAATCACAATTAGAGAATAATGAAATAAATGCTTATTTCATTTCTGCAGAACAGTTAGCGGCAATTTCTCAAGCAACTAAACATAAAATCACCCCAGAGCAGACTCCACAAAAGGCTCCTGCAGAAACATCAGAGCCGTCAGCTGAAGTCAATTCCGACTCTGCCACTACAATAGCGGCAATAAAGGCACTAGAAAATATACCGCTAGATACTGAAGTGAAGCCAGTAGCATTAGAACAAGTTATTGAGCAAGCACCATTACCTGCAGCTCCTATTGAAGAAGTTATAATCGAAAAAGTCACTGTAGACGAACTATCAAATGTCGAACCTATAAATGATAAAACGATAAATACTGCTCCCAGTAAACTAGATACTGAATTTAATTGGAGCAGTGTCGACAGCATGTATCTGCAGGAGCCGAAGGATGAGGCTGCCCATTCGCACCTGTTCAATAAAAATGAATTAAGTGACTCACAATTTAATGTTTTGAATTCAGCGACAAGTAATGTTTTGCAAAACTTAAACCAGCAAGCGTTACAAACGTTGGTTTCTCAACAAGCGCGCAGAGCCACCTCTGGTGATGGAGCCAGTTTGAGTGAGCTGACGCCTGAAATGTTTAATATTGAAATCATAGAAATAGAAGACAAGCGACAAGCCACAACTCTCGACCATCGCTTAGACCCTAATCGTATAATGAAACATGGTGATACTTGCTATCGGATTGTGCCACTGCCGACACAAATTAACCCTCATGCAGAAGGTTTAGGGTTTGCTGAACCCTGTGATAGTGCGCGAATGAAAAAGGCGCTAAATAGAGCAATTCAAAATAGGTTATCGAAAGTACAACTACCGTAATTTTTGTACGCCACTTGTTGGTGCTTTATAAATGAGTTTATTTTTATGGTGTTTTACTTAGGTATAAATTCATTGATTAGTCTTTTTATTGTTTCATATTCAAATCAATTTCAATTTTATCAGAGGTTTGGGGGATGAATTAATATCATTTCTGTATTGTTAAAATTGAATGTAATTCACTTGTAATTTAATTCGTATGCTGAGTATACTGCACACATCTTGTCGGAGTGCCTTATGGCTGAGACCGTTTATTCGGGATCCGTTGAACCTGATCAGGTTAAAACCTGCGAAGGAAACAAGCAGTTAATTTGCTATTTCTTCTTTCTGTTTTCAGATTTTTTGAAAGTGTAAAATTATTTGGTGTGTTTTGACGAACATTAAATTTATGCCGTCAGCATCTAGAGTTTTACATTGCGTAAAGTTATATAGGCTTCACACGAGAGGTTTATTTGAAACTTTATTAAAGCAAATTACAGGGTTATTTATAACTCGCTCGTCATCAACAAACCTCTCCAGGCAAGCAACTCTTTTTAATTAATTTTGAGGTTGCTAATGTCAAATCGTCGCCAAACCCGTGAACAAGCCCAAACTTTTATTGATACATTAAAGCCGCTACAACATCCAAATTCTGAAAAAATTTATCTTACCGGTTCCCGCGAAGATTTATTCGTGGGTATGCGCCAAATTCATCAAACAAACACTATTTTAGGTGGCACTGATGACGCTCCTGTTACCCAGAGTAATCCACCCATTAAGGTTTACGATTGCGCTGGGGCATATTCTGATCCCGATGCTGAAATTAACGTCCGCTTAGGCTTAAACAAATTCCGCGAAAGTTGGATTGATGAACGTGAAGATACAGAGCAACTTGCAGGAGTGAGCTCAGACTTTACCCAGCAACGTTTAGCTGATGATGGTTTAGATCATTTACGATTTGAAGCATTAGTACCGCCAAGACGCGCTAAAACAGGGAAGTGTGTAACCCAAATGCACTATGCTCGCCAGGGGATCATCACGCCTGAAATGGAATATATTGCCATACGTGAAAATATGGCAAGAGAGCAAGTAACAGATGAAATACTAACTCAAAAAGCTACTGGAGAAGCATTTGGCGCAGTGATCGGGCAGCCAATTACCGCAGAGTTTGTCCGTGACGAAGTGGCTCGCGGCCGTGCGATTATTCCGCTCAACATCAATCATCCAGAAGCTGAACCTATGATTATTGGACGTAACTTTTTAGTTAAAGTGAATGCCAATATCGGTAACTCAGCCGTGACTTCATCGATAGAAGAAGAAGTTGAAAAGCTGGTGTGGTCAACGCGGTGGGGCGCCGATACGGTAATGGATCTCTCTACAGGTCGTTATATCCATGAAACTCGTGAATGGATAATCAGGAATTCACCAGTACCAATTGGTACTGTGCCAATTTATCAAGCGTTAGAAAAAGTGAATGGTGTTGCTGAAGACCTTAATTGGGAAGTGTTTCGCGATACCTTGATTGAGCAGGCTGAACAAGGCGTTGATTATTTCACTATTCATGCTGGGGTGTTACTGCGTTATGTCCCAATGACGGCAAAACGCTTAACGGGTATTGTTTCTCGTGGCGGTTCCATAATGGCTAAGTGGTGTTTGAGTCACCACAAAGAAAGTTTTTTGTATGAAAATTTTAAAGAGATCTGTGAAATCTGCGCGGCTTATGATGTATCTTTGTCGCTTGGTGACGGAATGCGTCCAGGTAGCATTGCAGATGCCAATGACGAAGCACAATTTGCAGAACTTGAGACCTTAGGTGAGTTGGTAAAAGTGGCATGGGAATACGATGTGCAAACCATTATCGAAGGACCTGGTCATGTGCCAATGCAACTCATTAAAGTCAATATGGAAAAGCAGTTAGCCCACTGCGATGAAGCACCTTTTTATACCTTAGGGCCACAAACAACGGATATCGCACCTGGTTATGATCACTTTACCTCTGGCATAGGTGCAGCCCAAATGGCCTGGTATGGTGTCGCAATGCTGTGCTATGTCACCCCTAAAGAACATCTTGGCTTACCAAACAAAGAAGATGTTAAACAGGGGTTAATTGCCTATAAAATTGCAGCCCATGCCGCAGATGTCGCAAAAGGCCATCCAGCTGCACAAATACGTGATAACGCATTGTCAAAAGCTCGTTTTGAATTCCGCTGGGAAGATCAATATAACCTTGGTTTAGACCCCGATACCGCCCGTGCATATCATGATGAATCATTGCCGCAAGAATCTGCCAAAGTAGCCCATTTTTGCTCAATGTGTGGCCCTAAATTTTGTTCAATGAAAATTACACAGGAAGTTCGTGAGTATGCCGCTAAACAAGAAAAGCAGGCATTTTCGACAGGTGTTGAGCAGACAATTTCGATTGTTGACGCAAATGAGTTCCAAGCAACGAAAGAGAGTAGTATCGAGCTTGATGTAAATGCGGCAATGGCGCAAAAATCAGCCGAGTTCAAAGCGACAGGTTCAGCAATATATCATTCTGTTACTGATAATCAGAAGACCGCTAAAACTGCACAAGATGCTACAACGGCAAACAAGACCCCTGAACTTGAAGACGTTGAGGGCTAAGTATGTCTCAACTGATGCAAAATATTAAGAAACCTATTGTCTGGACCATTGCGGGTTCAGACAGTGGTGGCGGCGCAGGCATTCAAACAGATTTAGCAACGATGAACGACTTAGGCTGTTTTGGCTGCAGTGTTATTACTACACTGACTGCCCAAAACTCTGTGGAAGTGAACTTGGTTGAACCAGTATCAGATGCCATGTTAATCGCTCAGTTAAATGTGCTTGAAGCTGATTTAACACCTGCAGCAATAAAAATTGGACTGATTGCCAATCAACAACAGCTGAATGTTATTGCTAAGTGGCTCAAATCGTTTAGAAGCAAAGATATTGCCAACAAAATCGTGCCTGTGATTGTCGATCCTGTAATGGTTGCCAGTTGTGGAGATGGTTTAAATCGACAAGCTGAACTGGATTTCAGCGCTTTTAAAGGTTTGATCACTTTATTGACGCCCAATGCTCAAGAGTTGTTTAGGTTAGTACCAAAATCAGCTGTAAAAATCGATTTAGGTAAAGCGAGTTTTTATGATGCTGCTTCGTTTCTAAATATAGATTTAAAATGTAATCTTCTTGCAAAAGGCGGTGATGCCCAGCAATGGCAAGGAGATACAGCCAGTGACTTATTTGTTTGTCAGCAGGTTTTAGGTGTCAGCGAATCACATCAATATCAAAGCTTTTGGCTATCATCAAAACGTATTGGAACTAATAATAATCACGGAAGTGGTTGTACATTATCTTCTGCTATTGCTTGTTTTATGGCACATGACTACGTGCTTCACGATGCAATTGTGATGGCGAAAGCATACGTGTCAAAAGGCTTATTAGATAGTGTGCAATTTGGCAAAGGCGCTGGCCCTTTAGCTAAAACCGGTTGGCCAGAGGATATTGGTCTATATCCTCGTGTTAGTCATTATTACGCAATTGATTCGAATAAGAATCTAACGAACTCAGCAGATCAAACTATTGGCTCAAGTCATGGTTCAAATAAGGCTTTTGCGAAATTAGAGCAAGAAATTGGTGTTTATCCCGTTGTTGAAGATATTGCATTGCTTGAAGCGTTACTTAAAGCTAAATGCACAACAGTTCAGCTTAGAATAAAACAAACTGGTGATACATTAGATGAGCATATAGAGACGCTAATTCAACAAGCGATTATTTTAGGGCGTGATTATCAAGCCCAAGTGTTTATTAACGATCATTGGCAGCTTGCGTTAAAACATGGTGCTTTTGGTATTCATTTAGGGCAAGAAGACGCAGAATTGGCGCCGCTAGATGTAATTAATGAAGCGGGGATTGCGATTGGTTTATCGAGTCACAGCGTTTTTGAGATCTTACTTGCCCACCAATTAAAACCTTCCTATATCGCTCTTGGCCATATTTTTCCAACGACCACTAAGGTAATGCCATCGGCGCCCCAAGGTTTAAAAAAATTAGCCCGTTACTCAGCTCTGCTTAAATCAGTTTATCCAACAGTGGCGATTGGTGGCATAGATGAGCAGGTTCTCGATCAGATAAAAGCCAGCAAAGTCGATAGCGTCGCAGTGGTAAGAGCGGTCACTGAAGCTGCCTATCCAACATCAGCATATAAACGTTTGTTGAGTCAGTGGCAAAGTGATGATTTAAGTTTACAGTGCGAGGCTAGTCATGAATAAATTATCTGATGTTCAGTATATGCGTTATTCAAGCCATGTATTACTGCCAGATATGGGGGAGGATGGTCAGCTTAAATTGATGAACAGCACTGTGGTCATTATTGGTATTGGCGGCTTAGGTCATGCTGTAGCTCACCAACTTGCTGCTGCTGGCGTCGGCAAGATTATCTTGATGGATGACGATATTGTCGAGTTATCAAATTTGCCAAGACAATTGTTATTTCAAAATGAAGATATCGGTTTTAAAAAAGTTGATGTTGCCGCCCATAAACTCTCTCTAGCTTATGCTGATTGTGTCATAACACCGCTATGTCAAAGGTTTATGGCTCAAGATGACGCGATATTAAACGATGCAGATATAGTCTTTGATTGCACTGATAATTTTACTTCTCGCTTATTGATAAACCGGATTGCAGTCCGTGCTAAAAAAGCGCTGATAAGTGGTGCCGTCAGCGGTGCAAATGGGCAGTTATTTTGTCTCGATTTTACTCAGGCTGTTTCTTACGGGGAGCTTGTCGCCACTCATGACAAAAATAGCTCTGGATCTGACATCCTACCGTCTAACAATACTGAGCACAAAGCGGGTTGTTATCAATGTCTTTATCCAGAAGATTCAGCCGTAAATCAGTCATGCGCTCAAGCTGGAGTGCTAACCTCAGCATTATTGTCCGTTGCATCAATGCAAGCTTTACTGGGCCTAAATTGGTTAAAAAGCGATGAAATACAAAAGCGAGATTTGAAAGGCCGCCTGCATTTATTCGATGCTAAAAATCTGCAGTGGCGCCATGTCGGTATGTCACAAGATCCAAATTGTTGTATTTGCGCATTAAATTAAGCAGTTTTCAGCCTTTTAAGTACGTTAGGAAAAATTATGATCACAATAGAATTTAATGGTTCAGCTGAAAAACTACATAGCAACGCAAGCTTGCTGCAGTTAGTTGAGTTAAAAGATTTAAATCCGAAGTCATTGGCACTAGTTTTGAATGACCAAGTTGTTCCTCGTAGTCGTTGGGCGCAGATTGAATGTCAACAAAGTGACAAAATTGACGTATTTTCAGCAGTAGCAGGGGGATAAGATGTTATCAATTGCTAATCAAGAATTCGAATCACGTTTGTTTACTGGAACAGGGAAATTTACCGACTCTAAAACAATGTTAGCGGCGATAGCGGCGTCTCAGTCCCAATTAGTGACGCTAGCGATGAAGCGGATCGATCACAGTAAAGATTTTGATGACTTACTGACGCCATTGCAGCAAATGGGAGTTAAGTTATTACCAAATACTGCAGGAGCACGTAATGCAAAAGAAGCCATTTTTGCAGCTGAACTTGCCAGTGAAATGTTAGCTACAAAGCTGATCAAACTAGAAATACATCCAGATCCTAAATACTTAATGCCAGATGCCGTAGAAACGTTAAAAGCCGCTGAAATACTATGCAATAAAGGTTTTACTGTATTGCCATATGTACATGCTGACCCTGTTTTATGTTATCGACTGGAAGAGGTGGGCTGCGCCGCTGTTATGCCATTAGGTAGCCCTATTGGGAGCAATCAAGGTTTGGCTACAGAGCCCTTTTTAGAAATTATTATTGAGCAAGCGAATATACCAGTTGTGGTTGATGCTGGTATAGGCGCACCTTCGCATGCGTGTAGAGCGATGGAAATGGGAGCTGATGCCGTTTTAGTAAATACCGCGATTGCCAGTAGTACAGATCCTATTTCTATGGCGGAGTGTTTTAACAATGCGGTCAAAGCAGGAAGGCAAGCGTATTTAGCAGGGCTCGGCAATGTTTCAAAACAAGCTGAACACACTAGTCCGCTAACGAACTTTTTAAAGTTTTAAGGTCAGGATAGTAATGAGTTTTACTGAACAATTTAAACAGTTAAACCTTGATGAATTGTCTATGCGCTTATATTCAACCACTGCTGTAGATGTGGAGCGTGCGATTTCACATTCGCAAGGTAACATCGATAGTTTAATGGCTTTATTATCGCCAGCGGCACAACCATATCTTGAACAAATGGCGCAAAAAGCTTATCAGCTGACTCGGCAGCGTTTTGGTGCCAATATTGGATTATATTTGCCACTTTATCTGTCTAACTTGTGTGCTAATGAGTGTGATTATTGTGGTTTCTCGATGAGTAATAAGCTCAAGCGAAAAACACTGTCTGATGCAGAATTATTAGCTGAGATGAGTATTATTAAGCAGCGAGGTTTTGATTCAATTTTGCTGGTGTCGGGTGAACATGAAACCAAAGTAGGTATTGAGTACTTTAAACATGTTTTACCCATCGTAAAGCAACAATTTAGCTATGTTGCAATTGAAGTACAGCCGTTAACTGAATCAGAGTATCGAACGTTAGTGGAGCTGGGTCTTGATGCCGTGATGGTATATCAAGAAACCTATCAACCTCAAACGTATCGTAAGCACCATACTCGCGGAAAAAAACAAGATTTTTTATATCGTTTAGCAACTCCTGATCGAGTCGCTGCCGCGGGTGTTGATAAAATTGGTTTAGGGGTGTTACTTGGGCTGGATGACTGGCGGTTAGATGCACTAGTGATGGGATATCATCTTGGGTATTTAGAGAAGCATTATTGGCGAACGCGCTATAGTATCTCGTTACCTAGGTTAAGGCCTTGTACTGGTGGGATAACGCCGAAAGTTGAGCTCACCGACGAAGGTTTAGTGCAACTGATTTGTGCATTTAGATTGTTCAATGCGCAGTTAGAAATTAGTTTGTCTACTCGAGAAACTCCTGAGTTCAGAGACAATTTGCTACCACTTGGGGTGACAAATATTAGTGCTGGTAGTTCGACTGAACCAGGAGGTTATCAAAATCCCAATGCGCAGCTGGATCAATTTGAAATCAGTGACGATCGAAGTGTTAGTCAAGTTATTGAAAAAATGCAACGAATTGGTTTGAATCCTGTTTGGAAAGACTGGGAGAGCGCATGGTTTTAGAACTTGGTATTAGTGTTTGATTTTAGCACTTGTTATAACAATGCGCATAACAAGTATCCTATTGCTGTACAAACCGTAAGTCTTGAATGATAATTAAACACTTAATAAAGAACACTTAACGATAATAATATGAACTAAATTCATTTTTATATTGTTTTAGGTTTGATTTTAAAAGGATTGATGACATGCAAGTACCATCAGCAATGACCTCAGGAATACAAGGTTTACAAAGTGCCCAAAACGATTTAGCGCAAGCAACGACAGCTGTTGCTGCTCCAGAGCCAGCAACAGCTGCTCCAATTAAAGCGGAACAAGATACTGTAACCTTAAGTTCTCAAACAACGCAGCCAACAGATAAAGTATCTGCTTTGATTGATGCTGAGCAAGCGGTGACTCAAGCGCAAGCTTCTGCAGAAGTCATTGATGTTACATCTGAAAATGTCGGCACTATTATCGATTTATCCGTTTAATCGATAATTATGAATATTCAGAGTCAAACCTCTATACAAGCAACAAACCTAACCTCAAGTCAAAGCGTTCGCTCAACTCGAGGTACGGTTGTAGGTCATGGTGCTAATAGCGTTGCTAATAATTCTGTTACTAATAGCTCTGTACCGGCCGCGAACACACTAACAAGTACCTTCCCAACAAATGGTTCTTTAACAAAGAGCTCTCTAGCAACTGGCTCTCTAGTAAATCACCCTCTAGCCAATAACTCTGCAACTCATTTTGCCGACATTACATCGGAGACTAATCCAAGTTCAAACATGTCAGTTCAGCAGTCAATGACTCCTGAATCGCTTAACCCATCCGCTTCGCAATTTAATATGAAAAGTGGCGCTATATCAGTGCTGGGCTTATCAGCTGGTGGAACTCAGGAAGAAACTGATAAAGCAATAAATGTTTTTAATCAAGATGTTAAGCTTTCTAAGAATATTGATGAAAATAATTTAGTTGGTAAGCCTGTGTCAGGCTTTGAAGGGATTGGTAATAAAGAAACGGAAGTACAAAATGCTAAGGTTGATGATAATGCTGAAAACAGCGCTGAAAATGAAGCTGAAAACAAAGCACAAACAGAACAAAAACAAGAAGCGGTTAAGCAAGAAGTGGAGCAACAAGTTCAACTTGATGCCCAAGTGATTAAGGAGCTTTCTGCAAGAGACTCTGAAGTTAAAACACATGAACAGGCCCACGCCGCCGTAGGTGGAAGTTTTGCTCACACTCCTCAATATACTTACGAAAAAGGCCCCGACGGTAAACGCTATGCTGTTGAAGGTAAGGTTAATATCGATGTTGGTGTGATTGAAGGTAATGCCCAAGCAACCTATAACAAGATGCAAAAGGTTTATGCAGCAGCCATGGCACCAGTTCAACCTTCAATTGCCGATATTCAAGTGGCTAATGAAGCGGTTCAAAAAATGAATGAAGCGAAAAAAGAATTAACTGCTGAGCGGCAAGAGAAGATAATAAGTAGTGAAGATTCAAAACAAATTAATGATTTAGCTCAACACTTAGAATTGTTTGGTCAGCAAGACTTTACGCCCACTTATCCATTTGACCAAACGAACGACCAAAATAGCGATACTGAAACAACAATCAATAATGCCAACATTAACGTATCGGATTTACAGTCAGAACAAGCATACACACCAATCAATATTGCTGTATAACGTCACCTAAACCTTGCCAAATTTTATTTGTTTAATTTTAATCAAGACTCTGATTTATATCATGTTGAAGTAGTATCAAAGATTCTAGTAGTTTAGATGCAGGCCCTTGTTTATCGCGATTTGGGATCAGTAAAGATAGTTGTATTTTACGACTCTTACTGCCTTTTAACACTAACCGTTTTAGCTCTCCTGATACTATATTATCTTTAACTAAGTAGGCTGGTGCCCAACAAAAACCAATGCCTGTTTTTAGTATATTTATCGCTTCGTGGAAATTTGAAACCGTCCAGCGTTGCTCTGCTTTGAGCCAACCAGTATCAGAGGCTTTATTAATCGCAGTGTCTTTGATTACCACCTGTAAGTATTGCGCAAGAACTTGATCATCAGCAATAACCTTTTGCAAAGCTAAAGGATGATCTGGAGAGCAAACTAGAAATAACTCTGACTCACAAATAGGTTCTGCAATATGACCTTTTGCGGGAATAGCACATATGGCAATATCAGCCGTGCTATTTAAAATTAGCTCATGAGTTCCTGAAATTACCGAATCGATGATAGTGACTCGAGTCCCACGGCTATGGGGTAAAAATGCTTTCAATGCATCGACTAAAAAGTCCATAGGGTAAATAATTTCGCGGGCAATAGTTAAATTGGGTTCCCAACCTTCACCTAAGTTACTGGCTAATTGTTCAAGTTCATCGACTGTTTGTGTTAAATGACGTGAACGGCGCAGTAATACTTCTCCTTGTTCAGTAAGGTAAGCTTTGCGGCCTTTAACTTCGAGTAATTGGATACCTAACTGACTTTGTAGTTTTGCCACTGCATGATTAAGTGATGATTGGCTTTTATTGAGCTGATCTGCTGCTTGTGCGTATCCACCAAAATCAACAACAGATTGAAGGATACGCCATTGTTCTAATGTTGACTTTGCTCTGCTCATATTATTCTCGAATGATATTGTTCTTAACTGTCGATGCAGGAGTTAATTATGGGCGAAGAAACAACACAATAATGTTAAACAATTTAGCCGCCCCAATTTTTATCAATAAGAAATAGGGCGTATTGATAATTACGCCCTTAGTTTTTGTCAGTTTTTATCAGTTTTTATAGGTGCAACTTGCACAGGTAAGTATTTTTTAGTGGCTTTAATGTCTGCAAGATAAGGGCCTTTGTGAAGTTTTTCTGGCCAGTCTAATAACATCATAGCTAATACATTTCGGTGCTCACCCATTACCATATCAGGGTTACCTCTAGGCGATGGAATGATCTGATATTCTGGATCAAACGAAGCTGCTATATGGTTTTGGGTTTTTTTAATCACAGGGTGATCACGTAAACCAGTTAAATAAAAGCTGATGCCCACTTCAGAAATAATGTCGTCAGTTGCATCTTTTAGAATACGGTCGATGTTGTTATCAAAGTAATCTAAGATCCATTTAAATTCTTTCGCACTAACTTCTTTTTGGTAATAACCACTTGCGGCGAAAATAAAGTGCGTCATGCCATATAGTTTATTTTGGAACTGTTTTTTGTCTAGTTCACTGTCTTTGTCATTTGGGTAAGCTGCAATAAAGGCTTTTTTGTAATCTTCAACATAGCTTCCAACTTCAAGCTGTTCTGCCCAATAAGCATAATTAATTAGTTGAGCAGCCCAAGATTTAATCATTTTAGGGTCAGTTAATCCTGGTGTTAGATCGTAAGCCTTTAGAGCCTCGACCATCTGTTGATGGCATGGACCATTAAAACCTAACTCATTAATCCGGCTGGCGTACCGTAATAAAATATCGCTATAAAAAATAAACTCAGGAAAAGGTTTTAACGCTTTCTTGCGTGCTTTAGCACGAGGCCCTTTACCCAATACACTGATAGCTTGCTCTGCTTGCTGTTCAATAAATTTAGGTGTATCAATATTGCAAGCAAAGTAATTTTGGCGTTCAGTAATAGTAATTAAATCGATAAGTGCAGCATTAGTGTATTTTTCATCACCTGTCATACGGTACATTCTTAGGCCGTAATGGCCCTGAATGCGCGGTGGGAGAGTATACATATTTTGTTCAAGGTTTAGCTGAATCGCACTTCGAACTTGTTGATGTGTTAGCGTTGCTGAGGATGGTTTTGTTTCAGCGAAACTTCCCGTTGAAGCGACCACAAGTGACAAGCCGACGATGCTTGAACCTACAAGGCACGATAAGGATTTAAATTTGCGAATGGCCAACATTGAAGGCTCTCCTGATGATTGATGATGGATCATTGGGTGGGGTAAGTATAATGATCATTTGCTCATTTAGGGTTAAATTTTCTTCATTAACTACAAAAATATCAAAAACTTGACGTTTTGTTACTGTAGGTTTACTTGCTTCAAAAATGATCCTAACAAGGCTTTGATGCCAGAGAGGTAAATAATAGTCTATCCCCTCATTAGCAATGCCATTAAAGCTAAATGCTAGTTCTTGAGCACCTTGCCACTCTTGATTAAAACTTTGCTCAAACGATATTGCTAGCGGCTGTTGGTTAATATGTTCATTAAGATAGAAGTCCAAAATCACTTTAGAGCGAAAAACACGTAATTGCTGTCGATAATCAATTGCGGCTTGTTCTCGCTCTGATAGGTCTAACTTGAGGTGTTGACGTAAATATTGTGCTAACCAAAGCTGTCCTAGTGAGTGATTGTCTGCCAGACCCTGTTTGTTATTTAAATAAAATTTATTTCCTCGAGCTAAACCTGCGATAGTTTCTGTTACTGCATCGATTAATTGATTGGCTTGCCTTCGGTTAGAGATTTTTTTTACGTAACTGATACTGGCTTGTGCAAATTGATGCCCGATTACGGGGTAACGAATAATGTGTGCAGAAGTTTTCATTGCTGGTGTTACAAACAGTTCGCCGAGTAAACGTTGTTGATGCCACACCCGATAGATTTGGTTTTCGGCAAGTTGATTAATCGTTTTTTCTGATGACAGCTGAGTTTCTTCGCGTTTTTGTTCAAAGCGATCTTGTTGCTGAGTTATTGCAGCTACAGATAAAATTTCAAAACGAATTCCAACCTCTTCTAATTGTTGGAACGCTTGCGCGATTATGTCATTTGCTGAGGTGAAACCTGTGTATTTTTCGTGAGGTAAACTCGCAAGATGTTGCCCAATATTCCACGGTGCAATGTTGATATTGGTAGTGATTTGCTGCAAATAATTAATTAGAGCATCACTATCTAAAAAGTGAGTGTCGAGATGTTGCGCTGCAGTTGGTTGTTTAATTTGCTTGATGATGTCTAACGAGACTGCATTTTTGTATTTGGCTCGCGATTGATAAGCAAGCCAAGCACTTTTTCGACATTGCTCATTTGGTTGTAAAATAAGATATTTAGCAAGGCTAACATCGAGGTTATATTTTGCAGTGGTGTTGACTGAGTTGTTGTTATCATGATTGTCATTATTACGGGTCGTATCTTCCTGAGAATGCTCGAATGCAGGAGATGTTAACTGACATTTTTTGTCGTTAAATACTAATTCGACATGATTATTGCTAAGGTTTCTTCTTATAGTGGCTTGAGCATTATGCAGTTTGGATTTAGAGGTAATGTCTAACTGCCTACTTTGAATTGATTTAAGTTTTGCAGCTAAAGACGAATAGGGTGGCTGTGCTTGTGACAGGTTATCAATGAAATGTTCAAGTGTAGGGTCTTTCAGTAAAACTTGAAGCTCATCGGCTAAATGCAGCTGACACATCAAAATGCTTTCGCGTTGGCTGTTAGCGGCTAAGTCACGATAATAATTTAATCGGTCATTAAAATTGTTGAAACCTAAGGTGAGTTGTTCAAATTGAACAGCCTGTTTAGCAACAGGCTGATTTAAATCTAATTCAACCAGAGACGGCTGATAACGCAGACATTGTTGAATGAAAAGGTTTAGCGGGTTGGCAACTGCCGGAGCAGTTGCCAATAAACTAAAAGTTAGGATTACTACAAAAATGTTTTTTTGCATATGCGACGCGCTCTTCCACTGATAACGTCGGTCCTTTAAGACCTTCTACATGTTTTAGTCTACCTAAAATCCCTTTACCATTAGCTGTTTGAATCGCCAATCCTGGTCTAGCATTCAGCTCTAATAGTAGCGGGCCGCGTACTTTGTCCAATACCATATCAGTGCCCAAATAACCTAACTCACACATTTCATAGGCACTTGATGCAGTATGTAATAGCACATCCCAGTTAGGCACTTGGATTTGTGACAGTTCATAATTGGTATCTGGATGAGTTAACACAGGCTTATCAAATTGAACTGCATATAAGCTTTTACCCGTCGCTATATCCAAGCCAACACCAACAGCACCTTGGTGTAAGTTCGCTTTACCATCAGATGCAGCAGTGGAGCAGCGAAGCATCCCCATGACCGGATAGCCTTTAAATACGATAAGGCGAATGTCTGGTACACCTTCGTAACTAAAGCCATCGAACACAGGATCAAATTCGATTAAGCCTTCGACTAAGCCGACATCAGGAATACCACCAAGTGAAAATAGGCCACTTAAGATATTCGAGACATGACGATATACTTCATTTGGTGTGACTTCATCGCCATTTGGTTTGTAATAACGGCCGTTTTCAACGTGTGTTATGACTAAAATACCTTTACCACCAGAACCTTTAGCCGGCTTAATAACAAAACCTGTTCTGCCCAGTACCATTTGCGGTATTTCATTAATTTTATGTTGTTCTTCAACAACACCGATTAAGTCTGGTACTGCAATATCATTGGCTAAAGCTAATTGCTTAGTAATGAGCTTATCATCGACGCGCTTATAAAATTTACGTTGATTATACTTGCCAATGTAATCGATATTGCGCTTATTCATATTCAAAACGCCGTTTCGGCGTAATTCCCAAGGCCAAGCGTAATTTTTCATTACTTTTCCTCAGCCAAAGGCTTAAAGCGTTTTAGTTCTGTTAGGCGGTAACCAGTGTACTGACCCATTACCAATACCAATGCCAGAATGACTAAATGAATACCTAAGAAGTTAAACACCCAATGTTGGATCCAAGAGTTGCTCATTGCTAAATAAGCTAATGTCGCCACAAATAAGCTACCGCCACCAGACATAAATACTGATTTAGGCCCTTCTTCTTCCCATAAGATAGACATCCGCTCGATGGTCCACGCAAGAATGATCATTGGGAAGAATGTAATAGTTAGTCCTTCGCTCAAACCAAGCTTGTATGAAATTAAAGTAAATAACCCAATAATAAATATCACCACAATAATCACCGCGGATATTCGGGATATGAGCAAGAGATTGAGTTGTGATAAATAGGAACGGATCATTAAGCCAAACGCGACAATGAGTAAGAATCCAATCAAACCTGTCAGTAAGGTAGTTTGAATAAATGCCAGTGCAATAAGCACTGGCATGAAGGTACCTGAAGTTTTAATGCCGATAATAACGCGCAAAAAAACCACGACTAAGACACCGATAGGAATCAACAAAATCCCTTTAAACGTGCTTTGCTCTTCAAGCGGTAATTGATACAGAGAAAAGTCCAGCGAATCTGTATTCATCATCATATCGATTGATGTGGCTAATGCAGAACGCGTTTCTTGTAACATTGAGAAATTGACTTGTGAATTACTACCGCCAATAACGTCAAGTACTGACATACCATTGTGTTGCCATAGTACTAAGTTGTCTGGGCGACCTTGTTTGTTGTTCTCAACATCAAATAAGATCCATTCACCGTCTTGATAAACTTGTACGTACGGATTGAGCTGTTGTCGGCGACGTTGATCTTCTAGCATCAAGCCACTAACTTGCTTTGCTGGTACACCTTTAGATTGCAGCATTTGCAAAAATAGTTGAGTACGAGAATTAACTGAAAGTAATAAAGCCAAGTTTTGTGATTGATTGCTGTTGTTAATCACATCCATTAGCTGTTGGGCGTAAGAAATGTTACTGGCACTTCGTTCCCAAACTTGATTAATGATTTGTTCAGCTGCACCGCGCTCGGTCACTTGCCATAAGTATGGTTCTGGGGTCGCAGGCTCTTCATCGGCATCGACTTTAAGTTGACCAGTAGGTACCAGAGTTACGCGATAGTATAAAGACTGACCACCAGAAGCTTCACGAATTGACCAAACAGCTCGTCGATCATCACCTTCAGATATATTTAAACCATACCCCGCAGATGTTGCGTTTTCGGCCAACACATCAAAGGCTGGGTCTTGAGGTAGTGAAAGTGAGGCTTCAGCAGGTTTATTAATGCCATTAAACATGACTTTAGCTTCAACGGACCAGCTTTGAACTTGCTCGCCTGGAAAAAATGGAACGTTATGTTCAATACTGCGGTAAATACTCGCAGTTATCCCTGAAATGAAAAGTAGGGCAACAAAGATAAAAAACGGCTTACGAGAATGCATTTGAATTCCTATTTAGCTTCTTTAGTCGATTCTGTTTGTGGTTTTTTGCCATGAACGTATATTTGGCCAACATCTACAACAGCAATGTCTTTCATAAATTTACGACCAAGTAATAACGGGAACTCTAAGTGGCTACGATCTGTTAAGTTCAAGTCAGTTTCAGCAGCATACTGACCAATTTTTAAATGTGCGTGGATGACTGGACGGCGGTCATCTGGCATATCCGAGTCTTGTTTGATGCGAACAAAACGCTCAACTTTATGCTCAAAGGTGTTACCAGGCTGATCTGCTCCATTGGTCATGACATCAAATCGTACCCATTGAACACCGTTTCGTTCAAACAACACGATATTTCTAGCATCTAATGAAGAAGACTCTGCACCCGTATCAATACGCGTTTCAAAAGAGGCTTTAAGCTCGTCAACAAATACATGCTCAACTTCGCCTAAAACAATTTTGTCTGAAACAACAGATTCAGGACATTGTGGCGGCTCACTTAATTGAGCGAGAGCAGCCGCATCGTCATTCATTTTTTTGGATTGCTTGGCTAATGCGTCAGTGATTTGTAATTTTAAATCGTTTACTTCAGCGCTTAGGTTTTGCATTTCAGATGAAGAACTTTCACATTGAGCGTTTATCGCATCGATAATCGCTGTTTGTGAAGTGGCAAGATTAGCACTCAGTTCTTCACTTCCAACTGGAGTAACTTTCTCAGTTGATGCACAGCCTGATATTAACGCGGCGGTGACGGATAAAATAATTACCTGCTTTAACATGACAATTCCTGTTTTTATAATCTAAGCTAATCTTTCTAATTTATTGCTTTAATGGGCTATTTTATAGGGTTACAACATCAAACTAGGTCGTGATTTGGTTGGTTTTTTATGGCAATAATAGTTGCACGCTTTGGAGCCGGATAACCTTCGACCGTTAAACTAACATCATTTGGGTCAAGATAATCAACTAATGATTCATTCTTCATCCATTGAGTTGACCTTTGTTCTGCCATTGAGGTGATATCGACATCTACACAGCGAATATCGGTGAAATCGCATTTTTTCAACCATAACATGAGCGCGTCTACTGATGGCAAGAACCAAACATTGTTCATTTTTCCATAGCGATCTTCAGGCACTAGAACCGCATTTTCGTCACCATCTATGACCAAGGTTTCTAATACAAGTTCGCCGCCCATTCTAAGTTGGTCACGTAATTGTAGAATATGATCAATAGGGGAGCGTCGATGATATAGCACGCCCATTGAAAACACAGTGTCGAATGCATCTAATGGCGGTAATTCTTCAATACCCAAAGGCAATAAATGCACCGGTTGCTCATTACCTGCTAAACGTTTAACCGCTTCAAATTGGCATAAAAATAATGGTGAAGGGTCAATACCTACAACACGTTTTGCGCCAGCACCTAGCATTCGCCACATATGATAGCCACTGCCACAACCCACATCTAATACAGTGCGGTTGTCCAGAGGTGAAATGTGTTCTTTTACACGGTCCCACTTCCAATCACTGCGCCACTCTGTATCAATTTCAATACCATGGATATAAAAAGGGCCTTTACGCCAAGGTTGGAATAAGCCTAATAGGTTTTGTAACTTTTCAGTTTGACCAGCGGTTAGCTGACTTCCGTCACCAATTTTCACACCATTAAACAAGTCAATATGGGTCGGAGCTGGGTAATGCAGTTTATTAAGTACTTTTTCCCATTTTGGCAAGTTGCCATGTTTGTGCTCTCTTTGCCATTTCCCAAGAATTGCAGGAAGTTCTTCAAGCCAATGTTGTAAGCTAGAGTCGGCAATTTGTTGGTAAAAGGAACTAAAACTAATCACTTGATGGCCACCATTGATGCAAAATTAAAACATTGAAACCACACTGTTGAATGGCTAAAACCATTGTCAGTGAAGCGTTGTTGGTGCATGGATAAACTATCTGGACGCATAACATTTTCAAGTGCACTGCGTTTTTGGCTAATCTCTAATTCGCTGTATCCATTTGCGCGTTTGAAATCTAAATGCTGTTCATCTAATAAGGTCTGAATCACATTGTCTTCAAACCGTAATTTTTCTGATATCACTAATATGCCGCCAGGGAGTAAACCTTGATAAATTTTAGCAATTAATTCGTCTCTATCGGTTACGGGAAGAAATTGTAGCGTGAAATTAAGCACGACCATTGAGGCATTGGTAATGTCGATATCTCGAATGTCACCACAAATTAGTTCTACTTCCGTATCGCTGACATAGGCAGATAAATTCTCTTGGCAACGAGATACCATTGACTCACTATTATCGACAGCAATAATTCTGCATTGACGCTGCTCTATTTGACGACGAATGCTTAGTGTTGCTGAGCCTAAAGAGCTACCTAAGTCGTAAACATTAGATTTAGGTGTAACATAGCGGTCAGCGAAGTCACCAATAGTATTAATGATTTGGGTGTAACCTGGCACCGACCGTCTAATCATGTCATTAAATACACCTGCAACACGATTATCGAACTGAAAATCGGATATTTTGTCAGTTGCTGCTGCGTATATTGTATCTAGTTGAGAGTTCATCTGAGGTAACTTGAAAAAATAATAGCTTCATTTTAGCCAATCCTAGCAAATAGCAGCAAGTATCCTATTGGTATTTTTTGTTTTATTTTGTTTATTTACTTAAATTAGGGTAAAAATTTAATCTAGTTGGTTAAATGGCCGATATAAATCGGTATGATAAACAAAAAATTAAAATCATTTACAAACAAACCTATGTCCAGTTAACAAAGTGACAACTGTTTAAAGGTGTGTAGTTAAGAACAAATTAAACAAATAACGACTAATAGAATGATTTTTCATTCAAAACTTAGCACAAAGGAACGGGCTTGAAGTTAATTAGCACTATTTTTACTTATTTACTGTTTATTTTGATGACGTTGCCTGTGGTGGCAGATGAGATCAATACAATAACCACTGTATCATCGATGCCCCAATCGATGACTATTTCAATGAGTGAGGATGCTTATCCTTATCAATTTGTTGATGACAATGGTAACGCTGCAGGAGTAATGGTTGATATATGGCGTGAATGGTCCTCTGTAACAGGCATTAAAGTGCATTTTAAGCCTATGCAGTGGAAAGAATCTTTACAAAAATTAGCTGATAGTGATGTCGACATTCATATTGGAATGGCGATTACCGACGAAAGACAACAACAATTTTCATATGGCGAAAAAGTTTCCTCACTTAATTCTTATTTATATCTTCATAAAGACATCGCAGACAAAAAAACTGTTGAGGATATTAGGCCATTTAAAATTGGCATTATTGAAGGTACGTCCCACAAAGATGACTTACTGGCAATAGAACCCAGCCTGACATTCAAAAACTTTAAAACTAAAAAAGCTTTATATGATGCAGTTGTTGCTGGAGAGCTGTACGCATTCGCGACGATTCAAGGTTATAACCAAGGAATTCCGATTAACTTCGAGTTAGCTAATAACTTTCATATATCATCACGAATTTTGATCAATGAAATAGATTTAGCACCCGCCGTATTAATCTCCAATAAATCTTGGTTGCCGTTGATTAATGAAGGCTTCAAACAAATCTCCACGAGTCATATTGATGAAGTTGAAAAACGTTGGTTTGGATATCGCCGTGAATCAAACGGCATACTTATCGCTATGCAAATGAAAGTCGAGCCTTTTGTTGATATTGGTTTAGATGGCTTCCCACATGGATTATTTGTCGATTTATGGCACCTTTGGTCTGAGAAAACAGGAATCGCAATTGACTTTATACCCAGTGATATGAATGGCAGTATTGAGCTTATTAAAGATGGCCATGCTGATGTGCATATTGGATACCCTGAAAGTGATGAAATTAATACAGGACTTAATCGAGCGAATCATTTCTACTCAGTTAAAAGTCGCTTTTTTAGCTATAACAAAGAAATTAAAGACATCAGCGAACTTGATGGTCAACGTATAGGTTTATTCGCAACATCACCATACATTATCGAATTAAGAAAAGTCCTTCCTAACGCGCAAATTCGATATTACGAATCTGTTGAGCAATTGATTAAGGCAAGTCGTGATGGCGACATTGCTGGTTTTGTTGCATCCAGTGCCTATACAGCACATTACTTGTTGCATCACAAGTCTTGGTCCGACTTCTACCAATTTAATGACTTAGATTTCAATACCCAAATCTATAACCTGACAAGGGTTGAAGACGCTGAACTGGCTGAACGTATTGCAAATGGTTTTAAATTAATCAGTGACTTTGAAATGGCTAAACTTGAACAGAAGTGGTTATTAAATAAGGCTGATAGAACATTCTCTATAGTAGATAAGCAAATTTACATCAGTAATAAAGAGAAGAAATACATAGATTCTTTAGGTGCGATCAAGTTGGGTTACTTAACACAATGGGCGCCAATGGAATATCAAAATGAATTAGGTGAGTTTTCTGGCATTAATAAAGAAGTCATCGAAATAATCACTGACCAATTAGATATTGATATCATCCCTGTTGCTTATCAGAACTGGGACAGGCTCAATAAAGATTTAAAAAACGGTAGTATTCATTTAGTAGGCAGCATGGCGAAGAATAAAAATCGCGAACCTGCACTCGAGTTTACAGAAGGTTATTGGCCATCACCGTGGGCGATTGCCACTAGTTTAACTCAACAACCGTTATTTAATTTAAGCCAGTATAATGGTAAACGGATTGCAGTGGTTAAGGGTTATAACTTAATAAATCTGTTGCAACAACAATTCCCTGGGCTTGAAATTGTTCTAGTTGACAGCACACAACACGGATTAAAAGCCGTTTCATCTGGTAATGTTGATTTGTTCATTGAACAAGTCGTCACGCTTGCCTATGCATTAAATGAAGGTGAGTTTCCTGATTTGAAAATGGCATTAGTAGCTGATTTAACTGAACAAAGAAGTCATATTGGGGTTTATCCAAAACTAAAAGAGTTAATTCCATTACTTAATCGAGCAATCGAAACTATCGATGAGACGAAACAGCAACAAATGTACCAAAAATGGGTTGCAGTAGACCTACGTTCAGAAGCTGATAAATATCAAAAATGGTTCAACATTGTTTTACTGGGTCTACTGTTTATTAGCGTGATTACCTTTGCGGTCTTTTTAGCTAACAAACGTCTTAAATTAGAAATAGCACTTAGAAAAAATGCAGAGCAAAAAATTAAATTTGTTGCAGAGCATGATCCAGTTACTCAATTACCAAACCGTGGTTTACTGGATGACAGATTGGCGTGTGCAGTCAAGGCCCATGAACGTGAACAAGTTAAATTTGCTCTATTGTTTATTGATTTAGATAAATTTAAAAATGTAAACGATCAATACGGACATCATATCGGTGATAGTTTGCTGATACACATAGCTTCGGCATTAAAGTCGGTTGTACGTAAATCTGATACGGTTTCGCGTTTTGGTGGTGATGAGTTTGTTATCTTGCTAAATAAAGTCGAAAGCGCTGAGTGCGCAGCTAAAGTTGCTGACAATATCATCAAGGTCTTATCTGATCCTTTTTTAGTCGATGGAATCACTTTAACCGCATCAGCTAGTATAGGCATTGCCGTGTACCCTGATGATGGAGATGACGCTATTGCTTTACTGCAAACTGCAGATAAGAAAATGTATAAGGTCAAAAAGCAAGGCGGTGATAAGCACAGCTTTTAACTAACTAATAGGTTTTAAGCAGTTAAATACAATAAATCATAGTATTTGCTGTTTTTTTACTCGGTTACAAAGGGAACTTTCCCTAAAGTCTGTTCAATTGCAGTAAACTAATTGATACTTCCATGCAAAAATGTAGCACACGTTTAATAATCACGTTTTTGACGTATTATAAGTGCTATAGTTGCCTGCATTATTTTAATATAATGCCAAAATAAATTGTTTTTTAGACACCTATTTCCGAACAAAGGGTAGAGTTAAATGCGCAGTCATTATTGTGGAGACGTTAATAAGTCTCATCTTGGTCAAGAAGTCACCTTAGTCGGTTGGGTTAACCGTAGCCGCGATTTAGGTGGTGTTATATTTTTAGATCTTCGTGACAGAGAAGGGATTGTTCAAGTTGTTTACGATCCAGACTTGGAAGACGTTTTCAAAATAGCGAGCAGCTTACGTGGTGAGTTCTGCGTACAAGTTAAAGGTTTAGT
This sequence comes from Shewanella sp. KT0246, assembly GCF_019654955.1. Classification (GTDB taxonomy): domain Bacteria; phylum Pseudomonadota; class Gammaproteobacteria; order Enterobacterales; family Shewanellaceae; genus Shewanella; species Shewanella goraebulensis. The sequence goes on along the minus strand of NZ_BPEV01000023.1, from coordinate 18,929 downwards.
ACGTGCAAGACCTGACAGTCAAATCAATGCACAAATGAAAACTGGCGAAATTGAAGTATTAGGCCAAGGCCTAACCATTATCAATGCTTCTGCGCCACTGCCTTTAAGCATGGACAATCATCAAAACAACAGTGAAGAGCAGCGGTTAAAATATCGCTACCTTGACTTACGTCGTCCTGAAATGGCTGACCGTTTAGTATTCCGCTCGAAAGTTACTAGCGCTGTGCGTCGTTTCTTAGACGATAGTGGGTTCTTAGATATCGAAACACCTATTTTGACTAAAGCGACTCCAGAAGGTGCTCGTGATTATTTAGTACCAAGTCGTACTTATAAAGGTCAATTCTTTGCTTTGCCACAATCTCCACAGCTGTTTAAACAGTTATTGATGATGTCTGGTTTTGATCGCTATTACCAAATCGTTAAATGTTTCCGTGATGAAGATTTGCGTGCAGATCGCCAACCAGAATTTACTCAAATTGATATCGAAACTTCTTTCATGTCTGCTGAGCAGGTAATGGAAAAAACTGAGACTATGGTTCGTGGCTTGTTCAGCGATTTAATGAATGTTGAATTAGGCGAGTTTCCTCGTATGTCATATGCAGAAGCGATGGCGCGTTATGGTTCAGACAAACCTGATTTACGTAATCCACTTGAGTTAGTGGACGTTGCGGATTTGGTGAAAGATGTTGAATTTGCAGTGTTTAGTGGTCCTGCTAACGATGAAGAAGGTCGTGTTGCTGCGCTTCGCATCCCAACAGGTGCATCACTGTCTCGTAAGCAAATTGATAACTACACTAAGTACGCTGGCATATACGGCGCTAAAGGCTTAGCGTGGATGAAGATTAATGATTTAAGTGCAGGTATTGAAGGTATACAATCTCCAGTACTTAAATTCTTAAACGAAGATATCGTTAATCAAATAGTTGCACGTACTAATGCACAAACTGGTGACATCATCTTATTTGGCGCTGACAAAGCAAATGTCGTTGCTGAAGCGATGGGAGCATTGCGTCTAAAAGCTGGCGAAGATTTCGAATTACTTGAAGGTGAGTGGCGCCCAATGTGGGTCGTAGACTTCCCAATGTTTGAGAAAATCAACGGTGGATACCACGCAGTTCATCATCCATTTACGGCTCCTCGTGGTGTAACCGCTGAAGAACTTGAAGCAAATCCTGGCGCGGCAATCTCAGATGCTTACGACATGGTATTAAACGGCTGTGAGTTAGGTGGTGGTTCTGTTCGTATCCATAATGCCGATATGCAAAGTGCTGTATTCCGTATTCTTGGTATTGATGATAAAGAAGCAAACGAGAAGTTTGGCTTCTTATTAGAAGCATTACGTTACGGTACACCGCCACACGCAGGTTTAGCATTCGGTTTAGACCGTATTATCATGTTGATGACAGGTGCTAGCTCTATTCGTGATGTGATGGCATTCCCGAAAACGACGACGGCAGCTTGTCCATTAACGAATGCACCAGGTTTTGCTAACCCTCAACAATTAGTTGATTTGGGGATTAGCGTTATTGAGCAAGAAAAGCCTGCCGCTGACGAGTAATGTTAATTAGTCAACTTACAAACTTAATTGGTTTGTACATTAAGCGTTAATCCACAAACCGAGGCTTTTGCCTCGGTCTGTTTTTATGTAGCCTAAAAAACTGAAATACATATCCAAGGAGTTGCCATGGCTGGCCACAGTAAATGGGACAACATTAAACATCGTAAAGCTGCTCAAGATGCAAAACGAGGTAAGCTATTCAGTAAATTTATTCGCGAGCTAACGGTTTCTGCCCGTGAAGGTGGTTCAGACCCTGATGCAAATCCACGTTTACGTGCCGCAATTGATAAAGCATTATCAAATAACATGACCCGCGACACGGTAGAACGTGCTGTTAAACGCGGCGCTGGTGAGCTTGATGGCCAGCAATTAGACACCATTATTTATGAAGGTTATGGCCCAGGCGGAACCGCGGTGATGGTTGAAACCATGACAGATAATAAAAACCGTACCGTATCAGGTGTACGTAATGCTTTCAGTAAGTCAGGTGGCAATTTAGGTACAGATGGCTCAGTGGCTTATATGTTCACCAAATCGGGTGTAATTTCTTACAATGCTGACGTTGATGAAGACGAACTAATGGATGCTGCGCTTGAAGCGGGCGCAGAAGATGTTATTACTCATGAAAATGGCGCATTTGATGTGTTTACCACACCAGATGCTTTCGGTACTGTAAAAGATGCACTGGATGCCGGCGGTTTTGAAGCAATAAATGCAGAAGTTACTATGATTGCAGGCACTAAAGCAGAGTTAGATGCCGATACTGCTGCTAAGTTTATGCGTTTGATTGATAACCTTGAAGATCATGATGATGTTCAAGAAGTTTATCATAATGCTGAAATTTCAGATGAAGTGATGGAAAGCCTTGAATAATTGTTCCAAGGAAGCGTAAATCGATGACGATCATTTTGGGGATTGACCCAGGTTCGCGGATCACAGGTTATGGTGTTATTCAATGTCAAGGTAGACAACAAAGATACCTTGGAAGTGGCTGTATACGCACGTCAGCAGATGATTTACCTACTAGATTGAAACAGGTTTTTGATGGCGTTACTGAAATCATCAAGCAGTATCAACCTGACCAATTTGCCATTGAACGGGTTTTTATGGCAAAAAATGCGGATTCTGCGCTTAAATTAGGGCAAGCGAGAGGCGTAGCAATCGTTGCTGCGATGAATGCGGGGTTACCTGTAGCTGAATATAGTGCAACCCAAATCAAAAGCGCAGTAGTTGGTACAGGTCGCGCGCAGAAGACCCAAGTTCAGCATATGATCCAACAAATATTTAAATTACCAGCAGCACCGCAAGCCGATGCTGCCGATGCTTTAGGTGTCGCAGTTTGTCATAATCATACTTTCCAAAGTTTAATTGCGATGGGCGGAAAAGCCCAAAGCCGCACATATGGACGATATAAATGATAGGAAGATTAAGCGGGTTGGTTGTTGAAAAACAAGCACCTGAAATTGTTTTAGATGTAAACGGTGTTGGTTACGAGCTACAAGTGCCTATGACCAGTTTTTATGAGCTCCCAGAACTCAATCAATCAGCAATGCTCTATACCCACTTTGTGGTGCGTGAGGATGCGCAGCTACTTTATGGGTTTATCACCAAGCAAGAACGAGCACTGTTTCGTCTTCTAATCAAAACTAACGGTGTGGGCCCTAAACTTGCGTTAACCATTTTATCGGGTATGACTGCCAGCGAGTTTGTGAATTGTGTCGAGCGTGATGACATAGTGACTCTCGTCAAATTGCCTGGCGTTGGTAAAAAAACTGCTGAGCGCTTAGTCGTTGAAATGCGTGATAAGTTGAAAAGTTTACTAGAAGCCTCAGTAGGTTCTGAGCGTGAGTTTGCTCTACAAAGTAATTATAAGCCGGCTGCTGTTGAAAATAACGCAGAAGAAGACGCCATTGCTGCGTTAATTGCATTAGGTTATAAACCTGCTCAAGCAAGTAAAGCTGTTTTAAGTGCTTATAGCGAAGGAATGACAAGTGAGGTGTTAATTAAAGCCTCATTGAAGTCGATGTTATAAAGAGGCCACAATGATAGAAGCGGATCGTTTAATCCAACCACAAGAATTTGAACAAGAAGTTCATATTGATAGAGCCATGCGCCCTAAAATGTTGGAGGATTATACTGGGCAGGATGATACTCGTGCTCAGTTGAAGGTGTTTATTGAGGCAGCGCTAAAGCGTGAAGAAGCACTCGATCATATGCTAATTTTTGGCCCTCCAGGACTCGGTAAAACAACATTAGCCATGATTGTGGCTAATGAAATGGGCGTAAACATTAAATCCACATCTGGGCCCGTACTTGAAAAAGCAGGGGATTTAGCAGCGTTATTAACGAACCTTGAACACGGTGATGTACTTTTTATTGATGAAATTCATCGACTGAGTCCTGTGGTTGAAGAGATTCTTTATCCTGCTATGGAAGATTACCAGTTAGATATCATGATTGGTGAAGGGCCTGCAGCGCGTTCTATTAAGCTCGACTTGCCGCCATTCTCTTTGATTGGTGCTACCACTCGCGCTGGTGCGTTAACATCACCACTACGAGCAAGATTTGGTATACCTCTGCGCTTAGAGTTTTATAACGTCAAAGACCTTTGCACTATTGTCAAACGCTCAGCTAAAGTGATGGAATTACCTATTGATGAAGCAGGAGCGTTTGAAATTGCAAAACGTTCGCGAGGCACTCCAAGAATAGCCAACCGTCTTCTTAGACGTGTTCGAGATTACGCTGAAGTGAAGCATGATGGCTTTGTGACCGAAGACGTCGCACAAAAGGCATTGGATTTATTAGATGTCGACCTAGAAGGTTTTGATTACTTAGATAGAAAACTGTTACTGGCGATTATTGATAAATTTATGGGCGGGCCAGTTGGGTTAGATAACTTAGCTGCTGCCATTGGTGAGGATAGAGAAACTATTGAAGATGTTTTAGAGCCTTTTCTAATTCAACAAGGGTTTATACAGCGGACTCCAAGAGGGCGTATTGCAACAGATAGGGCCTATCAACACTTTGATATTATGAAACCCGCAGAATAAATTGTTAATGATATGAATAAGGAAAGCGTAGTCTTTCCTTTTTTATTGCCTAAATAAAATGAATAACTATTCAAAGTAAGGTTAACCAGAATATTAACATTTCAGTCTAATTAATCTTTATTAAGAAAGTTCCTAAAAAAGGTCAGATGTTAGTATTTTGTAATCGAGAGCTTACTTGTTCAAGCTATGTGAAAATTTATTGGTTAATGTGCTTTATAAAGCCAGGCAAATAAAACAACTACCGTAAAATAATCACCGTTCATTGTTGCTATTTTAATTGACCAATTAAACATCAATAAAGGCCAAATCACTCTGTCTCAGTGCAGGCCTAGGTTTCAGTGTTTCAAATGGTGAAAAGCTTAAAACCTGAATCAAAACTGAAGAAATTTGGATTAACATCATCAAGGTTCAATATATTTGTGTGATCCATATCACACTTTTAGCTTTGGGTAAGTTTTAAAAATGTTATTTGTGACCTAGATAATAATTCTGCTTTAAAGGTGTTTCTCTAGTTTATTCAACTGAAATACTAAAGTAATAATGTTTTGAGACACCCGTCACTTAATTTGCTTTACAAACCTACCGCATAGTTATTAACAAAAAACGACTCAAAAGTTACAAGTTAGTGGTTTGACGAAATATCTCTGGTTATTCAGTATCTAGTCCAACGCAAATTTAAATACTTATTTAATTGCGTAAACAGAATAAGAAAAGATATCACCAGGGAGCAACAAATGATTAAAAGATCTAAAATATCAAACAGCATAAATGTGGCGTTATTAGCCTCAGTTTCTGCTGCTTCAGCTGTTTCAGTAAGCGCTTATGCTGAAGAAGAATCTGCAAATGTAGAAAGAATTGCAGTTACAGGCTCCCGTATTCAACGTCAAGACATGGAAACTGCTTCGCCAGTGACTGTTATTGATGCTGCTGCGATTCGTTCAGAAGGTTTTACAACGGTAGATGAATTACTACAAGCTCAAACATCTATGGCTGGTGCTGCAGTTGGTTCAAGTACCAACAACGGTTCTGACGGTGTGGCTCAGGTTGACCTTCGTGGTATGGGTTCACAACGTACATTAGTATTGCTTAACGGCCGTCGTATGGTTAACTCCGGCTCTGGTGCTGATAGTGCTGTGGATTTAAACGCTATCCCAGTTGCAATGATTGCACGAGTAGAAATTCTAAAAGATGGCGCTTCAGCAGTATATGGTTCGGATGCGATTGCTGGTGTTGTGAACATTATCACTAAGAAAGACTTTGAAGGTTTCCAAGTAGACGTTCAAGGCGGCATGACTGATAAGAGCGACGGTGAAAACGGCGAAATCAGTGCTCTATATGGTTTTAACACTGAACGTGGTAACTACACCATTGGTGCAGCTTACTCTGAACGTAAAGGTGTTGTGCAATCAGACCGTGACTGGACAACTCCAGGTGATAGCTCATTCATCCCAGATGGTTCTTTAGGCGGAATGGTTAAAGATGAAAATGGTAACTGGGTAGAGCGCGGTGAAGGATATGACTACACTCAAGATAGTTTTTATCAAACGCCAAGTAAGCGTTACAGTTTATTCGCTAATATGACCCAAGAGCTGGGCAATGACTTAATCCTTACAGGTGATATTCTTTATACCAAACGTAAGTCTAATCAGCAATTAGCACCACAACCTGCCAACTTAACTCTTGATGTATGTGAAGCAGGTGATGATCCAGCAACATGTTTCGAACTTGATCAAAATATGATTGATGCAGGTATCACTGCAGATGATAAAGGCCAAGTTAATTACAGAAAACGTATGAATGACGTCGGCCCACGTGTTTATACTCAAGATACTGACACTCTACGTGTATCTGCTGGTTTAGCTGGTTATGTTGATGTTAATACTGGTATGGATTGGGATATTTCATACACTTACGGTAAAAACAAAGCTAAAACAGCCGTTGAAAACTCGATTAATGCATCAATCATGACAGATGCAATTTATGCAGATCAAGATCCTTGGTTAACTGGTCAGCCTATGACTGACCAAGCGTTACTAGATAGCGTTGCTTACACTGAAGAGGCTGATGGTGGTAACGAACAACATGTTTTCTCAGCAGGTCTAACTGGTGAATTGTTTGACTTAGATGCTGGTGCAGTTGCTTTTGCAATCGGTGCTGAATACCGCTACGAAAGTGGTTACTACAATCCTGACCCAATTGTTGTTGCCGGCGATAGTACAGCCGCACAGCAGGATCCAACGGATGGTGATTACAGCGTTATCTCTATTTTCCAAGAAGTGAGTGTACCGTTTACTGAAAAACTAACCGGTGAATTCGCATTACGTTTTGATGATTACTCTACATTCGGTAATGCATCAACTTGGAAAATTGGTTTAACGTACGAAGCAACAGATGACTTAATGATTCGAACTGTAGCTGCGACTGGTTTCCGTGCACCAAGTGTTAGTGAGCTATACGGTGGTAATTCAGGTTCATTCGATTACTTAAATGATCCTTGGGGTAATGAGCAAGATCCACAAATCTTGGTTAACTACACATCTGACGAAGATCTACAACCAGAAGAGTCAGAGTCTTACACAGCTGGTTTAGTTTACTCACCTAGCTACGTAGATGGAATGTCATTAACTCTTGATTACTGGCGCTTTAAAGTTAAAAACGCAATTACACGTCTAGATACTCAAGCAGGTCTTGATGCATGTTATGGTGGCGACCAAGCAACTTGTGAATTATTTAATATCGGACCGAATGGCGATTTATCTAACCTAACAAACTCGTTAACTAACGTAGGTTATCAAGATACAAGCGGTATTGATTTCAACTTAGCTTATACTTTCGATGCGCTTAACTTAGATTGGACTATCAGCAACGATACGACTTACTTGTTGAACTTTGAACAAGATGGCATTGACTACACTAATACTATCGACGGTAACTTCGGCGCGTACGCCCAAGTTCGTAACAACTTTAGTATTAAAGCAGGTCAAGACGATTGGAGTGTAATGTACTTCAACCGTTATATCGGTGAAATGGATGACTTAAGTGCTGGCAATAAAGTAGATTCAATTCTTTATCACAACGTTTCAGCTAGTTACTTTATCAATGATAGCTGGATGCTAAGTGCTGGTGTTAAGAACTTAACTGATGAAGAGCCATCAAGAGTTTCTAACGGTAGTGACGGTGGTACAGTACCAGAAGTTTACGACACAATCGGTCGTACTTACTTTGCTGGTGTAACAATGAAGTTCTAATCGAGCTTTAGAGCAAAAAAGCCAGCGTATGCTGGCTTTTTTATTGTGTTTTATTCATTAAAAGCTAATTAACCTAAGCCTTCGCTCATGGCTTTCTTTTGGATTAGTTCGATTTTATAGCCGTCAGGATCTTCAACAAAAGCGATTTCAGTACTACCGCCAGCAACAGGGCCAGGTGCGCGTGTAACTTTACCGCCAGCAGCGGCAATGGCATCACAACGCTGATAAATATCTTCTTCACCAATAGCAAGGTGACCAAAGCCATTACCTAAATCATAGCTATCAGTGCCCCAATTATAAGTTAATTCGATCACAGCTTGACCTGTAGATTCTTCGCCAAAGCCAACAAAGGCGAGGGTATATTTATATTCGGCATTCTCAGATTTTCTGAGTAATTTCATTCCCATCACTTGAGTATAAAACTCAATGCTGCGGTCAAGGTTTCCAACACGGATCATTGTATGAAGTAATTGCGACATAAGGTGCTCTTTAATTATTACTAGGGTAATTTTTGTTAGCATAGCAAATTTCTATTACAGTTAAAAAATTGATTTTAACTAGAAAATTATGGTTTCAGTTCACATAATTGTGGCTTAACACTGGGAAAATTATCGATACTCGCTAAAATTAAATTGTATTCATTTGGAGACTATAACAATGACAACAGAATTAAAAATGGCTCTTGGTACCTCAGTCGTGATCGCAATTTGTTTCAGTGCTTTTTTTGTATCTTTGTTTTAATAACGTTGACCAAATAGCCATAAAAAAACCGCTTAACGCGGTTTTTTTGTGTCTTAATTTTAGTCATTAAAAACTGCCTGTTCCATAATCAAAACTGTTATTTTGACCAAGTTACTTCAGCTAATTGATTAGTAGCCGTTTGATGAATAATTAAGCCGTTTTTGCCCATTCTCATATGTCTAATTAGCCCTGAATAAACGCCTTCTTTACTTGGAATTTGCCAGCTCTGCATCTTCTGTGTTTTTAAATTAAATCTCACTAAGGTTTCTGGTCTTTTAGCTGACTCATTAAACCAAATTGCGCCGTCAGCATATTCGATAGCATAAGGGTGGCTATCTTTTCCACTTGGAGTATTCCACTCCGAAATTTCGCCTGTTTTTGGATTGTACTTACCTAATTTACCCATGCCAGAATTTACATAATACACCATGTCATCAGATGTAATGGCGAGACGGCGAGTATGAGTTTCCTTTCCTGGTAGCGTAATTTCATCTAATGCCATAGTTTGTTTATTAACTTTAATGAGACAGTTAGAGCCATTGCATGACACCCAAGGTGTGCCATTTGAGTCCAGTTTAATCCCATAGGGGCGAGAGTTTGGCGTGGGTAAAGAGACTAATTGAATATCACCAGTGCTTGGGTCTAACTTACCTATCATATTACTGTGTTGTAATGTAAACCAAAATAAACCTTTATTATCGAACACACCAGTGTGAGGATCTCGCGCATTTTTATCTGGCATCTTGAACACTTTGAATGTTTCAGTGTTCAGATCTAAATAACCAACTGTTCCGTTCTTATTACCCAAAAACCATGGTCTGAGATCTTTATCTAACGAGACACTGTGAGGGTAGGTACCATCTGGTAGCGTATACTCTTTCAAATCGCCGCTTATTGGATCAAGTCGACCTAGAATATTACCCCATTGTCCTACCCACCATATAATCCCATCTTTGCCTTGAACAGGATCTCGCGCTCTTTGACCCAATGTAGGAACCTGCCAGTATTTAAACTGCAGCTTCATATCGCCTTCAATGACCTTTGATGCACGTTTATCGTTGATAGGGTATTTTTCAGCGAGATATTCACTAATTTGATTTAATTCTTTGTTTGAAGCATCAACATCGACCATGTAACTAACAAGAGAATTCCAATCTTGTTTACTGTAACCAGAACTTCGCTCAAGATTACTCACCCTGTGGCAAGTCGAACAAAGTTGATTAACCGTATTCTCAAGCTCATTACTGATAACTGACTTAGGGGATAATGCTAAAATTAATAATGACCCAATAGTTGGTAGGTTGCTTTTTGATAGTTTGAGAAGTGTCATTAGTTAACCTCAGTGTTCGGTTAATGCCATTTAAAGTTGGTATTTAGTTTGAAATAATTACAGTTTTAGTTAATTGCTGCCTAAATAAACAATAACTAATTTACACACGAAGTTTTGTAATTGGTCAAGTTTTATTGAAGATAGACTAAAGATTTTTATTTAGGAGGGTTTACCTAACGAGGGGTAAACGCCTCTGAAGACTACTGGGAGTAGCTGCTGATTCAAAGGCGCTTTTATGGTACAAATTAAGTTCGATATAAAACTAGTCTATTTTATCCTTAAACTCGCACAAGTCTTCAATGATGCAGCTACCACAACGCGGTTTTCGAGCAATACAGGTATAGCGTCCGTGTAAAATAAACCAATGATGTACATCCACTTTAAATTCAGCAGGTGTCACTTTAAGCATTTTTTCTTCAACTTGATCGACATTTTTACCCATTGCAAACTTAGTGCGGTTTGCCATTCTGAAAATATGGGTATCGACTGCAATAGTTGGCCAGCCAAACGCGGTATTTAATACCACATTTGCGGTTTTGCGACCAACTCCAGGTAATGCTTCTAATGCTTCTCTATTTTCTGGGACTTCGCCATCATGAAGGTTAATCAGCATTTCACAGGCTTTAATGACGTTAATGGCTTTGTTGTTATATAAACCTATGGTTTTAATGTAGGTTTTAAGTCCTTCAACACCTAAATCAAATATCTGTTGAGGTGTATTGGCTACAGGAAACAACTTGTCGGTCGCTTTGTTAACACTGACATCGGTTGCTTGTGCTGATAGTGTCACTGCAACGAGTAGCTCGAACGGCGATGCAAAGTTAAGTTCTGTTTCCGGCTTAGGGTTATTATCCCTAAGCCTTGTCAGCATTTCATAGCGTTTTTGTTTATTCATTTTATTTATTCGTTATTTTTTAAATTAAACATTAGCTAACTTTGGTGATCCTAGCGCGGGCAATAGTTTCTACCGCTTGCTGAGGTTTACGTTGTTCAATTTTTGTATCGATTACATTCTTAAGCGCAATAAGTAACCCCATCGCTATAAATGCACCTGGGGGTAACATGGCGAGTAAGAAGGGGGTGTCGACATTGAATACTTGAATCGTTAGCGAACTTGCCCAATCACCGAGTAACAACTCGGCACCATCAAATAATGTGCCTTGACCCAGTAATTCACGCATGCCGCCTAAAACAACTAGAACAGCAGTAAAACCGATACCCATCATTAATCCGTCATAGGCAGCGCTGGTGACATTATTGCGTGATGCAAATGCTTCAGCTCGGCCAATAATGACACAGTTAGTCACGATAAGTGGCAAAAAGATACCTAATGATAAATACAGTCCGTAAGCATAGGCGTTAATGAGTAATTGTACGCACGTCACTAGGGCTGCAATGATCATGACAAAAACGGGAATTCGAATTTCTTTTGGTACAAATTCACGTACTAAAGAAACCAATACATTGGAACCAACCAAGACAATTAAGGTCGCTAAACCTAAACCTAAGGCATTAGTTACTGTTGCCGTTACGGCAAGAAGTGGGCACAAACCAAGGAGTTGTACTAAGCCAGGGTTATTTTTCCAAAGTCCTTGCCATGCAATTTCGCGATAATTAGTCATGTTCACGTCCACAATGGTTAACGGTGTTATAAAGCGTTTCACGGTTTTGGCTGACAAAAGTAAGCGCATTATTAATCGCTTTAACATAGGCGCGTGGGGTGATGGTTGCACCTGTAAACTGATCGATATCTCCACCGTCTTTTTTTACGGCGAAAGGTTTAGCGTCTACATCAAATGATAATCCGCTAAAACCTAATACCCAATCTGATTTGCGTAATTCAATTTTATCACCCAAGCCCGGTGTTTCTTGATGGGTTAACGTTCTCACACCCAATAACTCATTATCATTATTGACACCCAAAATAATTTTTATATCGCCGTTGTATCCATCTGGTGCAATCGCTTCAATCGCAATAGCAACAGGTTGTTGCTGCATTTTTGCAATATATACAGGTAGGGCTTCATCTGTCCCCAAAAACTCTTTATTGGTGACAAGAATGCAGTCTTCGGTTAATTCATTATCATGCAAATCAGTGGGAATGATTTGTTCTAATACTCCTGCGAGTTGCTTTCGTTGTTGCTCGATAATGCGATCTTGAGTAAAAAAGTTCACTGAAGCGACCAAGCCAGTGCAACACAGTGCAAACAGGGCGAGAATGAGGCCGTTTCTAGTAATAATATTGAACATGTTTAATCCTGTTTGAAACCAATACTTTTGGGCTTAATTACCCGCACGATGACCGTATGAACGTGGGCGGATATAATAATCAATAAATGGCGCGCACATATTGGCCAGTAACACTGCAAAAGCGACAGCATCAGGGTAACCACCGTAAGTTCTAATCACAAAAATGAGCACACCGATAATCGCACCGAATAATAACCTTCCACGGGTACTGGTCGCCGCTGTGACAGGATCGGTTGCGATAAAGAATGCGCACAACATGGTGCCACCAGAAAATAAGTGCAACATAGGACTGGCATGAGTATCTGGGTTGAGTAAGAAACCGATACCGGCGCAGACAAATATGGCCAGTAATATACCGGTACTGATATGCCAGCGGATCACCTTGAGTTTAAGCATAATTAAGCCGCCAGCAAGGTAGGCTAAATTCACCCATAACCACCCAACACCGGTCATGCCATCAAATACATTTCGCTGTAAGCTCTCGCTACTGGTCATTCCCATGGATAAATCTGTTTTAAAAGTATCAAGCGGAGTCGCCATGGTGTGACCATCAATAGCGATTCTGAAATGATCTAAACCAGCAGAACTAAATTCAAAAATATGGGCAAAAGCTGCCACTATGCCAACATGATTAGCGGCTAGCTCAATAGGAGCAACCCAGTTAGTCATTTGCAGTGGGAATGATACTAGCAATAAAACATAAGCCGCCATGGCGGGATTAAATATATTGTTGCCCAAACCGCCATATAAGTGTTTTACGATCACGATAGCAAAGCTGCAACCAATGACTGTCATCCACCAAGGGGTAAGTGGGGGAATGGCAACTGCAATTAATAATCCAGTGACGAGGGCGCTGTTATCAGATAAGGCATTTTTAATCGATTTATTGCGAAGCTTCATAATTGCAGCTTCAGCGACTAAACACGTAACTACTGCGATGAGTATTTGAACTAAAGTACCCATACCAAAAAAGTAGACTTGCGCTAAAATACCAGGAATAAGGCATAAAGCGACACGTTGCATAACTTTATTAGTTTGTAAGCTAGTGCTGACATGTGGAGATGATGCAATTTTAAATGCCATGATTATTCCTTTTCACTCAACTTTTGTTGATTTGCCAATTTTTTCGCTTTTGCTTTGGCAACAGCTGCAGCAATTCTTGCTTTCTTGTCATCAACTGATTGAGTGATGTCAGGTGTTTCTATTGTTTTTGTCGCTTGGCTTTCTTTAACTAGATTATTTTCTACTAGATTGTCTTGTGCTATTTCAGCAACTGTTTCGTTTTCAGCATTTAGCTGAGCTAATTTTTTCGCTTTAGCTCGAGCGACAGCGGCAGCGATTTTAGCTTTTTTTTCATCAACAGGAGCAATGATTGTTGCATTTTCGCTTTCTAAATCAGTCTCAGCATTCTGTTGTGCTAATTTCTTAGCTTTCGCGCGCGCAACAGCAGCGGCAATTTTCGCCTTTTTATCATCAACGGGTTCAGTGCTAGGAGCATCAGTGCTTGTATTAATATTCGCATCAGCAACAGTGTTACTAACATTTTCATTGATATTTGAATCAGTATTTTTCTGAGCTAATTTCTTAGCTTTAGCCCGTGCTACAGCAGCGGCAATTTTCGCCTTTTTATCATCAACGGGTTCAGTGCTAGGAGCATCGGAGCTTGTATCAATATCAGCCTCAGTAGAGTTACCAACATTTTCATTGATATTTGAATCAGTATTTTTCTGAGCTAATTTCTTAGCTTTTGCCCGTGCAACAGCAGCGGCTATTTGAGCTTTTTTATCATTTGCAGCTGGTTGAACTTGATTGTCAGACGTCGACTTGTCTTCAACAGAATCAGCAGTTTCGCTTGATTGATTGGCAAGCTTTTTAGCTTTTGCACGCTCAATGGCAGCTTTAACAGCTGCTGATTTTCCGTTTGCAGGTTCTTGTTGTTTAGCTTGCTCGGCTGCTTGTTTTTTGGCTGCAACACGTGCCATGGCTTCAGCAACGGTATTTTTATTGCTACTAGCATTGGCTGCGGCTTTACGTTTTTCTGCTGCTAATTTGGATTTTTCTTCGCGTGCACGTTTTTCATCATCTAAACGTTTTAAGCGTGCTTCGAAACGTACTTTGGCTTGTTCAGCTTGTTGTTTCTCTTCTGCTTCATTCTTTAACGCGGACTTCGCTATTCTGTAATACTCTACTAGTGGAATGTCACTTGGGCAGACAAAACTACAACAACCACATTCAATGCAGTCCTTTAAGTTAAAGCTAGCTGCTTTGTCGTATTCTTCAGCTTTTGCATGCCAAAATAATTGCTGAGGCAATAACAAGGCAGGGCAAGCAACCGCACATTCACCACATCGTATACATGCTTTCTCATCAACTTCAGGCGCTATTTCATGAGCACTAGGTGCAAGAATGCAGTTAGTGCCTTTTAATACTGGTACATTATTATCTGGCAGGGCATAACCCATCATAGGGCCACCGATGATGACTTTCTGATTATCATCGGCAGAAAAGCCAACTTGAGACAGGGCGTGTTCAACGCTGGTGCCTATAGGCAACCAATAATTGCCTGGTTGTTTTATTTGTTCGCCCGTTAATGTTACTAAACGTTCTATAAGCGGTTTACCCTGCAGCACAGCATCTTGAATAGCATAAGCCGTGCCTACATTGTGCACGACAATGCCTTGCTGAGCTGGAATACTACCCGTTGGTACTTCACGTCCAGTAATGATTTGTATTAGCTGTTTTTCACCGCCAGAAGGGTATTTGGTCGGAATAACAGTAATTTTTACAATGTTTTGTAAGTCATCAAACTGATTTAAACATTGCTGCATTGATGCGCAAGCTTCTGGTTTATTGTCTTCAATGGCGACAATTATGCGTTGCGGTGTAAGCAATTGATTAATGACCTGAATGCCTTTAAAGATTTCTAATGCATTTTCACGCATTAATACATCATCAGATGTGATGTAAGGCTCACATTCAACGCCATTGATAATGACTAAATCAATTTCACTGGCAGGATTCAGTTTAATGTGGCTTGGAAAGGTTGCTCCGCCCATGCCAGCAATACCCGCTTGTTTTATTTTTTCTAATATTTGCTGATTAGATAACTCTTCTAAAGTTGATGTTTGATACTCAATTTGCGCATCTAATTCGTCATTATCAATAACGCAGGTCAGGGTAGGTAAACCAGATGCGTGGTTACTTGCTTGTAAACTGATTTCATTCACTACCCCTGAAACAGGTGAGTGCACTGGTAAATACATAAAGCCTTCGCCATCAGTTAACTTCTGGCCTTTAGCGACTTTATCTCCGACGTTAATACTCAGCCTTGCGCAGTCACCTACTTGTGGTAACGGAATACGATATTGCTTGGCAGGCGCAATATGGGCCGTCGATGTCTGATTTGATAATGATTTTAATTGCGGCGGATGGATCCCTCCAGGAGAGTGCCATAAAGTCCCTTTATCAATTTGTTCTAATAAAGTTAGCACTGAGAATCCTCTTTTACTTCAATATCTTTTTTGCTCACGTTAATTGTGACTTTTTTATCTTCTACGACTGTCACAGGAATACTGGCCAATTTCCAATCCCAATTTTTAAGATTTTGCGCTACAGGGATCATATCGATACAGTCAACTGGACATGGCTCTACGCATAAGTCACAACCTGTACAGTCCTTGGTAATAACGGTGTGCATGAGTTTGCCGGCACCTAAAATGGCATCGACAGGGCATGCTTGAATACATTTAGTACAACCGATACATTCATCTTCACGAATGTAGGCGACTTTTTTAACGCTCTCCTGCGCGACTTCATTTAATGGCTCAGGGTCAACGCCCATCAGGCCTGCAAGCTTTTCCATTGTGGCTGTGCCACCAGGTGGACATTTATTAATATTATCGCCATTAGCAATAGCTTCAGCGTATGGTCTGCAACCAGGATAACCACATTGACCGCATTGAGTTTGAGGTAATAATGCTTCGACTTGATCAATAATAGGGTTGCCTTCAACTTTAAATTTAATTGAAGCGTAGCCAAGAATTAAGCCAAAAATGAGTGCTAGGATTGTCAGCACTATGACAGCAATTGCAATACTCGACATGACTATTTAACCAGCCCCGCAAAGCCCATGAAGGCTAAAGACATTAAACCGGCAGTTATCATCGCAATGGCGCCACCTTTAAAAGGTACTGGTACATCAGCTGCGGCGAGTCTTTCACGCATAGCGGAGAACAATACTAATACTAAAGAAAAACCTACAGCAGCGCCGAAGCCATATACCGCAGATTGAATAAAGTTGTGGTCTTCATTGACGTTTAATAACGCGACACCTAACACGGCACAGTTTGTGGTGATCAAAGGCAGATAGATGCCTAATGCTCTGTGCAAAGAAGCACTGGTTTTTTGTACTAGCATTTCAGTGAATTGTACGACTACTGCAATAACAAGAATAAAGCTCATTGTCCGCAAGTAAGTTAAATTGAAAGGCTGGAGTATAAACTCGTTAGTGAGGTAACTTAAAATAGACGCAAGGGTCAATACAAACGTGGTAGCCATCGACATTCCGATAGCGGAGGCAAGTTTGCTAGATACCCCCATAAAAGGGCATAAGCCAAGAAATTTTACTAAAACGAAATTGTTAACCAGTACTGTGCCGATTAACAGCAAGAGATAGTCTGTCATTACTACACTTTTCTATTTGAGATTAGCTATATTATCTAAGGTTTAGGCTTGAGAAACAACGGATAAAAAAAAGGGTTATGTAAATAATAACCCTATTTTGGAAGATTGATCTTACATTGATTATTTATTTATCTGTTTTAGCGATAATTTCAGGTCTAGCAATATAATAACCTTGGAGTCCATCCACCAACATTTTCTCCAATGTGAGTTTTTCATCTTGTCTTTCAACACCGGTAGCGATGACTTTTATGCCAATACGACGTGAAATATCAACAATCATTCTGACAAAGAACTTGTTGTTATTGTCTTGGTCAATCCCTTCACTGTAGCTGCTGTCTAGTTTTATGACATCAGGTTTAACTTCGCGGAAAAATTTAAACGAGGAAAAACCTAAACCAAACTGCTGTATGGCAACTTTAGCCCCTACTTTATGCATTTCATGAACAAAACGGCGACTTGCGGTGACGTTTTTTTGCATTCCAGATTCATTTACTTCAAATATAAGTCTTGCAGAAGTAGTGCGGTGGCTAGACAAAATATCTCTAAGCCATGAAACAAAGACTTCTTGCAGAGCTGAAGATGCGCTTATGTTGACACCAAAATTGCCGGTTAAGCTTGGATTTGCATTGAGTAACTGCAATGTGTGAACAACAATCATTTTGTCTAAATCAACGTTTAATCCGTGACGTTCCGACATTGCTATTACACTAGCTGTGGGTAGGTTTGAGCCTTCTGTATTAAAGAAACGCGCATAGAGCTCACGATATACATCCACATGATTGTTGCACGGTAGAATAGGCTGCTGAAAAAATTTAAGCCCTTTGCGGTTAATTAATTCATTGATAGTGACTTTCCAGTGATCGTCCCCTAATTGTTCATTACCAGAGAATTTTTCGAGAATATGATAACGATTTGGGCCAGAGGTTTGGGCGATACTTACAGCGGTATCTGCCAATGTTAATAATGCATGGGTGTCACTGTTACTTTCAAATGGCACCATGCCACTATGGGCAATACTGTCTGGTTCAATTGTTTGAGCGTATTCATCTAAATAGCCTTTTAAAAGTATTAAAAATTTTTCGGCTTCTTTGACCGTGATGTCTTGAATGAAAAGGGCAAAGTCACTGCTAGATACGCGGTAATATTCATTAACACCGAATTTTGCAGCTGCACGGCGAATGCATGCTGCTATTTGGCTTAAATATTCATCGCCAGCCTCACGACCTTGTAATTGATTAATACTAGATAATTCTGCAGCCTTGATAATCGCCAATACGCCAAATTGTTGTTTATCTGATTGGCTAATTTTCTTAATGTGTTCATTAAAGCGGCGGCGAGTGGAAAAGCCTGTTACAGGGTCTTGGTTGGCTGCTTTTGCGAGTAAGTTATTTTCTTTATGAAAATTATCGATGCTGGTTTTTAATTCCATACGACTTTTTTCTAAAGCTAAACCGATAGGTTTTAAAGATCCTCTAAGACGAGAGGTCTCAACAGCTTGAAAGCTTAAGTTGGGAACTTGCTCAATATAATCACAGGCATATTTAATTCCTCTGCGGTGAATAGCCATTAAAACAGCGAAACTTATCATTATGATTAAATAAGCAAAGATCGTCAGGGTTGCCGCTTTTTCCAAATTAACAAAACTAGTTGAAATAACAGACTGGGTGCTTAATCGAACTTGCAATCGACCATCAGGGAAAGACTTGGTATCACTTAATTCTATCTTAAAAATTTTATCTTCAAATTCGTCATCACTTTTCGCTAAACTGCCAAAAGTGTAATTGAGCTCACTGTCATTTGAGTGAATGTATTGAAAAAATTTAAAGGTGAATGTTTTCGATAATTCTTTATATAAGGCTTCGCCGTCTTCATTCCATTCGGTCATTTGATTAAGATGCTGACTATAATTTTGAATAGCCAATGAACCTTGGAGTTGCATTTCCTTATTTTCTAGATCATAAATCCGATAAAGAAGAAGTCCAAAAATCACAAACAGAACTAATTGGAATGATTTTGATAAGCCCATGAAGAGTCCGTTTCCTGTAATAATCTGGTGTCATTATATGTTT
>NZ_BPEV01000022.1 GCF_019654955.1 Shewanella sp. KT0246 | reverse complement strand
CATTTACCAAAGTAGGGGAGATATGCCCGTTTGGCATGAATTTAGTTAGTCTAATGATTGCAGTTTGAACCAAATGTAAACTTGTAGATTCAAGAGGCTCTAAAAAACCTGAAGATAAACCGATAGAAATACAGTTTTTATGCCATTGCTCAAGCCTTCTACCAGGTTTGAAGCGGATGAGTTTAGGAGGAGCGAGTGGTTTAGTATCTAAATTTTTTAATAACGTATTTTTTGCTGTTTCATCATCGATAAACTCAGAAGAATAGACAATACCATTACCTGTTCTATGTTGTAGTGGAATACGCCATTGCCATCCAAACTCATGGGCTATTGAGCGGGTATATGGAACAATTGGTGAAGATTTTTCGCTTGGTACAGCCCAAGCTCTATCGCATTTCAACCAATGTTGGTAACTTTCGTAACCTACATCAAGAGTTTTATCTATCAGTAAGCCTGCAAATCCAGAACAATCTATAAATAAATCACCATTTATCGTTTTATCTGAATTTAGTTTTAAGCTTTCGATAAAACCATTTTCTCTAAGTTTAACTTTTTCTATATCTCCTACTATGTGTTTGATGCCTAATTCGCAACAGTATTGTTGTAATAACTGAGCATATAAGCCTGCATCAAAATGGTAAGCGTGAGTTAACCCTGATAATTGATCGTTATGAATGCGTGGTTTTACAGCAAACTGGTTATTTATTGCGGCTTGATAGTTAAAAGAATAATCCCATAAAGAGTTTGGTTTTGGTTTACTTGCTAACCAATAATGATGAAAAGCGGTATACCCAATATTTTTGCCGATATCCCCAAATGCGTGCATGTAAGCGTCATTTTCTTTTCCCCAGTTTTCAAATTGAATACCGAGCTTGATACTTGCTTGTGTCTTTTCAATGAAGTCTTTCTCATTAATGCCTAAAACATCATTGAAAATCTTTAAAGGTGGGATCGTTGCTTCACCAACACCTATACTACCAATAGTGTCTGATTCTACTAAAGTAATTTTAATTGTTTGTTTGTACATTTTGCAGAGCAATGCAGCTGTCATCCACCCAGAAGAACCACCACCGACAATAACAATTTCGTTAATTCTACTCGTCATTATCAAACCTCAAAATTGTTGGTAATTTAAAATTAGAATTATAAATTGCTATAAAAAAGCCCCTGTAAATACAGAGGCTTTTAGTTATCTACTTCATTAGAATTTGTAGTTTGCGCCTAACATATAATTACGACCATAGTTTTGATAGTCACGAATTTCTCGTGCATCATCACCAAAATATGTTGTGAATGGTTCATTTGTTAAGTTATTAACTTGAAATTGAACTGAAAGGCCTTCAAGAGTGGTAAATCCACCCTCACCAAAGTCATAACCAATTTGCGCATCTACAACTGTTTCTGCTGCAACATTCTGGTTTTCTCTGCTTAAACTAATTGCAGTAACTTCACCTAGGAAATCACTACGGTAGCGAGAGCTGACTCGTGCTTCAAAGCCTGAGTTTTCATAGTAAACAGTTGCATTGAACGTTTTCTCTGAAAGACCAGGTAAAGTGGTTGGTTCACTATCTGCAGTTTCTTTAACTTCTGATTCATTGTAAGAACCATTTAGAATTGTACCGAAACCTTCTAATACATCGGCGAACATACCGAAATCTAGAGATATTGAAGCTTCAATACCTTGAACGTAACCACCTTCACCATTTTGAGGAGTAGTAAATTTACCTGCTTCTTCTCCCGGTTTTACATCAGGCAGAATTTCGCTGAAATCAACAAATGCATCTTGATCATATACGAAGTTTTCTAAGTCTTTGTAATACACAGCTACAGAGAAATAACCTTGGTCACTAAAGTAGTTTTCATAACTTAAATCGTATTGACGGGCCATCCAAGGTCGAAGCTGAGGGTTACCTGCTGAACCAGTCCAGTAAACTCCATCTGTTGGGTTTTCATTGTATGAATAATTTAAATTCGCATTCATTTTATCCATACGGGCACGACTTAAAGTACGTGCA
Organism: Shewanella sp. KT0246; assembly: GCF_019654955.1. GTDB lineage: Bacteria > Pseudomonadota > Gammaproteobacteria > Enterobacterales > Shewanellaceae > Shewanella > Shewanella goraebulensis. The sequence continues at coordinate 88,742 of NZ_BPEV01000022.1, read as the reverse complement.
GCTGCAAAAACTAAACGCTGGTCTTCAGCCACTTGTAGCGCCAGGTTGAAACTTGGTAACCATTCTAGATATGAGTCTTCACCATAACTTGGTGTTAAGGTAATTGATCCATCATCTTGAACTGAAGCAGCTGTGCCGTTTGAACTTTGTTCACTATCGACGGCTTGTACACCAAAGTTACCTGTTAAAGGTAGTTCACCTATTTCAGTTTCAAAATCAGCTTTAACATAGAAAGTATTAACTTTCTCTTCTATCTGCCATGAATTTACAGCGCGATCGACTTGGACTGTTGCTGCATCAAGCTCGTCGTAGTTACCGTCGTTATAAAATGCAAGCGCATCGTATGACAACATATCACCCATACCGAAAAACGCTAATGATGTTGGGTCAAGTAAATATTTATCAGGTACTGTCATCATATAATCAGGAGCAGTATTTATGTCATAACCTTTTAGAGTTAGGTAATAACCTTGATCATCTTTAGTCTTCTCACGTTGGGTCAAATTGACACCAAATTCAACGCTTCGCATAAAACCGTCATCGAAGGTATAAGTTGTACCTAAACGAAGAGACTTAAGCTCATCTTCAATTTCTGGTTTGTTGATGAAGCCGTCTTGCATATTGCTATCAATACTTCCTGGGCCCCAGCTGAATGCTCCACCAAGTCTAACTAAGTTTGGATCTGAATAATCTAAAGCCGGATTAAATGTGTAACCACCTTCTCCATTAAATTTAAAACCTAAATCTTCAGTGGCTCCATTCCCATTACCACGACCCGTTCCTGCATAAGTTTCAATTCCGATATCAGTTCGTTCAACCTTGGACATTGCAATGTCAGCTTCTACGCTCCAATTAGTATTGATGATGTATTCAGTATTCCATCCGATTGAGATTGAGTCTGCATCACGAGTATTGGCATCGTTACGAATCAAAACGCCTGCATCACGGATAACGCCTTCAGTAACAAGTCCATTTTCAGCTGTAATTGAGTCAGTTCCTGAGTTAGCCCAACCGCCACCCCAAGCGCCAGGTATTTCAATACCACGTAAGATTTGTTCATCGTAGAATTTAGTATAAAAAACATCTACAACAGTTCTGAAATTGTCATTAGGAGTATATTCAAAAACCCCCATAAATCCGTCACGTTCAAGTTCACTTGAGCGAACGTAAGGTTTTGCACCACCTAAAATTTTATCGCCATTAGCATCTTCTGGATATCCCCAAGAATTCCAGCGCTCTTCTTGGTTAGGTGACTGCATTCTAGAATAACCTAATGCAATACCAATCGTATCATCAGCAAACTGATCAATGTACGAAATACTACCTCGGTAACCCTTATCTTCGGAACCAGAATTTAATGCGCCTAAATCGTTACTTTCAGCACGTAAGTTGACAGCAACGGTACGCTCACCATGACGAAGAGGGCTAATTGTCTGCATATCGACAGTGCCGCCAATTGCTTGCGTCATTAGTGAAGCATCTGGCGTTTTATAAACAATTACAGTATCAAGTAATTCAGAAGGGTATTGGTCAAACTCAACCCCACGATTGTCATTAATAGAAGCTTGCTCACGCCCATTTAATGTAGCCATTGTGAAATCAGGGCCTAAACCACGGATTGAAACAACATTTGCACGACCGTCTAAGCGTTGAGCTGCAATACCTGGAAGGCGAGCTAATGACTCTGCAATACTGACATCCGGTAACTTACCGATATCTTCAGATGAAATAGCTTCAACAACTGAAGAATTTGACATTTTTAATGATTGAGATTTTTGTAAGCTACGGCGAATACCGGTGACTTTTAGTACTTCAATTGATTCATCTGCAGATACAGCATCTTCTGCTTCAGCTGCGAAGCCGTACATACTTGTACTGGCAGCAACCATTGCTAACGTCAGTAAGCTTGGTTTAAATAGCGACATCCATCTTTCCCCTTCTGAATGGCCAATAGCTCTTAATGTGTAAGGTAGAGCTATTAGATTTCTATTATTTATAATTACAGTCTTTATAGTATTTCCTTCAGCTTGCTTAATTGACTGCATAAGCGCTGAGGTATATTTCCGTTTTGTTGCGGAACAGTGAAGATACTACTCCTAGCTTTCTTTCCTCGACAACGTTATGCATACGTATTCAAAGGATGCGCAAGCTAAAAGTGACTGTTTTTTTACTTTTAGTTAACATTCAAAAGTCATATTTGAGACTCTTTAAGTGTCTGAATTGTAGCACTTAAATGTGTTGTAAGTATTTTTTAAAAATGTATTAATTCTTTGCATACGTATGCAGCTCTATTGAACCTGATTTCCATAATCACGTATCCTCGAGTCAATTAAATAATAATGACGACCTGTTACTGGGTCGCAACAAAGGGTTAACTACGTCAAGTTTGTTTAGTAGTTGATTCGCTTATTACAGAGGGTGTGCAATGAGTCAGTTATCATGGTGGCGCGGCGGAGTGATATACCAGGTATATCCACGAAGTCTGATGGATTCCAACGGAGATGGAGTAGGTGATTTACAAGGAATTATTGCCAAACTTGATTACATTGCTAGTTTAAATGTCGATGCGATTTGGATTTCCCCTTTCTTTAAATCACCAATGAAAGACTTTGGTTATGACATTAGTGATTACCTCGACGTCGACCCTATGTTCGGTTCGATGAATGACTTTGATGAATTAATTGCAAAAGCTCATGAGTTAAATATCAAAGTTATTATTGATCAAGTGCTAAGTCATACCTCTGATGAACATGCTTGGTTTAAACAAAGTAAATTAAGCCGTGATAATGATAAAGCTGATTGGTATGTGTGGGCCGATCCTCAAGATGATGGTACCGCGCCTAATAATTGGCTAGCCATTTTTGGTGGCTGCGCTTGGGAATGGGAGCCTCGTCGTCAACAGTACTATTTACACAACTTTCTAAAAAGTCAGCCCGATTTAAACTTCCATAACCCAGAAGTAAGACAAGCTGTTTTAGATAATGTGGAATTTTGGCTTAAAAAGGGCGTTGATGGATTCCGCTTAGATGCTATTACTTTTTGTTATCATGATGAGCAGCTTAGAGACAACCCTGCAAAACCTAAAGATCAACGCCAAGGTCGCGGTTTTAGTGAAGATAATCCATATGCTTATCAGTATCACTATTACAATAATACCCGCCCGCAAACCGTTGGCTTTATTGAAGACTTACGTTCGTTGATTAATCAATATCCTGGTGCTGTTACCTTAGGTGAAGTGTCTTCAGAAGACTCACTAGCCACCATGGCTGAGTACACCCAAGGCGATGACCGTTTACATATGGCCTACAGTTTTGAGCTACTGACTAATGATTTTAGCGCAGCTTATATACGTCAAACGGTAGAAGAACTGGAAGCCAGTATTGGTGACGGCTGGCCTTGCTGGGCTATCGGTAATCACGATGTTCAGCGAGTCGCTACACGTTGGGGCAAAGGTGAAAGTAACCCTGACTTAGTTAAAATGCTAAATGCTTTACTGTGTTCATTGCGCGGTAGTGTGTGTAGTTACCAAGGCGAGGAACTAGGATTAACTGAGGCTCCTATTGAATTTGAACAGCTTCAAGATCCGTTTGGCATTACTTTTTGGCCAATGTTTAAAGGCCGTGATGGCTGCAGAACGCCAATGCCTTGGGTTAAAGAGCATCAACAAGCTGGTTTTAGTGAAAATAAACAAGCTTGGCTCCCTATTCCTGATGCACATAAAGCATTATCAGTTGATTTGCAGGAAGCCAATTCAGACTCAAGTTTGCATACATATCGTCACTTTTTGGCTTGGCGTAAGCAATACCCTGCGTTAGTTGCTGGTGATATTCAGTTTATCGATACCGATGAACCAGTATTAGCTTTCACTCGTCATTTTGAAACTCAAACTTTGTTAGTGGTATTTAACCTGGCAAATAGTGCTAACCAGTTTGATGTTTCAAGCTTCTCAATCAAGCAAGTTATCGACAATCATGGCTTAGCGTCTGGTGAACTCGTTGACGGAAATAACTTAACACTTGCAGCATATAATAGCTTTTATGCCGTCATTGATTAAATGTTAAAACAGCAACCTTATGTTGCTGTTTTACGTTATAGCTTGGACATTGAGCTAGGCTACATATAAAGCTCAATAATCAACATTTACACAATCATTTTTTATACAATAACAAGAGTACCTTAATTATGGCCTCAACAATTACAAGCGGTGCCACAACCGTTAGCCATTCAGGCGATGGTAAATATCGTTTTGCATTGGTATCCCTGACTTCATTGTTTTTTATGTGGGGTTTTATCACCTGCTTAAACGACATTTTAATTCCTCATTTAAAAGCAGTGTTTTCATTAAGTTATACCGAAGCCATGCTGATTCAGTTTTGTTTTTTTGGTGCTTATTTTTTAGTATCACTTCCGGCTGGTAAGTTAGTTAAGAAATTAGGTTATCAACGCGGTATTGTCACAGGCCTTGTTATAGCAAGTTTTGGTTGTGCATTGTTTTATCCCGCGGCTGACTTTGCTGTTTATGGCTTATTTCTTGGCGCACTTTTTGTACTTGCATCTGGAATTACCATTTTACAAGTAGCAGCCAATCCCTACGTTAATGCATTGGGCAGTGAAGAAACGGCTTCAAGTCGTCTAAATCTAACTCAGGCATTTAATGCGCTTGGAACGACTGTTGCACCGTATTTTGGTGCAATACTCATATTATCGGTGGCAACAGGTGCCGTTGGAGAGTTAAGTCATTCGCAAGCAGAAGCTGAAGTTGTAAAAATGCCTTATCTTTTCCTTGCTGCTACTTTAGCGATATTGGCTGTGATTTTTGCCAAATTGAAGCTACCAGTCATTGAAGCTCACGTTGAACAAAATACGACGGGTGAAGTGACCTACAAAGGTAAAACCAGTGCGCTACAAAGTACTCATCTTGTTTTAGGTGCAGTAGGTATTTTTGTATATGTTGGCGCTGAAGTCTCAATTGGTAGTTTCTTAGTCAACTTTTTAGGCGAGGAGCACATTGTTGGGCTTCAAGAAGCAGATGCAGCAAAATACATTACGTATTATTGGGGCGGAGCTATGGTTGGTCGCTTTATCGGCTCAGCAGTAATGCAAAAGATTTCAGCAGGCAAAGTATTAGCCTTTAATGGTTTAATGGCTGCAGTTTTAGTATTAGTTGCAATGTATACCAGTGGTGAGATTGCGATGTGGGCAATATTGGCTGTTGGCTTGTTCAATTCAATCATGTTCCCAACGATTTTTAGTTTAGCGCTCAGAGATCTCGGACCACATACTTCTCAAGGCAGTGGCTTCTTATGTCTAGCGATTGTAGGTGGTGCTATTATACCTTTATTACAAGGGGTAATGGCTGATTCTATGGGCTTACAACCAGCATTTATTTTACCAGTTGTCTGTTATGCATTTATCGTGTTTTACGGCGCGAAAGGTTCTCAAATGTAATTCTTCAGAATGACAAGTTTTATTTGTTAAACTTAAGCAGCCATTCGGCTGCTTTTTGTTTTTAGGTAAATTGATCTCAATGCGTTAAATATCATAATCATTACTTGCGCTAAAGCGCGTTAACTCCTATGATCCAAGCGCTTTTCTGTAATTACTTCTTTTTCTTTACTCTGTGAGATCCCAATGCTGACTTTCCCACTTTCTGGCAGTTCTTCTGAACTGGTAATTGATGTGCTAACCATGGTGTTAACTGATGGTAAACCATTAGATAGAGCATACTCTCACAACTTTTCTGGCATGCAATATCCGCCTGCAGAACTTGCCCGTATTACCACCGTTACCGGTGATATCCTTCGCCGTCTAAACCTTTACTGCTTCATAGTAGACATGAAAGCTGACGATATTGAGCGTATGGGTTCAAAATTGATTAATGGCTGGCATTTATTCCATGAGCTTGAATTACCCAAAATGGAATATGCATTACAGGTTGATGCAGAAGACTTTGCAGCGCGTGTTGCTCAAGCTAAGACACAGCCAGCATTATGGGATGGCTGTCCTGAATGGTTAGATACATTAGGTGCTAAGCAGTTAGGTGATAAATGGCCTGCAGAAAGAGCAGCCTTAGCCGCAGTGCCTAAGCGTTATATTCGTGCTAACTCACTTAAAGGCACACGCGATGAATTGAAGCAGCGTTTAACCAAAGAATTAGTGGCTACTGTTGAAGTAGAAGGGGTAGATAGTGCCCTTGAAGTTCGTTCTGATTCTGCATTATTTAAAACTACCGCTTTTAAAGAAGGTTTTTTTGAACAACAAGATGCAGGCTCACAGCTTGTAGCTGCCGCAGTGGATGCAAAACCAGGTATGCGTGTAGTTGATGCTTGTGCTGGTGCTGGTGGTAAAACCTTACATATTGCTGCACAAATGAAAGGTAAAGGTCGTTTATTGGCCATGGATGTTGAGCAATGGAAACTCGATAATCTAAAAGCTCGTGCGCGAAGAGCAGGTGCACATAACGTAGAAACTAGAATCATCGCTAGCAGCAAGACTATTAAGCGTTTGAAATTAACCGCTGATCGCGTGTTATTGGATGTACCTTGTTCAGGTTTAGGCGTACTTAAACGTAACCCTGATTCGAAATGGCGCGACACGCCAGAGCGTTTACCAGTATTAATCGAATTACAAAAAGATATTTTACAAAGCTATAGCCGCATGGTGAAAGTGGGTGGCATTTTAGTCTATGCCACATGTTCTATCATGCCTGATGAAAACCGTAATCAAGTCGATGCTTTTATCGCAGCGAACCCGCACTTTAAACTCATTGATGATGAAGAAATTTTAGTTTCTGAACATGGTTTTGATGGTTTTTATCTTGCTCGCATGGAGCGCATCAGCGAAGTGTGAATTCAATTATTTTAAAATAAAACAAGTATTAAAAGCAGTTTTGTTAGCAGACAATACTGCTTTTTTTGTTTAAATAGCATATAAAATGGTAATTTTGGATTTGACTAGCTGAAACAGAGGTTTACTAAAGCCAACTACAAAATGCTTGTTATGGTGTTGTAATACCTTTGTTGATTTTGTCTGGAATTATGAATAATCTTCTTATTATTAAACATAGGAAATAAAACTGTCATATGTAGTTGCAGATAATGATTTAGGTTATAGGAGTTCTATGGATAGCGCGCAGTATATTAGTACTAATACTGAAAACTATGATGTGTTAACGCACAGGTCTTCTAGTATTGAGCGTTACAGTACCATTTTATCTATGGTTCTTGCAGGTTCTCCACTTAGGGAAATACTCCATTCATTAGTTCTTTCCATTGAAGCTCAAAAAATAGGTACCAAAGCATCGGTACTGCTAATCAGTAATGACAAAAAGCGTCTGCTAAATGGCGCAGCGCCGAGTTTACCTGAAGAATACAATCAAGCTATTCATGGCGTCGAAATCGGTCCTGAGGTTGGCTCTTGCGGCGCTGCAGCTGCAACAGGTAAACGAATTATCGTTGAAGATATTGAAACTCACCCCAATTGGGCTGCATTCAAAGAGTTACCCCTTAAAGCGGGTTTAAAGTCCTGCTGGTCTGAACCTATTATCGATTCAAATGGTGAAGTACTCGGTACATTCGCCATGTATTACGATACCAAAAAGTCGCCATCAGATTTAGATTTAGAGTTAATTCAAGAAGCCGCAAAATTAGGCAGTTTATCAATAGAGCGCAGTCAAGCTCTGCATTTGCAACGATTAACTAGTCGTATATTCAGCAAGTTACCCATGGGATTGGTTATTACGACTGATACTCACTCGTTATTGTTAGTTAATCCTATGTTCAAAACAATAACCCGGGATTTTACTGCTGACAAAACCGTATTCGAACCCGAAGTCTTTTTTGAAAAATCAGATCCAAAGGTTTTGGCGTCAATGCTTAAAAATTTAACCCGAGGAAATACATGGCAAGGTGAGCTAACGGGTTATAAACGTAATGGTAAAACATTCGATGCTGAAGTGACCGTGACGACGTTTAGAGATTATCACGGTGAACAAAATTGTTTATCTTGGCTCATTACCGACATCAGCGAACATAAAGATGCTAATAAACTCATTCATTTTCAAGCCAATAATGACGCCTTAACCAGCCTTGCTAATCGACGGTGCTTTTTAGATAAAATATATGATTATGTTTGGCAATTAGAACGCACAAAGCAAACAGATATCGCATGTAGTGTTTTATTAATGGATATTGATAACTTTAAACTAATCAATGATAGCTTAGGACACGAAAACGGTGATGCGTTACTAAAAGAAGTATCTGACCGATTAACCACCATCACGCCAAGAGGCTGCTTACTCGCTCGTATTGCTGGTGATGAGTTCGGTTTATTTATCCCAGGTAAAGTTTCCGAAAATCAACTTATTTCATTAGCAAAACAAATTAATTTAACCATAGCCGATGTCGTGATTATCGAGCAGCAACATATACATCCTTCAATGAGCATTGGGATCTCTCGTTATCCTGATGACTCTACCATTGTCGAGTCGTTAATCAATTTTGCTAGTCAAGCAATGTATGATGTAAAACTCAAAGGCCGTAATCACTATCAGTTTTTTAATGAAACGATGCAAAAAAATGCTGAGCGGACTGCCTACCTGCAAATGGAGTTGGGTAAAGCGTTAAACAAAGAATCATTTGAACTGTATTTTCAGCCGATTGTGTCAGTGGATTCCATTCAAATTGAAAAAGCGGAAATATTACTGCGCTGGCAATTGAACGGTGAGTTTATTTCCCCAGAAGAGTTTATTCCAATAGCAGAGCAGTCAGGGTTAATTGTGCCGATTGGTAAGTGGGTTAGGCAGCAAGCATTAACAATCATTGCTGAGCAATGGCAAAAGGGCTGTCCAATCGCTTTAGCGGTGAATGTTTCAACTTGCGAATTTTTAACTGATGAACTTCAAAAAGAATTTATTTATTTCTTTGAAGAGTTTGTAGGAACACTGGCTGTATCTGATTTCCCATTTGATTTACTGACTCTAGAAATTACAGAGTCATTGATGATGGATCAGCATCAAAATATTGAATGTCTATTAAATCAGTTACGTAATTGGGGCATTAAGATTTCAGTGGATGATTTTGGAACTGGCTATTCATCATTATCTTATTTAGCCAATTTCCCAGTTGACCAAATTAAGATTGATAAAGCCTTTATACAAAAAATTGAACAAGGTCCAAGGCATAGAGCTCTCGTAGAAGCGATAGCAAGCATGAGTAATGCTCTTGAATTAGCGGTTACGGCAGAAGGCGTGGAAACACAAACCCAATTAGATTTTGTCAAACGTAACCATGTTGATGCCATACAGGGCTACTTTTTTTATAAACCAATGCCTCAAGCAGATTTCTTTGATTTATTAGATAAGCAAAATAATTAAAAAAACACTAATTCAAGACAAAAAAGTCTGATTAAACTATTTAACTTATCAAAATCATTCGCCTTGAATCGTTATTAGTACTTTTCGGCTTCCACCGTGGTTGCGATGCTCACCTAAATAGACCCCTTGCCACATTCCTACCGCTAATTGCCCATGACTGATGGGAATTGATAGCTCACACCCTAGTAAACTAGATTTTAAATGTGCTGGCATATCATCGCTTCCTTCATAGGTATGCACGTAATAAGGCTCATTTTCAGCTGCTGCTCGGTTAAAGTAAGATTCAAAATCTTGTCGAACACTTGGGTCTGCATTTTCGTTGATGGTGATTGACGCTGAGGTATGCTGTAAAAACACATGCATCAATCCCACAGAGAAATTCGTTATCTCAGGGATTTGCTGCAAAATTTCATCGGTAATTAAATGAAAACCTCGAGGTTTAGCTTTTAATAGGATCTGTTTTTGAAGCCACATTTTAACATCACTTTTTGTGCTGAATAATGGTTAAATTGTAGAGATATTTAGCCTTTACGCCAACAGTGTAAAACACTGGTTTAAAAAAAATCAGCAGGATATAACACTATTGAGCTATTTTTACGTCGTATTCAATGCAAATTTTTACTTGTTATTACTAAAATCCTTGCTGTATAGGGGCTGTGTAAATCCTTAAATTAAATATGCTTATTATTTAAAGATTTTTATTTCAATGATATTTTATCTAATTCACATGTCGAGTGTTCTTAAAATTTCAGCAAACATATGTAAGCTGTGTATAAAACAAACGATTGATACAAAATGTTACCTTATAATGATTAGACTAATCTATCTTGAAGTATTTTTTGCATACAAAAAAGCCGCTAAATAAGCGGCTTTATCAATCTATGTAAAGTTTAAAGTAAGCTAAAAAGCAATACTCATATTAACAAAGCATGATTTTAGGTTCAGTAAATTCAAGTTCTAATGCTTCAGCCACTTCTTTACATACCAATTTACCGTGGATGACGTTTAATCCATTCAGTAGGTGTTGGTCAGCAAGTAGTGCCTTCTTATAGCCTAAATTAGCAAGCTTTAAGATGTAAGGAAGGGTAGCATTATTAAGAGCAAACGTTGATGTACGTGCTACTGCACCAGGCATGTTAGCTACACAGTAGTGAACAACTTCATCGACAATGTATGTAGGCTCTTGGTGAGTGGTAGCATACGATGTTTCTACACAGCCGCCTTGGTCAATAGCAACGTCAACGATGGCACTGCCAGGCTTCATGCGTGAAATCATGTCACGAGTTACAAGTTTAGGTGCAGCAGCACCAGGAACCAATACGCCACCAATCACAAGATCAGCATCAATAACATGACGTTCAATGGCATCCGCAGTTGAATAAATCGCTTTAACAGAAGAACCAAATTGTACGTTTAGACGACGTAATGCATCGATGCTACGATCAAGTACAACAACGTCTGCGCCCATACCTACGGCCATTTGCGCTGCATTGGTACCTACCATTCCGCCGCCAATAATCACGACTTTAGCTGGCTCAACACCTGGTACGCCACCAAGTAACATGCCACGGCCACCTAATGACTTTTCAAGAGCGCGTGCGCCTGCTTGAATTGACATGCGACCAGCGACTTCAGACATAGGAGCAAGTAATGGAAGACCGCCGCGATCGTCAGTCACTGTTTCGTATGCGATACATACTGACTTACTTTTAATTAAGTCTTCAGTTTGCGGCATATCCGGTGCTAAATGCAGGTAAGTGAATAGAATTTGATCTTCACGAAGCATAGCGCGCTCAACGGCTTGAGGCTCTTTTACTTTAACAATCATGTCTGATTGTGCGAAAACTTCTGCGGCAGTTTCTAGAATAGAAGCACCAGCGTCAATATAATCTTGATTGGTAAAGCCGATGCCTGTACCAGCATCAGATTGAACGAATACATCATGGCCTTTAATCGTTAATTCGCGAACGCTTGAAGGAACCATACCTACACGGTACTCGTGGTTTTTGATTTCAGTAGGGATACCAATAATCATTTTGTGCCTCTATTTGATCAGTTGTCGTTGTTGACAATTCAATTGTTATTATAATCGCTCACCTGAACGTGCTTATTTCAGGGAAGTCTAGTATAGTGCCCAAGACGCAGTTTATGCTGCTAAACTTTACACATTAAAAGATGAATATGTTGTTTTTGTGCTAAAGCAAGGTTAATAATATGGCAAATAATAAAAAAAATTCTGTAAAAGATTTAGATCGGATTGACCGTAATATCCTCAATGAACTTCAAGTTGATGGTCGCATATCAAACGTGGAGTTATCGAAAAGAGTAGGGCTTAGTCCTACTCCTTGTTTAGAGCGAGTTAAGCGTCTCGAGAAACAAGGTTACATTAATGGCTACACTGCATTAGTTAACCCTCATTATCTTGGTGCATCTTTACTTGTATTTGTGGAAATCACGTTAACACGCGATACGCCTGATATTTTTGAGCGCTTCAACAAAGCCGTTCAGTTACTCGATGATATTCAAGAATGTCATTTAGTCTCTGGTGACTTTGATTATTTATTGAAGACTCGAGTATCTGATATGTCAGCATATCGTCGTTTATTAGGTGAGACTCTACTTAAGTTGCCATCAGTTTCTGATACTCGTACTTATGTGGTCATGGAAGAAGTCAAACAAACTAATAAAGTCGCATTAAATTTATTAGCGGATAGCTACTAAACTTTCTGACCAATAAAAATAAAGGGCATAGCCCTTTATTTTTTTATCTAAAATCAGCAAACCTTCAAAAAGCTCCTCCATTTTGATGTAAAAACAACCAAATTTATCTTACTCAATTAAATTTTGGTTAAGCATCCATCTATCTGAAAACATTAGGTTGAGCTAGACTTATTCACGTAGCATAATCGCTGCAACATCAGTGATATTCTGTTATTGTTATCATTCTTTTTAATTCTTATTCGGGTGTTTTCGTTTGTCTCAGGGAAATAGTCTTCAAACACTTAGTGGCCTTCAACGTCTTCTCGAAGGTGGATTGATCATTTGTTGCATGACAGCAACTTACATTCTTCTTGCGCTTAGCAGCTTTGATCCTAGCGATCCTGGCTGGAGCCAGTCTCATTTCCAAGGTGAAATCAATAACCTTACTGGTGCAGTAGGGGCATGGACTGCTGATGTCCTTTTTTATTTCTTCGGTTTTATTGCTTACCTGATCCCTATCATTATTGCAGCCACAGGCTGGTTTATTTTTAAACGCACTCACAAATTATTTGAAATTGATTACTTCTCAGTGGGGCTAAGAATTATTGGCTTCATGTTGATGGTACTGGCATTAGCAGCACTTGCGAGTATGAATGCTGATGATATGTATGTGTTTTCTGCAGGTGGTGTTGCTGGTGATGTGATTGGTCAGGCCATGCTGCCTTATTTCAATAATCTAGGTACTACATTACTCTTATTGTGCTTTATCGGCGCAGGTTTCACTTTAACTACAGGTATTAGTTGGTTAACAGTTATTGAAGCAACTGGCTACGGCACTATTTGGTTGTTCAAAAAATTAATTAGTCTTCCAAGTTATTTGAATGGGTCGAAAGAAACAGAAGATACTCGTGGATTTATGTCTGTGGTTGATAAGTTCAAACAGGGACGCGATAAGTCAGATGAATATGAAGCTATTGATGGCGAAGTAGCGGAAACTACTGATACACAATCTACAGAAAGAACTGATACTCAATCAACAGAAAGAACCTACGGCGGTAAGTTAGAGCCACAATTTGAAACTCATTCAGATGCAGTATCCGCAGCAGAGACTGATGAAGACGAACATGAAGTTGAGCCAGTTAAGCAATCTATCTTCGCGAGAATGAAGTCCAAGATTAATCCAACTCAAGAGAATACCCCTGACGACTATCAAGATCATGAAGTTGATAACCAAAATCAAGTTCTGCCAATCAACGGTCAGCGCAGAGTAGAGCCGCAAGTTATTATCAATAGCGAAAATGATGGTTCGTCAGAACCTTGGGCTGCAACAGGCGATGCGCCAGCTGTTGACTTAACTCATGCTAATCAAGCTACAGAAGCCAACAATGATGAAACCATAGAGTTCGGTGATGAGTTTGACCGCACAACATCTATTGGTGCGACAGTGATGGCAGCAGCGGTGAAAAACCAGCAAAGCAGCGAACAACACAATTCGGATGACAGTGCTAACGCAGCAAGTCACGTAGCAAGTGCCGTTGCAAATAGTGCTGCAAATAACCCTGTTGCGTCACCAGCGGCTACTGACAAGCCTTATATTGCAGAAGGTGTGGTAATAATTCCTGGTCAAGAACCACAAGTGGTAATGAGTCAGCCACGAGTTGCAATGCCGCCTTTACCAAGCATTACACTGCTTGATGTCCCTGATCGCAAAGAAAATCCAATTACTAAAGATGAGCTTGATATTGTTGCTCGCTTAGTCGAAACCAAATTAGCCGACTTTAATATTGTGGCTAATGTGGTTGGTGTGTTCCCTGGTCCAGTCGTAACGCGTTTCGAACTTGAGCTGGCACCAGGGGTGAAAGCTTCGAAGATTACTAACCTTTCAAAAGATTTAGCTCGCTCATTATTAGCGGAAAGTGTCCGTGTAGTTGAAGTGATTCCAGGTAAGGCTTACGTTGGTTTAGAGTTACCCAATAAGTTTCGTGAAACCGTATTCATGCGCGATGTTCTCGACAGCAAAACCTTTGAAGAAAGTCAGTCAAACCTATCTATGGTGCTAGGTGAAGATATTGCAGGCGACCCTGTCGTGGTTGATTTAGGCAAAATGCCGCATTTATTGGTTGCTGGTACTACAGGTTCAGGTAAATCTGTCGGTGTGAACGTGATGATCACCAGTATTTTATATAAGTCTGGTCCTGAAGATGTTCGCTTCATCATGATTGACCCGAAAATGCTTGAACTGTCGGTATATGAAGGTATCCCGCATTTATTATGCGAAGTTGTCACCGATATGAAAGAAGCCGCCAATGCACTGCGTTGGTGTGTGGGTGAAATGGAACGTCGTTACAAATTAATGTCGGCATTAGGTGTACGTAATCTTAAAGGTTACAACACGAAAATTAAATTAGCGAAAGAAGCAGGTACGCCAATTGTTGACCCGCTTTGGAAGTCATCAGAAAGCATGGATGAGCAAGCGCCAGAGCTTGATAAATTACCTTCAATTGTTGTCGTAGTCGATGAATTTGCTGACATGATTATGATTGTGGGTAAAAAGGTTGAAGAGTTAATTGCACGTATTGCGCAAAAAGCTCGTGCGGCTGGTATTCATTTAATCTTGGCAACACAACGTCCCTCAGTTGATGTGATCACTGGTTTGATTAAAGCGAACGTACCAACGCGTATTGCATTCCAAGTTTCATCTCGTATTGATTCTCGTACCATTTTGGACCAACAAGGTGCAGAAACCTTACTTGGTATGGGGGACATGCTTTATTTGCCACCAGGAACAAGCGTACCAATTCGTGTTCATGGCGCCTTTATTGACGATCATGAAGTGCATAAAGTGGTCGCAGATTGGCACGCACGAGGTAAGCCACAATATGTTGAAGAAATTTTAAATGGCGTCAGTGATGGGGAGCAAGTTTTACTTCCTGGTGAAACAGCTGAAACCGATGACGATACGGATCAACTCTATGATGAAGCTGTTGCCTTTGTAACCGAAACCCGTAGAGGATCAATTTCGAGTGTGCAACGTAAATTCAAAATTGGTTATAACCGCGCAGCACGAATCATTGAAATGATGGAGTCACAGGGCATTGTAAGTAGCCAAGGTCATAATGGTAATCGAGAAGTATTAGCGCCACCGCCACCACGCGGTTAGTTATCCATTTACGCTATTTGAATGTAGTAGGAAAGAATATGAAAAAATGTATGGGTTTATTATCAGTCATAGCCGTGATGTTAACTTCATCCGTTCAGGCGGATGACTCGGGTGTACTGCGAGAAAAGCTAGAAACTCTGGCTTCTTTAAAAGCCGAATTTAGTCAGACAGTTACTGACATTAATGACAAAGTTATTCAGTCTGGTGAAGGCGTTTTTGCACTGGCTTACCCAAACAAATTTTACTGGCATTTAACTCAGCCTGATGAGTCACTCATCGTTGCTGACGGTCAGGATTTATGGATATTTAACCCGTTTGCAGAAGAAGTCACAGTAATGGATTTTGCTGATGCAGTTGAAGCGTCGCCGATTGCATTATTAGTTCATCGTGATGAAAACACATGGGCTCAATACCATGTTAGTCAAGTACAACCAGAATCTGGCAAAGCTTGCTATATGATCAAGCCTAAATCATTAGAAAGCAGTGTTGTCACAGTTAATGTCTGCTTTAATGAAACACAACTTACTGACTTTAACTTACTCGATGAGCAAGGTAATCACAGCCAGTTTGTTTTAAGTAATCAAACTACTGTGGCTGAAGATGAACAGTCTTTATTTGAATTTGTTGTGCCAGCCAATGTTGATATTGACGATCAACGTGCCAATACAGAGCAGTAGATTATTGTGGCTAATTTAGGTTTTGATTTTGCGCCCGACTTTCGTCCTTTAGCCGCTAGAATGCGTCCGAGGGATATAAGTGAATACGTGGGGCAAAGTCATTTGCTTGGTGAAGGCCAACCGTTAAGGCAAGCATTAGAAGCGAACCGTGCTCATTCAATGCTGCTTTGGGGGCCACCAGGAACCGGCAAAACAACTCTCGCTGAATTAGTTGCTCATTACGCCAATGCTCATGTTGAACGTATCTCAGCTGTGACCTCTGGGGTAAAAGAAATCCGCGCAGCTATTGAGCAAGCAAAAGCTGTAGCCCAAAGCCGCGGCCAACGTACCTTACTGTTTGTTGACGAAGTCCACCGTTTTAATAAAAGCCAACAAGATGCTTTTTTACCGTTTATCGAAGACGGTACCGTGATTTTTGTTGGGGCTACCACTGAAAACCCATCGTTTGAGCTGAATAATGCATTATTGTCTCGGGCAAGAGTGTATTTGATTAACCGCCTCGACGCTGATGATATTGCTAACATTATCAATCAAGCGTTAACCGACACAGAACGCGGTTTTGGCAAGCGTAACTTTGTCATGCCTGATGATGTGATGCAGCAATTAGCCGCCACTTCTGATGGGGATGCACGTAAAGCATTAAACTTACTCGAGTTAATGAGTGATTTAGTCAGTGATAATGATAGTTTTACCCAAGAGATGCTCACTCAGGTCGCCGGCCACCAAATGGCTGCTTATGATAAAAACGGCGATCAATTTTACGATTTAATTTCAGCGGTACATAAATCTGTTCGTGGTTCATCACCGGATGCCGCGCTGTATTGGTATTGCCGTATTTTAGAAGGCGGTGGCGATCCACTTTATGTTGCGAGACGATTATTGGCCATTGCTTCAGAAGACATAGGCAATGCTGACCCGACAGCAATGAATATAGCACTAAATGCATGGGACTGTTTTCACCGCGTTGGTCCCGCAGAAGGTGAACGCGCTATAGCACAAGCCATTGTTTATTTAGCCAGTGCGCCCAAAAGTAATGCGGTATACACTGCATTTAAAGCAGCGAGAGTACTTGCCCGAGAAACTGGCCATGAGTCAGTGCCCGATCATTTACGTAATGCGCCCACTCAATTAATGAAAAACATGGGACTAGGTGCTGAATACCGTTATGCCCATGATGAACCCGGCGCTTTTGCTCCTGGTGAAAATTACTTCCCAGAATCACTGCAACAAAGTCAGTTTTACTATCCAACAGAGCGTGGATTTGAAAAACGGATTAAAGATAAGTTAACCCATTTAGCTGAGCTCGATAGAACAAGTGAGGTAAAACGCTATGATTAGCATGACCAATATCATGTTTGTGGCACTTGGCGGATCAATTGGTGCTGTTTTTCGCTATGTTATTTCAATTTTAATGCTTCAGCTATTTGGAAGCAGTTTCCCTTTTGGTACACTGTTGGTCAATATATTGGGATCTTTCTTGATGGGTGTGGTTTATGCCATCGGTCTTGAAACAAGTCACCTAAGTCCTGAAATTAAAGCCATGGTTGGTGTTGGATTATTAGGCGCTTTAACGACTTTTTCGACTTTTTCCAATGAAACATTATTGCTGATGCAAGAAGGACTTTTTGTAAAAGCAATTCTCAACGTGTTGTTGAATGTCATCCTATGTATTTTCATGGTGTATGTCGGCCAGCAGCTAGTATTTTCTCGCATTTAACTATTAAGAATATAAAACATGTTAGATCCAAAATTTTTGCGTAACGAACTTGAAGTCACAGCTGAGCTGTTAGCTAGACGTGGCTTTATCCTTGATGTTAGCCGTCTTACAGCTTTAGAAGAAAAGCGTAAGTCGCTACAAGTGGAAACAGAAGAATTACAAGCGTCCCGTAATGCAATCTCTAAATCCATCGGTCAAGCTAAGTCTCGTGGTGAAGATGTTAGTGAAATCATGGCAAAAGTAGGGGACTTAGGTTCTCAGCTAGATGCGAAGAAAACTGAACTGGCTGATTTGTTAGCTGAGTTAAACGGTATTGCGATGAGCATGCCAAACTTACCTGACGATGCTGTACCTGCAGGTGCTGACGAAAACGACAATGTTGAAGTTCGCACTTGGGGCGAGCCAACAAAATTTGATTTTGAAGTTAAAGATCATTTAGATCTTGGTGAAGGCCTAGACGGTTTAGACTTCAAAAGTGCAGTAAAAATTACTGGCTCACGTTTCATCGTGATGAAAGGCCAAGTTGCACGTTTAACTCGTGCAGTTGGTCAATACATGCTAGACCTTCATACAGAAGAGCATGGTTACACTGAAATGTATGTGCCTTTGTTAGTGAACGAAGAAAGCTTATTAGGTACAGGTCAATTACCTAAGTTTGGTGAAGATTTATTCCACACCAAACCAGCAACTGAAGAAGGTCAGGGTCTAAGCCTTATACCTACTGCAGAAGTGCCATTAACCAATATGGTACGTGATACGATTGTTGAAGAAGCTAACCTTCCACTTAAAATGACGGCATTAACCTCTTGTTTCCGTAGTGAAGCAGGTTCATACGGTCGTGATACTCGTGGTTTAATTCGTCAGCACCAGTTTGATAAAGTAGAACTTGTTCAAATCGTTAAGCCAGAAGATTCAATGGCGGCACTTGAAGAATTAACGGGTCATGCTGAAAAAGTATTACAAGGTTTAGGCCTTCCTTACCGTACAATGATTTTATGTACTGGCGACATGGGCTTTGGCGCATCTAAAACCTATGACTTAGAAGTATGGTTACCAGCGCAAAATACCTACCGTGAAATTTCTTCTTGTTCAAACATGAAGGACTTCCAAGCGCGTCGTATGCAAGCTCGCTACCGTGGTGTGAATGACAAAAAGCCAACGCTTTTACATACATTAAATGGTTCTGGTTTAGCAGTAGGCCGTACAGTAGTGGCGATTTTAGAAAACTACCAAAATGCTGACGGTTCAGTTACGGTTCCTGAAGCGCTACGTCCTTATATGCGCGGTCTTGAAAAAATTGGCTAATGCTAAATAACTGTTAAATTAACAGCTTAAAAAAACCAAACTTCATGTTTGGTTTTTTTGTGTTTGTAGTTAGCTGTTATAATCATATTTACAATTTGTAAGACATCCCTTTCCTAAATTTAAAGCCTGAATTAGATGTTAGAAATAGAATACTCAATCAATGAGTTAACCACATTAATGTACGTCGAAAGCACTCATGAATTTTGCTTTGAAAATCAGCAATGGATTGTAGCTTCGAAGCTTAAAGTAGGTGATAAGATTCTTACTCGTAATGGCGTTATAGCAGCAGTTATAACTATCAATACAGTAGATACTCGTTATCCAGAACCGCATCTTGTGAGTAAGCTCCGTGATGTAAAACTGAGTCACAACCATCATTTTTTTGTAACTAAAAAACCAAACTCTGCTTTAGATGTTAGTTGCGAAGATGCACCGACAGACCCACTTGAACTGATCCCATATGAACTTGCCAACAAACCCTCTTATTTTCCTAATGGTAAGCCAACAGGACACCATAGTGGGCCATGGGTCGCTGCAAAATATATAGATGATTCAGGTTTTGAAACTTTTGGCTGGGGTAGAGCTGATGATACCCAATGCGCTGAAGATGCTGCGGTGTCAGATTTAAAGTCAAAAATTGAAATACCATTGTTACTTAATAGACAGAATGTATCTATTTCACATGCCTATATTCGTAAATATTCAAAACGTGGACGATTAATCAATACTATGAGCCCGTGCTCTTACTGCCGTGAAAATTATGGCGAGGCTCTTAATGATAAGAGGATTGGTGACAGTAACTTGAAGAAAACTGGCCGCGAATATTTGCCTGACAATGAATTTTAATTCTATCAAATCCAAATGAAATAAGAGCGCATTAACAATGCTCTTATTGGCTACCGATAAGGACTGTTCACTAGTACTATTCACCAAACATAAAGATGTCGTTCACAATTTGGACTTGGTGCCAAAACTTCTTGTTCATCACTAAAACCCATAATATCTAACACGCATTTAACTTTTTGAAAGCAAATGCGTCATTTATTTTAAACCACCTTGTAACTCTCGTTTTGGAATCAATTCTAAAACTATGATTTTGTTATTCAAATAACAAGGGTGATGTAATGAAAAATTCTCTAATTTCTGCAAATAAAAAAACAACCAACAATCCTTTCTTACTGAAAAAAAAGCAATTGAGTGTAATCGGGGTCATGATTGCTAGTGCACTTAGTGCAGCCAGTGTCAATGCTTCAGTTCTTGATGACACTGACATGCAATTCGGCGGATATATTAAAGTCGATACTATGTTTAGTAATTATAGCAATGGTGCACCTGATTCAGGGCATATTTCTAGACAGTTTTATGTGCCAGGCACCATATACGGTGTCGATGGTAATAGTGAGCAGGTTGTTGATTTTCAGGCAAGGGAATCTCGTTTTAACTTTAAAACAATGACTGATATGGATGGCCATAAGCTTACAGGTTTCATTGAACTTGATTTTATGACACATGCAGATGGTAATGAACGAGTTTCAAACAGTTATTCACCTCGTATTCGTCATGCTTTTATAAGTTATGACAACTGGACATTCGGTCAAACGTGGACAACATTCCAAAACCCTTCAGCTTTACCAGAAAATTTAGACTTTGTTGGCGCTGCAGAAGGGACCCCTTTTGTTCGACAAGCTCAGATCCGTTATACAAACGGTGGTTTCCAGTTCTCAATAGAAAACCCTGAAACGACTTTAAACAAAAATCAAAGTGCTTCTCGAATCGTGAGTGGCAGTGGTATGGTGCCAGACTTTGTAGCACGCTATAACATTAAAACGGAAGGTGGTGCTAAGTTGTCCTTGGCAGCTTTAGCAAGACAATTAAATGTTGACTCGACATATGACGATATACAGCTCGACTCTACTGCACTAGGTTATGGTGTTAGTTTTAGTGGTATTTTGCCTGTTGGCAAAGATGACATTAAATTCAGTGCAACCTATGGCGAAGGGCTTGGACGTTACATGGCGCTTAATTATGTCAATGCGGGCGTGCTTGATAGCGACGGAGATATTGAAGCAATAAGTTCATTTGGTGGTTATATCGCTTATCGCCATTGGTGGAATGATAAGTGGCGTAGCAGTATCACAGCATCAGCCTTCAGTGCAGATAACGATGTGGATTTAACTGGAGAGAATGTTAACAAAGATTCTTATTCAGGCTATGTCAACTTACTCTATTCACCTATTAAGCCTTTAACATTTGGTATTGAATATATGTATGCTAAAAATAGTAAAGAAAATGATATCGACGGAGAATTGAATCGAGTTATGTTTTCGGCTAAATACGTTCTTTAAATCTTGCAGTAACGTCGAGTAGAGATGTTAGTACTATTGCGAATTTAATAGTAACTTCATAAATAAAAAGGAGACTTAATGTCTCCTTTTTATATTCATTAATGTGAGATATTTAGATGCATTTTGCAGGCTTTGGTAATCCTGCAATTTTAGTGGCTTGCTTAGCAGGTCCAACAGGGAATAGGGTGTAAAGGTATTTTGAGTTGCCTTTATCTGCCCCTAATGACTGGCCAATTGCTTTAACTAAAACCCTGATCGCTGGGCTAGTTTTGTATTCTAAATAAAAATCACGTACAAAATTAATCACTTCCCAGTGTTGTTCGGTGAGCTCAATTTCTTCGGTTGCAGCAAGCACTGGCGCCATGTCTGGTTGCCAGTCTGTGTAATTTTTTAAATAACCTTTTGCATCAACTTCAATTTTTTTACCATTAAATTCGATTGAATCTACCAAGTGATCACCTTCGTGTGTTGCAGTGTTGCCAGAACAAACTGGTCATAATCTATGATGGAAATATTAACTAATTGAGGTAAGCGATGATTTAAGCCTCTCGCTTCAATATCTTCAATTAATACGTATAACTTGTAGTTAGCTAAACGCTGTTGCCATTGAGTGTTAAGTAAGCAATTAAGTGCATCGTCAGCTAACAATATGCTGTCTTGGTCATCAATGTAACGTAAACAGCAATTAAGTGCGTTGTCGGTCGTGGCAGAGCTCTGGACATGGTGCAGTATCATATTAGTAAACCACCACTTCGTTAGCTTGTTGGATCAATGTTTGGATCTGATGAGTTGATGCCATTTCTGCTTCAAAATTGAAATCATTAGCACTAAGGCCAAATTGTTTAGCTGATTCTTGGCACACTAGGACAGTTTCAATATCGTATAAACTCAATGCTTTAAAGGTCGAAAGGTAATCTTTGCTGCCAACGAGTTCAGGTTGTTGTTCCGCCAATAAATGCATTACTGCTTCATCAGTAAACACAATAGAAACTTCTTGTTCAAAACTTGCACTTAGCATTGCAAAGTCTAACCCTTCACGGTTCGAAGCATTGCCGATAGGACTGTGCCTGAATATGACGCAAATTTTTTTCATTTATTTAAACCCTTTAGCATCATATTAAAAGCATATTAATCGATCGGATTGTTCAATATTGGTAACAAGTTCTCCTAAACCACCCATCACAAATTGCTTACTGGCGTTGGATGTTTCCTTACGGTTTTCTTTGGCATCTTGATCTGACAACACGCCACGTCTTAAGGCTGCGGAAACACAGTTAACTAGATTGAGATTATGTTCAGTTGCAAGTCTGCTCCATGCAAGATGTAAGTCGTGCTCGTCAGACGCAGGGGATATAAGTTTACTGCTATTAGTCACACCATCTTGATAAAAGAACACACTGGTAACTTGGTGACCGAGGGATAATACGCTTTCAGTAAAGCGAAGGGCCCTAAAGCTCGCAGTTGAGCCATAGACTGTGCCATTAACCTGGATAATAAATTTGTTCATAACAATAAAAATGGCTCCTGTAAGGGAGCCATTTTAGCGTAGATAGCTGTTTAATCACAAGGTCATAACCCGATGATTAACACAGTTACTCAAAGATTAATCATCGTTACCCATGCCTAACAAGTGAAGTAGAGCCATGAATAAATTGATGAAATTTAGAAATAATGAAATCGTAGCGCGGATGTAATTAGTTTCGCCACCATTCACGATACGGCTTGTATCATAAAGGATTAGACCAACCATGATCATTGCTACAGCAGCTTGAAGGGCCATAAACATTGCACCACTATTAACGAAGAACATGTTAATAAGTGAAAGGCCGATAACAACTAATAAGCCAGCAAATAAGAAACCACCCATGAAGTTAAAGTCTTTCTTAGTGGTGATTGCATATGCTGAAAGCGAAATAAAGATAACAGAAGTTAAACCAAAAGCTTGCATGATTAGCTCAGGGCCATTAGCCATACCGACATAATGGTTAAGGATGTAACCTAGTGATGCACCTTGCATACCAGTGAAAGCGAAAATCCATGCTAAACCAGATGCGTTATCTGCTTTTTTCAACGTAACCATCATTACTACGATACTACCTAAAGATAGACCGATAGACATGAAAGGACCGATATTCATCGCCATTGCAACACCTGCCATAACAGCAGCAAATGCTAATGTCATTGACAATAACATGTAAGTGTTTTTAATGAGTTTATTCGTTTCCATCGTCGTGGCTTGCTGGCCAGACAAAGTTTGTTGATTCATAACAGTCTCCAAGACGTTAAAGGGCATGTTCCATGATGAAAAAGCGTTGGAACATAGTGATAAATTACTAATTACTTAAGTTGATGATACCCCAGCTTTACTACAGCTTAAAGTTATCTTCACAAACGAATTGATTTAGCTCCAAAAATTGTAAGCTTTTGCCGGTATATCAACCCGTTTTATTAATTTTATTAATATCAACGACCATTGTTAATAAATTAGCTTAAATGAACATTAATTATTGAATTCTCTCAAGGCTGTTAAATACTTGCCATAAACTAAATATGGGGGTAAAACCTGTTAATTCAAGTT
This sequence comes from Shewanella sp. KT0246, assembly GCF_019654955.1. Lineage (GTDB taxonomy): Bacteria > Pseudomonadota > Gammaproteobacteria > Enterobacterales > Shewanellaceae > Shewanella > Shewanella goraebulensis. Next base: position 64,887 of record NZ_BPEV01000022.1, on the reverse strand, counting down.
TAGGCTAACCATTCACTGTGAAGCTTTTCAGTATCACCTAAGTATTCAAGCACCCACTCAAGCGCTGGCGACATCTTCTCTTGGTTCCATGCTAGACAGCACGGACTAGCATTCTTAGGGTTTTCTAACGTTTTTGAAACTAGTGACCCAGATTGTATAAACGGTTTAGCCAAATTAAGCGGCATATACCCAATACCTGAACCGTCTCTGAAACAATTAATTGCTCTGATCCAATCTGGCACCACTAAGCGACGTTGATTATCCAATAACCAAGTTGTGCGTTTAGGAATTTCTCGTGAGGTATCTTCAAGGCAAATAGAAGGGTACTGGCGTAATTCGTCATCAGTAAGCGGTCGGTCTATTTCTGCCAGTGGATGATTTTTGCTTACTAAGAAAGCCCATTCAATATCACGCATATCTTTATATTGGAATACGCCACCGACAGGAATAGCAGTGGTTGCACCAATAGCAATGTCGCTTCGTCCTGTGGCTAATGCTTCCCACACACCATTAAACACTTCAATGCGAATAATTAATTCAACATCATCGAAGTGGCGATAAAAGTCAGCAATTAATACGCTGATACGATCGGCACGGACAATATTATCTAATGCAATAGATAAGGTTGGCTGCCAACCATTGGCAACACGTTGAGTACTGCGTTTTAAGTCGTTCATTTCAGCAAGCAGTTCACGGGCATGTTGCACAAAATGTTTACCAGGCTCTGTCAAGCTAACACTTCGGTGGTGCCTTTCAAACAAAATGACACCAAGTTCATCTTCAATTTGTTTAACGGCATAACTAACGGCTGATGGAACTTTATGCAATTGATTGGCTGCTGCGGTGAAACTACCTACACGAGCGACAATATCGATCATTTCCAATGCTTGTTCTGAAAGCATAGAGGGCTATCCTTTGCTATGAAAAAATATGAATGCAGTCATCAAAAGTAAACGTTTCACAATCATTTTGCAAGTCATTAGACTGCTCGCTGATTTCTAACAGTCCCAATTTGGAATACATTTTCATATGAACAATGCATCATCAATTACCACTAATTCAAAGCCTGCAAACTTGCAGTACTTTATTCTATTAGGTTACCTAGCACTATTAAGCATGCTTGGCTTTATTGCTACAGATATGTACTTACCTGCTTTTCAAAATATCGCTGACTCATTTTCAACAAGTTTGAATAATGTGGCATTTTCTTTAACGACCTTTCTAGCAGGACTTGCGTTAGGTCAATTGCTATATGGACCTTTAGTTGAAAAGGTGGGTAAACAAAAAGCACTGATTATTGGTCTTAGTTTGTTTGCAGCTGCCAGTGGCGCCATTGTAATGAGCGACTCAATCCTTATGCTCAATATTGCTCGATTTTTCCAAGCATTAGGTGCGTGTAGTGCTGGCGTTATTTGGCAAGCCATTGTGGTTGAGAAGTATGATGCAGAAAAAGCACAGAAAGTATTTTCAAACATTATGCCGCTTGTTGCATTATCACCAGCGGTAGCACCGTTAATTGGTGCATCAATTGTCAGTAACTTTGGCTGGCGCGCAGTATTCATCACTCTAGTGATTGTCGCTTTATTGCTAATTGTTTTAACTAAATGGCTAGTCGCTGGTGAAAGCAAGCAAGCTGAAGTGCAAGAGAGTATTAGTTACAAAAGCATTTTAAAGAACACCCGCTACTTAGGTAATGTGGTTATCTTTGGAGCGTGTTCGGCAGCGTTTTTTAGCTATTTGACCGTTTGGCCAAGTGTGATGATTAAATATGGTTATGAAGCACAGGCAATTGGCTTAAGCTTTATTCCACAAACCATCATGTTCATTGTGGGTGGCTACATGAGTAAAGTGCTCGTTAAAAATTGTGGCGGTTCTAAAGCACTTAACTACTTACTAGGCTTATTCTTCGTTTGTGTTGCAGTCATTGGATTGGTAACGCTAATCATACCTGCGGAAACTATTTTCCCATTGCTTATTGTTTTCTCTGTTTTAGCTGCAGCTAATGGTGCGATCTATCCAATTGTTGTGAACAATGCGTTACAACAATTCAGCAAAAATGCGACTAAAGCGGCTGGATTACAGAACTTTATTCAAATCGGCATGGCGTTCGGTGCGTCCAGTATTGTAGCTATGTTAGCCCAGTACGCTGAAATGACTATTGGTTTAGGCATTGTATTAAGTGCAATTGGTGTTTTTGTTGGTTACCGTTTATCAAAGCATGATAGCTGGGATTCAGTTAAACAGTGTTTTGTTAAGCCTGATCCTGCTCGAATAGCACTCCATGCTGATAAAAATTCAGCAGATTGATGCTAAGTCAGCCAGTCGTTAAGTTTTTATTAGTTTAGTACTTTACATACAACGCTGAGGACATTATTATTCTCAGCGTTCGGAGAGATGGCAGAGTGGTCGAATGCACCGGTCTTGAAAACCGGCATGGGTTTGTAGCCCATCTAGGGTTCAAATCCCTATCTCTCCGCCATATTTATCGAAAGAGCCCGCTAGCAATAGCGGGCTTTTTTGTATCTGGATTCGAACTTTTAATGAAACGGTTTATAGCGTCCCAATGTAGGGGTCAAATCCCTATCTCTGCGCCATATTTATCGCAAGAGCCCGTTATTGAAACATAGCGGGCTTTTTTGTGTTTGTATTTTGGAGTATTGCCAATTGGTTTGTAGCGTCCCAATGTAGGGTTCAAATTCCTATCTCTCCGCCATATTTATCGAAAGAGCCCGTTATTGAAACATAGCGGGCTTTTTTGTGTTTGTATTTTGGAGTATTGCCAATTGGTTTGTAGCGTCTCAATGTAGGGTTCAATTCCCGATCTCTGCGCCATATTTAGAAAAGCCCGTTACTGCAAAGTAACGGGCTTTTTGCTGCTTGAATTTTGGAATATCCTCAACAGGTTTCTAGCCCAATGAATGTAGCGTTTAACTCCGTAGCTCAGCACGATATTTAAAAAGCTTACGAAGTTACTAGCAGGTTTTTATTATTTTAGTTCTGGATAAACTAAATATGGGTTTGTAACATATGATGTAGAGGGAAATGATAAATTGTTAATTAACAACAACTTGTTTTTTTGCTTACTTGTTACTTTGTAAGTTTAGAGAAAGATGATCTATTTCACTTAGTTTGAATTGACTGCTGTAAATTTAGCCTAAGAAGTTTATAATTCATATTGGCGGCTGCACATGTATATATTCTAAATAGTGAGAAACAATATGATTATAGAAAATGTGCTTCCTGAAGATTATTCAGAGATGCTTAATGTTTGGGAAAATTCAGTCCGAGCTACTCATGACTTCATAACAGAAGAAGATATTGAGTTTTTTAAACCCATTATATTGGAACAGGCTTTTCCAGCTGTAACATTAAAATGCATAAAAAATAGTAGCGGCGAGATACTTGGTTTTGTAGGTGTTTATGATGCCAAAGTTGAAATGCTATTTATTTCTAATGCAGAAAGAGGGAAAAGTATCGGTAAGGTTCTTTTGCAGTATGCTATTGAACACCTTGGCGCTAACAAAGTTGATGTTAATGAACAAAACCCATTAGCAGTTGGTTTTTACCAACATATGGGTTTTAAAGTTATATCGCGATCTCCGCTTGATGATATGGGTAAACCATTTCCAATTCTACACATGACGCTTTAAGTCTCGGTTTGTCATAAGCAAATCTGTAAGAAGATACGCCCAAAGCTAATAACTAAGGGCGTTCCGTTATTTGATACTTAATTGGTCATTTACCCCTAGTTTGTAAATCAAATAACGTCATTTATCCGATCTAGTCAGCTAGTTGCCTATACTCTGCCTGTAAACTTTCTAACTTTAATATATAACCGAACTTAAATGAAAAATTTTTCACAACAACTCTAATGCACTGATGCATATCAGTTTAAAATGAATTTCGTTTATTGCAGGTCGTTTATTGCAGGTCGTTTAATCAGGCGGGTACTCATAATTATGAAATATGTAGAGTAAGAATAAACTTTTTGATCCCTATATTTTCCCCAAATGCCAATAATCGTTTTCAATTCCTAAGTCTAACGCATCTATGCTCAAAAATGGGATGTAACGTTTAGCCCCAAGTAATTTGGTTTTAATACCGTAAATTTTTCCATTTCACTCTCAATATAATTGAATTAAACAATTATCTTTGTTACCGGATACCTTAAGCTTGTGTCCAGTGTTACTGAGACATTGCATTTTTGCAGAGAGTTGATTTATTAATCTGTATTTCTCTTAGTGAAATGGGGCAACATCAAAGAATGCAATCGTTATTATGTTACAATCTTAAGCTTGGGATTTGCTTATAGCCTTGATTTTCCTTATTAAGGAGGTATCACAAGCGTTCTAGTGGTGCTGCTAGCTAATCAAACATTAAGCAAAATGGAGTGGTCTTTATATTCGTTAAGCGGATATATGAACATCATAATTTATGAGTTTTAAATCAGACAAATACAGCATAGAATCTACAGATTATCAAATTGGACAAGATAACGTTAATAAATTGGGCATGGATGTCCATAACACCGTTTTTACCGCCTCAGTCGGCTTATCACTTCTGTTCATCATTACCTTATTAATCCTTTCACCAGCAGATGCCAAAGCTGCCATCGATTCAGTAAAAGGTGCTGTGCTTTCAAATTTTGATTTCCTATTTATGTGGGGAGCAAATTTAATGCTGCTGTTTGCAATCGTTATTGCGTTTTCGCCTTTGGGTAAAATTCGATTAGGCGGTGATAAAGCAGAGGCAGATTATTCCATGGTGTCCTGGATAGCCATGCTATTTGCAGCAGGAATGGGGATTGGTTTAATATTTTGGGGCGTTGCAGAGCCAACAGCATTTTTTACTAATTGGTTCGGTACTCCATTGAGTGTTGACCCTTATACTGCCGAAGGTCGAGAAGTTTCATTAGGTGCAACCGCTTTTCACTGGGGTTTCCATGCATGGGCGATATATGGAATGACGGCACTTTGTCTCGCTTATTTTGTTTATAACAAAGGGTTGCCTTTATCAATGCGCTCAGTATTTTACCCATTATTAGGCGATAAAGTCTGGGGTAAAACAGGCGACGTAATTGATGTACTTACTGTATTGGTTACCTTGTTTGGTTTAGCAACATCGCTCGGGTTAGGTGGCACACAAGCAGCAAGTGGCATTAGCCATGTGTTTGGTTTTGAAAATAATATTTTCCTACAGCAAAGTATTATTGCACTCATTATGGGGTTAGCTATTTTCTCGGTATTGCGCGGCATGAATGGAGGCATTAAATTTCTAAGTAATCTGAATATGATTATCGCCTTTATCTTTATCGCGTTTATTGCAGTCCTTAACTTCACCACTGTGCTTGATTCATTAGCTACTGCGGTTACTGGTTATGTAAAAAATATTATTCCCTTAAGTCAATCTTCTGGGCGTGAAGATACGACTTGGTTACATGGTTGGACGGTATTTTATTGGGCATGGTGGGTGGCATATGCGCCATTTTTCGGCATGTTTGTTGCTCGTATTTCTAAAGGCCGTACCATACGCCAATTCCTGTTATGCGTATTAATTATTCCTACACTCGTAACAACAGCATGGATGTCAATATTTGGTGGCGTCGCTATTCAACAGGTTATGGATAAGGTAGGGCAGCTAGGAATCGATCAAGGTATAACAGACGTTTCGTTAAGTTTGTTCTATATGTTAGAGGCTTATCCTCTTGGTAATATTTTATCGCTTATAGCGATCGCACTGATTATTGTGTTCTTCGTGACTACCTTAGATTCGGGCTCTATCGTCATTGACGGTATGACCGCGGGCGGTAAATTACAAGTTCCTGATCGTCAAAAAGTTGTTTGGGTTGTTATTTCAGGTGCAATTGCAATGGTAATGTTGTGGATTGGTGGAACCCAGTCAATACAAGCTTTACAGTCTATAACGATTATTGCTGCGTTGCCTTTTACCATAATATTACTTTTAGGCTGCTTTAGTTTGATTAGAGGGTTACTGACTGAAGTTGAGCAGAAAAGTAGATTTGATAAAGCCGATGAAGTCGCTTAGAACAGATATGAAAGTTTGAATAAACCAATGAAGTATACAAGAGCCTGTTTATAACAGGCTCGAAATATAATAAATATATGTTTTAAAACTGGTTTGATGACTTTAATTACAACTGGAATTGGCCAAGTGTTGCTAAAAAAACATCATGATGGCGCTATGTTGAGCAAACAATAGCTTTTTTTTAAATTATGCTTTACACCGAACCTCGAGACCCTTATGATTCTCAGCGTTCGGAGAGATGGCAGAGTGGTCGAATGCACCGGTCTTGAAAACCGGCATGGGTTTGTAGCCCATCTAGGGTTCAAATCCCTATCTCTCCGCCATATTTATCGAAAGAGCCCGTTATTGAAAAATAGCGGGCTTTTTTGTGTCTGAATTCGAACTTTTAATGAAATGGTTTGTAGCGTCCAATGTAGGGGGCAAATTCCTATCTCTGCGCCATATTTATCGAAAGAGCCCGTTATCGAAAAAAAGCGGGCTTTTTTGTGTCTGGATTCGAACTTTTAATGAAATAGTTTGTAGCGTCCCAATGTAGGGGGCAAATTCCTATCTCTGCGCCATGTTTATCGAAAGAGCCCGTTATTGAAAATAGCGGGCTTTTTTGTGTCTGGATTCGAACTTTTAAAGAAATGGTTTGTAGCGTCCCAATGTAGGGGGCAAATTCCTATCTCTACGCCATATTTATCGAAAGAGCCCGTTATCGAAAAAAAGCGGGCTTTTGCTTTCACGATTTTAAAGTATTGGCAATGTGTTTTTAGCGCAATCAATGTAGGGTTCAAATCCGAATTTCTGCGCCATATTAAATACGAGAAAGGTGATGATTATCAACTGTTTTTTTGTTTCTAGCGTTTGAGGGTTTTCTGAGAGGATTGACTCAAACAATGTTCCTTTATAGAGGTTCCAATAACGTATACTTTACACGTATCTGTTTAGCCAAAACGTTGCGCGATAAAGGCTTTCCTTTTGATATTAAAATTTCTTTGTTGACCCGTGATAAAGCACAAGCGGTTATTCGCAATATCGATGTCGCTGGCACGCTGAAAAAACATCAATACCATAGACCATCAATGACTTTATTCGTTATGTTGATCAAGTATTTAACAGTCTGAGCAGTGAATTTGAGAAAACAACTTACCCAGTACCGCTTTACCTAAGCAGCACAAATCCCAATCAGAGATACTAAGGTGTAAGAACACCTTGAAACCACCGCTGTCGCTCAAGCAATTCGCGTGGTGACCGCGAATAATGCCTAGTGGGTTTTGTTACTTCAAAAGAGAAATTAGGTATTAAACCACTCTCTATTACACAACTTGAACAGCGACCCCATCACTTCATTAAGTTATTGCTAACAATCGTTAACCGATCATCAAAAAGTACTCAAACTATTTGCGCTAACGACATCACCTCGGCTGATGCGATGAAGTACCGTGATGAACTGCTCACACAGGGCAGAAGTTATAAAGGCAATAAAGATTACTTAGCGGCGGTATTTCAGTTTTTAAGTGTTGCAAGTTAATGAACTACTGCTGTCACAATCTTTTGCTAATGACTCGTTGTTACCAGTTATGGTGTTACTGTGCTTTTAGGATAATAATTATTTTGTTAATACCATTAATTGTATTGAGTTAATTGTTAACAATATTATTGTTCTGTGATAACTTGTCAATAATAAGATCAGTTTTGAGTAGTGAATTGAATTTGCCAATATAGGAAAGTATTGGTTAATTATTCATAGTAAGGGGATAAGGACAATAGCTTTTTTATGCTTTATTAACTCCTTGTTTTAAATGTTTTATGTTTAATTGATAATTTTTTAGAAGGTCATCATGCAGCAAGAAAATAACTTATTTGATCCAACTGAGCATCCTCATCGACGTTATAACCCTATGACCGATGAATGGGTGTTGGTATCACCCCATCGAGCTAAAAGACCCTGGCAGGGCCAAGTTGAAAAAGTCGATGATCAGGAAAAAAAATCTCACGATGAAAGTTGTTATTTGTGTGCGGGTAATGTGCGTATTAATGGCGAGGTTAATCCTGAGTATAAAAAAACGTTTGTGTTCGAAAATGATTTTGCTGCGTTAAAAAAAGATACCGTTAAGTTTGAGCAAAATGACCCTTTATTCAAACTTAAAACCGAGCAAGGGATTAGCAGAGTGATTTGTTTTTCACCAGATCACAGTAAAACCTTGCCACAATTATCTATTACAGAGTTAACTCATGTCGTTGAAGCATGGAAACATCAAACTGAATTGTTGGGTAAGCATTATAAGTGGGTGCAAGTGTTTGAAAATAAAGGGGCTGTGATGGGGTGTTCAAATCCGCATCCACATGGTCAAGTATGGGCTCAAAACCAATTACCTACCTTGGCGCAAAAAAAGCAAAACGCGTTTAATCAGTATTATTCTGATCATAGCAGCAATTTGCTTGCTGATTATGTTGAACGTGAATTAGCAGAACAAACTCGGGTTGTGGTTAGCAACGACGACTGGGTTGTAGTAGTGCCTTATTGGGCGGCGTGGCCATTTGAAACTCTATTATTACCAAGATTTCCAATTCAAAGAATGACTGATTTAACTGCCGAACAACAAGTTAACCTCGCCGATATTATCAAGCAAATTACTATTCGATACGATAATTTATTTAATTGTTCATTCCCTTATTCAATGGGCTGGCATGGTGCGCCATTTGATGGGGCTGCACACCCTGAGTGGACATTACACGCCAGCTTTTTACCGCCATTATTACGTTCTGCCACGGTACGTAAGTTTATGGTGGGATATGAAATGATGGCTGAATCACAGCGTGATTTGACTCCTGAACAAGCTGCTGAGCGCTTAAGAGCCGTTTCAGAAGTACATTATAAATTAAGCTAGTTGATATTTTTATAGGTTAATCATGAGTAAAGAATTAATAAAGAGTGTAAAAGATAGCTTCTCACATGCGTTTGGTTATCAAGCTAATCATGTTTTCCAAGCACCAGGAAGAGTGAACTTGATTGGTGAGCATACTGACTATAACGATGGCTTTGTTTTACCTAGTGCAATTAATTTTGCCACTGTTGTAGCTGCTAGCCCCCGTGAAGATAATCGCGTACGAGTGATATCGGTTGATTATGATAATGCTGAAGATGAATTTTTAATTGATGACGATATTAGCAAATCACCACAAACCTGGGCTAATTATATTCGCGGTGTGGTGAAGCATTTGCGCTTAAGAGGCTTAACCTTTAACGGTGCAGATATTGTGGTGAGTGGTAATGTGCCACAAGGGGCAGGTTTAAGTTCATCTGCTGCATTAGAGGTGGTTGTTGGGTTAACATTTAAGTCGTTATTTGATTTACCGTTAACAGCGCAAGATATTGCTTTAAATGCCCAGCAAGCTGAAAATCAGTTTGTGGGTTGTAATTGCGGCATTATGGATCAGTTGATTTCAGCGCAAGCGAAAAAAGATCATGCTTTGCTTATTGACTGCCGAACATTAGAAACTGCGCCGGTATTGATCCCTGATAATTGGCGAATTTTAATTGTTAACTCCAACAAAAAACGAGGCTTAGTTGACAGCGAATACAATACTCGACGAGAACAATGCGAACAGGCTGCCGCATTTTTTGGGGTAAAAGCGTTACGTGATGTCAGTATTAGTCAGTTTGAGCAACGTAAGCCAGGTCTTGACCCTATAACCGCTAAACGTGCACGACATATTATTACTGAAAATCAACGCACTTTAGATGCAGCAGAAGCCCTTCGTCAAAACAACATGCCTGTACTACAGCGTTTAATGGCAGAGTCCCACGCATCAATGCGCGATGACTTTGAAATTACAGCGCCTGAAGTGGATGCGCTGCTAGACATTATGAAAACAGCAGTAGGTGAATTAGGTGGCGTTAGAATGACTGGCGGTGGCTTCGGTGGCTGCGTGGTTTCAATATTGCCAGAAAACATGATTGAACAAGTGGTCGAAGCGGTTAATGCACAATACACAAAACGCAGTCATTTAACGGCATCGATATTTATCTGTACTGCAGAGCAAGGGGCTCAACAGCTTTAGTATTTTGTATTAGCTGTGGTTTATGATTAGCTAGTTATTCATAAAATAACCCGATAACCATTGAGTTATCGGGTTATTTGTTTGCTAATGTTTCAGTAAGTTTAACCGATTAATTTCCTACATTAATCCATTGACCTGCAGCAACGCCATGTTGTTGTAACTGGCTGCTATCCCGCCACGTCACGGTTATTGTTTTTACCTGATTTACTTCACCCAAACCAAAGTGTGCTATGTTCATCAAACTTTGAGAGTGAGCCGCGCTAATAGAGCCCACAATAAATACTTGTTTGGCTATTTTTCCTTTCGCTTGAGTGGCGTTTTTTTGATAGTATTCAATCACTACTTTCGCCCCTACTGGGTCAATACCAGAATCGCTGTAACCTACATTTACATTAATAAAATTAGCTTTATTAATGACAGCTTGCGCATCAGTTCCTCGATTATTAAATACCTGCCAGTGGCCGTCCTCATCGCCACTGATGATGTCTACAAAACCGTCTTTATCAATATCGAACGTCGCACCCATATCGCCATGGGCTTGAGAACCTAATGCCGTAGCGCCATGGCCTTTAACCTGAATAAATTGACCTTGATGATTTAGCAGTAATACATCTTCAACTCGTTTATTAAGTTCACCAAATCGGTAAACAAAAAAGTCTGAATAGCTATTATTGTCAAAGTCTGCGCTGATCACTCCCCAATTGTTATGCTTAGATTGAGGAGGAAGCCTTGAAGATGCGTCTACAAAGCGGCCATTATCATTAACAAGTAATATGTCGTCTACTCCTAATTCTTGTGGCTGCCAATCGGGCTGAATCGCCTTGACACCTTTTATCGATGCGCGAATGTCCCAGGCTAAATTATCTTTAAGCAGCCAATCAAGACGCCATTGATGCTGACCTTTGGTTTCTGTTTGTGCAGAAAGGCCTTGGTAACTTATGTACCAACCTGATTGTGTTTGGTTATTCTGTTCTTTGGTTGATGTTTTTCCTGCTAGTTCAGGTGTGATAACGATAGGTTTGTTAGGAGGATCAATACGGGCTTGATGTTGGCCAATAAAGACGGGCAGTTTGTTCAATTTTGCCCCGCGAGGAAAATGGTAAAAGTCTTCCAATGTGATTGGACCGTCACTGGTAAAGCTGATGCCATCATGGCTTTTGTTGCCTTCATCACGAATATCAAGTTGCCCTGAATCAGGATTAAATTGCAGCGCATTATTAGCTATTTGGTATAAGGATTTACCTCTTGCTAAATAAAGATCAATATCGCCGTCATTATCAATATCAGTTTGAGCTACTGCGGTGACAAAGTGTGATTGTTGTAGGTGCTCAGGTAAGTACTCGGTGCTGGCATTTCGATATTGACCATTTGCTTGCCCCAACCATATTTGCAAAGGTGAATAGGCATTAAAGGTGATTAAATCAGGAAATTTATCATTATTGAGTTCGGTCACTACTATTTTTTCAGCATCGATATCTTCAAACAATGGACTCGGTGTATAGACAAAGCTGCCGTCACCTTGATTAATGAACAATAAGTTACGTGGTACTTCTTCTGAAATCATTTTCTCAGCATTAATCTGAATTAAATCTAAGTCACCATCATTATCGACATCTAACCAACGGGCTGAGCGTCCACGGGCGCCCATTTTTGCTAAACCACTGGCTTCAGTCACATCCACAAACTTGCCATCATTTTGTTTGAATAATCTTGGTGGTTTAGGTTGGGAGCCATTACCACCACCTAAGGTGATGATGGCGTCAACTTGACCATCATTGTCATAATCCGCTGCAGATATACCATGTACATCTGCTTGACCCATCAGGTTTGGCCCATTGTTAAAAGTGCCGTTTTCATTGCCATAAAACAATTGAACAGGCCACTTATCATGATTGGTTAATAATAAGTCATAGTGGCCATCTCGATTAATATCTACGGTGGATGGCCCACCATATTTCCATGCTGGATAAGAGGTTAACCCACTTTCTTTGGTTATGTTTTCGAACAGCATCGATGGTTGTTGTGCGGCGAAACTAGGCAAGCAGAAGGTGGCACTAGCGATAACGGTGAGTCCTACTGATATTGTAAGTGAGGCTGTTGTGCATGGCGTCATTTTCATAAAAAGCTCTGTTAGTTTTTTTGTTAACATTAAACAAAGGGTGGTAAATTGTAAATATGTTTTCATTTGATTCAAAGTCCAGCCTTAGTGAACTGAGATTGTTGTTTGAATTATGGGGTTAAGCAGACTCAAATATTTCAAGGTTTAAAATTAACTTATGCTTTACATTAAAAATACAAAAGTGTAGATTGTTAACAATAAATCGTAAAATATTATCTGGGTGCGAGTCTATTTATGACCAACGAAGTGACAAGAATTGAAGCGATAGATGTTGAATATTATCAAGTGCCATTAGCTGAAGTATTGTCTGATGCTAAGCATGGCGATCATACTCATTTTGAATTAATTTTAATGCGCATACGCACTGCTGATGGCTGTGAAGGCGTTGGTTATACCTATACTGGTGGTAAAGGCGGAAGGGCTATTTATTCATTATTAAATGATGAAATGAAACCACTGCTTTTAGGGCAAAATAGTACCGAGATATATCGCATTTGGGATCAGCTACAGTGGCATTTTCATTATGTCGGCCGTGGTGGCTTATTAAGCTTTGCTATTTCGGCGGTTGATATTGCCTTATGGGATATTAAATGCAAACGCATTAACCAACCTTTATGGCAAGTGGCTGGCGGTGTTAATCAGCATGTTGACTGTTATGCTGGTGGCATCGACTTAAATTTTAGCGAACAAAAGTTATTAGCGAATATTCAGGGTTATTTAGATCGTGGCTTTGAAGCGGTTAAAATTAAAGTGGGTAAATCTGATTACAAAGAAGATGTTCGTCGTGTAGAAGCAGTAAGAAACCTTATTGGTCCAGATGCCACTTTTATGGTGGATGCTAATTATTCTCTTACTCAAGAACAAGCGATTCGTTTTTCACGTGCTATTGAACATTGCGATATTAAATGGTTTGAAGAGCCGACCATTCCAGATGATTATCTTGGTTATGGCAAAATAGCCGATGCGACTAATATTCCACTAGCAATGGGCGAAAACTTACATACTATTCATGAGTTTACCTATGCTATTGCTCAATCAAAATTAGGTTTTTTACAACCCGATGCGTCTAACATTGGTGGTATAACCGGTTGGCTGCAAGTTGCCCAATTAGCTTACGCAAATAACTTACCTGTATGTAGCCATGGAATGCATGAGTTACATGTGTCGCTTTTGGCATCACAGCCTAATGCAGGCTTTCTAGAAGTGCACTCATTCCCGATAGATCAATACACCACTAACCCTCTTAAAATCGTCAATGGCAAAGCTGTCGCACCTGATATTCCAGGTACGGGTGTCGTTTTTGATGATGCATTATTAACTCCTCATTTAAAAATGAGTTCATAAGGTCAACATTATGCAAGCTGCTCAATATATAGGTAATAAATCTTTCAGAGTCGTCGAAGCTCAAGCAATTGCGCCAGCAGATGATGAAGTTCGATTAAATGTAGGCTACGTGGGGATTTGTGGCACAGATATGCATATCTACCACGGTGTAATGGACACTCGAGTCAATCCACCGCATACCATTGGTCATGAAATTTCAGGTACGATTGCTGAGTTAGGTAAGAATGTCAGCGGCTACAGCGTTGGTGAACGCGTTGTAGTTAGGCCACTTGACTGGTGCGGTGAATGTCCTGCATGTGATGCTGGTCATTCACATGTTTGTCAAAACCTTAAATTTATGGGTATTGACACACCGGGTGCATTTCAAAACTCTTGGACGGTTAAATCGCGTACATTACATAAGTTGCCAGAAAACGTGAGCTTACAACAAGGTGCGTTAATTGAGCCTTTATCTGTAGCGTGTCATGACGTATCACGTTCACGCTTATCTGCAGGTGAAAAGGCCGTGGTTATTGGAGGCGGGCCAATTGGGCAATTAGTGGCTTTGGTGGCTAAATCGGTTGGCGCTGAAGTGATTATTTCTGAGCCAAATGAAAGTCGCCGTGAGTTTTCAAATAAATTTGATATCCCAACGGTCAATCCTATTGACCAAGACCTTGGCGAATATGTACAAAATTGGACAAACGGTAAAGGCGCTGATGTCGTTTTTGAAGTATCAGGTGTTCAACCCGCAGTGGATGCGATGGTTGATGTTGCAGCCGTTCGTGGCCGAATTTGTATGGTGGCCATTCATGCACAAAAACCACAAGTAGATTTGTTTCAGTTCTTTTGGAAAGAGCTTGAGCTGTTAGGTGCCCGAGTTTACGAGCATGCAGATTTTGATATGGCGATTGAACTTGTTGCCTCGGGTAAAGTTGATCTTGCCCCGTTTATTACTTCAGTGAGTGACTTGAACAATATCAGCAATGCTTTCGAAAGTATGGATAACAACCCAACAGGCATGAAAGCGCTCGTGTCTTGTGCAGTAGAGTAAGGGAAACGCAATGCTAAATAATGTGCTTAATAAATTTGATTTAACAGGTAAAGTGGCTTTAGTTACTGGTTGCAGTCGTGGTATTGGCAAAGCAATGGCAGAGGCACTTGCAGAAGCAGGCGCAGATATAATTGGTGTATCAGCGTCATTAGCAGCCAGTGGCTCTGATGTAGAAAAAGCGGTGCTAGCAACAGGCCGTCAATTTCATGCTTATCAATGTGATTTTTCAGATCGTAAAAGCCTGTATCAATTTGTTGAAACCGTCAAAGCGCAGCATGACACTATTGATATCTTAGTGAATAATGCGGGTTCAATCTTACGTGACCCAGCCGTCCAGCACAGTGATGAATACTGGGATAAAATCATGGAGATAAACTTAAATTCTCAGTTTATCTTAAGCCGTGAAATTGGTAAGGAAATGGTTGCGCGTGGTGAAGGTAAAATAATCTTCACAGCGTCGTTATTAACCTTCCAAGGTGGCATAACAGTGCCAGGTTACGCTGCAAGTAAAGGCGCGATAGGCCAGTTAGCTAAAGCATTAGCAAACGAATGGGCAGGAAGTGGCGTTAACGTTAATGCTATTGCCCCAGGTTATATTGCGACAGATAATACCGAGGCGTTAAGAGACGATCCCGTGCGATCAAAGTCGATATTAGAGCGTATTCCTCAAGGTCGCTGGGGTACACCTGACGATTTTAAAGGCCCAACAGTATTTCTAGCATCCGCTGCATCAGATTACATGAATGGCGGTATTTTATTGGTCGATGGCGGTTGGATGGGGAGATAATCCAATGGAAATTAGAAACAAAGTTAATTTTATCAATGGTGCCTATGTACCATCAAAGGCGACGGGGACTATCTCAGTCTTTTCACCTAGTACAGGTGAGCTTGTTGGTGAAATCCCAAAGGGCTGTGTGGATGATGCACAAGATGCGTTAGAAATTGCGCAGCAAGCACAAAAGCAGTGGGCCAAGAAAACACCAAGAGCAAGAGCCAATATTTTACGCCAATTTGCATTAGGTATTCGCCAAAGTGCTGAAGACTTAGCAGCGCTTTTAGTTAAAGAGCAAGGCAAATTGATTGATGTGGCGCGCATGGAAGTGGAAGCAACAGCGACATTTGTTGAATACGCTTGTGATAATGCGTTGACGCTACAAGGCGATATTCTACCTTCTGATCATGAAAACGAAAAAATCTTCATCCATAAAGTCCCGAAAGGTGTGGTGGTGGCGATTACTGCGTGGAATTTCCCATTAGCATTAGCGGGTCGAAAAATTGGTCCTGCGCTAATTACTGGTAATTCAATTGTGGTTAAACCGACCCAAGAAACACCCTTAGCAACAATGGAACTTGGACGTATTGCCAATGATGCAGGTATTCCAGCGGGTGTGCTAAACATTATCAATGGCAGTGGATCGGTTGTCGGTCAGCATTTGTGTGAAAGCCCTGTTACGCAACTGATTACCATGACAGGTAGTACACGAGCTGGGCAAATTATCTATCAAGCGGCTGGCAAACACTTAACACCCGTTATGCTAGAGCTTGGTGGCAAAGCGCCATTTATCGTCATGGAAGATGCTGATTTAGATAAAGCGGTTGATGATGTTGTGGTGGCACGTTTTGCTAACTGTGGCCAAGTATGTACCTGCGCCGAGCGTTTGTATGTTCATGCTGATGTATATGATGCCTTTATCGAAAAGTTCATCCCGAAAGTGAAAGCATTAAAAGTGGGTGACCCGATGGATGCATCATCTGATATGGGGCCCAAAGTGAATCAAAGTGAAATCAAAAATATTCACTCGATTGTTAAAAAGAGCCTTGAACAAGGGGCGGTTTTAGCCACTGGTGGTAAAGTCGCTACCGTTGCAGGCTTTGAAGGTGGCAACTGGTACGAACCAACTGTATTGGTGGATGTAGAGCAAAATAACATTCTTGTTCATGAGGAAACCTTTGGTCCAGTACTTCCTATCATCAAAATTCACAGCATTGATGATGCAATCGCTTATACTAACGACAGTGAATATGGCTTGTCGGCCTATTTATATACTAAGAAATTAGCTTATATTCATCAGGCTATTGCTGAAATGGAAGTCGGTGAGGTGTATGTAAACCGTGGGTTAGGTGAGCAACATCAAGGATTCCACAACGGCTGGAAGATGAGCGGTATGGGCGGTGAAGATGGTAAATACGGCCTTGAACAATATGTAGAAAAGAAAACCGTTTATATGAACGAAGCTGATTAACTGCCAGTTTGTTTAAACGGTAAGCCTTGAGGGCTCTCTTCAAGGCTTCAATCCAACAACTCTTCTCTTAGTTGATACAGCCTAGTATCGATTCCTGCTGGGTGTTAACCGAGCGTTACAACGTATTTAGCTATGAGCATTTCATCATCAGCGCAGCGGTATTGCTGATTATATTGCAGGAGGCGATATGCATATCCCACATTTATCAAGCAATCCCCAATTATCATGTGCACTAATAATAGGCTGTTTAAGCCTAGTTTCTGCTTGTGATAAAGCGGTTAAAACACCCACAGCAAGTGTAGAGGATGAATCAGTAATAACTCAGATTGAACCCGCAATCGTTGGCAATGTTAATTTGATTAAGGTGCTGTTAGATTTTGAAAGTGCACAAGATTTAGCTTCAGTTACAAGCCAGCACGCAGATGTATCGTTAGTTGCAGGAGTCAGCAGTAAAGCGCTTGAAGTTAACTTTAACTCTGAGCATAACAATGTAACCAGTATTGCTATTAAACCCGATACAGCATGGGATTTAAGCGGTCATCAAGACGTAGCGATCGCTGTTGATATCAGTAATGCGTCAATGGCTTCGACTCCTATTTACGTTAAAACCTATGATACTGAACATCATCAATCGCGCAGTACTGTCATTCCTGCCAATTCGATTCAGACTTACTACATTGTGCTAAAGGGTGATGAACTGGCTAAAGAGACGGGCATTCGCTCTAATCCCAAATACTGGCTTACTTATTTTGAACCAGTGGAGTGGCGAGGCGGTAATAAGCACTTAGATGTAGCCAATATCACAGCGCTTCACTTTCAGATTGATGGTTCATTAGTAAATAAAAGCCTGACTTTTGACAATATCCGTATGATTAGCCCCAAAGGGGTCGATGCAGACTATCTGAATGGTTTAGTTGATGAGTTTGGTCAAAATGCCAAACAAGAGTTTAATGGCAAGGTGCACTCGCTTGAGCAACTTAAGCAGAGTAGCAATGCCGAAATCGCACAGCTTGCAAAAGCCCCTAAACTTGCAGATCGCAGTCAATATAACGGCTGGTTAAATGGGCCTAAACTTGATGCTACAGGTTATTACCGAACGGATAAATATCAAGGCAAGTGGACACTTGTTGATCCTGAAGGTTACCTATTCTTTTCCAATGGTATTGCTAATGTTCGCATGGCCAATACGTCTACCATCACAGGCTTTGATTTCGATCCTATGTTGATCAATATTAAATTAGCCACTGATTTAACCCCTGAAGATTCATTGGGGCTGAATCAGGTCGATAAACAAGCATTACCGAGTCGTAAGCTTGAATCTAGCCTACGGGCAAAGATGTTTTCTTGGTTACCAAGCTATGAGTCAGCTTTAGGACAAAACTTTGGTTACCGCCGTAGTGTGCATACTGGGCCGTTAGCCGCGGGGGAAACCTTCAGTTTCTATCGAACTAATTTACAGCGGAAATTTAGTTTAGATGACGCTGTTAGTGTGTTTGATAAATGGAAAGATAACACTATAAATCGTATGCAAAGTTGGGGTTTTACTTCTTTTGGTAACTGGGTTGATCCTGGCTATTATCAGATGAATCGCTTCCCGTATTTTGCTAATGGCTGGATCATTGGTGATTTTAAAACCGTCAGTAGCGGTAATGATTATTGGAGCCCACTACCTGATCCGTTCGACCCAGTATTTGAACAGCGAACCCAAGCAACGGTTAAGCAAATTGCACTTGAGGTCAATAACAACCCTTGGTGTGTAGGGGTGTTTATTGATAATGAAAAAAGCTGGGGAATGATGACGTCGTTGCAAAGCCAATACGGCATTGTGATTAATACGCTTGGCCGCTCTGCGACAGAAAGCCCCACCAAAGCGGCATTTGTTAACGCGTTGCAAAACAAGTACGCATCTATCGACTTGTTAAATACTGCTTGGGGATTGTCGGTAACATGGGATGAATTGGCCAATGGCTTGGTTGTAAAAGACATTAACGATGCAGTAACCGCAGATCTCTCCATGTTGCTGAGCTTATATGCGGAGCAATACTTTAAAACGGTCAGCACGGCTTTAAAGCAGCATATGCCAGAACATTTGTACATGGGCGCAAGGTTTGCCAGTTGGGGGATGACACCAGAACTGCGCGCAGCTGCAGCGAAATACGCTGATGTGATGAGCTACAACTACTATAAAGAAGGCCTTGATAAAGGTTTTTGGACATTCTTAGATGAAGTAGACCGCCCAAGCATCATTGGAGAATTTCACAATGGCTCGCTTGATTCAGGGTTAATCCATCCTGGATTAGTGCCTGCAGAGTCTCAGGCGGATAGGGGAGTCATGTATCAAGACTTTATGAACAGTGTCATAGAGAACGATTACTTTGTTGGCGCTCATTGGTTTCAATATATTGATTCACCTTTAACAGGGCGGGCCTATGATGGTGAGAATTACAATGTAGGCTTTGTGTCAGTGACAGACCAACCTTACACCGAGCTAGTTAATGCGGCCAAGATGGTCAATAAAACACTGTACCCTCAGCGTTTTACCACTGAAAAAATACTGAGTGAACCAAAGTAATAGCGGTTTTAAAGCATGAAGGCTTTTTAAAAAAAGGACTATTTAATCAACACTGCATAATGAAAGTAATTGGCTATTTCAATTAAAAAGTCATGCTCTCAACACGGATGAATTATATTATTAATCCGTGTTTTTTTGTCTTTAATATTCAATTCAAACCTCACCTACTCGTTATTAAACTTCTTTAGTATATATTGTTAACAATTAACTAATACCAAAAAACTATTGACATAATGGTTAAAAAATAGCAGATTGTTAACAATTCGATCACAAGTAATGCACTTATGCATTGGTCGGACTAAAGCAAAAATCCGATAACAAGAAGGTTTTTTCAAGATGAAGAATAAAAATTTCAGATTTAATTCTGTTTACTGTGCGATGTTACTCGCAGCAAGTGTTGGGGCACATGCTGATGAAGTTGATAGCGTTGATGGAAATAATGCGGAAACAGAAGTTGAAGTGATTCAAGTTAAAGGCATCAGAAGCTCGTTAACTAAATCTGCATCAACTAAGCGTTACTCTGATGGTGTGGTTGATGCCATTAGTGCAGAAGATATAGGTAAGTTACCCGATACTAACTTAGCGGAATCTTTGCAACGTATTGCGGGTGTATCGATCGATCGTGCCAATAACGAAGGTAATAAGGTTACCGTTCGTGGTTTTGGGCCTGAATTTAATTTGGTGACACTTAATGGTCGTCAAATGCCTAACTCTTCAGCACTTCAGTCAGAAGGGGTTTCGCGTAGTTTTAACTTCCGTGAAATCGCCGCTGAAAGTGTCTCTGGTGTGGAAGTATACAAAACCGGTAAAGCGAATATTACATCAGGCGGTATTGGCGCAACGATTGATATCTCGACTGCCAGACCATTTGATTACGACGGCTTTAAAGCATTTGTTAGCGCTAAAGGGATTTATGATACTAGCGTAGAAACAGGTGATTCCGTTACGCCAGAAATTTCAGGCATGATCAGTCAAACCTTTGCTGATGACAAAGTGGGCTTTTTATTGTCGGCGTCACATGCAGAACGCGACAGTCATACAGACCTTGTCGGTACTGATGGTTGGGTAAGGAATCGTAGTCGTGACAATGTTGATTTATCGGCTATTGATACCAACAAAAATCCAGAACAAGCCATTTGGACACCTTGGACAGCTAAAACTGAGCTGATTGATACCGAGCGTACCCGCCAAAATGCCCAAGCGGTATTACAAGTGCAACCGATTGACTCTGTTGTTGCCACACTTGATTACACGATTTCTCGCTTTGAACAAACTCGTTATACCAATCGTTCAGCGTTTTGGTTTGATAATCCAAGCGGATCAGCCAACGCCAATGGCACATTATGGAACCCACGAGATCAAGATGATGAGTTAAACTTTTGGGCGTGGGAATATTACGAAGAGAAAGAAAACGATTCACTTGGCCTAAACATTGATTGGCAAGCCACTGATACATTGAGTTTTGAATTAGATATTCATGACTCAACATCGAAATCAAACCCTGATGGTCAAACGGCTGAAACCCTAGCTAACCTTAAAAATCCATCAGGTTCTGTTGGGTTAATTGGCGCTAATTTTGTTGGCGATATTCCAGAAATTATTGTCGATGATTCTAATTTACCTGGCGGTGCTTATAACAAAGACAATATTGTCTCTGATTTATACCAAAAGCGCGGCTATTCAATGGATAACAACATTAAGCAATATCGCTTTGCTGGTACATGGGAAAATGCCGCATCAGACAGCGCATTAACCAAGATCAATTTTGGGATCATGAATACTGATTACACCATTGATACCCGTTTAAGCGAAGTATTCTCTTTTGTTGATGTGCCACTCGATAATTTAGATTTAGGCTTTATTCCATTAGGCGATACTGCAGATCAATTCCCTGGTGCAAATAACCTGTTTCCATATATCTCGCAATATGACGTGAATCAGTTCATCGACATTGTTAAATCAGAAGGCTTATTTGCTGAGCCTAATATTCAAACTAATGGTGTGAATGAAGAAACATTAGCGGCATACATCTCATTTGATTTTGATACTGAATTTAATGACATGCCAGTGAAAATGAATGTGGGTGTACGCTACGAAGACACAGACGTAAAAGCCTATTCGGTTCAAAACGGTATTATCGCGATGAATTATCGTCATGCGCAGGAATTACGACCTGTTTATGATGACACACCAACCGCTGACGAATTAACCGGTAGCTACACGCGTATTTTGCCTAACTTTGACTTTAATATGTCAGTGACTGATGAAATCGTTACCCGTTTTTCCTATAGCCGAACCTTGTCTCGTGCAGGGGTAAGTGCATTATTCCCAGCAACCAATGTGTCTGCAAGACCTGGTGGTCCGTTTAACGCATCACAAGGTAACCCAAATCTGCTACCGATTACTTCTGATAACTTTGACTTATCACTTGAATGGTATTTTGATGACGGTAGTTTTGCGTCTGCTGGTTACTTTAAGAAATATGTTGAAAACTTTATTGGCGCAGGCACCGAAAATCGTTCAATTAACGATGTAAATGGTCAGCCGTTAACCGATCCAAGTGTTAACCCTAGAGCGGGTTGCCCTGATGCATCAGACACGCCAAACCCTGATTGTTTAGGTACAGCGACTGATCCGGTAATTACTTGGGAAGTGGCTACACCAGATAACCTACAGAATCGTGAAGTTGATGGTTGGGAATTAAACGCGCAATACATGTTCTGGGATAGTGGTTTTGGTACTGTTGCTAACTACACCATCGTCAACAGTGATGAGTCTTTTGATCCATATAAC
The DNA here is from genome assembly GCF_019654955.1 of Shewanella sp. KT0246. Taxonomy (GTDB): domain Bacteria; phylum Pseudomonadota; class Gammaproteobacteria; order Enterobacterales; family Shewanellaceae; genus Shewanella; species Shewanella goraebulensis. The sequence continues at coordinate 42,688 of NZ_BPEV01000022.1, read as the reverse complement.
TTTGATCAAACCATTGCACTTACAGGTTTGAGTGATTCAGGTAACTTAGTCGCGTTTTATGAAAATGACAGTTTCCAAGCTCGTATTGCCTACAACTGGCGTGATGAGTTCTTACTGGCATTAGGTAATGAACCGACATTTACCGAAGCTTATGGGCAACTTGATATGAGTATTAGTTATGACATTAATGATACGTTTACCGTTTCACTTGATGGTCTTAACTTAACTGATGAAACCGTAAGACGTTATGGCCGTTTTGAAGAGCAGTTACTCGCGGCTGAGCAATACGGTCCACGTTATACCGTGGGTGTTAGTGCTAAGTTTTAAGCTTAGTTAACGCTATAGCATGTATTAAACAGTGATTTGATGTTAACCATCGATAGCATGGATTTACAGATAAATAGCTTATCACTCTTATGTGTGATGATTAATACTGTTCGCTAAAACTCAATGTGGTTGTCATAAATATGGCAGCCACATTTTTTTTGAACAAATATCGTTAAATATTTTCACAACAAGAATTGGAGCAAATATGACCAATCCAATCGATTCTACAAATTATGAAGCCTGTGCTTCTGCAAACCAACAAACTCATACAACAAATCATATTGTCATCGTTGGTGGTGGCAGTGCAGGTTGGATAACCGCTGGCACTATTGCCGCCAAACTCAATAAAACCCATGCTGGTAATTTTACCGTAACCTTAATTGAGTCCGCTAATGTGCCAGCTATCGGTGTTGGTGAGGGCACTTGGCCAACAATGCGTACCACGCTTAACAATATGGGGATCCGTGAAACTGACTTTATTAACCATTGTCATGCATCGTTTAAGCAAGGCGCTAAATTTGCTAAATGGGTTACTGGTAAAGATGATGACTTTTACTATCATCCTTTGATGCTCCCAGAAGGAAGCCATCATGACAGTCTGATTCAGCAGTGGTTTACAGCCGACACTATAACTTCACTTTCAGCGACGTTGAGCCCACAAGAAGCCATATGTGAAGCTGGGCTGGCACCTAAATATATCACCACCGCAGAATATGACGCTGTGGCTAACTATGCCTATCACCTAGATGCAGGGCGTTTTTCAGCATTTCTGCAAGCGCATTGCGTTAATCATTTACATGTTCGGCATTTGGTCTCTGATGTGGTTGCTATCAACAATGATAATGATGGCTACATTGACTCATTAACGACAGCCGATTTAGGTGACATTAATGGAGATTTGTTCATTGACTGCACTGGGTTTAAATCTTTATTGCTCGGTGAGCATTACAAGGTCGGGTTTAAAAGCTGCAAAGACGTCTTGTTCGCAGATACAGCCATTGCGGTTCAGGTACCTTATGACGATGAGCAATCACCTATTGCTTCACATACCATTTCAACGGCGCAATCAGCGGGTTGGATTTGGGATATTGGTTTATCAAGCAGGCGCGGTGTAGGGCATGTTTACGCAAGCCGTTATATCAATGATCAAGATGCAGAAGCAGAGCTTAAAGCGTATCTGGCAGATTCTGTGTCAGATGTTGACTCATTAACATTTCGAAAAATAGCCATAAACCCAGGCCATAGAGAGAAGTTTTGGCATAAAAACTGTGTTGCTATTGGACTGTCTGCAGGCTTTTTGGAGCCGTTGGAGGCATCTGCGCTGCTCTTAGTTGAGATTTCGGCCAATATGGTTGCAGAACAATTACCGAGTAATAGGGTAGCAATGGATATTGTTGCCAAGCGATTCAATGACACGTTTTTATACCGCTGGGATCGAATTATTGATTTTTTGAAACTGCATTACATGCTTAATCAACGCGATGACAGTGATTTTTGGATTGATAATCGTTGTGTGGAGTCCATTCCAAAAAGCTTACAGACCTTATTGACGCTATGGCAAACTCAAATTCCCTCCGATAACGATTTTACCCATGCCACAGAAGTGTTCCCTGCTGCGAGTTATCAATATGTGCTTTACGGCATGGGGTTTAACACTGAAGCGTCGCCTTGGCCATTGAATAGTCAGTGCCAACAAGCATCGAAGAAACAATTTGAACACAACAAAGTCATGACTCAACAGCTTACGGGTTCGCTGCCAAGCAATCGTGAGTTAATACAATTAATTAAACAATACGGCTTACAAAAAGTATAACAAGCGCAAAGGAAGCAATGATGAAAAATGCAATCGTAGATCCAACCGTTCATTTACACACACAAGTCGTCAGCGCACATGGTCAGCAATATGGTGAGAATGTTCATTATGTCCCTGTAGTAGCAGAAGAGTTGCGACAACTTATTGTTGAGTACCCGTGCTGCTTGTTAAAGAATAACCAGACAGGTCAATTTGGTTTACACGCGTTACTGGGGTTTACTCCCGGAGAAAACTTGTTCTTATCAGGTGAGCAGTGGTGCGCTAATGCCATACCAATGCATATTCAGCGTCAGCCTTTTATGGTTGGCAGAGTAGGCGAACGTAATGAGATGACAAATCAACAAAAATCGCTATTAACCATTGATATGAATTCCAACAGAGTAAAAGATTCAAGTTATAACAAAGGCGATGGGAAAAGGTTGTTTGATGATAAAGGCACACCTACTGATTACTTAAAAACAATGAATCAACTGGTCACGACCCTTGCACAAGGTATTATCCGCACAGAATCGTTTATTAAAGCATTAGTTGAGCATGATTTAATCGAAGCGATTCAAGTTGGCGTGACATTTACAGGTGGGGAAAAGCATAAGTTTGATGGACTTTATGTGATTAATGAAGCAAATTTGTCGAGCTTAGACGAGGCGATTTTAGTTGAGTTTCATCGTAATGGGTATTTGCAAGCATGCCATTTACTGTCAGCATCTATGAGCAATTTACAGAAATTAATCGTCTTAAAAAATGAGCAATTATCGGCTAATTAATGATGAATGTCTGCGCATTGCTGAGTGACAGTTCACTCAGCAATGGGGAATAGTAAAACTCTGTTTAAGGTTTATTTATATTCGGTTACACGTGCTATGTAAGTGAATTTACCTGAATCATTTTGATAATCACGGTATAAGTCTACTGAGAAAGCGGTTGGATTATCTTGATCAACCCTTGCCGCAATCTTATGGCTTAGTTCGTCGATGTCTTTTTCGTTGTATATGTAAAATTTCTTCACTTTTTCAAGACCATTCTCTTTTGCATCGTGGCTAGAGACATAAATCTCGCTGTACTTTTCTGTAATAAAACCTTGATAAGTAATGCTTTCAAAACTTGCTTCTTCATCTACAGTAATAAAAATATCGGTTTGCGACTCAACACTGACGAGTTGCTCCATTGCTGAATCTAGCTGTTGTTTTGATTCGACTTCGGACTCAGCGAATGCGCCTATGCTTACTGACATCATCATTACTGCAATTATTGATTTTTTCATTATTTCTCGCTGTTTTATTATTCGTTGGATAAGCAAATTATGATGCTTCATTGTTTTATGAATGAATTGTAAGACGAGTATTGAGGATGACAGAATACCGTTTGTAGGACTTAGCCCTTCAAAACTAGCTCATCAAAACTAGCTCATCACAACTAGCTCATCGAATTAGCAGAGTATGGGAATGTAGTGGCAGATGAATTTTAAAGCGCCCAAACGACGTTAGTTAACGTATGACTCAATGTGTGCTGACCATCAGCTCTATCGACATTGAAGCTAATTTTGTAATTAACATTGGGCTTAACAATCTAATAAGCGTTAATCTAATGTAAACTGCTGATTATCGCCGTTGTAGCAACTCCATTGTGTTAAAGCTGCGCCATTAGCTGTCGACTTTCCTGCAATGTCGAGGCACTTATTGCTGACTTTGCTGATGATTTCAACATAACCATTTCCTTTATCATTTAAGTTCCACATTTGGTTTTGGTTGCTGCTGTTACAAACCCATTGCTGGATTTTACCGCCATTAGCGGTTGTGCCCGCAGCCAAATCTAAACAAAGATTACTGAGATTAGATTTGATGTTATAAAAACCATTACTGAGTTGAGTGAAACTGAACTGCTGGGCATTAGTATTGTCACAGCCTGCTTGCTGATAAGTAGAGCCATTACTGGTTTGGTTATTAATGACATCTATACACTTAGCGCTGTGCTTAGCCACAAGCTGGTATTGGGTATTGGGGTTAATATCGTCATTTCCTCCATTATCACCTCCAGAGCTGCCATCACTGACAGGTTGATAAACACGGATCCAGTCAACATACATTTTGTTTTTAGCACCGTCAGCCAGATCGGCATCTGTAGCCACATTACCCGCCTCTGAGCGCCAAGAATGATCTTCAGTGTCTAAAATGATGAACATTTCCTCATCCATCGTGTACTGGGTTTTATCCATGAGTGCGCCAGTATAATCTTTATCTTTCATCACGACTTCATCCCAAGAACCTTGTGGGGTTTCTTGTCCGTCGATATAAAAGGTCACGTCGGTTGGGCTTTTCCAATAGGCGCCAAAGCGGTGAAATCCTTCGCGCCAATTATTGCCCCATACCGGTGTGTTGTGGGTTTGATCGTTAAAGTCACTTCTAATGCTATTGTCATTATTACGAACAAAGACATGAAAATTAGTCGACATATTTTGTGCAAACCAAGTTTCACGGGCGCCGCCATATACTTCTAGAATATCAATTTCACGTTCATCGTTTTCACTGAGTAACCAGAAATTTGAAGATAACTCCAAGTTACTCACTTTGATGTTGGCTTCTAGGAATATGGGATACTTTACTTTAGTTTTTGAAGTGATCACGCCAGCATTCACAAGATTAGGGGCTTTACGTGACGCGCTAATGATTAAGTTACCATCAGATACCCAAGATTCACCGCTATTCCAGCGCGTTAATCCTGGGCCTTCCCAAGCATTAAAGTAAGTATCATTCCATTTACTGGTGAAAGTTGAGGTTTTACCTTGGTAATTAAATGAATCAGAGTATTGATCATTTAATTGCCAAACAAGACCGTTACCTGGATCGGCAGGTAACGGAATGTTATCCCAGTCTGCTGCAAAACAAACACTCGAAAGGGCGCTTGTGGTTATCAGGGTTGTAGCATGGATGAGATTAATATGACGTTTCATAAATTTCCCTTTTTATATAATGATCACTTTACGTATAAAGTGTCTTGTTATTGACTATTTCTGCTACCTTGCAGAAATAGATCATGTCATTTCAATGACCGCACACTACCAAAATGACAAGATGGATAGACTTCTTCACGCGTAAGAGTGCAGAAGTCTTTTTAGCTTGTGATTAATTTCGTGGCATGACTTTAGAGTGAGCAAAATATTGCATGGCGACAGAAGTGATAAATCCTCCGTCATCAGCAAATTCGATTGTGATGAGGTTATCTGTCTGCAGGTGGTCATTAGAGATAGGGATTTCAATCACGCCAAAGTATTGCTGACGACCTTGGCCGTCTTGATACTGATCGTAACCACGATAGTCAGGATCAATTTCAACAGGGTTACCATTAATTGTGACGTTGGGTTGCAAAGATTTACCGTGTTCTCGCCCTAAACCAAGGCGCAATATTGCTTCGCCAGTTTCTGCAATATCAACATTGTTAATGTTAAAGCTCGCACTGGTATCTGCGGTGATGGGATGTTTATAACTGTCTGCGTAATACTTGGTTTCAGTTTGCGTGTGTGGCAGTTCAATATCTTCGCTAAACGTTAATTCAATTATGACTGTGCTTTCGGCTGCAATGGTTAATTGATTTAGCTCTTCTATTGATGACAAATCTGACTCTACTAAATGGGTTGTCCCATTTTCGTGGAATAAAATTTTCAGCATGATGTCGCTAATCTTGTCTTGATTAATACCAAGTAAAGATACATCAATGGTTTGAACTTCTTTTTCAAGGCTGTTAATTATCAGGTATGCGCTATTATCTTCGACGTAAGCGTCTAACTGAAAGTCGCGATCGGTTGAATAGCTGTCTACGCGTGTGCCATTAACGTTTGACCACAATTGGTAAAATTTAACCATATCGGTATAAACGTATTCATCACCTGTTTGGCCTTCAATCTCTTTATTTTGGCGCATTAAGCGTGCGTAATAGGGAACTGTTTCGCTTAATCGTCCCCATTCTGCTTTTACTGGAATAAATGGGATGGCCATTTCAATATTATTCGCGCGTTCTAAAAATGACATCAGTTGGCTGTTAATCGCCCTTAAATGGTACCAATCTCGTTGTGCTAACCAAGGTTGATTAAATAAAGAATGAACCTGTGACCCATACTCTGACACCATGAAGGGTTTAACTTCACCCAGAGTTAATGCCATATAGTGTTCTAACATATCGAAAGTGGCTTCGATATTACTCCCAGCGCGGAGTTCTTCACGGTTTTGAAATGCGGGGAAGTCGTATAAATGCAGCGAGATAAAGTCCATATTCTCACCCGCGATATCGATAAATGCTTTGTCCCTTTGTTCCCATCGATCAAAGTTTTGCTTATCAAAATCAGGAAAAGCCACGGTATAGCCGCCAACTAATACATCTGTGTTAGCCAGTGATGAGTCATGGTTTACCGCTTTAATCGCCGCGGCAACGTTAGTATGAAACTCAAAAACCTTTTCAATGGTGGTAGGGTCTTCTGCAAAATCAATTAATTCGTACAGTGGCTCATTCATTACCTCAATGTATTTGGGCTTAGGTTGACCGTAGATATCAACACCATCATTTTTATTAAAATACTTGGCAACAAATTGCCCCATATAGTCACCCGTTGCAGTACCAAAAGGTTCTGCAGCTGAATCAAGTTGAGAGAATGCCCAGCCTTGGCCGGTATCTTTGCCATCAGGCCAATAAGGGTGCTGCTGTGCTGCCACCACCATATTGAGATTGCGGTGTTCATGCTGTCTTTGTGTTTCAGCCCTTTGATCGGTGTTTGTTTTATAAGTCCAACGAGAGTTACCGCCATTACTGGTTGCCATTTCAGCATCGACAAAGCCACTTTGTGTAGCAGATTCAGCCAATAAACTAAGCTGGTAGCGCATACCGCCAGTATCACGACCAAAATATACGTCATAACCTTCAGCGAACTCTGTGATTAAGTCTGATGACGCATTTGTGCCGACGTTATACCAGTCGTTTTCAGTGTGGGATGCGTGGATGGTGATAAATTTCTTACGATCAAACACATTGAGATCGTTAATACTGTGAATGGTATCGAGATTAAATATCAATGATGTTAACGCTGGTGTCGGCGCTGCAGTTTCTTCTGCTGTTGTAACGGTAAACGTCGCACTGATATCTCCAACGTTAATTTCTACACTTGTAGTGGTTTGAGCGGTATCTGGAGCAGTGACTTGCAGTGAGATTTGATCACCTGTAGAAACGGTACTGTCCTCAGCTGTGTACAAACCGCCATTTATCGAATATTGCCCACCTGTCACGCTAATATCGGTCGCAGCATTAATGCCTGTGATTGTTACTGATTCAGATATAACTGCCGTACTTAACTCGACATCATTTACCGCCATAAAACTAAAAGGTTCTGGCGAAGTGTCAGTTATAGGTTCAGATTCTGCTGGTGGGGTATTTTCTACTGGGTTAGGTTCTTCTGATGAAGAGCCACAACCGAGTAAACTTGTGATAATGATTGCGGTGAACAATGTTTTTTTAAAATAACGACTGCCTAAGTCGTTTGGGTCAACGTTTGTCATAGTATTCGCTTAAATAAATTTACTAAAACAAGGCTTAATAACTTCGTAGACAACAAGCTTTCGTTTGATATCACAACTCAGCTTCAAACATATTACTCCTCAATAAGATATTAAACCTAACATTGTTTAATGGTGATTGTTAACAATTTGTGTGTGATTGATTTTAATGATGTCGGTGCGATGATTTATTTATTGTTTTAAGTGTCTGTATTGTAATATTAAAAAATTGATTCAATGAATTAACGGAAAAAAGATTGAATAATTTTGATGTGTAAATTTAATCGGTATTGGTATTTTATGAGTTAACTATCCAGAATTTGTCATTTTTACAGTCTTAAAACTAAACCAGATTTGAAATTACAGCGTAATTTACCGTGACGTTAAATATCGCAGAGAAACATTAAAGGTTAACTATGATAAAGCAGCCATTGTTTACAGCACAATTTACTGATGATGAACGTTCTAGGATCATTGAGATGGCTTGGGAGGATAGAACACCATTTGAAGCCATTGCTCATCAATTTGGTGTTAATGAAAGCGCGGTTATTCAGTTTATGCGAAAAAATTTAAAACGTAGCAGTTTTAATTTGTGGCGAAGCAGGGTGTCAGGTCGCAATACTAAGCACCTTAAATTACGTTCTAGCAGTGTTAATAGGGCCTATTGCAGCACGCAATATAAAATGAGAAATAAATAAGACGGTAATAATCATTAATCCAGGCAATAAAAAAGGGCAGTGAATACTGCCCATTTTATTAAGATATGGTGGCTTGGTAATTATTTTATGTTAGCTTTAATCGCTTTTGCTGCACGGCTAATATCGCCTTCACGTAACGCCTGTAAAATTCCTCTATGCTCATCAACACACTCAGAGCTGCTGGTAATGCGCTTGTAGTTAAGGCGCATGCGCATCACATATGGATACCAGATATTAACTAAATCTTCGCCGCCAGCTTTATAAATAAGGTAATTATGGAACGAGATATCGATTTTTGTGACTTCAGTAAAATCTTCTCTATCAAACGCGCCTTGTAACTCATCAAGTATCGCTTCTAATTGCACAACATCATCGTCAGTTATTGGATTGTGTTTAAAGTTTTCAATGGCATACACTTCGATGTTTTGGCGAAGGTTGATCATTAACTTTTGCAGTTTCGGTTCTAAAATACTGTTGACCGACGCGCCACAGTTGTTTTTAGAAATGAGCAGACCTTCTTTGGTCAATTGTAGGATTACGTCTCGAATAGGACCGCGAGAAAGGCCAAAGCGTTTTGCTAATTCTTGCTCATTTAATTTGGTATTTGGCGCCAAATCTCCAGAAATGATATCTGAACGTAATTGGTCGGCAATTTGATCTTTTACCGATAAAATTTTGGTTGGTTTAGCTGCTGCCATGATATACCCAGTTTGATCATAATATTCTAACATTCTAGACACTTAGGCGTTTTATTACAATTGTCAAATGTCATATTGTTAAAAATATACACAAATTAATTATGTAACTAACTGAATTTATGATGTTTAAATTGATACCTTTGAGTAAAAAATCAAAAAAATGCCCATTGGCAGATATATTGTTAACAACAAACATTGCTAACAAGCTGCACAATGGACTATCTGAAGACCTAATCAGATATCAATCAACCTAAACGGTTGGAGCAAAAAAGAAGTACTTAATGGGGAGGAAAATACTTCACAAAGTTGTTTTGATGAATCACCACTTTTACTTTCATTGACTCATTGTCAGTTAATCAATGAAAAGTAAAACGGTGAGAGATAGGATTACTCTTGTTTACCAAAGCGCCTTTGGTACATCTGCTGGTTTATTTCTTTAGCAGCATTAACCATAAAAGGGTAAGGCGAGTCGGTGACAGAGACAAAACCGACATTATAGTTTTCTCCATCGTATGCGCGTCCTGTGATAGGTGAGTCGATATATTGAAACCAATGTGCGCCAATAAAGTACGGATTATCAATCACTGATTTCATATAGTCTTTATACATTTGGGCTCTGTCTTGTTGGTCTGACGCCAAAATTAACCCAGGGTGATATAAACCTGAATCTTTAGCACCAATATGAAACTCACCGATAATACTTGGCATATCGATTTCTTTTAAAAATGCCCATGACTTTTTCGTTAAGCCTTCTTTGTAAGAATTAAAGCTAATCACATCCACATGTTTAGCTGAAGCGTTGACCACTTCTCTTGGCATTCCCCAATCAGGGAATCGCGAACCCAGATACAAATGATTAGGCATGTAATGTTTAACCGCCTTATTGACGGTGCTGAAGTATTTATCAGCATAAGCGGTCAGCAGTATGCCGTAATCTGTGATTTGGACAGGATTATTGATACTGGAGTCGATACCGTTATCAAATTCGTCCCAATTGGCAATAGACTTGTTCCATGCTTGGTTTAGCTTGCTGATGTCACCGTATTTATGTTGCATTAATCGAGTGAATTCGGCTTTGGTTGGCACGTTAGCGCCGTCTTTAGTTAATGTGTTGACCACAATACCGTAACGACTTTCAGTGCTGTCTGAACGACCAAAACTTTTTTCATTATCGACAAATATACCCACGCACCAAGGATTTCCTTTTACTTCGTCGTAGATAACTTTAGCCGTTGCCATGGCACGGGTTTCAAACTCTGGGTCGAATACATCTGGCATTGGAGCCCAGAAGTCATCGCCGCTTGATACGGTTTTGTAATTTCCGATAATCCAGCCATTGGCAAAGAAAGGAATTTTATTGTTGTCGTAGTAACGCGGGTCGGTCCAATTACCTAGCGACGTAAAGCCCCAATTCAGCATGCGATTGACAGTGGTGTCTTCCCAGGCTTGCATGTAACCTTCAGGTTGTTCACCGTATTTTCTTTCTAGGTTTGCTGAATAAAAACTGTAGGTTTCACCGTGCTTTAATGGCCCTGAGTGAGCACTTCGGCGGTAACCAAAGTGTTTTCCCAGTGGTTCGTCATAGCTTGGTAACCAACTGAACATGTCAGTTCGCATATTCGATGCGACAAAGCGACTAGCTATCGCATCATCTGACACTCGGTTTAGTTTTTGAGAGTCTTCAGGGGTAACATTGTCTTTAGTCGGCTGAACAATAAATTCTTGCTTGAAATCAAATCCGGTGATGGTCGATGAATTAGACAGCCTGATAATATCAATGCCTGTGGCTAAGTATAAGTAACCATCAGGGTCAACTAATGACCATTTATCATTCACTTTCTCTGTTCGAAAGTAACCCGTTGCTTCAAGCTTAGGTCCTGATAACCACCCGCCGTAACGGCTTCTGTCAGCTGCAACGTCACCACTGAATGTTTTAGCTTCATTTATGCGTTGTTGTTCAAGTTCAAGATCGTTAGTTATCTTACCTACGAAGTCTGTTGTATTATTTTGACCATACTTATCGACGATATCTGTTAAGAATTGTTGATTAAATTCAGGGTTTTGCCTGATTTGTATTCGGCTAATATCAATTGATTTGTTATGTAGGTTGCTTTGAACACTTAAGTTAATTTTTGCAATGCCACTGGTATTGAGGTTCTTTTTACCCCACATAGAAGTGAACTGATGTTCGTCACTTTCCCAAGTATCTGGGTTTGAACGCAGCCCCGAAGTAAAGTTAAGTTCGACTTTATGATCGCTGTCCATCACACCCAGATCGTGTCCTGCCATTTTTGCATAATAAGTTTGCACTTTATTACCCACCGGAACATTCACAGTGCGGGTATAGTTAAACCCGTCTATATCACTGATATCGAGATATAATTGCACACTGTGCTCGCCAGTATTCACAATATCAAACGCTAAATTAAAGTCAGTTAAATCACTCCAATCCCAAGCTTTTTCTGGCTGAATACTGATGCCACTGTAGTTATTATTTTTAGCATTAAATTTAACGTGCAGGACACCATTAGTGACTGATGTATCTGCTGCGACAGGTTTAATCATTCCACTGTTAGCAGGATCAAAATTAACTAAATCCATCGACTGAGATTGAGGGACTGCGTCACTTGTGCCATCAAGGGTATTAGCAGGCTTGATAACATCAGTGGCAGTTTGTGTATCGTTCTGGCAACCCAAGCTTTGGGTAATTGCTACAGCAAGCAAGCTCATTGTAAGGGCATATTTAACGTTCAATTTATTGATCATGTTCATATCCATTGTGCATTTTAAAATTCAATAATCAGAAACACTTTATTGTTAACAATCTACATTGTTAATATTTTATTGGCAATACGTTAATTTGAAAAATGCCGTGATAATTTCGAAACGAGCTGTGTTGTAACAAACTGGATACGCTTTTATTTAATCTTCCAAAAATAAATGTATAGACAAAACGGTAGGTTAACTAAGTTATCGAGCTTTTGGAATATATAAAGTACGTCAATGAGCTATTGGTTTTTAGTAAATTGTTAACAATAGTTGCTATCTATTTCATGTTAATGCTAATGTAATGTTATCTGAGTTGTTAACGGGTTTGGCGAGTTGAGAGGCTAAGAGAATGGATTTATTTGTTCTATATAGCATACCAAATTGTTGGAACAAGTTGTTCAGCACAAACATAAGTAGATAAATTAATTGATAGTGGATGTGTATATGATTATTAAAAGTCACAGTGTTTTGTATTGCGCACTAGTTGTGGCATTAGGCGGTTTTATTTTCGGCTTAGATGCAGCGTTGATATCTGGCACAGTACGATTTGTCACTACCGAGTTTAATTTAACCGACTTAGAAATCGGAACCGTGGTAAGTGCACCAGGCTTTGGGGTGATATTTGCCTTAATGGTGACAGGTGTCATCTGTGACAAAATCGGTCGTAAAAAAACCTTAGTCATTATCTCATTTATTTATATCATTTCAGCAGTGATGTCAGTCATGGCAACTAGCTTTGAATCACTGGTAATAGCACGATTTATCGGTGGTTTAGCATTTACCTCTTTATCTGTTGCCGCAATGTATATTGGCGAGATAGCGCCGTCTCATTTACGCGGTAAACTGGTGTCAATCATTCAAATCAACATAGTGGTTGGTTTATCGATCGCTTACTTTGCTAATTTTGCCATTTTAGAGTTTTCAGAAAGTTGTCATCCATGGGTGTCAGCATTACAAATAGACACTCAAACATGGCGCTGGATGCTTGGGATTGAAATTTTGCCCGCTATTGTTTGGTTCTTATTACTACTTAACATTCCTCAAAGCCCGCGCTGGTTGATCATGAAGCGTAAAGAAGAAAAAGCCAAACTCATTATTAATCAGTTTAACAATACCACTCAGTGTGAAGAAGAAATTGCGCAAATCAAACAAAGCCTAAAAAGCCACAATGATAAAGAATCATTTTGGGTGTTATTTAAAAGCTTATTTGATAGCAAAGTACGTGGCGTCATGATCATCGGACTGACCATTGGTATTGTTCAGCAAATTACCGGTATTAACGCCATTATGTTCTATGCCCCAACTGTATTTGAACAGTTAGGTATTGGCACAGATGCAGCGTTCTTTCAAGCTGTAGTGGTAGGTTTAGTCAGCATCATCTTTACTGTGGTGGCAATATTACTCATTGACCGATTAGGTAGAAGACCACTCGTCATTTGGGGGCTTGCAACGGCAACCATCAGTTTATTTGCTTGTTACTGGGGCTTTAGCCAAGCAACTTATTCATTAACCGATCAAGCGTTAGTGGCGCTAGCTGGACAGATGAATGTGTCAGAGCTCACCTCTATGGCAAATGTGGTCTTTCACAGTGATGTGGAATTTAAAACGGCGTTAATTTCAGTGTTAGGTGAGTCTGATGCCAAGTTATACGAAAGCGAGTTATTACAAAGTGCAGCTTCAATAAATGCCAATTTGATTATTGGCGGAATTATTGGCTTTATTGCTGCATTTCATTTCTCAATTGGCCCAATCATGTGGGTATTGTTTTCTGAAATATTCCCAACTCATATTCGTGGTGTTGCCATTCCGGTATTTGCATTCATTACCAGTTTTGTAAGCTACTTAGTTCAACAGTTTTTCCCTTGGCAGTTGAGTGTATTTGGAGCCGACGAAATCTTCTTATTTTATGCAATCTGCGGTGCAATAGGGTTTGTATTGTTGTTCAAAATTATGCCTGAAACTAAAAACAAAACCATTGAAGAAATTGAAATTTTACTGTCTCGAAATACCAAAGACACGAGTGATGACACTCTGCCATTAGCGAAAAGAGAAGCGTAGTGATGAAGTCTATTCTAGCGATTGGCGAATGCATGATGGAATTGACTGAGCATTCAGAATCATTATTAAAACGGGCATTTGCGGGTGATACCTACAATGCATTAGTGTACGCAAAACACTATAACGCCAATATCGATTGCCAGTTGTTTACTGCAGTGGGTGATGATGCAACCAGCGGTGCAATGCGAAAAGCATGGCAAAAACAGTGTATTAATGATCAAGCGGTGTTAACCATAGATACCGCGACAGTTGGCATTTATGCGATTGCGACTGATGATGCAGGTGAGCGCAGTTTTAGTTACTGGCGAAAGGATTCTGCTGCAACACAAATGATGGGAGTTGTAGCGGTTGAAGCGTTAGTTTCACGAATTGGCTCTGTGGATATTGTTTTTTTTAGTGGTATCTCGTTAGGTATTTTAGCTGATGAAGATAAGCACTTAATGATGCAACTCATTCAAGCTTTACGTCAAAAAGGTGCATTGGTTGCCTTTGACCCTAATTATCGCCAAGCGATGTGGCAATCGGTCAGTCATGCTAAAACGTGGTTTGATATTGCATACCAGCATTGTGATATCGCTTTACCAGGTATTGAAGAACATGACGCTTTATACGGGCAACAAACAGCCATTGAAGTGATGCTGCATTGCCAATCTTTGGGTGCCAAAGAGATTATTGTAAAAAGCGGCTTAGACGGAACCTACGCATATGAGTGTGGTGAGTTGATCGCCCATCAACCTTTTAATCCAGCGCCTATTCAAGTTGACTCGACTGCAGCAGGAGACTCTTTTGCTGGAACTTATCTTGCGAGCCGTAATTGCGAGCATGATATAGAGACATCGTTAGGTGAAGCATGTCTTGTTGCCAGAGAAGTCGTGCAGCATAAAGGGGCGATATTAGCCCCCGATATTTACCAAGAGATTAAAACAGCGCAGCAAAGCTTACTGACTCAATAAGACGATTAACAAGTGAATGAGAACATCAGTCAATCGCTATGTTGCCCTTTAACAAAATCAAAATCACCACCGTCAACTATGACGTGGCACTACCTGACGTTTAGGAATAGTTATGAATTCAAATAAACCATTGAGCCTTGCAAGTCGACGCGCTATTGAGCGTGGTTACGATAAAACACGCTCTGATTGGATGGTCGAGTTTGCAGTGACACCGCTTAAAGGGGACTTTGCTTTTGAGCATGGAGTCATCAGGCGTGACCCTTCTTCGGTCATTGAAGTTGATGGTGTGTTGCATTGCTGGTACACCAAAGGCCAAGGGGAAACCGTAGGATTTGGGTCGGATAACCTTGAGGATAAAGTTTTCCCATGGGATTTGACTGAAGTGTGGCACGCGACATCGAACGATGGCGAAACGTGGAAAGAACAAGGCGTTGCGATTAAACGTGGTCAAGCTGGCCAATATGATGATCGCGCCATTTTTACCCCAGAAGTGCTGGCGCACAATGGGCGCTTTTACCTTGTTTATCAAACCGTCACCACGCCTTATACCAATAGGCAGTTTGAAGAAATTGCACTAGCCAGTTCTGACAGCCCATATGGTCCATGGCTTAAGTCTGCATCGCCAATCCTAAGCCCAAGTAAAGATGGCCAGTGGCGAGGGGATGAAGACAACCGTTTTCATGTGAACAGTAAGGGAAGTTTTGACAGTCACAAAGTGCATGATCCTTGTCTACAGTTTTTTAATGACAAGTTTTACCTTTACTACAAAGGTGAAACCATGGGTGAAGAAATGAACTTTGGTGGCCGCGAAATTAAACACGGTGTAGCGATTGCTGACAACATTGAAGGCCCCTATATCAAGTCTGAGTTAAACCCTATTTCAAACAGTGGTCATGAAGTGGTTGTGTGGAATTTTGAAGGTGGCATAGCTTCGCTATTAACAACTGATGGTCCTGAAAAAAATACCATTCAGTTTGCAGATGATGGCCTAAATTTTGATATTAAAGCCCACATAAAAGGGGCACCAGAAGCCATTGGCTTGTTTAGACCTACTCAGCCTAACAGTGTTGCAGCAAGTAGCTCAGATGTAGGTGTGAATGACAGCCAAAGACCCGGCCTAACTTGGGGGCTTTGTCATCAATATGATGCTTCTTGGAACTGGAATTTTATTTGTCGCTTTAACATCAAACGACAAGTGTTAGATGCTGGGACTTTTCAAAATAGTAACTAGCAAGTGACTGGTCGTTAGCAGTTAGTACTTGGCAGTTAGTAGCTACTAGTTAGGGCATCGAACCCGATGCTAATTTTATCGTATATGGCCTCGACCCCTTAATGATTTTACGTCGTTGCTTTTGCTTTATAACAGAGAATGTTCGGCTAAAGGCTGGTGTTGTCATCACTTAATCGCTTTATTGAGTACAAATGGACTCTTGTAAACAAAACTGAGGAAGGTATGGATAGACGCAGTTTTATAAAACTTTCGGCTTTAGCAACGGGTGGCTTATTATTCCCATCTCAAGCAGCTAGAGCGGCAGCCAATAGATTGTCTGTTACTGACGTTTCTTTAGTGGAAACATTAGTCAGTAATAGTAAACGTCCTTGGCTTGGTTCTGCTTTTTGGGGTAATCGCCTGCAAGATTGGCGATTGAATGCAGGTAAAATTGAATGCATTCGAAACGGGCGTGGCTTTGAAATGCGCACGGTGTCGATATTAACGCGACAACTTAATAACAGTATTAAGCCTGCTCGTATTAAAGCAAAAGTTTCAAACTTAACACCTAATAAAGCCGGCTTTTGCGGTTTTTTATTGGGGGCGGGTTCGGATAGTTTAGATTATCGAGCCAGCGCTTTGATCCAAAGGGCATCAGGTGAAAATGGCGGCTTTATGGCTGTCATTAATGAAAAAGGTGAACTTAGTTTTAATGACTTCACTAACAAACAAAAACCATTGGCTTATGAAAAAATCGTGAGAACCAATAGCGTTAATATTGGCGCTGTTCATGATCGTGAGATTATCTTAGATTGCCATATTGATCCTGTATCAAAAACGTCATTTGATGTTCGTTTAGTTGCCATTGACAGTAAAACCGGTAAAGAGCTTGGGTTTATTGTTAGAACTGGCGTTGCTAATGATGAACTACTAGGCGGGGTGATGTTGTTATCTTCAACGCCACCTAAGCAAAGTGGGGCGCGCTGGGCATTTTCAGATATTCAAACGGGTGGTGAAAAACTATCGAAGCTTGATCGACAAGCCATTGGGCCTGTTATGGGCTGTATGCACAGTGTCAATAAGTCGGTATTAAAACTCAGTGCCCAGTTTATGCCAGTTGCTGACGATGAGTATCAAACTGCCAAGTTACAATATCAAATCGCCGGCAGTAAGGAGTGGGTCTCTGCGCCTTCATCCCAAATGGAGCCCGGTTACATTATTCAATACCGTGTCGATAACTGGGATAACAGCCAAACACACAATTATCGAGTAGTTACCGATAGCACATCAGATCAGGTGGACGTGTTATACCAAGGCCAAGTGCTAAAAGATCCAGGTAAAACCAAGCCATTATCTATCGCTTTATATTCTTGCCTTGTGGCCACCAATCAGTCATTAGATATTGAGCATTTCAAGACCCGATTAAAACAAGAAAAGCAATTAGGTCGTTTTAGTCCTGAGAATATTTTGTTTCCTCATACAGAACTGGTGAATAATTGCGACAAGCACGAACCAGATATGTATGTATTTTGTGGTGATCAGTATTATGAAGCAACGCCAACACAAGTATGGCGTAATCGACCTGACTCACACTTAGACATGCTTTATCGCTGGTATCTTTGGTATTGGACATTCAAAGACTCTATTCGAAATAAACCCGCAATATTGTTAGCGGATGACCATGACGTGCTACAAGGTAATTTATGGGGAGTAGGTGGCCGTGACCCCGTTGTATTAGAAGGTGATAAACGCACCGAAGAAGACGGTGGCTATATGCAAACCAAAGCCTTGGTCAAAATGGTTTATCGAATGCAACATGGTCATAATCCTGATGCATACGATCCAACACCAATAGAACACGGTATTTCTGTGACTTATGGTGCCTTCGTTTATGGTGGTGTCAGTTTTGCCATGGTAGAAGATAGAAAGTTTAAATCCCGCCGTAATATTAATATCGATCCGATTTATGCCCAAGGTGAGTTATTGGGTCATAGGCAAGAGCAGTTTTTACGCGAATGGGCAGATATGGATAAAGCACTGCCTAAAATCTGTATTGCTGCATCCATGTGGGGCTCGCCTCAGACCAAAAGTAATTTAGAACCATTGTTAGATTACGACTCAAACGGCTATCCACCTGACGGTAGAACTCGCGCAGTCAAATTGATTAAAGACGCAGGCGCTGTAGTCATTTGCGGTGATCAACATTTAGCCATGGTGGCTAAACAAGGGTTAGACACCTTTGAAGATGGACCATTATTTTATGCTGGCCCTGCTGGAGCCGCCTTTTGGCAGCGATGGTTTGAAGGATTAGATAAACTTGATAATCAATTTAATAATGATCCTAACACGGGTAATTTTACCGATACATTTGGTAATAAGATGCGGGTACTAGCCGTTGCCAACCCTAAGGTGACCTATGATGATTTTAAACAGCAAACCAATAATTCCTGGAGTAACTATTTAGCTGATAGGAGCTTAAAAAGTGAAGGCTACGGTATTGTAAAAGTAAACCATCATGCCGAACAATTTGAATTCGAATGCTGGGAGTGGGATACCGATCCAACTCAAGGTAAACAATTTGCTGGTTGGCCATATATACACAAATTTTAAAACAGAAATGTCACATTAAGTTAAAGCCATCTTCGGATGGCTTTTTTGTGTCTCACATTTCAGAAATTGTTTATGTCCGTTCAATTAACAAATTAAAACGGGTAGATTTTAGCTGTGATTTAACATTTGTTTTTAAACAACTATTGGTTTCAACTTACATATAAGATCAAATTTATTAGCATGTATGACTGTTGAGAGATAATAGATAAAGTGATATCAACTGGATAAAGGCGGATATGAGTGGATGATGTTAATTGATGCTGGCGTAAATAATTGTTGTCACAAAACCCTTTTAAATCAGTAGCAAACAATTATTACCTCGATGGTTATCAGTTTGTTAAATGCGGTATAATCACACCAAGATTGATAAAGGTTCTATTGGAATACACATCACAAATTGATTTATACTAATTGAAGATTGTTAACAAAATTATGTTGACAGTTATTCCCTTGATCAGTAATGTCTGTAAACAGAGTTGCAACATTATCTTAACTTTTGCAATTCAGTTAGGCAGAAACACAAACGCTCTTGGGGGAGTAGATATGCCAATTAAGACAGTAAAATATAAATACAGCTCTGTGTATCTTGCATTGTTAACTGCAATGTCGATGCAAGTTGTTGCTGAAGAAAAAACAACAGATGAAGCTTCAGAAGAGATGGAAGTGATTCAGGTAAAAGGACTGAAGGGCAGTTTAAAGAAATCAATCAACGATAAACGCTTTGCAGAGAACTTAACTGATTCAATCAATGCAGAAGATATCGGTAAATCAACCGACCAAAACATTGCAGATGCGCTATCGCGTGTCACAGGTGTAACAGCTCAGTCTGTTGACGGTGAAGGTACTCGTATTACTGTACGTGGTGCAAATTCACAGCAAAATAACGTTAGTATGAATGGCGTGCAACTTGGTACAACGGATTTTAGCCAAAGTGTTGATTTATCTCAGTACTCATCTGATATTTTATCAAAAATTGAAGTGGTTAAAACGCCCAGTGCCGATCATGAAGAAGGTGCATTAGGCGCTAACATTAACTTGATCACCAACAAGCCACTTGATATCAGTAATGACATTCGAACCCTTACGGTTGAAGGTCGTTACAACGATTTGATTGAAGACGAAAACTACAAAATTTCAGGCACGATTTCTGAAAAGTTTTTTGATGAAACTTTCGGTGTTATTTTTACTGCCGTTAAAGAAACTAATACTTACCGTAAAGATCAGTACGCCGCGGACAATTGGGTGTCTGAATATTCCCACCTTGCTGCTGACACACAAGGTAACCTAGTTGAAGACGTTTGGGGCATCACCAATAAAAACACGCGTTATGAATTATATAATAACGATGTAGACCGTATGAACTTCAACTTAGGTTTGCAGTGGGCTCCAACAGATTCAACAGAATTTAATTTAAACACTAACTTTACCAAACAATCTTTTGATAGCTCGATGCATGGTGTACAAGTCAGAAGTGGTCAACAAGGCAATATGATCGAAGGTGTCGATCCTGGTTTGGGCGGCGGACCTTCACTGTGGACGGATCCTCAAGAAAACTGGCACACCATTGATACTAAAACCAACACCTTTACTAAATATCTAAATCGTTTTGGTGATGGCGGCTTAATGCAGTCTGAAAACAAATATGATGAAGAAAACACGGTAATCTCTTTCGACTTACGTCAAGATCTCACCGATAACCTGATCTTAAATGCGGGTGTTGGTTACTCTAAATCTGAACGTATACCAGATAATCAAGTTTATATCGCACTGCAAAACTACAGCAATATTAACCGCTGGTTAATTAAGAATGTTCCAGAAACAGACATTGAACCAGTAGGTTATGACTGTACTGGCGGTCCTTGTACCATTGTTGGTGGCAGCGGCTTAATTGATTTTGGTGCCAATAATGAATTTGGCGACCCGCTAAATGTTTGGGATAACTATTCCACTACCGGTTTCAATGCTGATGAGTTAAATGCACAGCATCTGACTTTCTTAAATCGTTCAGTCGTCGCGGTAGAAGATACACAAAAATCGGCATTTGTTGATTTTGATTGGATTGTAGATGTTGGTCCTTTAAGAAGTATTGAATTTGGTGCTAAATATTCGAATCGTGAAAAATATGTCGATAATCAACAGAACGCATTTAACAGTGTTGGTGAAGGGGTAGTCATTAATAACCCTTATACTGGCGCACCTACCGTGCTTAACGATGGACTTAATTCATTAAGTGGTGACTTATTTGCAACTGATGAAAACTTCCCAGTAGACAACTTTATGTCTAGTAACGGTTATGGTCGTGATTCTATTACCGATGGTTGGTCAACTTTCTCGGCATTTAAAGCCTTTGACGTTGCATTAGGTTCGCCTTCTGTAGGCTTCACACCAGATAACTCTAATACCCGCTCTGCAGAGTTAGAAAATTTTGCGACTTACTTAAAAGCTAACTTTGATTTATTCGATGGTAAATTATCGGGTGATTTAGGGGTGCGTTACGTGAAAACTGAGGTTGAAGCCGCGGGGTCTTCAGGGGTGCAGTTTGCGTTTGACCCAGGCAATGTCGGTCGCTTAATGGATCCATTCAAATTAGCTGAACTGCGTGATGCTAGTCTACCTGAATGCAGTGGCATCCCATTTTATGGGACTGACTGGAATGCAGAAACCCGTTGGGCTCGTGTTGACGGTAACGGATATGACACTGTAGGAACAACAGATTTATCTGATGATATAGCTCGTGCTAATGAGGGAGCTTGTTTTGACCCTAATGCCGTACAAGGTAATCCGAATGAGTCCGATTGGTGGTTATGGCGCCACAGTGATATTTCAACTGAGAAATTTTACGCTTACGGTGACAGACAACTTGATGAAAATGGTCAGCTAGTTGCAACAGAAGACAGAAGTAAGCGTTCATTTGGGGTAACAGGAACCCATGATTACGATGTGTTCTTACCGAGTATTAACTTAAATTACATGTTGTTAGACGATACCGTGTTACGTTTTGCCGCATCTAAAACCATGGCAAGACCACAAATCGATTCCCTGCGTCCAGGCTTTAAAGTGAGCGAAACTCAGTGGGGTGGTTACAACCGTAATAACACCATCACATTAACATCGCCTAAGCTTGATCCACTTGAATCAATCAATTTTGATTTATCTTATGAGTGGTACTTTAACGATACCAGCATGCTATCTGCAGGTATTTTCTATAAAGACATGACAAACTTTGAAGAGTCAGAAACCGTTGTTACATACATGGACGATTTACGTGATGTGGGTCTGACAGAAGGTGACAGCTACAATCCTGATGATTTGGTGTTAATTGCCGGTCAAGACAGTCTTGAGCAATGTATGCCTAAACGTTTTCAAGGTAACGATGAGTTCAGTGAAGATTGGATGTACTCTGGCGACTTAGAACAAATGTGTGCTCAGTTTAAAACCACTCGAATCAAAAATGGTAAAGGAGCAACCATTCAAGGTGTTGAACTTCAATACATTCAAACCTTTGATATGCTGCCTGGTTGGTTATCAGGTTTAGGTATTCAAACCAATTATACCTATCAAGACAGTGAGTATGATCAAGAAGTTTCATCAATCGATGATTCCGTTAAGTTGCCTTCTTTGCAAGTGGCTTACACGCCGGAGCATAGCTACAACTTAACCGCTTTTTGGGAGAAGAATGGCCATCAACTTCGCTTATCATACCGTGGTAATAGCGATCAGTTAGCCAAGCGCTCATGGGAGTCAGGTTCGTTGTGGGAAGAAGGTCGTCAAACATTAGATTTTTCAGCAAGCTATCAACTGAATGATTATGTGACGTTCTCATTCCAAGCGGTTAATTTAACCGACGAAGGTACACGTCAGTACTACACTAGCCGCTTCTTAAATGTGAATGGTGAAGTATTAGATGAAGGCAGCCCACTCAGTGGAGGTGCTACAGATTCTCGTACGGTTTACCAATATCAAACAGGTCGTACATTCCGCTTAAACGCACGAATGAACTTCTAATTAGATAATGTATAAAAGGGTCACTTTGGTGGCCCTTTTTTTTATCATTAAATTAGTGAGTTGTGCTAACTCTATTGCAAACCATCATAGGGTTAATCCAAGCCAGACAGACCAAATATCAGTAATGAATAATCAACAAGTTATCAATGAATTCATTAGAAACATTATAGATTGGAGCGTATTAACATGCCTTTTCCATATCGACCATTATTATTAGTCAGTGCATTAGCATTAATAGGATGCAACGATGCCAATATATCCAGCCAAGCCTTATCAGCTAAAAAGCCACTAAACCAACCTTCAAAGCCTACAGAGCTATTACCCAATGATGAAACCAGTCCGTTATTATCATTGATTGATTTTTCAATGACGAAACAGCAACAATGGATTCAACAAACATCAGCTACCAGCCAAGTTGAAGATGATAAATTAAGCATCTTATTTTCAGATAAACATAATATTTCCACAGTAACAATTACCCCTGATAACGCGTGGGATTTATCTGATTTTAGCCGATACAATTTGGCGTTTGATGTCGTGAATCCCCAAGATAAATCAGTCCATTTTTACTTAGCGCTTGAAAATGACTCTGGTCAATCACAAAGCCGTTCTATCAGTATTAAACCTAATTATACCGGCACCGTATTCTTTCCTCTTGATGGGGTCGAGGCTGAAACTGAAACAGGTTTTTGGGGTGATGCTAAACCTTGGGATACCAAGGATCTGTTAATGGTTTGGCGATCGTGGCGTGACGATAATGTTGATTTAACCCAAATCGCAGCGCTTAAGTTTTTTACTATTGGTTTGTTAGAAAGTCATGAGATTACAGTTAATAACCTACGTATAAGACAAAACCCAAGTTTAGATCCCAAGTGGATGCATAATATTGTCGATAAGTATGGCCAACATGCTCAAATTGATTATCCATTAAAAATCAAAACTGATGAACAACTTAAAAACCAAACGACAAAAGAATTGGCACAGTTAGATAGCTCAAAAGGTATGGCTAATCGCTCTATCTACGGTGGCTATACGGCTGCTGCAAAGCGAAAAGCCACTGGCTTTTTTAGGACTGAAAAAATTGACGGGAAATGGTGGATGATCGATCCATTGGGGAATGTTTTTTTCTCACATGGACCCGCTAATGTCAGGATGGCTAATATGTCGACCTTAACAGGGGTTGATTATAAAAACGATAAAGTGAGATATCGCGACCCCAATGAAACCACTCCTGAAGATTCAATGGGCACAATACAGGTTCCGCAATCAATTAAAGACACTGCTTATGTGGCGTCGCCTTTACGCCACAATATGTTCAATTGGTTACCCGAATATGATGAGCCTTTAGCGAAACACTATAGCTATCGCCGCTCAACTCATAAAGGCGCGATACCACACGGTGAAACCTTTAGTTTTTATCAAGCAAACCTTGAACGCAAATATGGAAATGATGCAGATGGATATTTAACTAAATGGCACGAAGTTACCCTTGCAAGAATGAAAGACTGGGGATTTACCTCATTTGGTAATTGGGTTGATCCTGCGTTTTATCAAGCCAATAAAGTGCCGTATTTTGCAAATGGCTGGATTATTGGTGACTTTCAAACCTTATCTGGGTCAGTGAACCATTGGGGGCTCATGCCCGATCCATATGATCCTGAGTTTGCTCATCGCGCTCAAGTGACCATTGATGAAATTTCTCGTTCAGTAAAAGATTCACCATGGTGTGCGGGTATTTTTATTGATAATGAAAAGAGTTGGGGTGAACGAGAAGGCTCAATTGCTGCTCGTTATGGGGTTATTTTAGATGCGTTATCAAAGAATTCGACTAACAGCCCCGCTAAAAAGGCATTTAGCACTCACTTAAAAGATAAATACAGTGAAATTAACAAGCTAAATACAGCATGGCAGACTGAAATTTCTGATTGGTCTAGTTTTGATGCAGGCTTCACATCAGAGCATCACTCCACAAGGCAAGTCGCGGATTTATCGAGAATGCTTGAAATGTTAGGTGAACAATACTTCACCGTCGTCCACAATACGCTTGCCAAAAAAATGCCCAATCATTTGTATATGGGCGCGAGAATGGCTAACTGGGGCATGCCTGATGAAATTATTAAAGCCTCCATCAAGTATTCAGATGTGCTGAGTTTTAATATTTATGAAGAAGGCATGCAAACCCATTTTTGGCAGTTCTTAGAAGAAGTCGATTTACCCGTAGTGATTGGAGAATTTCATATCGGTAGCACAGAAGGTTCAGGCTTACTTAATCCTGGAATTGTTCATGCTAGTGGGCAGCAAGATAGAGCTAACAAATACAAACGATACATGCAAAGTGTATTGGAAAAACCGTATATGGTTGGCGCCCATTGGTTTCAATATATGGATGAGCCGTTAACGGGAAGAGCTTTTGATGGTGAAAATGCCAACATCGGTTTTGTCACAGTGACCGATACGCCTTATCCCCAACTCATTGATGCTGTTAAAGAGGTGACCTCGAACCTATATCAACAAAAATTGGCGAATTAACAAGCTGCTAGTAGTCATAGCATCACTAAAATTGTAATCAGCAAAAACTGAAGAGCTAACACATTGTGTTAGCACTTTTTTATATAAATACCACCAGCAGGATGCATCAATAACTGAAATCATAAAAATGACATCAAAGTGATATTTTTAACCTTTATCTGTGTATTTTGCATTCAAATTGGCCGCTAGGATATGACGTAGATATTACTTTTAAGGATTCGCCATGATTGAAAAAACGTCACCTGTTCGAGTAAGTGGGATAAGCCAGTTTGATGATGCATTTGCCAAGCTGCGCGACACGACAGGCTTGGGTTATATGGACGATCAAAACGATCCCGTTACTATGGTTTTAGGATTAAAAGATGTCCGTAAAGCTGCGCATAATAGTGTTGTTTTTCAATCAGGCGCAAAACCTGGACGTATTGTCATTCCTTCAGAAGTCGCGATTCGAGAGACTCGTCAAATCCCTTTTGAAGTTGACCAACCTGAACATAAAGGCTTCAGAGAGTTACTTAATCCTTGGTTTAAAAGACCATTGGAAGCGCAATACCAAAAGCAGCTGCAACAGATCATTGATGACACAATTGATTATGCTTTGTCGGTTGACACAATAGAGCTTGTTGCTGAATTTGCGCTAACGCTGCAATCAAAAGCACTGACTCTATTGTTAAATACTAAGGCTGACGAAGCGCAAACATGGATAGATTGGGGCACTCACGTATTTCGTAGTGAAGAAAGCGACCTTGATGCGAGTAAAGCCAATATCTTATATGACTATATTGATACTCAAATTGATAAAGCCATGCAGTATCCAAGTGATGATTTGTACTCAGTGCTATTAAATGCACAAGCTAATGGTAAAAAGCTCACTAAAGAAGAAGTGAAGGGCGTGATGATCCTAACCTTTGCTGGCGGCAGAGATACCGTGATTAATGCAATTACTAATACCCTTGCTTATTTTAGTGAAAACATCAGTGATTTGACGAGAATCGCTAACGAACCAGAGATTGTAAATAGAGCAGTTGAAGAGCTCATTCGATATTTCTCCCCGTTAACTCAGATGGGCCGTGTTGCCACTGAAAATACTTCTGTTTGCGAACATGCAATCAAAAAGGATAGCCGTATTTCATTATGTTGGGCATCGGCTAATCGCGATGACAAGGTTTTTAACCAGCCTAATACCGTCGACTTTGATCGTAAAGTGAACCCCCATGTGAGTTTTGGATTCGGTCATCATAATTGTTTAGGGGCAACTCACGCCCGCCAGATTTTACGCCTTTTGGTTACTTCACTTGCCAATAGAGTGGCTGAAATTCACCCCATTCAAGCAGATGAAAAAATAGAGCAGTTAGGCACCACCTCAAGAAAAGTGGGTTTTAATCAACTGCATGTCCGTTTCGTGGCCAAGTCATCTAGCTGTTAATTATTTCAATTAAGCAATTACTCAATCAAGCGAAATACTCAATCAAACGAATTAAGGAATAGTCATGACTAAAGTTATTTTTATTACTCAACAAGGTGAGTCCATTGAAGTTGAGGGGGATAGTGGTTCGTTAATGGAACTTGCTACAGCAAATGGCATTACTGGTATTGATGGTGATTGCGGCGGGGTATGTTCGTGCGCCACCTGCCATGTATATGTGACCGCTGAAGATGCACACAAATTAGCAGCTGCAGAAGAAGTTGAAACTGACATGTTAGAACTCGATGACAAGGTGACTGAATACAGCCGTTTATGCTGTCAAATAGCGGTATCAGACTCAATTGATGGAATGACATTTGTTGTTGCTAATTAAAAACTCGTTAGCCCTTGCTGGAGGCAGATTAAACTATGATTCAAGAACATACTAACCATTCAAAAACACCAACGGTGGTGATCATAGGTGCCAGTCATGGGGGGGTAAACCTAGCGTTTAACTTACGTCAGCAAGGGTGGCAGGGAAACATTACCCTGATAGATCGCGATACCGAGTTGCCTTATCACAGGCCGCCTCTATCGAAAAAAACAATCCAATCAGTCGAGGTTATCTCAAGCCCATTAAAACCACTGAAAGCATATGCTGATAATGATATTAACTTGATGTTAGGCCAAACCGTAGCAGTAATTGATAAACAAACTCGTGTGGTGACGTTAGCTAACGGAACATGTCTTGGTTTTGATAAGTTAGTTATCGCGACCGGTTGCCAAGCTTTTATTCCACCCATTGCTGGACTGCGTGAAACGGTAGACGTTGAAGGTAAGCGTCAGTATTTTTCAATGCGAACTTTTGCCGATGCCATAGCGATTAAAGCAGCGCTTAACCAAAGTAAACATAAGCGAGTAGTGATTATTGGTGGCGGTTATATCGGACTAGAATGCGCGGCATCATTTATGTCTCTAGGTGCTAATGTCACCGTGATTGAAAAACAACCTCGAATACTCTCTCGAGTCACATCTGTCGCTATGTCTGATTTTTTAACGCAACTTCATTTAATCAAAGGTGTTGAGTTAACCATGGGTAAAGATGTGGTTGAAGTGGTACATCAAAATCAACCGTTAGCAGAAGGTCAAAACCAGAATCAACGCCATACCGTTGTTTGCAGTGATGGTAGCCAATATCCTGCGGATTTTATTTTAGTTGGCGTAGGTGTGAGGCTTAATACCGAGATTGCAAAAGCGGCCAATCTAACAGTAGAACAGGGCATTAACGTTAATGAGGTATGCCAAACATCATCTGCGGATATTTTTGCGATTGGTGATTGTAGTCAGCACTATAGTCAACGATATCAACGCTGGATAAGACTCGAGTCGATACAAAATGCGGTTGAACAGGCAAAAATTGCAGCGCAGTTTATTGTAGCTAATGCTAAAGCAAATATTAAATTAGAAGCTAATACTGAAGCTGAATCAGTTGCTAATTCTGGTACTAATTTAAATTCTAGGGAACTTAAATCATTATCCGTTCCTTGGTTTTGGTCAGATCAATATGAGTATAAATTACAAATTGTCGGCTTATCAGAAGGCTATGATCAATATCTTGTTCGACAGGAATCATCTGAGCAATTTTCTGTTTGGTATTTTAGCGGTAACACCTTGCTATGCGTTGAAGCGGTTAATCATGCAAAAGCTTACGTATTAGGGACACAGGCAATTAAGTTAGGGTTAACGGTGAATAAAACAATTCTGAGCGAGCAGTCGACCCCTCTGTCAAAAGAGACTCTTTTTAATAGTTAATTGCTAGCTAACGATTAAATTAGCTCTTTAATTGTTGCCGATATTGGTGTGGGGTGACATTAAAGTGCTGTTTAAACTGTTTGATAAAGTATGACGAGCTGGTAAAACCTAATTCATATGAAATTTCAGTAACCGAAGTTGTACTTTGGCCTAATAATCTTGCTGCGTTATAAAGCTTATGCTGGATTAGGTAATCAGAAAACGTCACTCTGAAATGTTTTTTAAATAGCCTCGAAAAATAAGACGGAGATAAATGGCACATTTCAGCGGCTTGCTCCAACGATAATTGGTGGCTGTTATTCACTTTTAATTGATCCATCACAGGGGTGAGTTTTCGATAGCTGTTTGAAATATTCAATGGTGATTGTTGATGATGTAAGTTGGTTTGACCGTATTCACATACCATAGTCACTAGACTATTAAACAGTTGATGACAGGTTTTACTTTTGGGGTTTTGGCTAAACTCACTCAATAGCCATGATAGAAGCAAATGAATTTTGTTTTTAATCTCCGCTGAGAATGTAAGGTGTAACCCCGATTGTAATATTTGACTGAATTCAATCAGGGCAGGGTGATTAAGTCGCTCTGGGATAAATTGCACGATATACCATGACTTTGGACGCGGGTTTAAACTGAATTCGTGGCTTTCCATCGCGGGTGTAAAGACGGCGTCAAAATCTGCAAGTAATGACTCTCCTTGATGATAAAAGTATTTCCCTTCTATTTGCTCAAAGAATATAAATTCGTGTACTTGGTGAAAGTGTAAAAAGCAGGAATAACTATCATGTTGTAAGTGACTCACATAATGGATCTCAAATTCATAGTCGTCCTTTATTGAAAAGGGCTCGCAGTAACTTGATGGTTTCTTCATGCCTTTATCCATTTTCTTTCGTTCATTTTAAGCCGCTTGTTTCAAATGTCTCGTTTCAAATAGCCTATTTCAAATTGCCCATCTCAAATCGTCCTTTTTAACTTGTGTTTGTACATTTTGACCGCTAAATCTTGTCATTGAAACTTTGTCCAATTCTTAAATGTGCACCAAAACAAGAGTCCAAACGAGCATCCAACTAGCATCAAACTAAGCTGTCATAATAGAATCAATAACACATCGAAGCGGCCATGAAAGCCGCTTGTTTATAGAGAATTTTATGTTGACTGTTTGATCAATTTTAATGGGTAACTTTGTGAAGCGTTCCATTGACCGACATATAAATTATCGTCTTGATCAACACAGATACAATGTACGTGATTAAACACATCTTCAGTGCTTTGCATTGGCTGTAAATCATTATCTTTATAGATAGGCTCTGTTCCGCCTAGATTAGCGATTAGGGTGTTATTAACATCAAAAATACTGATAAAGCCAGTATTATCGGCATTATGATTATTGATATGAGACCAACACACTGGCGCATAAAAGATATCGTCTTTAAATACGGGTCCACCAATATAAGCGCCATTTGCATCAATTTTATGGAGAAATTTTCCATCAAGTGAAAACACTTTTAAACATTGTTCGAAGCGAGAACTGACCATTATTGTTGGATGTTCATTGTCACGTAAATCGACTTCAATTCCATGGGTATTGTGCAGATTATCATTGGGGTTGTTATTGTCATGTCCCCCCCAATGATTGAGGTATCGACCTTGTTTATCGTAATGCAGCACATAATCACTGCCATAGCCGTCGGTAACGTACAGGTCACCGTTTGGACTAATAGCGATATCGGTTGGTCGAAACGCTTGCTCTGGCGTATATGCACCGCAGGTTTGAGGGTGACCTATGGTATAGACTAATTCACCATCTAAGGTCATTTTGGCAATAAAGCCACTTTGAGGAATGACCTTATTATTAGGGTTGTCCCATTGGTCGACACATTTTCCGTCCCAATGGCGGTTCAGGACCCAACCACAATCGACCACATAAAGAAATTCTTGTTGTTCTTCTTCAACGATTCTTATTGCGTGACCACCAGGAAAGCCACTTCCAAATGCATCCAGTAACTCACCTTGTTGGCTGTATACCAGAATGTTGTTACTGGTATTGTCTGTCACCATGAAGATACGACCCTGAGAATCTATCGCTAATCCATGACAATTCTCGATTGGGTATTGCTGGGGATCAAGCTTGCCCCAGTGAGCATCGACTTTATAAGTAAAGTCACCGACCCCGATGATTTTTCCATGGGGATCTTGTTTATTAATTGGAATTGCATGCTCAGTGTCCAGCACTTTAGCCTCTAGATGTTGACTCTTTAGCGGCTCAGAATCTTGTTTATTATTTGATAACGTGTGCACCATAACTTTCTCTTTTTGAACGTTTTACAATAGCGTTAATGACTGAGTCTGATTCAGGTTTAATTAAACTTGTGAATATTACAGACTGCTTTGTTGCCAGTTCAAAATGGCATCATCATCAACAGGAGTTAGCGGGTAATAAACGGCTTCATTTTCTTTAAACGGCTGATTGCTGACAGCGTTATAGGCGCTGATCATTGACCATCGCGGCGCAGAAGAACGGTTCTGATTAGATTTGTGCAGTAAGTTACAGTGGAAAAACAACACATCGCCAGGGGCTAACTCAACATTAACAAGCGAGTGGTATTGCATTGCTTGTTCAACAAACTCGATGGCTGCGCCTTTTTGATCGCCAGTTTTGTTGTGATCTAAACGGCCTAGGTGATGTGAACCTTCCAAAACTTGTAAACAACCATTTTCTTGCGTGGCTTGGTTGATGGCTATCATGCAGCTAATGCATTTAGGATAAAGCATATAATTATCACGATGCCAATATCCAAAATCTTGATGCCACTCCCAAGCGCCACCCACAAAAGGCTCTTTCATCATGATTTTTGTACTGGTGTGGTAAACCTCTTCACCTATTAAGGTCTCGCATACATCAACTAAGCGTCTTCCGCGGGAAAACATACTGTAAAAGTCATCACTGGTTTGTTGCCAAAGGCAAACTTTACTTACCGCACCTTGAGCATCTTTCTTATCCCATGCTCGGTCATAAAGCGATTCATCATTAAATGTAGTCTGTTGTAATCGCGTGACTTCCTCGGTGTTGTAATAACTTTTTATGATAAGAAAACCTTTTTGTTCAAATTCAGCTATTTGCTCTTCCGTAAGTGATGAACGAGTCATTGATGCTATCCTTAATGATTAATCTTTGTTTATTGTTGACAATAATCGCTCGAAGGCTTCATAATTTCAACCTATATTTATATAAAAACGTTACATTCAAATATGAATCAATTAAATATATTTAAGTGGCTGATAGTTAATTGAAATTTGTAAATGTACAGATAAATTTATTTTTAAATTTATATAAGAATCGATTAAAGCAGAAGGGATGTTATGAATGATGTATTAAAGGATAAGTACGCTGTTCCCGCGTTAGATAAGGGATTAGATATTTTGGAATATTTGGTTAATATCAGAATCGCGTGTACACAAACCGAAATTGCCAGAGGTGTAAAACGTAGCCCAAATGAAATATATAGGGTGTTAGTTGGACTTGAAAAACGAGGCTATTTACAGCGGGACATAAACTCTGGTCGATACAGCTTATCATTGAAGTTGTTTCATTTATCTCGCAATATTTCGCCTATCGATCGCGTCAGGCAATCAGCGTTACCTTTTATGGAAGACTTAGCGGTTCATATTGGCCAATCATGCTACTTGAGTATGTTATATCAAAGCCAAGCAATGGTCGTTGTGAATGCCAGAAGCACTAGCCAAGTTCACCTTAGTATTTCAGAAGGCGCAATATTTCGGCTTAGTCAATCAACTGCGGGAAAATTACTATTAGCCAATAGTAATGCAGAGGTACAGACGATGTTAATGGAGCATGATCCGACTTATTGTCAGTTTGGGCCGTCTGAACGAAGTCAATTAACCACAGACTTAGAGGCTATTCTACAATCTGGATTCATTGTGCAGTCTAATAGCTTACTGACTGGGGTAAAAGATTATTCAGTACTCATAGGCCAACCGAATGCAAAAGTGATTGCTGCTTTGAGTGTGTCAACTTTTAAGGTACAAGACAAAGGGAGTAATGGGAATCAAGACCTGCTTGAATCTCTTTTTAAAACAACCAGTCAAATTACCAAGTTAATTGCAGAATAAAAACAGTTGTTATATTGAAGGCAATAGACAATGTTACCGTTATTGTATTAAAACATTATTATTTCACTAGGTTTTAAGAGTTGCTGTTAGATAGCTGATAACGGTTTCTAAATTCTTATCTGTATTTCATGGATGTTACTGGTATAAATAGACGCCAATTGTTAATCAACCTTTCCGTTGTTTTAGGTTGTACTATTACCTTAATTAATAGCATGGTGCTCGCGGTTACATCTGCGTTTGAGAGTGAAACAATAAAGACAGGCTTTACTGAAAAACAATTGGAATGTATTAAGTTAATAAGCGATATCATTATTACTCATACAGATACACCCAGCGCCAGCGAAGCCGATGCGCACTTGTATGCTGACTATTATGTTCATCATTTTATGACCCCTGATGAACGAATTAAGTTTGTTGACCAGTTAGATAATTAACTTAATGCTAATCCAAGCTTTTTAGAACTGTCATCCAATAAACAAGCTAAGTCAATAGAGATACTTGATTGTTACAGGTACCAAGGTTCTGAGCAAAATACATTCTATCGCAAGCTTAAACAACTGATTGTGATTGGTTATTACATTTCAAAAATCGGTGCTACCCAAGCTCTAAAATTTGACTCCATCCTAGGGCCATATCAGGAGATTAAACTCTCCGAGGTTGGCCGAGTTTGGCTTTAACAGTTTAAGGTTAATTCAAATGAATAAGCATGAAAGCGCATAATATGGATTTTGATGTGATCGTCGTGGGTTCAAGCATGTCCGGTGGTATTGCAGCGAAAGATTTTGTGAGAAAGGTTACAAACTTGTGGTACTTATCGCAGTGAACGTATTGAACACGGCCAATATAAAACAGAAGGGTTAGCTCCTTGGCTACGGCTAACAAGATAATATTTTGGATCTTATTATAAATATTATACCTTACTTTCAGCGCACCAGATATTGTTAGTTTATCCCTAGCAAGCGCAGCTGAGTAATTTAAAGTCTCGCTTAAACTCATCAGAATAACTAGCAACTTATTACTCGCGATTTTTTTTCAGAAAAATAGCCAATCTTAATTAGCAATTGCGCTTATAATTAACCCTTTATTTCGTAACCAATTGTAAAATAATCGACTTGTTTTACATTTGATAAGAAAGCCTTGGATTCAAATCCCACCTCTATGCTGTTTTTAGAAAAGCCCGTTACTGCAAAATAACGAGCTTTTTTAGTATTTGAGTTCAAGAAAGTTATTAGAATTTATTCGTAAATTGACTATTAAAGTAGTTGACTAGTTTGTGGTATAACAAATTGAATTGCCTTGGGTTTCACTTCAAAACGAACTTGCTCGCAATGATATGGTTCACCATCAAGGTTTAATGGCAAAGTTAACGGGAAGTCGATTTCTAACCAGTGGGTTTGAAAGTGAAAACAAAACTCGCCATCGGTGTTAGAGGAGCTGATTTCTTCAATGACTTTTGGTAAGTCTATGGGAGTAAACCCTTTTAATAGCGTGACATCCATTAATCCATCGTTAATTTTGGCATTAGGTGCGAGTACTTGTCCGCCACCAGCTTGGCGTCCATTGCACATTGCGCCTACGACTATATTTCCGCTATAGCTGCCTTTGTCAGTGTTAATAGTACCCTCATAAGGTTTGAAGCCAATGGCTTTAGCTAAACCTGTAAGGGTATACGCACCACCACCTAGAAAGTCTTTTAATTCAACAGGTGTTTCAGCGGTCACTTGTGCGCCAAAGCCTGCAGCTGCGACATTAATGAAGTGGCGATCGTTAGCGGCGATTAAATCGATCGCTGATGCCTCTCCTGTAATTGCAAAGGTTAAAGCTTGAGTTATTCCGGTTGGAATTTGAGCTGACGTTGCAAAGTCATTGGCTGTTCCCAGCGGTAACACGGCAACCTCTGGCAATAACAGTGGCGATTCTTTATGTTGGGCTTTTAGATGCATTAAAGCTGTTACTGCTTCGTTAAGTGAACCATCGCCACCACCAATGATAACTCTATCAAAACCTGCATTCATCGATTCTTGAATCAAACGCTGCATATCAGCGCCTTCCCAAGTTACTTTGACTGCTAAGTCATAACCTTGCTCTCTCAGTGCATAAACAGCATTACGTATTTCCAGTATCCCAGCTTTTTTACCATTAAGAATAAGACTAAACCGTTTTGCTGTCATTGTGTTTTCCTTTTCAAACATTATAAAGAACTCGATCATTTATTTAGTTAACAATTCAGTTGTACCAGTTTCGAGTTGTCACTAGATTAAGTACCACTAAAAGATGTCACAAAAGATGTCAAATACAGGAATTGAGCTGAAATTTATTTAAGTTCATGATTTACTTATGCCACAAAAAAGTTAACAACAAAATGCTAATCGGTTTATTAAAGCGAATTAGTTAAAAATAATAATAAAATTATCACATTAATTAAAGGAAGCCAGACAATGAAAAAAGCCACAATCTCACTTGCTGTTGTACTTGGATTGAGTGCATTAGCCGGTTGTAACAGTGCTAGTACTCAAAGCGAAACCGTAACCGCTGCTGAACAAGTTCAAGTTAATTTTGCGGATTTTTCTGATGGGTTCATTAACGATTTATGGCAATGGTCACCGACTTGGGCACTGTACAGTGGCAAGCATGTTAATGATGGTTACTTAGAAGTGCCAAATGAAGCTGCTCGAGCGAAAACATTAGCGTTTGTAAATACCCAGCAAGCTAAGTTGTCAGCGTTTGATAAAAGCACATTAAGTACCAATGATTTGATTGATTATGAATTAATTTCAAACTTATTAGCCAGTATCAAATGGCAGCAAGAGCGCTTTAAAGCATGGCAGTGGAACCCTTCACAATACAATGTAGCTGGCGGGTTTGCCCAGATCATTAACGAAGATTTTGCCCCTTTGGATGAAAGACTTAAATCTGTAGTGGCTCGTTTAGAAAATGTGCCTGCTTATTACCAAGCTGCGCAAGCAAATATCAACAACCCAACCATCGAGCATACTCAACTTGCGATCATGCAAAACCAAGGTGCTTTTTCAGTACTGTCTGATGATCTTGCTCAAAAAGTTGCGGACTCTGGTTTAACTCAAGCTGACAAAGACCTATTTACTAAGCGTTTTGAACTAGCCAAAGTAGCAGTAACTGAACACATTGAATGGTTAACTCAGCTTGAAGTTAAACTTGAAAAAGAAGGCGCGCGTAGCTTTAGAATTGGTGAGGAATTGTATGAAGAAAAATTTGCCTTAGATATTCAAGCAGGCATGTCAGGCAAAGCACTATTTGAAAAAGCGACTGCTGATAAACATCGCGTGCAAGCGGAAATGGCAAAGATCACCAATGACATTTGGTCTAAGTATATTGATACCCCTAAACCACAAGATGACAATGTGGCCATTAAGCAACTGATCGATGTGTTATCAGTTAAACACGTAAAGCGCGAAGACTTTGTTGATGAAGTCAGAGCACAAATCCCTGAGTTAGTGAAATTCGTCAACGAAAAACAACTGATGACGTTAGATCCTTCAAAACCGTTAGTTGTACGTGAAACCCCAGAGTATATGCGTGGTTTTGCTGGTGCATCAATCAGTGCACCTGGTCCCTACGAAAAGGATGCGAATACCTATTACAATGTGACTCCTCTTGATGGTATGAGTGACGAATCAGCAGAGAGTTATTTGCGTGAATATAACCACTGGATTTTACAAGTGCTCAATATTCATGAAGCGATTCCTGGTCACTACACTCAACTAGTGTATTCAAATGAGTCACCAAGTTTAGTGAAAAGCTTATTCGGTAATGGTGCAATGGTTGAAGGATGGGCGGTTTATACTGAGCGTATGATGCTTGAAGAAGGCTATGGTGATTTTGAACCTGAAATGTGGTTGATGTATTACAAGTGGAACTTACGCGTTATTGCTAACACCATTTTAGATTACAGCATTCAAGTGAATGGCATGACAGAAGAACAGGCTATCGACTTAATGACCAATGAAGCATTCCAGCAACAAGCGGAAGCTGAAGGCAAGTGGCGCCGTGCAACATTAAGCCAAGTTCAATTAACAAGCTACTACTCAGGTTATCGTGAAATTTACGATTTACGAGAAGAGTTAAAGCTAGCTCAAAAAGACGACTTTGATTTGAAAGAGTTCCATGAAAAGTTCTTAAGCTATGGTAGCGCACCTGTTAAGTACATTAAGCAATTGATGACCAATAAATAACTCAGTTTACGGTTAAGTACACATCAAAAAGCCGACTTAATAAAGTCGGCTTTTTTGTATCTATATTTCGAGCATATCAATCACTAAATCATTTACATATATTTGAAGTAGATATATGTCATTTAAGTTGATGTTTGTTTGGAATATATAAACTCAACAAAGATAAAATTGCAGCGCATACTACCCAAAACATCACAGTAGTCATTATTATCGTCAATGACGTATCCATCACGCCAAACTTGCTATAAACGATATTAGGTTCAGCTGTAAGATTGCCTAGGCCTAACTAAAGCGGAATATTTGCCCAAAATGCTAATGACATAATCAGTAGCACAGGTTCCAGTCCAATCGGAATTAAAATTAGCGCGATCAATGGAGGCGAATTTAGCAACATCGCCAAAATGAAAACTCTTTTGAAAAATAGTGGGTAAGTCATCGTATTCAAGTCCTTTTGAATTAATCGTTAAGTTAGAGAATCGGTAATTAAAAAAACAGTGCTGCTATTAAGCGTTTCTATTCATAAATTGGCGCATCATAGTGATAACCTTCGT
Source organism: Shewanella sp. KT0246 (assembly GCF_019654955.1). GTDB lineage: Bacteria > Pseudomonadota > Gammaproteobacteria > Enterobacterales > Shewanellaceae > Shewanella > Shewanella goraebulensis. The sequence goes on along the minus strand of NZ_BPEV01000022.1, from coordinate 5,377 downwards.
CTGAGTATGCCGTTACTTTGGCATCTTCTACTAAACCTGATTCAGCTTGAACTTGAGTTTCAAAGAAATGTTGAATTTGCTTTCTACGCCCATGTGCAGCCCAAGACTCGGCATTGTCCCAGATTTCGTTGAATACAATTGGGTATTCGTTTCTGGTTGCACTTGGGTGATCGATTTGTCGAGTCAGCATATATTGAATGCAGCCTTCCTCACGATACGAGTCAGGTTCTAGGGCTTTAAGAATTTCAAACAGTTCAGCTTCTTTGCCTTCTTTAGGCTTAAACTGTGCTAATACGTATACGCGAGTTGTCATGAATGTATCCCTTTAATTTAATAACTAATACAAGATATTAGAGTAATATGACGACAATTGGAACGATGTGGACTCTGTAATGAGGTGGGGTGCCATGTTTAGACAGTTTTTATTAATCAGTAAATAAGATTAAATCTTTAACTGCTGAGGAAAAGATACGTGATGCAGTGATAAGTAAAGAGTCATTATGTAGTGATATTTATGGCCCGTTCTATAATACAAGCCTGTCATTACAGGCTTGTATTCGACTTAATTCAGCTTATTAACGTTATTATGTTATGAAATAATGCTATGAGTTAGAGACCACTTGATTATGTTTTTGTTCTGATTTAGCTTTCATTCTTAATGCAATATTTACTAATGCTATCAAAACAGGCACTTCGATTAATGGTCCAATAACACCGGCAAACGCTTGGTCAGAATGAATACCAAACACAGCGATGGATACTGCAATGGCGAGTTCAAAGTTGTTACCGGTTGCAGTGAAAGCAATCGAGGCATTTTTGTCATAAGGAATACCCATCTTGTTGCCAATAAAGAAACTGATAAAGAACATTAAAATGAAGTAAATCCCCAGCGGTAAAGCGACTCTGAGTACATCCATTGGTAGCTCAAGGATCATGTCTCCTTTTAAACTGAACATCAATACAATGGTACCCAATAACGCAATTAAGGTCATAGGCGATATCTTTGGGATAAACACTTCGTTGTACCATTGCTCACCTTTACGAGCGACTAAGATTTTACGGCTTAAAAAACCAGCTAAGAAAGGTATACCTAAGTAAATTAGTACACTTTGGGTGATATCAGCCATTGAAATATCAACAACAAAACCTTCGTAGCCAAATATCGGTGGTAAAACAGTGATAAACAACCATGCCATCACACTGTAAGTTAATATTTGGAATAAGCTGTTAATTGCAACAAGTGCTGCACCTAGTTCTTTGTTACCTCCGCCAATATCATTCCAAACAAGCACCATAGCAATACAGCGTGCAATACCAATTAAAATAATGCCAACCATATAACCTGGGTAATCACTTAAAAATGTAATAGCCAGAATAAACATTAAGATTGGGCCAACAATCCAGTTCATGATTAATGAAAGGGTGATAGCTTGTTTATCTTTTGTCACTTTACCTAACAAGCGATAATCTACTTTTGCTAGTGGTGGATACATCATCAAAATAAGACCAATAGCGAGTGGAATGTTAGTACTACCCACGCTCATTGAATTGGTGATTTGTTCGACTTGTGGGAATAGGGCACCAATAGACACACCAAGTGCCATAGCGACAAATATCCATAGGGTTAAGTAGCGATCAAGAAAACTCATTTTCTTGGTGGCTGAGTCTGTATTCATTTCACTCATGGTCAGTTCTCTTTGTTTGTATATTCTAACAATTGCTTCGTTTATCGTCGAAGTACGATATAAGATCTTAAAATCTTCCATAGATATTAAAAGATTTAGTCAAATACTTTGTTTATCAGAATAGTTAAAATAATTGATTAAATTGCTGCTGATAATTATTAAGTGCTTGGCGGTTGATGCGATAACAAATTTTAGGTGGATTCGGTTCAGCACTAATAAAACCTGCTTGTTTTAAAATACGAATATGTTCTGACACAGTGGATTGCGCCAATCCAACTTCGGCTACTAAATCACTACTTAAACAGCCGCCAAGTTTATCTAAGTTAAACAGTATTTTGAGGATCCTTATGCGGGCAGGGTGGGCCATCGCTTTAGCTTGAGCCGCAAATGACTTCTCATCGTTTAATTGCTGCTCTGTGGCTTTAAATGCGAGCGCTGATTTCTGACTGCAATCTTGTGCCATAGCGTAAAATCCTATTGATGTAGATAACGAAAAATCCTATTGATGTAGATGACGTAAAAACTAACCAGCTATATCCAACGTAAATTGGTGTAGAGCTTGTTTTGACTATGACTAAATTCTATAAAACATTTTATAAGTCTAAATAACTTACTCACTATGATTACGAACGGCATACTTGTACTTAGTTATTAGTTGTGACCCATAGTCAATCGTCGATTAACGATTAATATATACCTCTCATCAAATACTTGCAATGATTAATTACAGACTAGAAAAAATCCATTGAATTAACAGATCAAAACAAAGCTTGGTTCGCAAATTTACATTAATTTGCTAGTAATAATAAATTCATGGTGATAATCTAAATGGTAATTGTTCTCGTTTAGATTAAGACCGCTATGAAAAAGATTCTCTTGATTGATCAACAACTCACCAATAGCTTACACCTATGCCAACAAATGGAGTCGATGGGATATGAAATTCACATCGTCGATAATGGCTTTAATGCGCTGGTTGAATTAGAGAGACACGAATTTGAAGTAATTTTATTGGATTACAATGTCCCTAAGATGGATTCTTTTTGGTTACTCATGGCTAAGCACTGTCAAACGCCAGTCATTGTGTTGGCGAACAACAATGTAGATCAAGAGCGCATTAATGCATTTGAACAAGGTGCAGATGATTACATAGCAGCACCTTTTAACGTAAAAGAATTGTTATTGAGAGTAAATGTTTTGCGGCGCCGTAGTGAAAAGGTTGTTCATCGGTCAGATTTTGATGATATTTTATTTGAAGACGTAAATAATACCGTCATGTTAAATACTCAGCATTTAAAACTGACTCAAACTGAATACCGCTTGTTTAAGTACTTATTCCAACGAAAAGGCGAAGTGGTTACTAAAGCTGAGTTGCAAATGCGAGTATTGCACAAAGAATTAGGTGAGTTTGATCGTAACCTTGATATGCACATCAGTAATACACGCCGAAAAATGGCTAAAAATTCTTTACCACGTGAGTTAATCAACACTGTGCGTGGTAAAGGTTATTGTTTTAGTCCAATTTTGATTTAAAGCTTTTATTACAATGTTATAAGTCGCAGTATTTAAGTTTTTGGCGACAGTCAAACTTACTATGAAGACGACGGACATTGTTTAAAATCATTTCACTGTAAAGATTCTTAGATGCCGAATATCTGTATATTCGGCATTTTTGTATTTGAATCCACTACATTCATTATTGTTAGATAGCCCATACTGTGATGCTTTGTTTGTATCACTGCCATATTATGACTAAAACCTGACATAATTTGAGCAGATGTTTAGCAGTTGTTCACCATTTGATTTTATTGAGTAACGGCATTTGATAAGATGCAGGCATAAAAATCGATAATAACCTTACATAAGGAAGTCCTATGCGTATTAGCGCGAATTTTGATGGTGGTAACATTGAGACTATCAATCTAGACAAGCACGATGACATTCAATTGGCTATCAGACCTGATGAAGGCGGCGAGTTCTATCAATGGTTTAACTTCCGTATGGAGGGTGACATCGGCCAAACTTATAATTTAAACATTATGAATGCTGGTTCTGCATCATACCCTAAAGGTTGGGAAGACTATCAAGCAGTAGCGAGTTACGATCGCCAACACTGGTTCCGTCTACCAACTAGCTACCAAGACGGCAAGCTAACGATTCAAGTTGACTTAGACTGCGAAGCAATTCAAATTGCGTACTTTGCACCATACAGCTATGAGCGTCATTTAGATTTAATTAGTTCAGTGCAATTGCACCCATCTGTAAGCCTTGAAAACTTAGGTTTAACTCTTGATGGCCGTGACATGAGCTTACTTAAAATAGGTGATAACGACCCAGCTAAAAAGAACATTTGGATTACAGCAAGACAGCATCCAGGTGAAACAATGGCTGAGTGGTTAATTGAAGGTCTATTAAACCAATTGTTAGATAGTGATTGCCCAACAGCGAAACTGTTACTGGATAAAGCCAACTTTTACATTGTGCCGAACATGAATCCAGATGGCAGTGTAAGAGGCCATTTACGCACCAATGCTGTAGGTACTAACTTAAACCGTGAGTGGCAGTCGCCTAGTTTAGAGCGAAGCCCTGAAGTGTATTACGTTACTAATAAGATGAAAGAGACAGGTGTAGATTTATTCTATGATGTCCACGGTGATGAAGGCTTACCTTATGTGTTTGTTGCAGGCTGTGAAGGCGCACCAAATTACACTCCACATATGGCCAAGTTACAAGAACAGTTCCTTGTTGCGTTAGGAATGGCTAGTGCTGATTTCCAAACTAAATATGGTTATGACAAAGATGAGCCTGGTAAAGCGAACTTAACGGTCGGTTCTAACTGGGTAGGTAATACATTTAAATGTCTTGCAAACACGTTAGAAATGCCATTTAAAGACAACGACAACTTACCAGATCCTGTTGTAGGTTGGTCTCCAGCACGTTGTGAATACCTAGGTGAAGCATCGCTAGTGGCTATGCTTGCTGTTGTTGATAATTTAACAGAGTAGTCAAGTTATGGCGTTAATTGAATGCCCTTCATGTCAAAAGCGTATTTCCAGTAAAGCGAAAGAATGTTCTCATTGCCGTTCTAAAACTGACGGTGATAATGAATCTGTTCGTATTATTAGTCATATTCAGCAATCAAATAAGTTAATGACTCAGAGCTTTGTGTTTTTAACTTTATTTATTGCAGGTGTGGTGATTTGGTTTTGGGGCGGTGAAACTGCAACCGGTATTCAGTCTCATATAGCAACTGGCTGCTTTGTTTTTGGTTTTGTTGGCTATAGTGTTACTCGTGCCAGAATTGTATTACACAAACGGAAAAGCGTATGAATGATATCAATAAAGTCATCGATGACATGCCTGAAGAAGTTTACCATCGCCTGCGTTCAGCCGCTGAAACAGGAAAGTGGGACGACGGTACAGTGTTATCTGATGAGCAAAAAGAATCAACTTTGCAGGTCGTTATGCTTTATCAAGCTCGTAAATTAACCCAAACAGATCATTTTACAATTGGTGCTGGTGGTAAAATTAATGAGCTGTCTAAGTCAGAACTCAAAAAGGAATTTCGCGGTGAATCGATTGCCGAATTTAAAGAATCTGATATTTAGTCATTAGCATAAAGCTTGCAATGAATTAATTGCTTAGCAAAATAAAAAAGCCGCATCCATGAATGCGGCTTTTTATCATATATT
>NZ_BPEV01000021.1 GCF_019654955.1 Shewanella sp. KT0246 | reverse complement strand
ATTTATTTCGAATAAAAAAGTGCTGAATAAACTCTTTTTTCAGTAAAAAATCCATCTTGGTGCAGCAAATTGATACATTACATTAAGCTTGCTGATGAATAATCATTCAATTTTTAATGTTGGATTTATCGTTCAGTATATTACTTGGTCAAGTGGGTAAAGTTTTTTGGTTAAACACTTACTGAAATTGGTCATATCGATTTGAATGGTATTTTAGGTTGTATTTTGCTGTTAATTTTTCGTTTAAATATAAAATTTGAGACGTTATATACTCTTACTAGCTAAGGTTTAGTCAATAAATTTACTACATTTAAAGATTAGAAAGTAAGATTTTAATTGCTTATAACGGTTAAATTAAAGTTTATGAGTTAAAAAATTAGTAAATAATTCATCCATCCATTATATGATTAATGACGCTACCTCCACTTCAAACAGATTCTAGTGTTTGGTGTAAGGGATCTAATAATGCCAAATTAATACGCAAAGCCATTGTCGCTGTCACGTTTTATTAATAGATAAGACTTATTACTTTAATGCTTGAGTAAGTACCAGATTAGCCCAATAGAGTATCAATTAGTAGAGCACTTTCATTGATATCATGCTCCTTTATGTTTGCTAAAAAATCTCGTTAGGTTTATCAAACTATGTTTATACATTAAGAATGGATTCTGAGCTAATAAGAACGGAAGAAGGTGGAATAGTGGGTTAAATGTCTCGTAAGATAACTGCCGACATATTGCCTTGATTATTAATTGCAGACATAAAAAAAGCGCCTCAAAGGCGCTTTTTAATAAACAATAGGAATGAACTTTATCGTTTATCTAAGCTTACAAAATCACGGTCTTCAGAACCAGTGTAGAGCTGGCGTGGACGGCTAATTTTGTGACCTGGTTGGTCAAGCATTTCTTTCCAATGTGCAATCCAACCAACAGTACGAGAAAGTGCAAATAACACTGTAAACATACTAGTAGGAATACCGATTGCTTTCATGATAATTCCTGAGTAGAAATCAACATTTGGATAAAGCTTCTTAGATACGAAATATTCGTCTTCTAATGCAATGCGCTCTAGTTCCATTGCTACATCAAGTAGAGGATCTTGAACATTTAGTTCAGCTAAAACTTCATGACAAGTTTCACGCATAACTTTCGCACGAGGGTCGAAGTTTTTGTATACGCGATGTCCAAAGCCCATTAAACGGAATGGATCAGCTTTATCTTTAGCACGAGCAACGAACTCAGGAATACGATCAACACTGCCAATTTCTTCTAGCATGTTTAAACAAGCTTCGTTAGCACCACCATGAGCTGGACCCCATAGTGAAGCAATACCTGCAGCGATACATGCAAATGGGTTAGCACCTGATGAACCGGCTAAACGTACTGTTGATGTTGATGCATTTTGCTCATGGTCAGCATGTAACACAAAGATTCTGTCCATTGCTTTTTCAACAATAGGATTCACTTTGTATTCTTCACATGGAACAGCAAACATCATCGACAAGAAATTACCTGCGTAACTTAGGTCGTTGCGTGGATAGACGAAAGGTTGACCAATTGAATATTTGTAGCACATTGCTGCAATCGTTGGCATTTTAGAAACTAGGCGGAAAGCCGCAATTTCACGATGTTTTTCATCATTTACATCAAGAGAATCTTGGTAGAACGCAGATAATGCACCGGTAACGCCACATAGCATCGCCATAGGGTGTGCATCACGACGGAAGCCTCTAAAGAAAGAAGCTAATTGCTCATTAACCATTGTGTGGTTTTTAACCATAGCAACAAACTCTTCGTATTGAGTTTTGCTTGGTAATTCACCATACAACAACAAGTAACAAACGTCTAAATAGTTAGATTCAGTAGCTAACTCGTAAATTGGATAGCCACGGTGTGTAAGCACACCTTTCTCACCATCAATATAGGTAATAGCAGATTCGCAAGAAGCGGTTGCTAAAAAACCAGGATCAAAAGTGAAATGTCCTGTCTTTCCTAATTTACTGATATCGATTACGTCAAAGCCAGCAGTTCCCTGCTTAACTGGCAATTCGATTGATTCATTCCCCGGTAACTCTAATTTGGCTATATTGTCAGCCATACCCCGTTCTCCTTACTTCATTCTTTTCTGTGAGTGCGGCATGTTAAGCGGACATTACTTTACAGTGAATCGTGATCACATTTCAATTTAAATAAGCGTTTAAATTTATTAGACCATGGTATAAACCTTGCTAGACGCCTTGACAGCATTGGCTTGAAACGAAAAAAAAGACAAAAAAACAAATTTTGCATAGTGTGACGTTTGTATTTGACAATGGGCTTGAGTATACTTGGCCTCGCCCACAAAGGGCGACAAACATCACATTTTTGAAATCATTTTTTGGCTGGCTAAATTAGTGAATTCTCAAATAGTTAAGTGTTTGATAGTAGTCTGTTAAGTTTCAACAATTTGTTTACATTAGTAGTTTGATGTATCAAATAGAAGCAAACAAGATGAATAATAAAAATAATGCTCAATGGAGCTGAGTGAGCAGAACGTGAAAAAGCAAAGACCTGTCCATATAGACCTACAGACCATTCGCTTTCCTGCAACAGCGATTGCGTCAATTCTTCACCGCGTATCCGGTGTCATCATGCTGTTTGCTGTCGGTATTCTTATTTGGATGCTAAATGAATCTTTAGCATCTCCTGAGAGTTTCGCTGGCCTACAATCTCTTTTTGATAACTTGCTGGTTAAGTTTGTTATTTGGGGAATTCTTACTGCGTTGGGTTATCACTTAATCGTTGGCTTACGTCATCTGATTATGGATACCGGTCGTTGGGAAGAATTAGCCTCAGGCTTAGCATCAGCAAAAATCGCCTTTGTTCTATCAGCGGCGTTTTCAATCATAGTGGGGATTTGGGTATGGTAACCAACGCAGCAAGCCTTGGACGCAGTGGTGTTCATGACTTTATTTTAATCCGTGCTAGTGCAGTAATTTTAACCTGTTACACCATTTTTATGGTTGGGTTTATTGCTTGTAGTGCCCCATTAACTTACGAAATTTGGCATGGTCTGTTTAGCACCTTACCAATGAAAGTATTCACTCTGCTGGCACTTGTTGCTGTATTAATTCATTCGTGGATTGGTATTTGGCAAGTTCTGACTGATTACGTTAAAAACGTATCGGTTCGTGGATTACTTCAGTTCGTATTTGTCGTAGCGGCTTTTTGTTATCTAGCTGCAGGCATCATCATAGTGTGGGGTGTTTAAGTGGGTATTCCAGTACGCGAATTTGACGCAGTAGTGATCGGCGCTGGTGGCGCTGGCATGCGAGCGGCTTTACAAATTTCTAAAGAAGGTAAGAGCTGTGCGCTTTTATCTAAAGTGTTCCCAACACGTTCTCATACGGTTTCTGCGCAAGGTGGTATCACTGTTGCGTTAGGTAACGCGCATGAAGATCATTGGGAACAGCACATGTACGATACTGTAAAAGGTTCTGATTTTATCGGTGACCAAGAAGCAATTGAGTTCATGTGTAAGACAGGTCCTGAAGCTGTTATTGAACTTGAGCAAATGGGTCTCCCTTTCTCTCGTTTCGAGAACGGCACTATCTATCAGCGTCCATTTGGTGGTCAATCAAAGAATTTTGGTGGCGAACAAGCGGCACGTACTGCAGCTGCAGCTGACCGAACAGGTCATGCTTTGCTTCATTGTTTATACCAACAAAATGTTAAGCACAAAACTGAAGTGTTTTCTGAGTGGTATGCATTAGATTTAGTTAAAAACGATGACGGCGCAATTGTGGGTTGTACTGCAATTGAAATTGAAACTGGCGAGATTGTTTACTTTAAGTCGAAGGCAACCATTTTAGCAACCGGTGGTGCAGGGCGTATTTATGCTTCTACTACTAATGCTCACATTAACACCGGTGATGGTGTTGGTATGGCAATGCGCGCTGGTGTTCAGATGCAAGACATGGAAATGTGGCAGTTCCACCCAACGGGTATTGCTGGCGCAGGTGTACTTGTAACTGAAGGTTGTCGTGGTGAAGGTGGTTATCTTTTAAATAAAGATGGCGAACGCTTCATGGAGCGTTATGCACCTAATGCAAAAGATTTGGCTTCACGTGATGTTGTTGCTCGTTCAATGATGACTGAGATCCGTGAAGGTCGTGGATTAGATGGTCCACTAGGCCCGCATTGTTTGCTTAAGCTTGATCACTTAGGTAAAGAAACATTAGAAGCTCGTCTTCCTGGGGTTTGTGAACTTTCTCGTACTTTCGCGCATATTGATCCTGCAGATGGCCCAATCCCTGTATTGCCAACATGTCACTACATGATGGGTGGTCTACCCGCTAAAGTTAGTGGTCAAGTTGTACGTCAAAATAGTGATGGCACTGAGCAAGATATTGTAGGTTTATTCGCTGTAGGTGAGATTGCTTGTGTATCAGTACACGGTGCAAACCGCTTAGGTGGTAACTCACTACTTGATTTGGTGGTATTTGGTCGTGCAGCAGGTCAGCACTTAGGTAAAGCCCTAGATGAAACTGCTGATCCTATTGCGCCATCTGAAGCACAGATTTCAGCATCACTTGATCGTCTTAATCGCTGGGAAAGCAATAAAGATGGTGAAGATCCTGCTGTTATTCGTAAAGACTTACAGTTATGTATGCAGCTTAACTTCTCAGTATTCAGAAGTGGCGATGCAATGGCTGAAGGCCTTAAAGAGCTTAAAGCAATTCGCGAGCGTTTAGCGAATGCTAAGTTGTCTGATAACTCTTCAGAGTTTAATACTCAGCGTATTGAATGCTTAGAATTAGATAACTTGATGGCTACTGCGATTGCTACAGCTTACGCTGCTAACTTCCGTACAGAAAGCCGTGGTGCGCATTCTCGTGAAGACTTCTTAGACCGTGATGATGACAATTGGTTATGTCACAGTGTCTTTGACCCAATCACAGAACAAATGACAAAGCGTGAAGTGAACATGGAGCCTAAGCTTCGTGATGCATTCCCGCCTATCAAGCGTACTTACTAGGAGCAGAACGATGAAATTGGAATTTGCAGTTTATCGCTACAATCCTGATGTAGATGCTAAGCCTTATATGAAGGATTACAGCTTAGAAGTGGATGAAGGTACCGACATGATGGTATTGGATGCACTGATGAAGCTGAAAGAGTCAGACACTTCGTTGTCATTTAGACGCTCATGCCGTGAAGGTGTTTGTGGTAGTGATGGCGTAAACATGAATGGTAAAAACGGATTAGCGTGTATCACGCCTGTTTCTACCTTCAAGGGTAAGAAAATTGAAATTCGTCCATTACCAGGTATGCCTGTAGTACGTGATTTGATTGTTGACCTGACTCAGTTCTACACTCAGTACGAAAAAATTAAGCCGTTTCTTATCAATGATGAGAAAACTCCGGCTCGTGAACATCTGCAGTCCCCAGAAGAGCGTGCTCATCTAGATGGTTTGTATGAATGTATCATGTGTGCTTGTTGTTCAACTGCTTGCCCATCTTTCTGGTGGAACCCTGATAAATTTATCGGTCCAAGTGGTTTACTTCATGCATATCGCTTCTTAATCGATAGCCGCGACACGGCGACTGAAGAACGTTTATCTGGTCTAGACGATGCTTACAGTGTATTCCGTTGCCACGGTATTATGAACTGTGTTGATGTTTGTCCTAAAGGGCTAAACCCAACAAAAGCTATTGGCCATATCAAGTCAATGCTATTGAAGCGAGCAGTATAAATGCACAATGTAGAGCTAGGACTATCTCTTAAATAGCTCTTGATGAGAGCCATCTTCATCTTCGTAGATGGCTCTTTGTGTGTATTAGGAAGACCTTTGTATTTAACTCTGTAAAATTATATAGTTAGATACGATTCGATTGCGGTGCAAAAGGTATCGTAATTTTGATTATGGCGAAGCACGTGTATCAAGTTTGTAAGGAAAAGTAATGCACCAAGGCATCATGAAAGCTTGGCTCGAATCGTCACATCTAAGTGGCTCAAATTCGACCTACGTAGAAGAGATGTATGAAGCCTATCAAGAGGACCCAAGTTCAGTTACTGCTGATTGGCAAGCCGTCTTTGATAATCTCCCTGCGGTAAATGGTACTTCTCAAGATATACCTGAAGCTGCACACTCTAAAGTACGTGATTATTTCCGCAGTTTAGCATTAGAAAGTCGTGCCAAAGGCGCCAGCCGTGTAACCGACCCTGAATTAGATGCTAAGCAAGTTAAAGTTCTCCAATTAATTAATGCTCACCGTTTTCGTGGCCATCAAAATGCCAATCTTGATCCTCTAGGTTTATGGCAACGCGAAGCCGTTCAAGAACTAGACCCAGCGTTTCATGGTCTTGATGCTGAAGACATGTTGCGTGAATTCAATACAGGTTCATTTGCATACGGTAGCGACACATTAAAACTGGCTGACATTGTTCACGCACTTAAGAGCACATATTGTGGTTCAATTGGTGCTGAATACATGCACATTACCGATACAGACGAAAAACGTTGGATTCAACAACGTCTTGAACCGTCTTTAGGTAAAGCAAATTATGACAACTCCACTAAGAAACGTATCTTAGAAGGCCTAAACGCTGCTGAAGGTATGGAAAAATACCTTGGCGCGAAATTCCCAGGCGCAAAACGTTTCTCACTTGAAGGTGGTGATGCTTTAGTTCCAATGATGCGCGAGATTTTATACCGCGCTGGTGAAGCTGGAACTAAAGAAATCGTTGTTGGTATGGCTCACCGTGGCCGTTTAAACGTTCTTGTTAACGTTTTAGGTAAGCGTCCTGCAGAATTATTTGATGAATTCGCAGGAAAACACGACGAAGTCCAAGGTTCTGGTGACGTTAAGTATCATCAAGGTTTCTCATCAGATTTTGAAACGCCAGGTGGCAATGTCCATTTAGCGTTAGCGTTTAACCCATCACATCTTGAAATCGTAAACCCAGTAGTTATTGGTTCAGTTCGTGCTCGTCAAGATAGACGTGGATGTACTGACGGTTTACAAGTGATGCCAATTACCATTCATGGTGACTCGGCAATTACAGGCCAAGGTATTGTTCAAGAGACATTCAACATGTCTCAAGCTCGTGGTTTCAGAGTTGGCGGTAGTATTCGTATCGTTATCAACAACCAAGTGGGCTTTACTACTTCTAACCATGAAGATGTTCGTTCTACAGAATACTGTACCGATATCGCGAAAATGGTTCAGGCGCCTATTTTCCACGTAAATGCTGATGACCCAGAGGCTGTTGCCTTTATTTCGCAGCTAGCTGTTGATTACCGCAACGAATTCAAACGTGATGTCGTCATTGATTTAGTCTGTTATCGCCGTCACGGCCATAATGAAGCTGATGAGCCTAGTGCTACGCAGCCGTTAATGTACGCTAAAATCAAAAAACATCCGACACCGCGTAAGATTTATGCCGATCGATTAATCGAAGAAAGCAGTATTTCAGCAGATGATGTGACAGGTTTAGTGAACACTTATCGTGACTCATTAGATGCGGGCGATTGTGTGGTTAAAGAATGGCGTCCAATGACACTTCACACAGTGGATTGGACACCTTATCTAAACCGCGAATGGGATGAAACCTATCAAGCCGCGATGAAACTTGAGCGTTTAAATAATCTAGCGCAAAAAATTGTCGATATTCCAGAAAGTCACAAACTTCAGTCTCGTGTCGCTAAGATTTATAAAGACCGCGTGTTAATGGCTAATGGTGAAAAACCACTGGATTGGGGCTTTGCTGAAACCTTAGCGTACGCGTCTATCTTAGAAGATAACAAACGTGTTCGTATTACCGGTCAAGATTCTGGTCGTGGTACTTTCTTCCATCGTCATGCTGTACTACATAACCAAAATGACGGTACAACTTATTTGCCATTACGTAATGTGGCCGATGAGCAAGGTGAGATTGATATTATCGATTCGGTATTATCTGAAGCATCAGTACTTGCATTTGAATACGGTTATGCCACTGCTGAACCTGGCGGGTTAACTATTTGGGAAGCGCAATTCGGTGACTTCGTAAACTGTGCTCAAGTGGTTATCGATCAATTCTTGTCATCTGGTGAGCAAAAGTGGGGCCGTTTATGTGGTCTGACTATGTTGTTACCACATGGCTATGAAGGCCAAGGCCCTGAGCATTCATCTGCTCGCCTTGAACGTTTCCTACAATTATGTGCTAACCACAATATGCAGGTGTGTGTTCCTTCAACACCGGCTCAGGTTTATCACATGTTGCGTCGTCAAGTTGTACGTCCTATGCGTCGTCCTCTTGTGGTGATGTCACCTAAATCATTACTGCGTCATCCTCTAGCTGTGTCATCACTTGATGAACTTGCTAATGGAAGTTTCCAGAGTGTGATTGGTGAACTTGATGCATTAGACGCGAGTAAGGTTGATCGCGTTGTCTTCTGTAGCGGTAAGGTTTATTTCGAGTTACTCGACAAGCGTCGTAAACAAGAAATCACCAACGTTGCTATTTTACGTGTGGAGCAACTGTACCCGTTCCCGCAAGAAGAAATGCAAGCAGCACTTGCTGAGTATCAGCATGTTAAAGATTTTGTATGGTGTCAGGAAGAACCGCAAAACCAGGGTGCTTGGTATTGTAGCCAACATCATTTCTGGGCAGCGATTCCTGCAGGCGCACAGTTAACTTACGCTGGACGTGAAGCATCTGCTGCACCAGCTTGTGGTTATCCAGCTCTGCATGCTCGCCAGCAAGAAGAATTAATCAATAGCGCATTAAAACTGTCGTAATAAAATTTATAAAAAGGAAAGCTTTCCATGAGTATCGAAATTAAGGTACCCGTTTTGCCAGAATCAGTTGCTGATGCGACTATCGCGACATGGCATGTGCAACCTGGAGAACAGGTTTCTCGTGACCAAAATCTAGTTGATATTGAAACTGATAAAGTGGTTCTAGAAGTTGTTGCGCCAGAAGATGGATCTCTAAGTGAAATACTATTCCCAGACGGTGAAACCGTTCTTGGCGAACAAGTTATTGCTAACTTTGTTGCTGGTGCTGTTTCAGGCCAAGAAGTCACTAAAGCTGAAGCAGAAGCTGCTAGTCCAGTCGCTGCTGAATCTGATGAGTCAAATGACGCGTTAAGCCCATCGGTTCGTCGTTTAATTGCTGAGCACAACCTTGATGCAGCAGCCATTAAAGGCACAGGTGTTGGTGGACGTATCACTAAAGAAGACGTTGAAGCATTTGTTAAGTCAGCGCCTGCTGCCAAACCTGCTGCAGCACCTGCACCAGTTGCACCGCTTGAAGGTCGCAGCCAAAAACGTGTTCCTATGACACGTTTACGCAAAACAATTGCTAATCGTTTACTTGAAGCTAAAAACTCGACTGCAATGCTAACGACGTTTAACGAAGTTAACATGCAGCCAATTATGGATATTCGTAAGCAGTATCAAGAAATCTTTGAAAAGCGCCACGGAATCCGTTTAGGCTTCATGTCTTTCTACGTTAAAGCTGTAACTGAAGCGCTTAAGCGTTTCCCAGAAGTTAACGCTTCAATTGATGGCGATGAAATTGTTTATCACAACTACTTTGATGTGAGCATTGCAGTATCAACTCCACGAGGTTTGGTAACGCCAGTATTACGTGACACAGATACTATGAGCCTTGCTGAAATCGAAAAAAATGTTCGCGAATTAGCGCTTAAAGGCCGTGACGGTAAATTATCTGTTGATGATATGACTGGCGGTAACTTCACAGTGACTAATGGCGGTGTTTTCGGTTCATTGATGTCGACCCCAATTTTAAACCTTCCTCAAAGCGCAATCTTAGGCATGCATGCTATTAAAGATCGCCCAATGGCAGTGAACGGTGAGGTTGTTATTCAACCTATGATGTACCTAGCATTATCTTACGACCATCGTATTGTTGATGGCCGTGAGTCAGTTGGATTCTTGGTTGCTATTAAAGACTTCCTTGAAGACCCAACACGTCTATTGCTTGACCTATAAGAGTCAACTAGACAGTACCCTCGTAGCTGGCTCAAACGAGCCAGTAGGATTTTTTAAGAAGTATATGGATAGATCATCATGAATTTGCATGAGTATCAGGCAAAATCCTTATTTGCCGAATATGGTTTACCAGTTTCAGAAGGCTTCGCTTGCGATACAGCCCAAGAAGCGGTAGAAGCTGCTGGTCACATTGGCGGTAATATGTGGGTTGTTAAGTGTCAAGTACACGCAGGCGGCCGTGGTAAAGCTGGTGGCGTTAAAGTTACCGGCGATAAAGAAGAAATCAGAGCATTTGCTGAAAACTGGTTAGGTAAGAACTTAGTCACTTATCAAACTGACGAGAAAGGTCAGCCGGTTGCTAAAATCTTAGTTGAAAGCTGTACTGATATCGCAAACGAATTATACCTTGGTGCAGTTGTTGACCGTGCAACACGTCGTGTTGTATTCATGGCTTCAACTGAAGGTGGCGTTGAGATTGAAACTGTTGCTGAAGAAACTCCTGAGTTAATTCACAAAGCAATCATCGATCCATTAGCGGGTCCTCAGCCATACCAAGCACGTGATCTTGGCTTCAAGTTAGGTTTAAACCCAACTCAAATGAAGCAGTTCACTAAAGTGTTCATGGGCTTAGCAAAAATGTTTGAAGACCATGATTTCGCTTTACTTGAAATCAATCCACTTGTTATCACTGACGAAGGCAATATTCACTGTCTTGATGGCAAAATTGGTATCGATGGTAATGCTTTATTCCGTCAACCAAAAATCCGTGAAATGCATGATCCATCACAAGATGATGCACGTGAAGCGCACGCAGCTAAGTTCGAACTTAACTACGTTGCACTAGACGGAAACGTTGGTTGTATGGTTAACGGTGCAGGCCTAGCGATGGGTACTATGGACATCGTAAACCTACACGGCGGCAAGCCAGCTAACTTCTTAGACGTTGGCGGCGGAGCAACTAAAGAACGTGTTGCTGAAGCATTTAAAATCATTCTTTCTGATTCAAATGTTAAAGCAGTATTGGTTAACATTTTCGGTGGCATCGTACGTTGTGACATGATTGCTGAAGGTATTATCGGTGCAGTTAAAGAAGTCGGTGTTCAAGTGCCTGTTGTTGTTCGTCTTGAAGGTACTAACGCTGAATTAGGTCGTGAAGTTCTAGCTAACTCAGATCTTGATATCATTGCAGCTACAAGTCTAACTGACGCAGCTGAGCAAGTTGTTAAAGCTGCGGAGGACAAATAATGTCTGTATTAATTAACAAAGATACTAAAGTTATCTGTCAAGGTTTCACTGGCGGCCAAGGTACTTTCCATTCTGAGCAAGCAATTGCTTACGGTACTAAAATGGTTGGTGGTGTATCTCCTGGTAAAGGCGGTCAAGTTCATTTAGATCTTCCAGTCTTTAACACAGTTAAAGATGCTGTTGCTGAAACAGGTGCTACTGCTTCTGTTATCTATGTACCAGCTCCTTTCTGTAAAGATGCTATCTTCGAAGCGATTGACGGTGGCATTGAGCTAATCGTTTGTATCACTGAAGGTATCCCTACGTTAGACATGCTTCAAGTTAAAGTTAAGCTTGAAGAAACTGGCGTTCGTATGATCGGTCCTAACTGTCCAGGTGTTATCACTCCTGGTGAGTGTAAGATTGGTATCATGCCTGGTCACATCCATAAGCCTGGTAAAGTCGGTATTGTTTCACGCTCTGGTACCCTAACATACGAAGCTGTTAAGCAAACAACCGATGAAGGTTTCGGCCAATCAACTTGTGTTGGTATTGGTGGTGACCCAATTCCTGGTACTAACTTCATCGACGTATTGGAAATGTTCCAAAACGATCCACAAACTGAAGCAATCGTAATGATTGGTGAAATTGGTGGTACTGCTGAAGAAGAAGCAGCTGAATACATCAAAGCTAACGTTACTAAACCTGTTGTTTCTTACATTGCTGGTGTAACTGCACCAGAAGGTAAGCGTATGGGTCATGCTGGCGCAATTATCGCTGGTGGTAAAGGTACTGCTGAAGATAAATTCGCAGCATTAGAAGCGGCTGGCGTAAGCACAGTTCGTTCTTTAGCTGATATCGGTAAAGCACTACGTACAAAAACTGGCTGGTAAATACTAGCAAGTGTTACAAAAGGCGCTTCGGCGCCTTTTTTGTTGGTCAATAAATGGTTGATGATGAAATATTATTCATTTTATTATGTGGTTATTGATAAATCGTCAAATCTTGATAAGGTTATTTTGCTAAAGTTAAACATGTAGTTAGCCCACAACAATTCAGAATAATAAAGGTTAAGGATAATCGTGTCTCATATAACCCCTGTGATCCCCGCTGTAATTGCAGAAACACAACGTCTACTCATTCGTCCATTTAATCAACACGATATAGAAGCTATTTTATTAATGAATAGTAATCCTGATGTGCTGACTTACATTCCACAATCGCCGTTAAAAAGTCTATTAGAGGCTGAACACGTTTTTAAAGAGGTGATACAAGCGGATTATAACGATAAAGGTTTTGGACGCTGGGCGGTGTATCATAAAGCTGACAAAAAAGTGATAGGTTTTTGTGGGCCTAAATACATTCCCGAATACGACAAAGTGGAACTGGGTTATCGTTATCTTCCTGAGTATTGGGGCAAAGGGATAGGTACTGAAGCTGCCAAAGCTGTGATGGAAACTTTGAAACCGATGTTCGATATAGAAGAAGTTATCGCCCTCATTTTACATGGCAATGTAGGCTCAGAAAAAGTAGCAGCAAACAATGGTATGTCGTTGTATGAACAAAACGAATACAAAGGCCATAAGGTGAATGTGTATCAAAGAATGCTATAAATCATCAACCTATCTGATTGCAATTTTATTTACATTTCGTTAGTTTAGAATCTTCTAAGCAAAGATAGATATTGTTTTTCTATCTTTGCCTTAGAAGCAAAATCCCCAAAATCTCTAAGGAAAGAGTCGATCGCAACATTGCGATGTAGGAATAAAGATATGGATATTATCTTCTATGGCTCTTTCTTGTTATTTAAACAAGGAACAAACATGATTCAAAAAGGTTTATATTTAGCCACTCTTACCGTATTTTCTTCGTTATCTACATCAGTGATGGCAGATGAATACCAACATGATGGTAATGTTACCTATTATGATCAAACTGAAAGCAGTTCTGACGGTACATTCAAAGTTGATTACCGTTACCATTTTTCGCCAATTAGCGATGCCAATAAACCATATCTTTTAGCGGACTACCTTGGTCAAACATCTAATATCGGCGGCCATTATTCAGGTATCGGTAATGATTTCGACCAATATGATATTTCTGGAGAATATGTATTTGATTCAAAGTGGTTTATAAAAGCGCAATACGCTAATTTTGAAGCGGATACTGGTTTTGACAGTGACATATATGGGGCTGCATTAGGGTATTACTTCAACTCATCAAGTTCTTTTTATCTAGAGTATGTTCGTAGTTCAGGTGGCTATGAAATCAGTGACTCAGGTGGGTTTAGAAAGTCTGATACTGAACAAGATAACATTACCTTAGGTGCAGATACCTACATTCAATTTGATTGGACTGAAGGACTATTTTTGAGCGGTAGATATACTTATAGTGATTATACTGTTGATAGTATTTTTGACATGCCAGAATTCACCTCAGCTGGTTCTTATAGTGATAATCACTCTACTGCTATGGTTGACGCAGATTGGTATATCACAAACTCTTGGTCTGTTGGAGCTAGCTACTTTTATGATTTTGATTAGAGTGGCAACGACAGTTGGTTGTTAAGCTCGGATTACTATTTACCAATAACAGACACTATCGCAGCAGTCTTTAGCGCAGCTAAAGAACTGGATTCTGATATTGATGGTTTCTCTTATAGTATCGGCGTGAATGGCCGTTTTTAAGCTACTCATTTAATTATAATAAAAAGCCAGCTAAATGCTGGCTTTTTATTTGTTAAAGTTAATTAACTAAAACAATAAAGCTATTCGTCTGCGTGATCACACTCATCATTAGTGCAGTGACCATATAGATATAAACTGTGATGAGTCAGCTTAATATTATGACGCATAGCGATTTCATCTTGACGGCGCTCAATTACTTCATCAGAGAATTCAATAACCTTGTCACAGGTTAAGCAAACTAAGTGATCATGATGCTTTTGAGTCGACATTTCAAAAACGGCCTTACCACTTTCAAAGTGGTGACGGTTTAGAATACCAGCATCGTCAAATTGGTTTAATACACGGTAGACAGTTGCCAAGCCGATTTCTTCCCCAATATCGAGTAATTTTTTGTATAAATCTTCAGCACTGATATGTTGGTTTTCAGGGGCTTGCATCAATTCTAGAATTTTGACTCGTGGGAGGGTAATTTTTAATCCCGCTTTTTTGAGTGCTTGATTTCCATCTGTCATCGCTAATCTCTTGATTGCAGAACCTTAAAGGTTCGTCCGTGGATAGTTAAGATCATTATATGTGGTGTAATACCAAACTGGAACCTTTCATCGAGGTTTATCGGCATTTAACAGTGAATTTTCTTTCATCATCTCAATAAAACAATCTGTTAAGTTAATAAATGGACAATAGTCTTACTTATACTAAGGGATTATTGAGAGTATTAGCTATTTATATCACTATTAAGCTTATAGAGGTGACTTGTTGGGTTTTAGGGTTAGTCTCGAAGATAAAGACGAAGATAGGGGCTAGATGTTATGGTATCGACAACTGGCTTAATATAATAAAAATAAGGAAATCAGTATGTATCAGCAGATTGTTGTCTTAACCGGCGCAGGTATTTCAGCTGAGTCTGGGATTAAGACCTTTCGCGATCAAGATGGGTTATGGGAACAGCATCATATCGAAGATGTGGCTACGCCTGAAGGTTATGCTCGGGATGTTGATTTAGTTGAAAGATTTTATAATAGTCGCTGGGAAAACCTCCATAGTGGTGAGGTGCAACCCAATGCAGCCCATGAAGCATTAGCGAAACTAGAAGCTGAGTTTCCTGGTAAGTTATTAGTTATTACTCAAAATGTCGATGATTTACACGAACGTGCGGGTTCAAAGCGTTTGTTACATATGCATGGCGAGTTGTCGAAAGGTCGTTGCCCACAATCATTACAAACCTTCGTTTTACGTGAACCGTTTAGTGAAGACAATTGCTGTACTTGTTGTATCCCTGCTAAACGATTACGTCCACATATTGTTTGGTTTGGTGAAATGCCTTTTGGCATGGATAGAATTCATGATGCACTGGATAACTGCGACTTATTTATCGCAATTGGTACTTCTGGTACTGTTTATCCTGCTGCAGGTTTTGTAGATAGTGCTAATCACCATGGGGCACAGACTGTTGAAGTAAACTTGGTTGAAGCAGACAGACACAGTCAATTTCAATATCATTTCACAGGTAAAGCAGGAGATATTGTTCCTCAATTAGTTGAGTCGATTTTATCTGGTGAAACTGTGGGTAATCAGACGTTTACTGAGCAACTAACGAATGCTATTTCCGCATAATGTTATTCAAGATAGATAATCTTGAAGTTGTGGTATTTCTTAGTAAAAATAGAGAGAGATTATGAAGCTGCAAGCTAAACTTGCCATCATTATGCGAGGGTTACCTGGCAGCGGGAAATCTTTTTGGGTGAATAATTACCTTAAGCAGCTCGGTATTGAGCAAGCGTTGCATGTAAAACAACATGGTTATTTTTCCACTGACAGTTATTTCGAAAAACAGGGTAAGTACCAATTTAATTCCAAGATGCTTAGTCAGTACCATCAAGCTAATTTAACCGCATTTATCAATGCAATGGCTAATAATGAACCATTAGTCATTTGTGATAATACCAACGTAGCAAAATGGGAATATATGGCTTATGAGGCTGCAGCTAAGTCATTAGGTTATCAAGTTCGAGTTGTGCTCATTGGCGAGCCTAAAGATTATAAGCACCAAGAGTTGTGCGTTGAAAGAAACAGCCATCAAGTCCCATTAAGTCAAATTAAACGAATGGCAAAATTATTTGAGCTAGATGACTAGCTAAGCTAGATGGCAATAAAAAAGGCGCTTATTAGCGCCTTTTAATATTTACTCCAATACTAAATGAATCAAGCGTTTAGTATTAGTTTTGCAAATCAATATTATAAATGGCGAATCCAAACTCATCAGTTAAGTCTGTGCGTTTTGTCATTGGACGCACTTGATAGTCTTCAACAAACTTATCAGCGGTTTCACTGTCTTGAGTTTCAAAACGTATATCGAGTTTAGTACTCGTGTCGATTGTCACAAAGTCCCAGTTGTTGTCAGCACTTGGGTCTACTTCACCATTGGCTTCTGACTCTTCCGAAATATATTGAGCTAACGCTTCGCGGTTAGTATCTGGTAGCTCCATTACAACAAACTCAGCGCCCGTACCTGCAAATTTACCACCAAATGCACGGTAGTTATTCGAAGCAATAATAAATTCTTTGCTTGCTAGTTCATCGCCTGTAAATGTCGTGCCATCGGCGTCTGTATAGCTTAAATCAACAATACGACTTGCATCAGCATTGGCTACAGCGCAATCACCGTCAAATTTATTAGGCTGAGTGACGTCAATTTTATAACTTACACCATCAATGACATCATAGTTATATGTTCTATGAGTATCCCAATTAATTAAGTTTTGAGCGGCAGTTGAAGTAGGATCAATTTGATTAAATTGATTCGCACTGCATTCAAGCCAATCTTTAACTTCAGCACCTGTCACTTTAACTGCGACCATGGTATTTGGATAAAGATAAAGATCTGCAGCATTCTTATAAGTTAAGTCTCCAGCAGGGACTTGCACATAACTATCAGCATCAGATGTAGTGCTATGTCGACCGCCTGCTTTAAATGGAGCAGACGCTGATAAAACTGGAATGCCTTTTAGTGCATCAACCTTTGAGGCTGCTTCTGCTACAGCATCAATTTGGGCATTTGATACGATTTGCACGGTTGGATCATCTTGAACAAGCGAGAGGAAGCTGTACATGTCGGTAGATGATTTACCGATTGGCGCATTCACATAATCAAGGGTGGCGTTATGTTCAATTTCAACCATAGCGTGAATATCTGCATCAGGCTCAACAGCAAATTCTTCAGTCGTATCAGTCGCTTTTATAAAAATTGGGCGAGCATCCGATTGGCTGTTAACTACAGTCCAAGCACCATCTTCTTGTGTTAGCGTTAAATCGACTACACCTAAATTATCTCCCCAACGGCCAGGCATGACTGCCGCAACACCATTAATGGTGCCTTTATCTAAATCAACATTTTCAACATCAGCAAATTGGGAGCTTGGAAAAACGGAGTGACTGTGGCCAAACATGATGGCATCAATACCTTCAACAGTCGTTAATGCCCACGTTGCGTTTTCTGCATTCATGTCACTTGGGTTTTCTGATGAGCCAATGCCTGAATGTGGAATCGCGATAATAACGTCTGCTCCAGCGGCCTTCATTTGAGGTACGTAACGCTCTGCTGATTCAACTATGCCGCGTGCAACGACTTTGCCGTCAAGGTTTTGTTTGTCCCAAATTTTGATTTGTGGCGGAACGAATCCAATGTAACCAATTTGAATCGTATGCTCGTCACCATTTTTATCAACGACAAGCTGATCTTTTATGATGAAGGGCTCAAACAATGGTTCACCTGCTTTAACTTCTCTGAAGCAATCATCAACTTCACAATAGACGTTGGCACTGATATAAGGAAAGTTTGATTCTGCTGTTGCTTGATCTAAAAATTCTAAACCGTAGTTAAACTCATGATTACCAATGTTACCCACTTCATAATTTAGGGTATTCATTGCTTTGTAAGCTGGGTGAGTATCGGCTAATTGGTTAGTCGATTTAAATTCATGAGCAATATAATCGCCCATAGGGCTGCCTTGAAGTAAATCACCATTATCGACTAACACACTATTACTGACTTCTGCACGTGCTTCATGAATTAATGCTGCAGTGCGGGCTAAACCAATAGTTTTATCGGTTTGACCACTATAGTAATTATAATCCATGATATTGGCATGGATATCGCTGGTTTCCATGATACGCAAATCAACTTCAATGGTTTTAACATCGTCATCTGATGAGCTACAACCAGTAATACCTAACGCACCCGCAATAACAACTGCTAAAAGCTTTTTGTTCAACATAATAGTCTCTCTTTTAAACGCTTTTTTCTGACCCCGGAGCTTATTATTTTTTGTGCTCCATATTGTTGTGAGCAATTTACAGAGATGAAATGTAAATTAATCAATGTAGATTGTATTCAAAATAAATCACTGTGTTGTGATCTAGGAACGATAATGTAAAGATAAGTTATTTAAGCTGTAATTGTGTTAACAGTTGAAGTTTTCGATATTTATTAAGCATTGTTGCAGTACTTTAAACTTGAGTGATCGCTTAATTACTATATTAATCGCAGTTGGTGTTAATTATGGAGACGGCGTTTGAGTGATGAAGTAATAGGAATAGGGTTGATGGCAATGCCCCTGAGGTATAGGAGCATTGTCGTCAGCCAGTAGGTTTATCATGGGCTGTTTTAGTATTGAGTCGTGCTTAAATACCACATAGGTACTCAAAAAGTATTTGTTTGAACACTATATGTACCTAATTGATTAAGCACTTCTTTTTGTCAATCTTTACCAACATTTCTTCAAGTATTATTGACATATTACTGACACATTAATTTAAGTCGATACTTAAGTCGTTACTTAAGTCGATACTATAAATCGCGAAACCAGAAACTATATTATCAGCTTCAAGTTTGGTCATAGGACGCTGTTGGTTCAGTTTAATAAATGCATCTGCTAACGGTGAGTCCTGCGTTTCAAAACGAATATCAAGCTTAGTGTTTGATTCAATTGTTTTGAATTGCCAGTTATTATTAGCGCTAGGATCCACTTCACCATTGAGCTCTGACAATTGTGTAATGTATTGAGTTAAGGCTTCTCTGTTAGTATCTGGTAATTCCATCGCGATATAATCAGCGCCAGTACCGGCAAATTTATTACCAAATGCTCGAAAGTTATTGGTCGCAATAAGAAAGCTCTTATTTGCAAACTCTTCGCCTTTAAAAATAGTGCCAGAATCATCTGTGTAACTTAACTCAACAATTCGATTTGCATCAGCATTGACCACAGCGCAATCACCGTCAAATTTATTAGGCTGAGTCACATCAATTTTGTAGTTAACGCCATCAATGACATCAAAGTTATATGTTCGATGAGTTTCCCAATTAATTAAACTTTGGCTTGCTGCAGAATTTGGATCAATTTGATTGAACTGATTTGCACTACACTCTAACCAATCTTTAACTTGTTTACCTGTTACTTTTACCGCAACTAGGGTATTGGGATAAAGGTATAAGTCGGCAGCATTTTTGTATGACAATTCTCCCGCTGCCACTTGTACATAACTGTCAGCATCAGAACTTGTACGATGACGCCCGCCGGCTTTAAATGGCGCAGCTGCGGATAAAACAGGAAGGTGTTTTAATGTATCAATTTTTGCTGCAGCTTTAGTGACTGCATCTATCTGAGCGTTCGACACAATTTGTACGGTAGGATCGTCTTGCACTAAAGATAGGAAGCTATACATATCCGCAGATGATTTGCCTATTGGGGCATTAACATAGTCGAGTGTGGCTTGATGGTCTGAAGCAACCTTTGTATGGATCTCTTTGTCTGGATTGACAGAGAACCCTGCTACTTTATCGGTCTCTTTTATAAAAATAGGGCGAGCCTGTGACAAGCTGTTGGATACTCGCCATTTACCTTCCTCTTGGCGTAATGTTAAATCGATAATACCTAAATTATCTCCCCAACGGCCTGGCATCACAGCGGCGACACCATTAATCGTGCCTGTTTCAATATTGACTTTAGCGACATCAGAAAACTGTGCACTTGGGAAAACAGAGTGGCTGTGACCAAACATGATGGCATCAATGCCTGCAACCGTGGTTAATGCCCAAGTGGCGTTTTCAGCATTCATGTTACCTGGATTTTCTGATGAGCCAATGCCTGAGTGTGGAATCGCGATAATGACGTCTGCGCCTTGAGCTTTCATTTTAGGTACGTAACGTTCTGCTGATTCGACAATACCTTTAGCGATAACTTTACCGTCTAAATTTTGTTTATCCCATACTTTAATTTGTGGTGGTACAAAACCTATGTAGCCTATTTTGATGGTGTGCTTAGCGCCCTGATTATCAATAACTTCCTGTTCTGTAATGATATAAGGCTTAAATAAAGGTTCACCAGCTTTGACGTCTCTAAAGCAATTATCAATCTCACAATAAACATTGGCGCTTATATAAGGAAAGTTGGCTGCTGCTGTTGCTTGATCTAAAAAGTCTAAACCATAGTTAAACTCATGATTACCAATATTACCCACAGCATAGTCGAGAGTATTCATGGCTTTATAAGCAGGGTGAGTATCGATTAGTTGATTATTTGCTTGGAAAGTATGCGCAATATAATCCCCCATAGGGCTGCCTTGGAGTAAGTCACCGTTATCGACTAACACACTGTTTTTAACTTCAAGGCGTGCTTGTTTTATCAGGGAAGCGGTTCTTGCTAAGCCAATGGTGTTATCGACTCGGCTCGTATAATAATTGTAATCCATGATATTGGCATGGAGATCACTGGTTTCCATGATGCGCAATTCGACTGCTACAGCTGATTTAATTTCATCAGATGAGTTGCATCCACCCAGCGTTAGTGAGCTAGCGATAACAACGGCTAAAAAGTTTTTTTCTAACATAGTTTCTCTCTTACTTGACCCCAGAGCATACTTTTAGTGCTCTTATTATGTTGATTAATTTCATTTTTGTTTTTATTAATCGCAAGGAATTATATACAAAGTTAATTACAGAATGATAATTTAGCCAAAATAAAATTAACTATCTCGATTGAAAATAGGAACGTCTATTTTACTAAGTTAATACTCGGAATTTTAATGGCTTACAGAGTTTAATATTGTAGGGCAGGGTTAAAAGAAAAATAATTAAGACAATAAAAAAGGCGCCGAAGCGCCTTTTAAAGGTTGAGATAAATTACTTATCTTCTAATAAGCCACGGCTTCTTAACAATGGCTCAATACCCGCATCTTTACCACGGAATTGACGGTAAAGTTGCATAGGATCGGCGCTACCACCTTTAGACAGAATATTATCTCTGAAGGCTTGTGCCGTTGCTGGGTCGAAAATACCATTTTCTTTAAACGCTTCAAATGCATCTGCGCCTAAGATATCTGACCAAAGGTAACTGTAGTAACCCGCTGAGTAGCCGCCCGCGAAAATGTGCGAGAAATACGTACTACGGTAACGTGGTGCAATTTCTTTAATCAGCCCCATATTAGCTAATGATTCAGCTTCAAATTTTGCTGCATCACGTACAGTGTTATCAGTTAATGTGTGCCAATCTAAATCCAGTTTTGTTGCTGCCATATATTCAACTGTCGCAAAACCTTGGTTAAATTTACTTGCTGCTTGGATTTTTTCGACTAACTCTTGCGGGATAACTTCGCCTGTTTGATAGTGCTTAGCAAATTGCGCTAATACTTCAGGTTGGGTCATCCAGTTTTCCATGACTTGTGATGGGAATTCAACATAGTCACGTGGTACTGATGTACCAGCTTGTGAGCGATATTCTACGTCAGACAAAATCCCGTGTAGTGCATGGCCGAACTCGTGGAATAAGGTGCTTGCTTCGTCAAATGTCAGCAGTGCTGGCTCATCACCCGTTGGGCGAGGGTAGTTCAATACGTTTACAATGATAGGCTTTGATTCAACGCCATTCATGTTGTATTGCTGGCGGTATGAGTTCATCCAAGCGCCACCACGTTTACTGTCACGTACGTAGTAATCACCCATAAATACAGCTAAGAATGAACCATCTTTATCATAGACTTCCCATGTTCTAACATCTGGGTGATATTTGGGTAAATCAGTACGTTCTTTAACTGTGATGCCAAATAGACGGTTAGCAGTATAAAATACACCATCTAAGGTTGTTTCAAGTGAGAAGTACGGACGAGTTTGTTGCTCATTGAAGCTGTATTTAGCAACACGGATTTGATCAGAGTAATACCACCAATCCCATGCTTCTAATTTGAAGTCGCCACCTTGTGAGTCAATTAGCTTTTGCATTTCGACAACTTCAGCATTTGCTTGAGCAAGTGCTGCAGGCCAAACTTTGTCTAATAATCCATATACATTTTCAGGTGTTTTAGCTGTGCGCTCTTCTAATACAAAATCAGCGTGGGTTTTGTAACCCATTAATTCAGCTTTTTCTGCACGTAATGAAGCAATTTTCGCTAAGGTTTTTTTGTTGTCATTCGCGTTGTCGTTATTAGCGCGTTCGATATAACCTTTAAATATTGTTTCACGCAGTTCGCGATTTTCTGCATAGGTTAAAAATGGTGTGATAGAAGGGCGTTGCGTTGTGAAAACCCATTTACCATCATGACCACGTTTAGTGGCAGTCGCTGCAGCACTATCAATAATATCTTGTGGTAAACCTGCTAAATCAGCCTTGTTATCAATAACTAGCTCAAAAGCATTGGTTTCAGCTAATAAGTTATCGCCAAACTCAAGATTAAGCTTACCAATTTGCTCGTTTAGTGAGCGTAATGTGGCTTTGTCTTCAGCTGATAAGTTAGCACCACCACGGGTAAAACGTTTGTAGGTGTCTTCAAGCAATTTAGTTTTAGCTGTATTGAGGTTTAAGCTGTCTTTTTGTAAATAAACGGCTTTAACACGCTTAAACAACTCATCATTTAATAAAATGTCATCGCTTGCTGCTGATAGCATTGGCGACACTTCTTTTGAAATTTCTTGAATCGCTGGGTTTGTATGCGCGCCAGTTAAGTTATAAAAAACACTGGCTACTTTTGTCACCAATTCACCTGAAAACTCCATTGCTTCGATGGTATTTTCAAATGTTGGTTTTTCTGGGTTCGCAACAATGGCCGCTATTTCTGCTTTTTGAGCAGCGATACCTGCTTTAAAGCCCGGTAAATAATGTTCATCTTTTATTTTATCGAAATCAGGGATTTCCATAAAAGTACCGTATGGTTTAAAGAATGGGTTATTAGCATTTTGCTCGATGATGTTGCTAGCCACGACATTTGGTGCTTGTGTCGTGTTTGTTTGTACATTGTCATTGGCACAAGCACTTAACATGACTGTGAGTGCCATAGCTGAAACAAGCGGTTTGAGGGTTAATCCCTTCATAGTTATTTCCCTGTTTGCATAAGAATGGTTAAAAATGAGCTTTTAATCGAATGGTCGGTTTAAGCTTCTGTTTATCATTATTGCATTATGATTTGTGAATAGTTTATCAAGTTTTGGTCGCAATCTTGTTTTAGTTTGTAACAAAAAATAAAGGGACCTGATATTTATCAGATCCCTTTAGCATTCCAATTGAAGGGGGGAGTTTGAAATGCTTAAAACACAATCACTAAAACTTAATTTAAGACTATGGTGTTAAGTCGTTTTTATGGCTTTAAAATCACTTTCACACTGCCATCGACATCAGCTTCATCAATGTAGCCAATCGCATTAGGGTTTGAAGCTACTGCTGATTTCATCCCCGCGGCATCATTTACTGTTGCTGGTGGATTTCCTTTACCTGTAAATACCTGCTTTGACCAAAATGCTTTCAGTTGTGAATCAGATTTGCCTGTGACAGCACCATGAAACTCTGAACGTGTTGCATTACCTTCAGCAAGTTCATAAACCACAGCAGATTTAGAACCTTTACCTAAGAATAATTTTTTAGCATCTGATGCGCTAATATCTGCCGCACCAGGTGCACCAATGACGACAACCGCTGCTTGTGCTGACATAACTGAACACACGCTAAGCGCTAAAATAGATAGGACTTTTTTCATTTTATCGCTCCTTAAAATACAACGTCGAACTGAACTGTGTAAACTGTAGTGTCATCAAACTCTTGGGCTATGTTGGTATCAAAACCGCCAGAGGTGTCACCGAAGTCAGTGGCATGTGTTACATCAAACTTAAGCGCTAAGTTATCCATTGCATCCCAACGAACACCAGCACTGTAGGCAGTGCGTTCGCCGTTAAAAATTGCAGCATGTACTGGGTTAGTTCGGACATCATTGTCTTTTGTTTCGTAGTAAGATGCAGTCACATAAGGTGTAAATGCATTGATACGGTAACCTAGAGTTAAATAACCTGCGTCAGAATCTGGGTACTCTTCATCAGTTTCGATACGAGTCCATTCAGCAATGGCTAACAAAGAGCCATTATCAAAACTACCACCAAAACCAACGAAAGTGCCTTTAGCATCATCGATTTCTAGAATGTTTACATTTACTTCAGACTCAAGCGGTAAACCTGTGCTTGGGTCATTTCCAATTGGAACATTTGTTTGACGAGTCACAGTTCCATCAAGCGTTGCTTGCCCGTAAACTGCGCGGAATGTCCAGGTTAAATCTGTCCAGTTAACGTTAGCACCTATTACATTACCAATATCAATCCCTCTTTCTTCAGATTGACCGCCAAAAGCTTGGAATGTAAGCGTTGAGTCATCAAATTCAACATCGTAACTTGCGTCACCACCAGTGTAAGAGGTGAATGGCACTGCGTCATAAACTTCAGAAGGTGGGCGTACGAATGGTTGTGCGTAACCCACGTCTAAGTAATCAGAGTACATAAATAAAGGTACACGAAGTTTACCGGCACGAGCTTGAAGGCCATTTTCAAAACGGTGTGAGATATAAGCCCATTCAGCTTCTACTTCCCAATCGTTGCTGCCTTTCATCATAAGCTGCATTACGGCTTGAGTTTGATCTGTAATGGCAAAGGTACCTTGAAGACCAAACTTGCTGCCGTCATCGAAGTTAGCAGAGGTAGTAGCACCTGCATAACCAGTGTTATTGTCAGAGCTGATATATGCACCAGTCATGAAGCCGTTGAAGCTAAAACGTTCTGTTAAGCTTGCATTTTGACTTGCTTGAAGTGATTGCACTTGTTGTTCAAGCTTGGCAATTTTCTCTTCACTTGTTTCTTCAGCTGCAACATAGGCAGGAAGAATTGCAACAGAAATAGCTAAGGGTAGCGCTTTCAAGTTGAATTTCATGGTGTAACTCCTGTTCATCTTTATCATTACTCAAGATAAATCTCGTTTATCTTAAGATATTATTATTGTTAGACTTTAAATTGACCTGTTATGTTTTGAAGCTGTTTACTAACACCTTCAATGTCATAACTGATCCCGCCCATTTCATCCGTGGTCATTTTTACTTTAGCGGCATTGGTTTCAATATCAGCGACATACTGCTGGATAAGCTCTGAAGTGTTATGTTGTTCTTCAGTGGCGGCAGCAATCTGTTCGTTAACGACGGTAATCGCACTCACTTTATTGGTGATACTGATTAATGCATCTCCGGCTAATGAAGTGGTTTTGACACCTTCTTCAGCGGTTTCAATTCCACGTTGCATTGCATCAACTGCTTGAG
This sequence comes from Shewanella sp. KT0246, assembly GCF_019654955.1. Taxonomy (GTDB): domain Bacteria; phylum Pseudomonadota; class Gammaproteobacteria; order Enterobacterales; family Shewanellaceae; genus Shewanella; species Shewanella goraebulensis. Next base: position 66,302 of record NZ_BPEV01000021.1, on the reverse strand, counting down.
TTGAAGTAGAGCGAAGCTCTTGCAATACTTGTTGAATTTCTTGCGTTGACGCTTGTGTTCGAGAAGCAAGGGTTCTTACTTCATCGGCCACCACGGCAAAGCCTCTTCCTTGTTCACCTGCTCGAGCTGCTTCAATTGCTGCATTCAAGGCAAGTAAATTGGTTTGATCTGCAATACCACGAATGGTATCGAGAATATCGTTGACGTTACTGGTGAACGCCTCGAGTTGATTCACCACAACAGCAGTTGTTTGTACTTCTTCTGCTAATTTATTAATGGTAGTGATGGCTTGAGACACAACCTCTTGCCCTTGTTTAGCTTCATCATTTGCGTTGTCAGCTTCAGATGCAGCATTAGCGGCATACTCAGCAATATGTGCAACACTGATAAACATTTCACGCATGGCATTAGAGATTTGTTCAACGGACTCGTTTTGCTCGATAACGGTGTTTTCACTGTTTTTACAGCTTTCTAATAACGTGTGAGATACAGCACTTAAACTGTCTGTGGTTTGTTTAGTGTCGGCAATCGAGACTTGTAATTTCGATACAAACTGGTTGAACCAATGTACGAGCGTCGCGATTTCATCTTTACCGTTATATTCAATCCGAGAACGAAGATCGCCTTCACCTTCTGATATATTCTGTAATGAATGGGTGACATCCTGAATGGTAACAATGATTGAACGGTTCACTAATACGCCAACGACCACTAAAAATAGTGAAGCGATAACACCGATAATCAACATCAATGATGCCGCATTATCTGAACTTGCTAAAGTCGTGCTAATACTCGTTGTGAAAGCATCGGAGTAATCTTGCTGTTTTTTAGCAAAAACCGCTGTTAGTGATTCAAATCGCTTGGCATTTTTAGAAGCCTGGTTTGTGATCTTGTTAAAGTCGACATCATCTTTTAAAAACTCAGCAACCAAAGTTTTGGCATTGTCATGATAAGTGGCCAAATCGCGTTGCATATTATTGGCATCATTAGCTTCATGAGGTAATAAACCCTTAATAGTATTTAGATTACTATTAATTTGGTTAACCATATTTTCAGCAGTGATCAATGATTCTTCTTCACCAGTTGTTACTGCGGATTGAATATTCTGGTTTAATTGCAATAACAAGCCATCGTTAATAGTGGCAAAATTTAATACTGGGTAAAGTTGTGATTGAAGTCCATTTAAACGTTCAGCATTTTGTTGCACGCTTTGATTGTTAATTACAAGTGAAATAACAAACGAAGAAATTGCAACGACTGTCAATAAAGCGATCCGGTGCTTTATTTTTAAGCTGTTTAACTTCATCAAGTTGGGCCTGTTTTTAGGTTCTGTTTTCGAGAATCGAGTTTTTCTTTTTTGCGTTAATTTATTGTCATTTCTATTGCGACAATTCCCATCTTCTTAGTAAGTTATTTAATTGTTTATAAATTAATTACTTATAAATTGATAATTTATGAGATAAAGCAGTATATAAACGTGCAATATAAAAGTTAACAAAGTGTAAAGTCTATTTTTTGTTTGTTTAACCTTAACCTCTTGTTAACGGGTGTTATTCATTAGTCAATGCAACATTAACAAGTGCTAAGTTTAAGTTATCGATCGTTAACAAGTCTGTTCTGGCAATAACACTATCGGCAAAATTTTTATATTCTTAATAGTTGGGACGAATATTTTTGAAATAATTAAGAGAAGACGGACTTTAGGAAGGGTATTAATGTAGTTAATAACCATTCTTATTTAGGTGGTAAATAAGAATGGTCTAATTATTAATTACTTAAGATGGAAATCTAAAATAGATTAATTAATGGCCTAATGACTCTGAACCTGCTCGTCTGGGGTCGGACGCACCATAAATACCATTTTCGGTTACGACAATAGACTGGGTACTGCCCATCGCACTACTGGTTTTCACTTTGTGGCCTTTAGCCTCTAATAGAGTCACAGTGTCATTATTTAAGCTGGTTTCAACTCCAATATAGTCCGGCAACCACTGGTGGTGAATCCGTGGTGCTGCAGTTGCCTCTGCAATATTTAAATGGTGGTCCACTACATTCATAATGACTTGCAAAGTGGTGGTGATAATTCGTGATCCACCTGGGCTGCCAGTTACAATAAAAGGCTTTCCATCTTTCATTATAATAGTGGGACTCATTGAACTCAAAGGCCGCTTGTTGCCTTGCACCGAGTTGGCTTCACCGCCAATAAGGCCATAGCCATTCGGGCTACCTGGTTTTGCGGAGAAGTCGTCCATCTCATTATTGAGTAATATTCCAGTTCCAGCAGCAACTAAACCAGAACCATAACTAAAGTTAAGAGTATAAGTATTTGATACTGCGTTGCCCCATTGATCGACGACTGAGTAATGCGTGGTTTGATTACTCTCATATGGGCCGATATCTCCCGCTTTAATTTCTGAACTTGGGGTTGCTTTGTTATAGGCAATCTTTTTAGCGATACTATCTGCGTATTTCTGGCTGGTTAATTCATCAATTGGTACTGGAGTGAAATCTGGATCGCCAAGATATTCACTTCTATCAGCATAAGCATGCTTCATCGTTTCAACCATCAAATGTAATGTTTGAGCAGTATTATGGCCAAGTTTTTGTATAGGATAATTTTCTAATACATTGAGCATTTCAATAATATGGATGCCACCAGATGAAGGAGGTGGCATAGAAACAACTTCATAGCCTCGATATTGTCCTCTAACAGGTTCTCGCTCAACTACCTGATAGTTTTTAAGATCATCTAATGTCATTATGCCGCCAGCTTGCTCGATTGTGGCGACAATTTTTTCAGCCGTTTCACCTTGGTAAAACCCTTTACTGCCTTGTTTAGCGATTAATGACAAAGATTGAGCTAAATCGGTTTGTACTAATGTGTCGTTTACCGAGAAGCTATCACCATTTTTTTTGTAAAAGATTTCAGCAGAGCTAGGCCATTGAGAAATTCGTCTTTTTAAACCATCTAAAGAAGCCGCTAAATCAGAGTTTACTCTGATACCATTTTTTGCGAGTGCAATTGAAGGTTGAATCACTTCATTTAAACTCATGGTGCCATATTTGGCCAAAGCCAGCTCAAATCCCATTACAGTTCCAGGTACGCCCACGGCTAACCCATGCTCGCGGCTTAGCTTTGGATTTGCATTGCCTTTTTCGTCTAAAAAAATATCTTTATGTGCCTTTGACGGTGCGGTTTCGCGATAATCTATGGCAATAGTTTTATTGTTTTCAGCTAAGTGAACCATCATAAAACCACCACCGCCTAAATTGCCCGCACGGGGTAGCGTTACAGATAGTGCAAAACCAACTGCGACAGCGGCATCAATGGCATTACCGCCTTTTTTAAGAACATCTACTCCAATGCGGGTTGCTAAAGACTCTTGGCTTGAAACCATGCCATGTTCAGCCCAAATTGGTTGCGCTGTTGCTGCTCTGCTATAAATTGACTGCTCATTAGCAGCCTGTACTGAATAGGTAGAAATTGATGAAAAACCAATCGCTAGTGCAATTGAAGTTGAAATGACGATAGGTTTCAACTGAGAAAAGATACCCATTTTCAGTCCTTTGTAATTGTAATCATGTTTTGCAATGTGCCATAAGTATGATCTAATGCACAATATCTAATGCTGTTTTTTGAGGAAATATGTCAGAGTTTTTAGTTGAAGATAGGCTTGATGATATTGAACTGAGTTTTTATGATTCAGTTGCCTCAATTGGGCAGCCTAATTGGCAGCGTGTTTTTAGTGACGATAATCCATTTACGCAGTTTGAGTATTTGTTGGCATTAGAGCAAAGTTTGAGTGTATGCAGTGAAGCAGGTTGGCGTCCTCAGCATTTAGTCGTGACATCTGCAAAAGAAGTGATCGCTATTTTACCTTGTTATGAGAAATCTCATTCTTGGGGGGAGTATGTCTTTGACTGGTCTTGGGCTGAAGCCTATGAAAGAAATGGCTTGGAGTATTATCCTAAGTTAGTGGCAGCCATTCCGTTTACTCCTGTGTCTGGTCAACGTATTGGTATAGCGGCAGGTATATCCAAAGTAGTGCGTGAATTGATCATTAATAAAATCTGCCATTATTTAAATCAAACAATTAATGAGAAGCAATTTTCGTCATGGCATTGTTTATTTTTACCTCAAAGAGATTTTAATCACTTAAGCCATTGTTCTATTGCAAGAATAGGAACACAGTTCCATTGGCAAAATAAGCATTACTTAAACTTTGATGACTTTTTAAATCAATTAGTGTCTAGAAAACGCAAAAGTATTAAAAAAGAACGAAAAGCCGTAGCTGAATTTAACTACAAATTTATTGATGGTCATAAGGCAACACCAGAACAATGGCAAGGTTTTATCCATTGTTACCAACAAACTTACCTAAAACGATCAGGCCATACTGGCTATTTAAATGCTGAATTTTTTACTCAAATAGCCTCAACAATGGGAAGGCAAGTGCGTTTGTTATTAGTCACCAATATACAAGGAAACCTGATTGCATCGGCCTTGTATTTTGTCTCTTCAACGCATCTTTATGGACGCTATTGGGGATGTTTACAAGAAGTAGACGGCTTGCACTTTGAAACTTGTTATTACCAAGGTATTGAATATGCAATACAACATGGGTTAGCTACGTTTGATGCTGGTGCGCAAGGGGAACACAAAGTTGCTAGAGGGTTTGAACCCATTGCAACGTACTCAAATCATGAAGTCGTTCATCCTGAGTTTAGAAAGGCGATTTACGATTACTGCCAGCAAGAGCAGCTTCACATTAAGCAATACATGCAGCAGTTATCTGAAAAGTTGCCTTATAAATTGTGATAAACCATAACTTATTAAAATCGCGCTAAATCTAAGGGGGATGTAATTTGTTCATTAACGAATGAAGTGTGATTTAAGTTATGACAGTTAATTGATTTACTTCCATCAAATTAAACAAGGCTCACCTAATTTACCGTGTGCCTTAGAATAACTTCAAAAACGTGCTAATGTTTACAAGTCTTTAACTTAGTCGTTATCCCATATGAACTTAAAAAATATTATAAATCTGGGTACCAGCAGACAATCGTTTTCTTCCGCAAATCGCACTCGAACAATGAATATAATCGGTTTAATCACCGTGGTTATTTCACTGCTTTACTCTATCAATTACATTTTTTTTCTTGAAAACCATACTGTAGGTTTTATTAATTTAATTTTCACCGTCGCGTATCTTTTCACTATTGCTTTCAGTGCAACTCATCATCCTAAGTTGGCTAAAATATGGTTTTTTAGTGTTTTGATGGTTCATCTATTAATTTGCACTAATGTGTATGTCACCAACGCTAGTGGTTTTCACCTTTATTTTTTCCTTGTGCCAACAGGTGTGTTTTTATTATTTGAGTTACGAGAAAGAGTAGAGCAGGTATCACTGAGTTTAATCGCATTAGTACTATTTTTTTATTGTGAAAATACTTTCAATACTGAACCATTGATTGTACTGACGGAACAAATGAATCACATGCTTTATCAGTCTGTTGTGTTTGTAACTATGCTAGAAGTCATTTTTGTACTGTACATATTTGCCAAACAAATTGATAAAAATGAGCAGCAGTTGATATTACAAGCTACGACGGATTCGTTAACTCGGTTAGCTAATAGACATTATTTTTTTGAGGAAGGTAAAGTATTATTTGAAAATGCGGTAGATAACAAATTGCCATTCACTTTAATGTTGTTAGATTTAGATTTTTTCAAAAAAATAAATGATCAATACGGTCACCTCGTGGGTGATAAATGCCTTATTGAAGTGACAAGTACCATTAAAGCTTTATGTCGTGAACATGACTTATGTGCTCGAATAGGTGGGGAAGAGTTTGTCGTGGCTATGCCCAATACATCTTTAGCTGATGCACAAAAGGTGGCAGAGCGAATGAGGAAACATATTGAAGATTGTAAGATTTCGCTTTCAGAGGCACACCAATTAACATGTACAGCAAGCTTTGGTTTAGCTGATAAAACGCAATGTGCTACCGAGTTAAAAGATTTACTGATACGAGCGGATAAAGCACTATATGTTGCTAAAGAAAACGGCAGAAATTGTGTGAAACCTTATTGTGAACAAGCGGCATAAGTTTTGGTTGTAAGGTTTTAATGGGTTAGCGTTATTTTAATGGTTTAAATTTCGCTGGTGGAATAATGCCGCGATGCTGATTGGCTAACTTTACACCAATTAGAATGCTTAACCCTTTGCTGATGACTTTCAAATGCAGCTTTATCAATAAATGTTTCTTCCATATCAAATCTCAAAGGGTCAATGATATTTTGGGCGACCTTAAATCTAATACAACCCACTTCATTTAAGGTTAGCTGAGAATGTATTGCCAATTCAGCACGTATGCATGCTAAATCTTCATCGCTTGTGTTTTGAGGGAACTGGATATAACCCGATAACAGAATCTTAGGCATAACTTCCTTTTAGTGAAATTTTTACATCATCCCAGTGCCAACCAAAAACCGACGCCAATCATTAAGCTTCCAGCAATGCGATTCATTAACTTGATGTTGTCACCCCGAGATAAGAACATTCTTAGGCTTTTCCCACCGCTTGCGTAAGCCAGCATTGATACGCTTTCTGTCACCATGATAATTGAAAGCAACCAAAACAATTGTGGTGCTACGGCTTTATCGACACTGATGAAGGGTGGCAGTAATGAGATCATAAATGCCCAACCTTTTGGGTTGGCAATTGCGGTGACAAACCCTTGTGAAATTAGCGCATAATTACTGATGGAATTATCTGTTTGTTGTCCTTCAATAATGGCCATTTTACCCTTTGAACGCCACATGTTTATGCCAATATAGGCAAGGTATGCACCGCCAATCCATTTTAATACAGCAAACACATCAGGGTAGTTAAGCATCACACTAGCAACACCCATTACTGCGGCAATTGCCACTAAAGCAACACCAATCAGTTCGCCGACCATCATCCAAAGTGTGCGTTTAACGCCGATACTCATGCCAAGTGTCATGGCTAATGTCATGCACATACCTGGGGTGATAGAAACGAAAAAAAATGTTGGAATGAACACTGCAAGTACTGCGAAATCTGGCATGAAATGGAATTCTTAAATGAGAAAAGCTTGAGTTTAAGGATTTAATGTATTTGTGCAATATAATTTTTAGCTGCACAGTTTAGATATAAATAGTCTAGATATAAATAGTTATAAACAACAGGAGGAAAGCATATGACGCTTTGGAGTGAGCCAAAGCATCATATTAGTCATTTGGGGCAGTTTCTAGCTTGGCTCTACCACAATGTGTTCAAGCTCAATTGCGGCAACCGCTTGCAGAGTATCCATGGTTGCATTAACAAGGCTAATTTTACCCGCTGATGATTCAATTAGTACGGCGCGATTAATGTCACTGTAATCTCGGTTATGGCGGATTAAGTTAGATAAGGCCATTTGCATTGGCATCATTGAAGGGTTAAATGCGGCATTTTCTGCATAGCGGCCACAATAGGTTTTACCGTCTTTCGTTTCAATCACGACTGCGGCAAAGTTTTTGGTATAAGGTGCGTAACTTAAACCTGCTTGATCAACGGCTTCAATGATCATTGGATCATCAGAGTTTAAACTGAACTCAATATTGCTTTTAGACAATAGTGGTTTAGTGACTTGTAAATCCTTAGGGCCAAAAGCGTAAGGTAAGTAATGTGCCAACATTTTCGGTTGCTGACCAGGTAAGTGGATTTTAATATCGATACCGCTGACTAATTCATTGATGAACTGGCGGCAATGGCCACAAGGGCTAAAATTGACGACGATATCAACAATTTTCTGCTCGCCATTAAGCCAAGCATGACTGATAGCGCTTTGTTCGGCATGAACGGTGTGAAATAACGCTTCTGAAGAGAGTTCGAAGTTAGCTCCCATGTAGATGTCACCGCTTTCGCCTTTTGCGATAGCGCCAACGTAAAACTCACTGATACTGGGTTTTGCTAATGCTGCAGCAATAGGTAACAAACTTAATAGTAAATCTTCTTCGGTCATTTCACTTACTTTAACAAGCTCAGCAAGTTGACTAGCATCAATATGACCGCAAAAATCCTCATTGAGTAATGGGATTAAGGCTGTAGCTACCGGTTTAGGTAGTTGGGTGATGCTATCAATGAAACGATTTTGCATGACCAATTCCTTTTAATTTAACAATATGTGCAAAATAAGCTATTTGATTAATCGCTTATAGTGATTGTAAGTAAAGACAAAGCGCTTTTAATAACTTCTGCTTGTGTTCATTCTCGCTGGTTTCTTCCAATAAGTTTTCGAGATTAATCACATAATCAGCATCAGATAAGCGTTGTTGGCAAAATTCTCGCCAGATTAATGACTCATCATGATTAAGGGTTTCAGGGTAATTACGGGCGCGATAGCGGAAAAACATCGTATCCAAACGCTCATCTTCAAAATTAAGCTGAAGTGCAGCAAGATTCTCGGGCTTGGTATTACGGATCATTTCCATTTTGCTTTTATCGGCATGGCTAAAGAAACCGCCGCTATAAAGCATTAAGTCAGGATCTGTGGTTACAGGATGATCATTGATTTCGAATACTGCTTGTAGTTTTTCTCTTAATTCAGGGTGTTGTTTGAAAAACTTATATTGGCTACGAGCAAATTCCATATCAAATTGATGGCGCTCAGCGACTTGTTCAGTTAATAGTTTTGGCGTGCCAATAAAAGGGCATTTATTCAAATGAATTTGTTTAAGCGCTATAGGCAACTCATCTGGTGCTAATTCACTTCGTGGCGTATACATACGCTGGGAAATTTCTTCTGCTGATAACTCGACAAGTGGAGTTAAATCCATTGCAAGATTAACGCATATCATGGCGTTTTTATTAGTTGGATGCGGAGCTGCGGGAGCAATTAAAGTCACACAGCCATTAGCCGCGCTGATTTTTGAGCTAACGTGTACAAGCGGTTGCATGAAATCGCCTTGAATTTGCTCGGCGACCTTTTTCTTATTACGAAGCTCAAAATAGTATTCGTATAACTTGGGTTGCTTCTCTTTAATGAGTTTGGCAATTGCAATGGTGGCGTAGACATCACTCATGGCATCATGGGCTTGCTCATGACTTAAGCCGTTTGCCTGTGTAAGGTGCTCTAGCTTAAAGCTAGGCGAGCCATCTTCTTTTAACGGCCAATTGATGCCTTCTGGTCTGAATGCATAACAAGCTCTTACTAAGTCAATGATATCCCAACGGCTATTACCGTTTTGCCATTCACGAGCATAAGGATCGATAAAGTTACGATAAAAACCATAACGACTTACTTCATCATCAAATCTTAATGAGTTATAACCAACGACACAGGTATTAGGTTGAGTAAATATTGCGTTAATACGCCCCATAAACTCAGTCTCAGCCATCCCTTTTTGGTTAGCAAGCTGTGGCGTTATACCAGTCACTAAAATGGCTTCCGGGGCAGGCAAGTAGTCTGTTGATTGCTTGCAATAAAAGTTTTCAGGTTCACCGATGATATTAAGATCTAAATCAGTTCGAATGCCTGCAAACTGAGACGGTCGGTCTTTTGCTGGGCTAACACCAAAGGTCTCATAATCGTGCCAGAAGAGTGTTGGTTGGTTATTTTTATTCATAACTGCTTTGGGTTATCCGTTACTTATTAAGGTTTGAGTCATTAACAGGCATTCAATCTTAAACACTATCTTGCGTATTGAATGGGTTTAAGTGCGTATATAAAATTGAGTTTAACTGATAGTAAACTTAAAAAGCACTGATTAAAATATGATAAACCTTTTGTAGAGCCATATCGAGGTTCTATAGGGTTAAGCGCTCAAACAAACAACATGATGTGACTTTTTTACAACGAGATAGATATGAATTAAATCTCGTTGTCATCAATATTGCCTACTGATTACTGAAGCCCATAAAACGTTCAATTTATCGTTTAACTTTACCTAACATATCAGCTCATACTGCAACCTAGATATCATTTCGTTCAGGCACTATTTGCTGGCCACAAAAAGAGTAAATTTTCATTTAAATGGCAAATCAATATTGTTAATTATCTCTATATCTCTATTTGCATCTATTTAATTCTATGAAAACGCAGATTTATCGCAGAAAAAGGCGCTGGTGTAAGGTTTTGTAAAACTAATAGTCACACTTGATTAACTTAGTATATTGGTCAAATAACTCTGTGATTCTTTATATATTAGTTATTTACAATAGGTACAAGTATTTCAACCCCGAAGAGGTAAACACCCTAATGGCAATATATGGAAAATTGAAGTCAGAACATTCATTGGCTATTACAGCAGTACTGATTTCAGCATGTTTGATGGCGGGGTGCGGTGGTTCAGATGACTCATCTGATAATGACCCAAATGATACAGTCACCCCAAGTAATAATATACCTGTAGCTGATGCGGGTTCTGATCAAATGGTTATTACCGGTTCGCTTGTGCAGCTCGACGGTCATTTAAGTTCTGATATTGACGGAGATACGCTCAGCTACCAATGGACAATCGATTCTGCGCCAGATGATTCTGTCACCCTAACAGATGCGCAAAATGTGATGGCTTCTTTTACAGCGAGCATTGATGGTGATTATGTTATTTCGTTAATCGTGAATGATGGTTCTGACAATAGCGTTGCCGACAGTATTATTGTCAGTAGTCAATCAAGCACTGTGACAGAGACTCTATACTCTATTGTCGATACTCATCAAAGCATTTGTTATAGCTCATCCTCGGGTGACGAAAATAAGTGCGATGGCAAAGGTTATGATGCTGATTACAATGGTCATCAACCTGATTACACATTGAGTAATGATGGCTTAATAGTGACAGATAATGTCACCGGATTAATCTGGCAACAAAGTTCAGATATCAACGAGGATGGTTTATTAAATTACGATGATAAATTGTTTCAGCCAGATGCTGTCGAGCACTGTGACAACCTGACATTAGCGGGGCGAAGTGATTGGCGTTTACCTAGTGTTAAAGAAGCATATTCACTTATTTTATTTAGCGGCAAAGACGCAAGTGATTATCAAGGGACTGACACTTCAACCTTAGTGCCTTTTATTGATCAAGTCTTTGATTGGGCTTTTGGAGATTTGGATTCAGGTGTTGATCGCATCATTGATGGTCAATATGCATCAACCACCTTATATCAAAGTACCACAATGAATGGCGATGCAACCATGTTCGGCGTTAACTATGTTGATGGACGAATTAAAGGTTACCCAAGCGATACCAAACCATTTTATGTTCGATGTGTTGCAGGAAACGAAGACTACGGACTAAATGATTTTGAAGTTCTAACTTCAGATACTGTAAGCGACCTTGCCACGGAATTAATGTGGCAAACAAGTGATAGTGATTCAAGCAATTGGGATGATGCAGTATCCCAATGTGAAACCGCGACAACAGCGTCTTTTAGTGATTGGCGTTTACCTAATGCAAAAGAACTTCAAAGCCTAGTGGATTATTCTATCTCACCAGATACCCATAGTAGTGCAGCAATTGATGCCGTATTTGATAGCAGTTCGTTTACTAATGAAGCTGGTGTAAAAGATTGGGGTTATTACTGGAGCTCAACGACACATGTGTCTAACAGTGGCGATGGAAGTAATGCTGTGTATGTGTCATTTGGTCGAGCTTTAGGCTATATGCAAAGTACCATTTTAGATGTACATGGCGCAGGTTCTCAGCGTAGTAACGATAAAGTCGATGTGATAACAGAACCCGGAGCACAATCAGCGACAGGTAGCGAAGGGGAGTTTTATTACAAAGGCCCTCAAGGCGATATATTACGTCTCAATAATAAAGTGAGATGTGTGCGAGATACTGAATAATTTAATTCGTAAATTCAACAGAGAACATTGTTTTTATTTGCTCGGCCTATCGAAGTCTATTTGGTCATTATACAAGCAAATGAGAACTCACCGGACTGAAGATATATATAAAGATTGATTATCTCGATGTTGTATTTTGGTTTAATAAATATGCAGTAAATCTAATGTAATGCAGTTAATAAGATGACGTAATTAAATTTGCTGGTTACAATCTAGAAAGGTATTCAGGAGTTCAAAAATGTACAATCATTTATTTAGTCAACCAGTTAAGTATCAAATCAATCAGGGGCAAACCTTATTGATTGCACTTGCAGAAGACGTGAGTGATTTTATTTTATTACCTGCATTAAGCCAGCCATTAGCAGAAATTATCATCTGCGAGTCTCATTGCGCCCAATCTGCGAGTTTTATTTTAACCTGCCAACCATTTTTTAAAGTTGAAGTGTTAGATGAGCGCCTTAACTTTCCTGCTGCCATTGACCCTGCAGTTATTGATGAAGCTGAAATTGAATCTGACACTGAATCAAGTCCTCAGGCTATAAATTTCACGTTTAACCGAGCCTTAGGCCAAGGGTTTCGTCTATACGCCAAAATAGGCATTGCACCAAGGATTTCTGCTCAGTCATTAAGAAAAGGTGTTGGTTTATCATTTGATGTTAAAAACTTATCGCAAAACTTGGTTAGCGTCAGTTACCAGCATTCAGTATGTGAATCGGTGAACCTTGAACAAGACTTGCGCCTGAACCAAGAGCCAAAAGAGCTTATGATGGCCAAAGCGATCCTTGCCAGAAACTTTGATTATGAAGAGCCACCTGCCACGTTAGCATTAAATATTAGCGAGATTGAACAGGTAAGGGCGGATATCAATTTGTATTTATCACAAACGCATCATAAAGTTCATGCGGTCATTGCTGCTCAACTGCTGAAACTCGATAATTTACTCAACCACAAACAACAGTGGCTACTGAGAACTTATAGTCAGTCTCAACAGCGAACCAATTACGCTACAGCAGCCAATGAGCTATCGAAAGATGTTGAAGATTTGCAGCGTAAATTAGAGTGCTTTACTTTATTAGCGCCAGCGGATGTGAGCCTAATGGTAGATAAGTTGACTGAAGAAACCTGACATTTCCCCGTTCATTGCGTAAAATCCTTGCCAATTCGTTTTAAGCAACTCTTTAATTAGAGTTCAACCATGCCTTTTATTATATATAGAGTTATTTGATGCAATATATTTGTCCTATATGCCGTACTTCTTTGTCACTTAATAATGCTAAGTCTTGGCAGTGTGAGAATCGTCATCAGTTTGATTGTGCAAAAGAAGGCTATGTCAATTTGCTACCGGTTCAAAAGAAAAACTCAAAAGATCCTGGTGATAATAAAACCATGATGTTTGCGAGACGGGAGTTTTTAAATAAAGGTTATTATCAAAAGCTCAGTGATAGAGTCAACGAACTCGCGATTCAATTCAGTTATTCAGAGGCTAAAACTACACAGCAAAAAATATTAGATATTGGCTGCGGTGAGGGCTATTACAGTCATCGTTTATTCAAAGCAATTATGGATAACGCTACGGCAAAGGGTGATGTTACCGTTGATACAAGTGCCGATGAACGCTCTGGACAGGGTATTGGATGTCACTTGCAAGGATTAGATATTTCTAAATCAGCGATTAAATACGCATCTAAACGATATTCTGATTTAGATTTTTGTGTTGCGAGTGCATATGAAATGCCATTTGCCGATGGTTTGTTCGACTTGTCCATGCGTATTTATGCGCCTTCTAAACTTGAAGAATTGCAAAGAGTGATTAAAAAAGGCGGCATTTTAATTACGGTTTCGCCTGGTCCAATGCATCATTTTGCCATGAAAAAAATCATCTACAGTGAACCTAAACCCCATGATGAGCCAAAAGCTGAGCTTGAGGGCTTTAATTGTTTGCATCAAGAAAGATTACAGTACCCATTAGAGTTATCAGACCCTATTGATATTGAAAACTTTTTAAATATGACACCGTATGCATGGAAACTAACTCAAGAGCAAAAAGCCCAAATTGCAGATCAAGGACTTAGCTGCGAATTAGACTTTAGTATTGAAATTCATCAACGTAATTGATTTGTCATCTAAATTTGCTATTTTACTTTTTGAATCTGATATTTAGTTTTTAGTTGTTATCTCATTCGCGAATTTTAAGCGTGGTAATAACTAATTGAATTAAAATGTTGATGTTAGTTGACATCCCCGTAGAAAGGTTCATAATCTATCGGGCTTGAAGGTTGGGCTTAGTTTATGTGTTTCAATACGACCAGTTTCGTCCTGTGAACATAAGTAAAACCGGCATTTTCAGCTCTACCGCCGTTAAGGCTTTATTTTTTATATACAGGATTTATATCATGTCTCAAGTTACTGGTGTTGTTAAGTGGTTCAACTCTGACAAAGGTTTCGGATTTATCGAGCAAGAGTCTGGTCCAGACGTATTCGTTCACTTCCGTGCTATCAACTCAGACGGTTTCAAAACTCTTGACGAAGGTCAAAAAGTTCAGTTCACTGTTACTCAAGGTCAGAAAGGACCTCAAGCTGAGAACGTAACTGTAGTTTAATTATTCCTAGCTTCGGCTAGATAATTAAATAAAACTGTAGTCTTTGACTACAGTTTTTTTTTGCCTTTAAAAAAGTTTCGATAAATACTTTAGTAAAACCTCTACCAACTCCTGCAGCTGTTCTGTCGTCCAATAACGCTCCATAAATTCAAAGTACCCCCTTAATAAAGCCTATACTGCGGTGTTTCCTACTATACGACGCTGAAACGGGTTATATGCCATGCTTATAAGCGTTAGTTATATGTGTTAGTTATGTGCGGTGGTTATAGAAATAGGCACTATCTGGCTAAGGCTCTCTATAAAATCAGCTAAAGTTAAAACTATATAGAGTTGGCTTAAGGTTTTTCAATTAAAGGGCGGAGGCGGCATTAGTTGAGAGTCATTGACCACTATTTATTTGTTAGCTTGCTATAGGCTTAGCTTGCTTAGTATCACGTTTATTCAATAGAAAATTCCAATAAAAAGCCCAGTAATAATACTGGGCCTTTAAACATTCTCTAACTTTTATGTCGAAACCATCTATCGCTGAATACTAGATAGCGAGCAACATTTAGTTGGAGAATAAGGTTTCTTCTAAACTTCTGCCTTTCATAATGGCTTTATATTGCCAGCCTTGTTCGCTAAATAACGCAAGCAGTGACGATTCCAGATTAAAACTATGATCAATGTGATGTTCAATAATGATTTGTTCGTCATTATTAATTTTAACATTGATGATTTTCGGCATGCTTTTCACTTTATCACTGAGTAATTGAATATCAGATTGCTGCATAGTGAGGGTTAAGAAGGCTGTTTCAGCATCAGCTTTCATTGAAACGGATTGTTGCAGCTGGCCTTGCTCAAGATATAACACCTGATCACAAAGTTTTTCTAACTCTTCTAAGTTATGTGAGCTAATGACAAAAGTAGTGGTAGCGGATAAATTCTTTACGATTTGACGGATCTTTTTGGCGTTAGCTGGGTCGAGGCCTGCTGTAGGCTCATCCAGCAATACTAATTTAGGTGAGCCCATCAACGCCTGAGCAATAGAAACACGCTTGCTCATACCATGGCTTAAGCTTTTGGGAAGCATTAAAGCTGACGAGGTCAGATCGACTAAATCTAAAACTCTTAAAGCCTCTTGTTTTGCTTGTTTGCCCGTCATGCCTTGCAACTTTCCAAAAAAGGTCAGTTGCGACACTATGGTAAAGTTTGGATCGAGCGCTGCATCTTGAGGTAAAGCTGATACTAAATTTTGTAGTTTTTGACTGCCAGGCTGTTCACCCAAAATGGTAATGTCACCGGCACTTGGATGAATATAACCACACAACAAACTAAATAGGGTTGTTTTACCTGCACCGTTAGGTCCCACAAGAGCAATAGGTGCACCAGTATCTAAAGATAAATTAATATTAGATAACGCAGCTTTGGCGCCGTATTGCTTCGATACGCCTTCACAAGTAATTAGCTTCATAGTGCACTCCGTTGCATGTAAATACGACCTGCAATTAATACTGCGAGCGTTTGAATCAAAGGAATGGGAGCGTACATCAACGAGCCTAAGCCTTGGGTATTTATCATCAGAGATAATTGCGAACCAGGCAGCACCCAGCTTAAAAATGACATTGCGGGTATTTGGCTATTAATGAGCATAATTAAAATACCACTAACTGCCCACAGAATGACTGCATAAATACTCGCTTGTCTAGCACTGTTGGCATACCAAGATAATACTGCCATTACCGCGGTATAAGGCAGTAATGCGATAAACACATTAATGAACACAGAAAAGCCACTTAATAGTGCATCAGCAAATAAGCTGGCATCTCGACTCAGTACCATTAGGATCGTGGCGATAATTGTCAGTAATAGTAAACAAGATTGAATCAGCATCTGACCTAAGAAGCGGCCAAAGAAAATACTATCGCGACTGACTCTTAATGTCAGAAACCTGAATGAACCACGGTGTTTATCTGAACTAAATTGGTCGGCGGTAATAAAGATGCTAAACATGGGGAACACATAAAGTGCAATACACCAAAAGACAGCAAACTCGGCGACTTTCCAGCTAAAAAGCTGGCTTAACGCATCTGGCCCATATATGCCTTGGACCAACTCTTTAAATCCTGGTTCTAGCATGTATACCGATGCACTTTGCACTGGATATAGCAAGATAATTGCCCAAAGGAGCGAGAATGCGATTAACGCCGCAATCCCTTTAGTATTGGTAAATCGCTTACTCAGTTCGTAACTGGCAATCAGCCAAGTCTGACGAAGTGAGGAAGAGCGAGGAGATGAGTCCATAAATAAAAAATATCCTTGAGAAAACGATGATGTGTCCGCCATCATACTTGATAGCGGACTCGATGAAGATTAATTTTTGTTAAGTCTGTGTTAACTTGAACATTAATGGTTAATCAAGAAGTTGTTCAAGCTCAGATAAACGCTGGGTTAAATCACTGACTTGAGCTTCTAGTGTATCAACTCGCTCAAGTAATGCATTCGTTGCCTCATTATTCACTGATTTACTTATCGGAGCGGCGCTGACTTCAAATTGAGTACTACCTTGCTCTAGAAATTGTTTATCTGAAAATAGTTGCGCATAACGGCTATCCCGACGGTTAGCTTCACGGGGTAATTGCACCACTAGAGGTTCATCGCGAGACGCTAAAGATTGTAATGCGGCTTCAACTTGCTGCGGACTATCAAATTCATGTAATCGATTGCAGCGTGTTTTCAATTCACCAGGGGTCTGTGGGCCACGAAGTAACAATACAATAAGCACTGCAAGTTGCTCACTAGAAAACTGAAGATCACTAAATTCGGTGTTACAAAAACGATGTTTGTATTTGACGACTCGACTGCCAAATCCTGTTTGCTCACTGATCAATCTTTTCTTGGTGAGATCATCTATGAGTGATTGTGTTTCTTGGTCAGTGAGACTCATAACGGGTTCACGGCTACTTTTTTGATTACACGCCATGGTTAAGGAATTGATTGAAAGAGGGTATTGCTCGGGGGTAGTAATTTCTTTTTCTAATAAACAGCCGATAATACGGGCTTCTTGATTGCTAAGTTCCATAAATTACTCCAAATAAAAAAGCATGGTTTGTTATAACAGAACCATGCTTTTTATCAAATAATTCAGGCTGGATGCAGTTTATTTAAGCAATCTGATGCCATCGTCTTGGATACTAATTTGTCCACCTTTGAATAAGCCACCAATACTTCGCTTGAAAGCTTTTTTACTCATGGCTAATTGATCATAAATAATAGCTGAGTCAGTCTTGTCATTCAGTGGCAAGAAGCCACCTGCACGGTGTAATTTGTTGATGATGGTTTCAGCATTTCTGTCTAAGTTCTTTTGATCGGCTTTTTGTAAAATCAAATCCACTTTGCCATCATCACGAACTTGTTTGATGTAACCTTTAATAGATTGACCGAAACTCAAACGCTGGAAAACTTCATTTTGGAACAATACGCCCCAATGAGCGTTATTGATAATGGCTTTAAAGCCTAAATCTGTGCTGCCACCAATGATTAAGTCGACTTCTTGTCCTGCTTCGTAATCAGCTGGCGTCTTATCTAAAAACTTATCGACTTTTGATGAAGCCATAATACGTTCATCTACATGGTTAGCATGAACATAAACTAGGTATGACTTACCTTCTTCGATGCTTCTATGTTGCTCACCGAAAGGAAGTAATAAATCTTTATCTAAGCCCCAATCTAAAAAAGCGCCAAAAGGACCTGTCGCGATTGCTTTTAAATAAGCGAACTCACCGACTTGAGCGTAAGGTTTTTGGGTCGTCGCAATAACAATATCTTCAGAATCAAGATAAAGAAATACATCAACCATATCGCCAACTTGGCAGTTTTTAGGGACGAACTTATTAGGTAGTAATACTTGACCTAGTTCTTGCGCATTCACATAAATGCCAAAACTGACTTGTTTAACGACTTCTAGGGAGTGACTCTTTCCGATTTGTATCATTTGCGGCTCTATTTAACTAAAGATAAGGAGAAAACTGGGTAATTATATACGCAATATCGATGCTTGTAACTGTGCTTATTTCTGCGTTTGATACTTGAGATAATAATCTCAAGCTTAAAAGCTTAGTTTGAAAATGGCTAGGTTAATAAACTATCTCAATTGAGCACAAATTATTTGCCAGAACTGTCTGGTTTTTAACAAAAAAAACATAACATTGCTGTTGCAGTTAAATAATGAATTAAATTTATACTAAAATTGCTTTTTCATCCTTGCATTATCACGGTTTGCAGGGTTTAATTGCGCCGCTTTTTTAATTGAACCAACGAATCCTAATATTCGTGATTTTAGATAAAAAGAACAGATTATATAGTTGGGTTGTGAGTGACCCCTTGCTTTTATGAAGTAAGGTTACAGATACTCGATTAAAACCATAGAAGCATTGATTGAATTCTGTCTAAATAGCATTGGCTCGAATTATGAGTTTTACTATAAAAAACAGTACAAGCTTAATGATTCACGTTTTTAACTTACATCTACGCTGTGACGGTCATCGAATTTATGGCAGCGTTGGACTTTGACATGCTAAACAAATCAAATATTTATTACGAAACATTGCATACCGGCTACGGTCAGTATTTTGAAGTTGAACAAGTTCTGTTTGAACAAAAAACAGAGCAGTGGCATTTAAGTATTTTTGAAAATACTAATTTTGGCCGAGTAATGGCACTTAATGGCGCTATTCAAACAACTGAAAAAGATGAATTTGTTTATCATGAAATGATGACTCACGTACCTATCCTTGCGCATGGCAGTGCTAAAAAAGTACTTATCATCGGTGGTGGTGACGGTGGAATGCTACGACAGGTATTAAAACATCAATCTATAGAGCAGGTTACTATGGTTGAAATCGATGCTAATGTAGTTGAAATGTGTAAAACCTATTTCCCTCAACATTCACAAGGTGCATTTGAAGATGCACGTGTTAATTTAGTGATTGATGATGGGATGCATTTTATTGAACATTGCCAGCAGCAGTTTGATGTGATTATTTCTGACTGCACCGATCCTGTGGGGCCTGGTGAAGTGTTGTTCAGCTCGGCATTTTATGAAAATTGCACTCGCAGTTTAACAGACAATGGTATTTTTGTCGCTCAAAATGGGGTGGCATTTATGCAACCCCAAGAGCTGCAAGATACAGTAAGGCGCATGAGTCCTTATGTAAAAGACTGCTGGTTTTATAATGCTGCAGTACCTACATATATTGGTGGCACAATGGCTTTTGCATGGGCGACTAATGATTTAACGGCTCGCGAGCAAGATTTAACGACATTAAAGCAACGTTTTGAACAGGCTAATATCAGCACTCGTTACTATACGCCTGCTTTACACATGGCAAGCTTTGCATTGCCTGCATTTGTTGAAAGTGCAGTAAAAGACGCTCAAAGCGTTTCTGCATAATCGGCTGAATAGACGGAATGAAGAATATGAAAGATTGGTCTATCGAAAACGCACGTTCTAGCTATAACGTAACGCATTGGAGCCAACAATACTTTGGCATTGATGATAGTGGTGAAGTCACAGTGACCCCAGACCCAAGTAAGCCAGATTGCACCATTGGCTTAAATGAGCTTGCCAAAGATATGGTTAAAGCCGGCGTTGCTTTACCTGTGCTTGTGCGCTTCCCGCAGATTTTACATCGCAGAGTCGAAAACCTTTGTGATGCATTTAATGAAGCTATTCAGAAGTACGAATATCAGAACGATTACTTATTGGTTTACCCAATTAAAGTGAATCAACAACAAACGGTTGTTGAAGAGATTTTAGCAAGTCAAAAGTCTAAAGAAGTCCCGCAGTTGGGCTTAGAAGCAGGTAGTAAGCCTGAATTGATGGCCGTTCTTGCCATGGCTCAAAAAGCCAGTTCAGTGATTGTTTGTAACGGTTATAAAGACAAAGAATATGTACGCTTAGCTTTGATTGGTGAAAAACTTGGCCATAAAGTCTATATCGTTATTGAGAAGATTTCTGAGTTAAAACTGATTCTTCAAGAGTCTGAAAAGTTAGGCGTTACACCACGTTTAGGCCTTCGTACTCGCCTTGCATTTCAAGGTAAGGGGAAATGGCAAGCAAGTGGTGGCGAGAAGTCAAAGTTTGGCTTATCAGCAGCGCAGGTTTTAAAAGTCCTTAATGAATTAAAACAGCTCGACATGATGAGTTCTTTGCAATTAATTCATTTCCACTTAGGCTCGCAAATCGCCAATATCCGCGATATTCGCCAAGGTGTAAGTGAAGCAGGGCGCTTTTACTGTGAGTTACGCAAGTTAGGGGCATTGATTGATACCTTTGATGTTGGTGGCGGCTTAGCCGTAGATTACGACGGCACGCGAAGCCAAAGCAATAACTCAATGAATTACGGCTTAACTGAATACGCTAATAACATTGTCAGCGTGTTGAGTGATATTTGTAATGAATATGAGCAACCAATGCCGCGGATTATTTCTGAGTCTGGTCGTCATTTAACCGCTCACCATGCGGTATTAATTACCGATGTGATTGGCACTGAATCTTATAAACCAGAAGACATTCAGCCACCTGAAGAAGATGCGCCACAACTATTACACAACATGTGGGAGTCGTGGACGGATATGAGTGAACGTCCAGATAATCGCGCGATTATTGAGATTTATCATGACACTCAAAGTGATATTGCTGAAGCGCATTCGTTGTTCTCTGTAGGCCAATTGACCTTGATGCAACGTGCTTGGGCTGAGCAAACCAATTTACGAGTTTGCTATGCATTAAAAAGCTTATTAAGTAATAACAACCGATTCCATCGACCTATTATTGATGAGTTAAATGAGAAGTTAGCGGATAAGTTTTTTGTCAACTTTTCATTGTTCCAATCAATTCCTGATGCATGGGGGATTGATCAAGTGTTCCCAGTATTGCCGTTAAGTGGTTTGGACAAACCGCCTGAAAGACGAGCTGTTATGCTGGATATCACTTGTGATTCTGATGGTATTGTTGACCAGTACGTTGATGGACAAGGTATCGAAACCACGTTGCCAGTGCCAGCTTGGACTCCAGAGAGCCCTTATTTAATCGGCTTTTTCATGGTTGGTGCTTACCAAGAGATCTTGGGTGATATGCATAACTTGTTTGGTGACACTAATTCAGCCGTCGTCCGTGTTGAAGAAAACGGTTTACCTAATATTGAATCAGTATTAGCTGGTGATACGGTTGCCGATGTACTTCGTTATGTAAACTTAGATGCTGTGGCATTTATGCGAACCTATGAAGAATTGGTGAATCAGCATATTGCTGAAGAAGAAAGAACCTCGATTTTGGAAGAGTTACAGTTAGGTCTAAAGGGTTACACCTATTTAGAAGATTTCTCGTAAAAAGTGTGTCAGCAGAGCCACATGAGTGGCTCCGCGTTTTTAGGTTTTGAAATATGTTTTTTGAAGGTTCGGAAAAAAAGATTGAAGTCATACTCGCTGACTCATCTAAAAAACTTCGCAGTTTTGGTCAACCCTTTTGGGCTGATATTGTGGCTTGCGCTAACGCTGAAATCCTCTCGTCAATCAGTAATGAATATTGCGACGCTTATTTATTGAGTGAATCGAGTTTATTTGTGTGGGATGACCGTTTTGTCATGCTTACCTGTGGCACAACCACACTTGCTGATGCGGTGATGTCGTTTATTGCTCATGTTGGTGAAGAAGCTATAGGCTTTGCCAGTTATCAGCGTAAGAACGAATATTTATCTCACCTGCAGTCGAGTTCGTTTCAAGATGATTTGAAAAAAATTCGTCAAACTATTACGGGTAATGCGTATCGCATTGGTCATTTAGACTCGCACCATCATTATATGTTCAGTTCTAAAAAGCCATTTATAGCCCCAGTAACGGACGTGACGAATGAGCTATTGATGTACCACATTAATGGTGAAGCAGCAGATTATTTGCGTGGTGTGAATCAATCTTCCCAAGGGATCCGTGATTTATTAGCACTATCAGAGTTATTCCCTGACTTTATTGTGGATGATTTTTTGTTTGAACCGTTTGGTTACTCAATAAACGGCATTAAAGGGCAGGAGTACTTTACGATTCATATTACCCCTCAAGAAAAAAGTTCTTATGTGAGCTTAGAAACTAACGTGAACTTAACTAATCACCCAGTCGATATTTACTCAAGATTATTAAGTAGCCTAAACCCTGGAAGTTGGGATGTCATTGGTTTTAATTCACCTAAAAACACTGAAGGGTTCCCTGCACATTTGTGTTTAGGCAGCTGCTCGCTTGCAACTGAACAAGGGTACGATGTCAACTTTAGTCATTATCAGCAACTTTGTCATGAAGTACTGATACCAGAATATTTGTAGTTATTGGCGTTCAGCCTTTACGGAGATTTTTATGAGCACTTTTGCTGAAAAAGCAGATTATTCATTGTATTCCAATGCATTTGGTTACTTACGTCAGCCACTTAACTTTAAGCCGATAGAAACAGACGCTGATGTAGTTGTGATTGGTTTGCCATTTGATATGGCGACAACAGGTCGCTCAGGTGGTCGTATGGGGCCTGATGCTATCCGCCGCGCTTCTGTTAACCTTGCTTGGGAAGAAACCCGCTGGCCGTGGGATTTCTCCATCAGCGAAACCATCAATATTGTCGATGCTGGCGATTTAGTGTTTGATTGCGGGGATCAAGAAGATTTCACTACAAGACTAGAAGGCTTTGCTACTCGAATCCTTGATAGTGACAAAGCATTATTAAGTTTTGGAGGCGATCACTTTGTCACTTTGCCATTACTGCGCGCACATTATAAAAAATACGGCAAAATGGCGTTATTACATTTTGACGCCCATACAGACACTTACAGTCAGGGCAGCAAGTATGATCATGGAACCATGTTTTTCCATGCGCCAAATGAAGGCTTAATAGCACCAGAAAACTCGATTCAGGTGGGTATTCGCACAGAATACAATACTGCAGAGCATGCTTTTAAAGTCATTGATGCCGCAACAGCCAATGATTTAACCGCGGCGCAAATTGTTGAGCAAATTAAAGCCCGTGTCGGTGATATGCCATTATACGTGACCTTTGACATTGATTGTTTAGACCCTGCTTATGCACCAGGTACAGGCACGCCAGTATGCGGCGGTTTAACCAGTGATAAAGCCATGAAAATCATCCGTGGTCTTCGTGGGATGAATATCGTGGGTATGGATGTAGTTGAAGTCGCTCCAGCTTACGATTCTGCAGATATTACAGCGCTTGCAGGTGCTACTTTAGGTCTTGAGTTGCTACACGTGTGGGCGGAAGGCAAAGGCTTAGTTAAAAAGTAATTTTAGCTGTGAGCTTTTAATAAAAAACCAACGATTATCGTTGGTTTTTTAATACCTTCTTTTTGCAATTAGCGCTTATAAGCATAATTATCAGCGATGTCATGATCATATATCAGTAACTGTGAGTATAATGACAGTAATTGAAGAGGTATCTAAATGAATGATTTAACTGATATCCGCCGTGAATATACTCAAGGTGGATTGCGACGAAATGATTTACCAAATAATCCAATGGACTTATTTACATTATGGATTGAGCAGGCAAAACAAGCTGAATTAACTGATCCAACCGCGATGTGTGTTGCCACTGTCGATGAGCATGGTCAGCCGTTCCAACGTATAGTACTCCTGAAAAAGTTTGATGATGACGGTTTTGTTTTTTTTACAAACTTAGAAAGCCGAAAAGCCACCCAGTTGGCAAACAATGCTAAAACCAGTTTATTGTTTCCTTGGCACCCTTTAGAAAGGCAAGTTGCCGTCACTGGCGAAGCTGAGCCATTATCTATGATAGAAGTGACTAAATACTTTATGAGCCGCCCAAAGGACAGCCAAATAGCTGCATGGGTATCGAAGCAGTCGAGCAAAATAAGTGCTCGCCAAGCTCTAGAAGGCAAGTTTAATGAAATGAAAAGCAAATTTGCTAAAGGTGAAGTGCCATTACCGAAATTTTGGGGTGGTTACCGAATAAAGGCCGAAAGCATTGAGTTTTGGCAAGGTGGTGAGCGTAGACTTCATGACCGCTTTATATATCAAAAAGCACCATCTGGTTGGAATATTGATCGTTTAGCGCCGTAATTGCATTGATTATATCGCTACAACACAAAGCTATTGAGAATATGAATGAGTAAAACAATTTGGGTCGATGCTGATGCATGTCCAAACCCTGTAAAAGAAATGCTATTTCGCGCAGCTGATAGAAAATCCATACCATTAATTTTGGTGGCGAATCAGCTTATTCGTGTGCCTGCTTCACCGAACATCTCAGTTGTTCGAGTGAGCTCAGGATTTGATGAAGCCGATAATTATATTGTGGAGCAGTTACATAGTGGTGACTTAGTGATAACCGGTGATATCCCATTAGCCTCTGACGCTATTGAAAAGGGCGCGATGGTCTTTAACCCTCGTGGTGATATTTATACTAATGATAATATAAAGCAGCGTTTAACTATGCGTGACTTTATGGAAGAGTTAAGAAGTAGTGGTGTGCATACCGCAGGACCTAATAGCTTTTCACAAGCGGACAAACATGCGTTTGCTCAAGCGCTTGATAAATGGCTAAGTCGTTTATAGCTGTTGTAGTAATTTAATGTTTAGCTGATACTCAGTTGCCATAAAGGATAATTAACTCGAAGTGGGGATAGTCTCCGAGTTAATAAATTTTAATCTATAATTTAACTGTTTTTATTCACAAAAGGGATTAATGATGAAAAAATGGCTCGCAGTATTACCTATAGCGTTACTGTCTACTTCTTTATTATCTTCAGCTGTTTTTGCAGCCGATTGGCAAGTTAAGCAGGGACACTCAAAAGTCAGTTTTATATCAGTGAAAAAAGGCGACATTGCTGAAGTTCATGACTTTAAGAAAGTAAGTGGCAGTTTAACCCCAGAGGGAGCGTTTAATTTATCGATTGATTTAGTGAGCGTCGATACCGGTGTTGAAATTCGTGATGAGCGAATGCAGACAATGCTTTTTGAGGTAGCTAAATTTCCCGAGTTAACGTTATCAGCGGTCGTTAACCCTAAGTTATTGGCAGATTTGAGCGTGGGTTCAACGTTAGTTACTCAAATTGATGGCACCATTGATTTGCACGGTAAAAGTCGGTTAAAAACATTTGATGTGCTAGTGGCAAAATTATCGGATAAAAAAATGGTGGTAAGCAGTATGTCGCCAGTGATTATTCAAGCCAACGACTTTGATTTAGTAGAAGGTGTGAATAAGCTCCGAGAAGTAGCTGGTTTAAGTAGCATTAGTTTAGCGGTTCCAGTGTCTTTTGTGCTTACTTTGTCGCAATAGAACAGTGTGTTAAGAATATTAAATTAGAAAATTCACAAGTGGCTTTTGTCAATCAAAAGCCACCTAATTAGGGGACATAATGGTCACTGATAAAGATGGCTATATTCATTTAATTCAATACCTAACTGAACATCTTGGCCTATTTGAAGCTTCTGAAGATAACAGCATTAATAGCCAAACAGTTATGGAATTATTTGAAGATCAACTATCAGCTCAAATAATTATGGTTTGTGGTCAAAACCCAAATTTGTCTTTCGCACAGCGTAATAAAGTCATCCGAGAGATTGATGCCATTGTGTATGATTTGGAAGAGATTTTAGCAAGTGTTGCCAGTCATAATGCGACACCAGAGCAAAGTGTCTTTATCACTGAATTTTCTGGGTTAATCAAAAACTTATTCGATAAAGAAATCGAACAAATTCTTAGATAAACTTCCTTCTAAACACCTTCATTCATTATATTTTTAGGATTATTGCATGTTCAAAACAATCGTTACTGCCACCTTATTCAGCTGCATTTCATTTTCGAGTATTGCTGCTGAAAAAGAAGTGTTAGGCCAAACTGAAATGATGTCTGTCAGTGCAAATGGAATTGTATTTGAAGCGAGAATGGATACGGGTGCAGTAAACTCATCTCTACACGCATTAGATATTAAAGTAGAAGGCGGTAGTGCTAAAAAAATGAAAGATAACATTGGTAAAAATGTATCTTTTACTACTTTCAATGAAAAAGGTGACAAAGAAACTGTTACTGCGGAAATTATCGGTACTTCCACTGTGAGTAATTCTCAAGGCACTGAAACCCGTTATGCAGTTAAATTGCCCATCACTTTCGGTGACAGCACCCGTAAAGTGAAAGTTAATTTGAA
The DNA here is from genome assembly GCF_019654955.1 of Shewanella sp. KT0246. Taxonomy (GTDB): domain Bacteria; phylum Pseudomonadota; class Gammaproteobacteria; order Enterobacterales; family Shewanellaceae; genus Shewanella; species Shewanella goraebulensis. The sequence goes on along the minus strand of NZ_BPEV01000021.1, from coordinate 39,640 downwards.
AAATAGAACCACAATGGATTACAAGTTACTTATTGGTCGTAACTGGCTTAAAGGCAAATATGTTGTTGATGTGTCTGAAAAGAAGTTTATCGGACCAACCGCAGGGATAAGCATTGTGGAGTCAGGGTTAATATTTGATACCCGCATCGATACTGGCGCGGTTGAAAACTCTTTGCATGCAGTGAATTTGCGAATTAATGATGAAGATAAAGCCAACATGGAAAACAATGTTGGTAAAGACGTCACGTTCACAACCATGAACGAAAAAGGCGAAACAGTTGACGTCACAGCCCGTATCCATAGCACATCGTTAATTCGTAATGCACAAGGTAGTGAAATCCGTTATATGGTGACATTGACCATTGGTGAGCCTGGTGAAGAGTTTAAAGTTGATGTGAACCTGCGTGATCGCAGTAAAATGACCTACAAATTACTCATCGGACGTAATTGGTTGCAGGGACATTATATTGTTGATGTGAACATGTAGTTCACTAATACTAATGAAATTAAGAAAACCGCATTATTGCGGTTTTTTTCATTTTAGTCGTCATTTACATAACGGCTAGGCTGGTTTAAAGTCGATTTTTCACAAGCATGTGATGGTGTTAAAAATTTGAATAAACTCAGCTCTTTCCAATTAGACTGAATATTCATCAATATGAGTGTTATTAAAACTGTATTTATTCGAGAAAATTGAATCGAGGTATTTCGAGTGTAGGTTAATTTAACTTTTGTGAATTTTGTTTTTGTTATCAACATACAAGCTGCTATTCTTTAAAGTAGTTTGCGTGAATGTTCATGCTGAAAGGCGCCGTTAGGGCTAATGGAGTTTATATGAAAGTTGTTATACCAGTCGCGGGTTTAGGTACAAGGATGTTACCAGCGACAAAAGCAATCCCGAAAGAAATGTTGCCTATTGTTGATAAACCGCTTATTCAGTACATTGTTGATGAATGTGTTAGTGCTGGTATTACTGAAATTGTTTTAGTAACTCATGCAAGTAAGAATGCCATTGAAAATCATTTCGATAAATCGTATGAGCTCGAATCTACTTTAGAGCAGCGTGTTAAGCGTCAGTTATTACATGAAGTACAATCTATATGCCCTAAAAATGTCACTATCATGCAAGTTCGCCAAGGTGAAGCGAAAGGCTTAGGCCATGCAATTTTATGTGCGAAGCCTTGCATAGGCGATAGCCCTTTTGCTGTAGTGCTTCCGGATGTGATTTTAGATGGTCACACAGCTGATCAACGTACTGAAAACTTATCTACTATGATTAGCCGATACAATGAAACAGGTGCCAGCCAAATCATGGTGGCGCCAGTGGATGAAAAAGATGTGAACAAATACGGTATTGCAGATTGTAATGGCGAAACTATTTTGCCTGGTTTCTCTTCAGCTATTGTTAAGATGGTGGAAAAACCTAAAATAGAAGAGGCTCCATCAAATCTTGCTGTAGTGGGCCGCTATGTTCTTTCTGAAAAAATTTGGGGCTTATTAGCTAAAACACCACCAGGAGCTGGCAATGAAATTCAATTAACTGATGCTATCGATATGTTGATTGAGTCAGACTCTGTTGAAGCCTTTAATATGTCAGGTAAGTCCCATGACTGCGGTGATAAATTAGGCTATATGAAAGCGTTTGTTGAGTACGGCTTACGAGACCCTAAATTAGGCGCCGATTTTTTAAAAGAAATTAAAAAATCATTAGCTGAATTTTAGAAAAGTAAAATTGATGGAGTAAGCTCAGTCTGGGCTTAATTTCAATATTATATTTACTTAAACGAACACATAACAAGGGTGGCTTAATTGCCATCTTTTTATTACCATTCTCGGCTTATCGATTGTTTAAGGCTGAAATGACAGAATTTATTGCCCCACCTTGTAAAGAAAAAATTTCAATTCTATATCAGGATGAGTATATCTTGCTGATCAATAAGCCAAGTGGCTTATTGAGTTTATCTGGTAAAAACCCATTGAATAAAGATTCTGTTCACTTCAGACTTGTCCAAGATTTTCCCACTGCTACTTTAGTGCATCGATTAGATTTTGGCACGTCAGGTATCATGCTGGTGGCGCTTAATAAATCGGTCAATGGCTTATTAACCAAACAGTTTCAAGAAAAAACGATTGTTAAGTACTATCATGCGACTTTGTATGGGCATGCTTCAAAAGCATTGGAAGATTCCGCTGTGATAAATGCAGCTATTAGCAAAGATACTGAAAATTTTCCTTTTATGAAAATCTGTCCTGAAACTGGCAAAACAGCCTTATCTGAAATTGAAATCATTGAACGAACGTATTTACAGGCGTTTGCTGATGGCAAATCTAACTTAACTCCTGTCACTAGAGTGAGATTTAAACCGATTACTGGGCGAACACATCAATTAAGAATTCACAGTCAGTATATTGGTCATCCTATTCTGGGCTGCGATTTATATTGCAATGAGGACTCACAGGCGCTCGCACCAAGACTGTTACTTCATGCAAGTAACTTAAGCTTTACCCATCCAGTGACATTTGAGCCTTTTGAAATCAAGTGCGAAGTGCCGTTTTAATTTTTAGAAATATGATTGTAGTAAATTAAAGCCCGTTACTTGTTTAAGTAACGGGCTTTTTTGTTTTTACTAAGCGGCAAATATTAAGGTTTACAGTACGCCACGCTTCATTTGATCACGTTCTATAGATTCAAATAATGCTTTAAAGTTACCTTCACCAAAACCTAGGTTATTCTTACGTTGAATGATTTCAATAAAGATTGGACCAAATAGGTTTTTAGTGAAAATTTGAAGTAAGTAACCATCGTCATCACCATCAACTAAAATTTGATGATGCTTGATACGATCTCGATCTTCTGTCACTTGTGGTAACTTATCGAAAATCGTGTCGTAGTATTCAGGGATAATATCCAAGGTCTTGATTGCTGTGCCTTCCATTGCATCAAGAGAGCCAACAATATCACGGCTTCTAAATGCTAAATGCTGAACGCCAGGGCCATTGTATTCACCTAAGTATTCATCAATTTGGTTGTTATTGTTGCCTTTACCTTCGTTAATCGGAATGCAGAAACTACCGTCTGGTGAACGAAGTGCATAAGAAACTAGTGCTGTTTGTGCACCGCTGATGTCGAAATAACGAACTTCAGTAAAGGCAAAAATGTCTTTATAAAAGTTAGCCCATTTTTCCATAGTGCCTTTATAAACATTGTTGGTTAGGTGATCGACTTCCATAAAGCCTTTCTCTTCAACAATCATTGGCTCTGCTAAGTCTTCAAAATCATTTTTATAGATATTTTGCGCATCACCAAACACATCAATAAAGTAAATTAAGCTGTCACCAATACCATAAATTGCAGGGTAGGCCATATCTTTTGCTGCATCATCAGCTGGCTTTGCTCCACGCGCTACCGCTTCGTTAAAGGCAAATTCAGCATCTTCAACACGCCAACCCATTGAGCAGATTGCTGGGCCGTGAGATTTAGCGAAATCTGCTGAGAATCCTTGCTTAGATTTATTCAGTAAGAAATTAATATCGTTTTGCTTGTAGTAAACAATATCGTTCGCTTTTGCTTTTTTAAGCATAGAAAAACCAAAGTCAATAAACACTTGATGCATAAAATCAGTGTCTGGGCTGGCAAATTCTGTAAATTCAATGCCTAAAAGACCAAGTGGGTTTGTTTCGCTCGCCATTGTGTTTTCCTTAATTTTATTTGCTTTGAGCGTCACTCTTTGGTGACGTTTTAATCGGTTAAAGCTGAATCAAAATACTGCTTATGATTCAATCCATGAACGGTTGTAGTCATCACTCATGCAGTTTCTAACATGAGTGGTTAAATTGAGTGGCGCAAAGGTGTCTACCATTACGGCATATTCATAGGTTTCTGTTTTGCCTATCGATGCTTCAGTTTTCCCTGGTTGTGGGCCATGAGGGACGCCTTTTTGATGGAGTGTCATATAACCAGCTTCAATACCCGTTCGACTCATGAAGTCACCATCGACGTAATACAGGACTTCATCACTATCGATATTATTATGGTAGTAAGGTGCAGGTATTGACTCAGGGTGGAAGTCATAAAGACGAGGCACAAAGTTACACACAACAAAATTGTTTGCAGTAAATACAATATGATCAGAAGGAGGTAAATGAATTTTCCCTACTTTAGGCGCATATTCTGTGATGTTAAATGCCCACGGATAAACACATCCGTCCCAGCCAACAAGATCAAAAGGGTGCCATTCAAGCGTGGTGACTTGATATTTGTCACCAAACTTGCTGACAAGATGGAACTCACCTTGTTCAACAATTGCTTCTGTTAAGGTTGGAGTTCTAAAATCTCGCTCGCAGTAGGGTGCTGATTCGAGCATCTGGCCATATTCATTACGAAAATGTTTTGGCACCTCAACCATTGAAAATGACTCGATAATAAATAAACGAACATTTTCGTAGTCGTTAAATTTAAGCTGATAAGTCGTACCACGAGGGATCACTAAATAATCCCATTGTTTAACGTCTAGTTCGCCATACTCACTGAGTAATTTACCTTCACCTTGATGCACAAATACGATTTCATCAGCGTATGCATTACGATAGAACTTAGCAGTATCTGTAGTGACTTTGGCGGTGTACATCGCCACATCACTGTTAAAAAAAATCTTATTCCGTGCACTGAAAAAGTTACCTTCACAGTCAGCTTGGCGAGAGTCGAGTTTATAGTTTTGAATTAATGTATCTTGCCAAGCCTTACCGTGCTCTAGTGAGTATGGAGCGACTTCTAACGCCTTCGTTGGCATATTATGGTGATATTTATTGGAGTAAATATTTGAAAAACCGTGGGTCGAAAATAACTCTTCACGGTACAACTCGCCTGACTCTTTCTTAAAAGCGATATGACGTTTAGCAGGTATCTGACCTTGCTGAACATAAAAAGGCATACTGACTCCTTAACCCTATTTACTCATTTATAAGCCTTGATTAGCTTGTTGCACGATTATTGTTAGTGTTTCTAGCGCAAAAGAATCAAATACTTTGTGATCTAGTTATCAATTTAGTTGCTAGAATGAACAAAAAAAAGAATAATAAACCACTTAACTCAATCAGATTTTTTGATGGTATCGATTTGTTTACAATAGTGTCACGGCAATTGGACAGAGCCTAAGCGTGAGGGATATATGAAAATTGATGTAGAAGCCTTTAATGTTCTGCAAGTACTTGTAGAAGAAGGTAGTTTTGCTAAAGCATCTGAGCGTTTGCATAAGGCTCAATCAGCCGTAAGTTACCAAGTGAAAAAGCTTGAGCAGCACTTAGGGGTACAATTATTTAACCGCGAGCAATATCGAGCCGAATTAACTCCAGAAGGAAAGGTTATCTTAGCTGAAGGCCAACGGTTACTGCAGCATTTATCCAATATTGAACACTTAGCGAGTCGCTTTAGTGAAGGGTGGGAGCCAAAGCTTGAATTAGTCATAGATGGTGCACTCCCAATGGAGCCTATTATGACTGCGCTGCAACGAATGTCTGAACATAATGTGCCGACTAAAGTACAGTTGAATATGGAGTTTTTAGGCGGAGTTCAACATCGATTTGAACGAGATAAAGCGGATTTGATGTTAGTTAAAGATTATACCGCCGCACCATATTTCTCTGCTAAACAGTTGCCCACTGTAACAAGCCTATTAGTATGTGCAGCGAAGCATCCGTTAGCCACTAAGCAATCAATCAGTTTAACTGAATTACAACAGCATGTTGAACTCACCATTGAAGACTCAGCACCGACTCAGCAGCGAGATGAGCTACAATTTGGCGGTGATAAAGTGTTTTACTTGTCAGGTTTTATCATGAAAAAAAATGCGTTATTAAAAGGGTTAGGCTTTGGCTGGATGCCGGCGTTTCTAATTAATGAAGAACTTGCTGCAAATCAGTTAGCGCTTGTAGATTTTGTTGGTGGTCATCGGTTTCGTTTTACGCCGCAACTTGTTTCAACACTAGAGCGACCTCTTGGTAGAGCAGGGCAGTTATTTACTGATTTAATTTTAGAAGAATTCGCATTATTTGATAAACTGCGCCAAATAGAGGGAGCATGATATGGCTTTTTGGTTAATGAAGTCTGAGCCAGATGAGTTCAGTATTGATGATTTAGCACATTGCGAAAATCAAACAGAAACTTGGGATGGGATCAGAAATTATCAGGCTCGTAATTTTTTACGGGATAAAGTAGATCTTGGCGATATTGTGTTTTTTTATCACTCTAGCTGTAAAGTGCCAGGCATTGTGGGTTTAGCCACTGTGTCGTCAGCGCCATTTATTGATCAAAGTGCTTTTGATCAAGCTTCAACTTACTTTGATGCGAATTCCTCTATTGATAACCCACGCTGGGTGGCTGTAGATTTGACTTTTAAAGCTAAATTTAGCCGTATTATAACGCTGACAGAGTTAAAAGCAGATCCTAATCTAGCTGAAATGGTGCTCGTCAGTAAAGGAGCAAGACTTAGTGTACAACCGGTTACTCAGCAAGAGTTTGATTACATATTGTCCCTTGAGTAAATGCATTAATATTGTCATTGATATTTAAAACTAAGTGATTAAAAGTGTATAAAAAAGGAACTCAATTGATTTCCTTTTTCGTTATTATCTAGCTATCAGCTTAATACTAACCACTTTATGTTATATCGGTTAATAGCTTTCTTTAGCTACAATGGTTTGACCAATAGGCGTAAGACTTAATAGTGCTAGTTTTACATGCTGTATCGCAAATGGGATACCTATAATGGTAACAAAACAGGCTAATGCATGGGTCAGATGGCCAATGGCTAACCATATTCCGCAGAATAGAAACCAAATCACATTACCCACCATACCTAATGGGCCTGTACCAAAGTCTTCAATTCCTGAAAGGTGTTTACGGTTTACATTTTCTTGACCAAATGGCCAAAATGCCATTTCACCAATAACGAAACATGCGCGACCAAAAGGAATACCAATAATACTGATAAAACATAAGATGCCCGCAAGCCACCAAGCAAGCCCCATCACAAAACCACCCATGATGAACCATGCAATATTAAATATTAATCTCAACACTGACATTGATAATCCCTTAATTTCGATTGAATTGATTATTAACCTAATCGTTAACTTATATACTGATAAGCGAGAAATATGCCAACTATAGAGAAGGAGTGTTTGAAATTACCGGTTTTTAATCGTAAGCTTCTGATTGTAAGACGTAAAATGTGTGTTTGGTGTTGGGGTTTTAAAGGCGGGTTAAGTTTTTAACACTATGTAAGTTCTGAGTGTAAAAGTTAGATATAGCGGTTTTCACTAAATATTAGGTAAAATACTCCTTTAAAGTTTTTAAATAAATTAACAAGTGAAAAGTTATGTTTGCTGCAACTCCTGTCGAGTCGATGATGTTTGCCGGTCGAGAAATATTTGTTAAAAGAGATGACCTTATTCACCCTGATTTTAGTGGTAATAAAGCGCGGAAGTTTCAATATTTTTTAGCTAATGATTTCCCTCACATCAGTAAAGTAGTGGGTTATGGCTCAGCCCAAGCCAATTCGCTCCATTCACTCGCTGTGCTGGCTAAAATGCGTGGTTGGCAACTCGATTATTATGTTGATCATATTGCTGATTACTTAAAGCAAAATCCTCAAGGCAATTACCTTGCTGCATTAAATAATGGCGCCAATATCATAGAGAAATCTGCGATAGACAAGCTGCAGGCTAAAGACTTTGAAAGTGCCACTGACTTTAAAAATGTTAGCATCTCTGATTATATTAATGTAGATCAAAACTTATCACTGGAAGAATATGTGGTGAGTTTATCTAAAAACGCATTGGCAAATGAGTTGTACATTCCTGAAGGCGGCCGCTGTGAGTATGCCTCTGTTGGACTTGAGCAACTTGGTAAGCAAATTTTAGATTGGGCGCAGCTGCACAATTGTATTGAATTAAATCTATTTCTGCCCTCAGGTACTGGTACTACCGCTTTATTCCTCCAGCGTTTCTTTATCAAGCAGGCAAGTAATAACAAGCCTAAAGTGAATGTACTGACATGTAGCTGTGTGGGCGGTGACGAATATTTAAAGCTGCAATTTAATCAGTTGACTGATAATAGTGCCTATCACCCAACAATAATTTCAAATGGCATTAAATATCATTTCGGTAAATTGAATCGGCAATGCTACGAAATGTGGCAACGAGCGTGTGAAACCGGAATTGAATTTGAACTGCTATACGACCCTGTGGGTTTTATTATGCTAGAACATTTTCTGATAAGCCCAGCAAGAGAGCCACAAATTGACAGTTCATTGCCATTGATGTATTTGCATCAAGGTGGACAACTGGGTAACCCAAGTATGTTGGCTAGATATAAACGAAAGTATGGTTGATTGAGCGTCCGTTGAAACTAGATTAAAGGGTATTTGAGAAGAATAAAAGTGAAGTATTAATATAAAGGGATTGAAAGAGGAAGGTTCTTTTCATATTGCTCAGTTCTAATAAACGTCCGGTATAGTGTGAGATGAAATACCGAGAAGCGATGTTTATTGAGTAACTGAGCAAATGAATAACGCAAGCGTTATAGAAAGTGTTACTTGTCAGCCGTAATCAACCATTTCATAAATTTTAACGCTTCTGTGCGCTTTGAAAAAGTTGTTTTAGTTTTACCTTGGCTGTCAGTAAAAGCTATTGAGTTTTTGTTTGATGATATTGAATTTACAGGGAAATTAACTGTAATTTCGTGACCATTAATGTTGTATGACATATGCCACACTCCTTGTTTGAAATTTCACCTTATGGTGAGTAAGTAATAACAATAATTATCCTTAAGCAGTTGTGTTGCGTAAGTTTGTGCTTATTGAAGCTAATGTGTGTGCTTAAGTTAGTTGTGCTCATTACACTTACAAGTAGGCTTATAGATTAATTTTTTTAATCGCCAACATACTTGCTTTGAATAGTTGAACATAGGCATATGACAAACTAATGACAATGTTTAACTTTGCAGGATGACTTGTAGTGTGGGTTTACAGTTGCGGTTATAACTAACAGAAGGGTAAACGAATAAATACAAGTTAACTTAATAACATAAAGGATAATATGCGTATATTTTTTATATAGCAATACATTTTTTTCAAAATAAAACAGTTTCAGACGAAAAGGTGAGCTAAATAGCTTTTTTTTGCATGTTAATTCACCAAAAAGTGTAAAGTCAGCGCAATAATTACCAGAACGACGGATTTTTTAGGTCCTTATTATCGGTTATTAATACACTGACAATACTTTAGTAGGTGTTTATTGAATTAATAAATCAATTCACCAATTGGGTTGAGTAATTTACTGATCCCTTTAGTGAAGTACAGTGGCGCATCCACAACGGTGTAACACAGGCAACCTTCAATCGTTTTAGGGCTGTGCTCATGTTCACTATTAAGCACCATAAAATCACCTGCGGTATAAGTGTTATATTCGTCACTAAACTCACCTGCAAGCAATAAGGTTAACTCTTCACCCTTGTGGCTGTGCTGCGGGATCTCGCCATTTTCAGCAATGTGTAATAAACTTGCCCTGGCTTTGTTTTCACCGGTATCTAGACGTAGGCGACTAACTTTACCAATTCCTTGCCATTGGTTAGCCACTTGCTGTCTAAAGGCGCGGGGTAACCTATAGTCTTGTCCTTTAACTGTAATATTGATTTTAGAGACAGTCGAATTTGTTTGTTGTGAGCTGTCTGCAACATCTAACTTGTCGTCCGTCATCATATCAGCCAGTAAGGCCTCTAAGTCTGAATCTAATTCAGCGTTGATTTGGCTATCATCTGAACTAATTGCCGATAAGGTAAAATTATCTTCAGTCGCTGCTAAGGTAAGCGAGGCTAACTTGGCTGCACATTCTGAACACAACTCACAATGTGCCGAAACTGCGATCGATAGCGACAGTGGTAATTCGCCTTGGGCATGGAGAGTTAGCAAATCTTGATTTGGGTGATATTTAATCATAATGTTTCTCCATGAAGCCTTTTAACTTTTCTAATCCAAGTCTTAGTCTTGATTTTACGGTACCTATTGGTACTTTTAATTTATCTGCCAGCTCTTGTTGAGTCAGTTCCTGCATGTAGATCCCTTGAACAACTTGCTTTTGTAATGGGGGGAGGTCATCAACATGTTTAAGTAAAGTGGCTGACAGCTTAAAGTCGTTTTCTGTTTCATCACTTTCATCAGATTCAAACAAAGGCCATATATCATCGCCAAAAGCGTCTTCACGGTTATTTTGTACTTTACGCAGCATATCAAAGCACTGATTTCTCATTACCGTAAACACCCAAGTGCTTACAGCAGCTTTGTCAGCATTATATAAATGGGCTTTGGTCCATACGCGCGTCATGGTTTCTTGAACCAGATCCATCGCTAGGCCTTGTTGACTTAATCTTTGCACGCCAAATGCTCGAATCTTTGGGGAGAAGTGTGCGAACAACTTCGCAAAGGCGGCCTTGCTACGCTGATTAGCAACTTGGTGCATTAATTCGGCAAGATATTGAGCTTCGTTGTCACTGGTATCTTCTGATTTCATAGCACTATGTTTTGCATTATTATTTTTAGATAACATGCCTTTATCATAGCGATTTTTTATAGGTTGTGATTGAAAATTTTCCATTTATTTTCGCTCGCATTGTCAAAAGAAGTCTCAAAAGAGAAAGCTTCAAGAAAGTCTTAACATTTTTGATTGTAACGTCATGTGCAAACAGCTTTGACTCACAACATCAATATGTCACTTATTGATTGATACGCGGCGGTTTGAGAAAAAGATCATAATGATTGGAGATTTATAAGAATATAGTTAGATTATCGATATGCTGTAATTATTCTTTGTCGATTTTAGTTCAATTTTTTATGAATTAGCTGAGTTAAGGCTGCCATTTATATAAGTAAAAATTAACAGCATCATTATTTAATGATGCTGGAGATTAAGTTTTGGGTCATTTCATGATTATGGCTGTTGATGCACTGGTATTTTTCTTCAGCTGAAATAGGCATAATTTCTAACCATCGCTGACAGACCCAAGAAATATTATCAAAATCACTTTCATTGTAGTGAGATAAATGTGTTGGGTATTGTTCGAGCAATTGTTGTAACGTTTCACTTAGATATTGTTGATGTGGCACAATGTTACTGCTTGGCCAGTCAGGGATTAAACTGACATTACCACGTTTAAGTCCATCGTCTTCAATCAAAATATCATTAACTTTAAAACGTTGTTGACCTTGAATGCTTACCCCAAGCAATCCGTCATCTAACATCTCAAAATCTATAATGTGTACCCAAGTACCAATCGGCATAAGCTCGTTATTACTGTTTAACATACATAAACCAAATCCATCACCAGATTTAAGCGATTCAGTGACTAAACGTTTATAGCGTGGTTCAAAAATCCTTAATTGCGTAAAGCCTTGAGGCAATAAACAAATTGAAAGAGGAAATAAGGGTAAAATCATAACTGCACCTATATGATGGAAGGCTCAAATATCGAGACAAGGTTTAAAATTAAATCAACTATGTATACGAGGTTTAGCCACGCTATGATCACTATTTACAATTTAGTTTTGTTTTACCCAAATCAGTTGTTCTTGCTCAATGCCTAATTGCTCCATTTTACTGATAAAACGTTGTTTAATATCAGTAGATAGTGTGTTGTTACGTGCAAGTATCCATGCGTATTCATTATTAGGGCCGATAACCAATGATGCTAGGTAATCACCTTGTTCATCTGATACTAAGTCATGAATTTGATACGCACCGTAAAATGGACCAAAGAAAGACACTTTTAAACGGCCAATATTATCTGACTCGATAAAGTAGGCTTTACCCTCGGCTTGCTGCCAACCAGATTTATCTTCTGAGTAACCTTTATTTATCACGACTACTTTGTCGCCTTCTACAGAGTAATTAGCAGTGACTTGGCTTAAACCTCGTTCGAATGAGTGATCTAAACGGGCGATTTCATGCCATGTTCCTAGGTAATTATCTAATTTAAAGTCGTTAACCACTTCAACTTTAGTGTCAAGCATAGTGCAGGCACTGGTGGATAAAAGTAATAAGGCTGAAGCGATGATTTTTATTGGTTGTTTGAGCATCTTATTTCCTTCAAAGCAGTTCATTAATAATTGGCTATCTAGATTAGTAAATTAAGATGTAGATAGTAACATTTCTTAAGTAAGCCAAAGAATCTGATATGGTTACATTTTTAATCTAATAACTAATGATACGTGGAACTCAGCCGATAAGATCTGTATTAAAAGAGGATTGTTGAATTTGTATGCTATCTGGCAATGTTTTCAACAATTGGCTGAATATTTTAGATAAAGGCTGCAGTTTTTGGGTCTAAACCATCTTATAATTTGATGAGAATCGATGTTGAGTTAACTGAGAAATAATAATGAAGAAAGTTCTTGATACTGTAGATCAACGCACTCAGTTAGTGGGTGAAAACCGGTTGGAATTACTACTGTTCAAAATAAGTGCAACTCAATTATTTGCGATTAATGTATTTAAAGTAAAAGAAGTCGTTAAGTTACCGCCTCTAAGCGCCTTACCAGGCAGTAATAATAATGTCAGTGGTGTTGCCAATATCCGCGGCATGTCTATTCCGGTAATTAACCTCAGAGGGGCTATTGGCTTTAGTCCTATGCCTGTATCTGAAGACTGTAACTTGATTATTACTGAGTATAACCGCAGTGTGCAGGGTTTTTTAGTGGGTAAGGTTGAGCATATTGTTAATATGACATGGAGCGACATTATGCCACCGCCTAAATCTGCTGGGGCAAATAACTATCTGACGGCCATCACTAAGCTGCAAGATAATAATGTTGAGCGTTTGGTTTCTATTATCGATGTTGAAAAAGTATTAGCTGAAATTATTGATTATGATATTAGCTTATCTGATGGCGTGTTAGATGAACATTTAGCCGAGCATATGCCTGGTAAAAAAGTGCTTATTGTTGATGACTCATCTACAGCTAGGAAGCAGGTTAGGGATACGCTCAGTCAATTAGGTATTGAAATTATTGAAGCTTCAGATGGATTACAAGCTTTGAACCTATTGCAGCGTTGGGCTGATGAAGGCAAAGACGTGGCTTCTGAGTTATTAATGATGATTACCGATGCAGAAATGCCAGAAATGGATGGTTATAAATTAACGTCAGAAATTAGAGCAGATAAGCGTATGGCGTCGTTATTCATTACGCTTAATACATCGCTCAGTGGCAGTTTTAACCATGCGATGGTTGAGAAGGTCGGTTGTGATGAGTTCATTTCTAAATTCCAGCCAGACTTATTAGTAGGTGTGGTTCAAACACGCTTAAAAGCCTTATTAGGCTAACCCTGTTAATCTTTAATAGGCTAACGACTCAATGATTAGCCTATTAAGTTTCAAGAATATCGTTTTCAGATTTATGATTATTGTTGGTTATTGTTCAAATTCCTCATGCACTTGCTGCAGTAATAACTTTTGATGTTCCTTAGTGATGCCAATGTTCATTCGACATAATCTAATGGCATAGGCAAACTTTTCTTTACCAACAATGTTTAGTATCTCGCATAACAGGTGCTTATTCAGTGAAAGCGTGTCGCAATAATGATTTATCGCTTTTGTGAGGGAATTAAAAGTGAGTCCATCGAACTCAAATTGAGCGCTGTAACCTTGCTCTATATCCACAGCATTAAGTACCAATGGCCAACCTCTAGCATTAATCCGGCCCTTAGCGATGTTGTACATCATCCAAGCGCTTTCTTTAAAGCCTGAAAGAATTCGGCAATCAAAACCTGATTCTTCAAGTTCTTCCTCAGTCCAATTAATCCCTATGGCTAAATCTTTGTGGTAAATCCGCATTAAGTCATCTTTAACGGCATCTCGGCAATCCCAAATTGATGTGAGCAAGTTCTTTTTAGCTAAACGTGCACATTCCGTGCAAGCAGGTAAGGTCAGTGAAGGGTGCGGCGTACTTGGTTTGGCGTAATAACTGAATACATCATTTGACGGCTCGGCGCAAAACCAGCATTGATGGCGGAGATCAAAAGGGATTTCAACTAATGGGGGTAAATGATTCACAAAAGACCTTTAATCAATTAGTACTTAATAAATATGATTCAATAAAAAAGCTGCCGAGTTTCGCAATAGATACGATTCCTCAATGCAGCTTTATTTCAAACAGTCGTTTTATACTCACATTGATTACTTAAAATCAATGTATTCTAACCAATTATTCAGCTTCTACGTCAACTAATTCTTTAGCTAAAACGATAGGGTCGACTTCGATACACTCTTCATCAGCTATCCAATCTAAACCGACTAAAACACCATCTTCGTTTAAGTCACCAACCCAGTATTCTAAAAACTCATTTAGGCTGATTTTAACGGCTTTGTATTCAGCCCACTCTTCAGTGCAATGGCTTGACGCAGCAGATTCTGTTGACCATAAAGGCATAACATCAGTTTCTTCAAATTCAGAAGAGTCACATACAACCCAACCTTCGCCCGTTTCATCCGCTAAGCCCCATAGGACTTGATGTTCTTTAACGTTCTCAATAAAGCTTGTAACAGCAGGGGTTTGTTCAATCATGATTAGTCTCTTTGATGAATTCAATTAACATAACGATTATACGGTAACTCTAATCAATACAAAACACTATTAAGCTAATGTGACAAGATCAATTTAAACATGAACTGAAATTAACCTTATAAACACATATTTTCAATATTTAAGACTTAAAGCCTCTTGTTTCCTGAATCGCTATCAGTCACGATGTGAACAGTCATTATTTGTAGAAGTATTCATTTATGGTGAGTGTTAAAGTGTCCCCAGTTTTAAAGTCAGTGTTATTACTTTCTAGTTGCTTTGTAAGTCTTCAATCTATTGCAGCGCCTGACAATTTTTCTCAATGTGTTGATAACCTTAAAATCAAAGCTCGTAGTGAAGGTTTATCTGAACAAACCATTAATACTAGCGTTGCTAGTCTCAAATTTATTCCTCGCGTCATAGAACTCGATAATCAGCAGCCTGAATTTAGCCAAACTTTCGGTAATTATTTTAATAAGCGTGTTACAGACTGGCGCGTCAAAGAAGGGCGCCGTTTATTGGCAGAAAACCGTGAGTTATTAGACAAGTTAACAATTAAGTATGGTGTTCCTGGGCAATATATTATTTCCTTTTGGGGTCTAGAAACCAATTTCGGTGGCTACAAAGGGAAAATGTCAGTGCTCAACTCTTTAGCCACATTAGCGTGCGATCCTCGACGTAGTGATTACTTTACTAATGAGTTAATGCAGGCATTGAAACTTAAAGAAAAGTATCAGTTCGATGATGCCACTATGGTGGGGTCTTGGGCTGGCGCTATGGGGCATACTCAATTTATGCCAACTAATTATGCCAAATATGCCGTTGATGGTGACGGTGATGGTAAAGTTGATTTGTGGAATAGTACAGCAGATGCTTTAACCTCGGCAGCTAACTTTTTACAACAATTAGGTTGGAAGCCCAACGAGCGTTGGGGGCGAGAAGTAAGCCTACCTGAAAATTACGATTACCAATATTTAGGCCGTAAACATCCGCAATCGTTAACCAAGTGGTCAGAACTTAATATCACTCAAACAAGTGGTAAAGCGCTGTCTACGCCAGATATGAATGCGTCATTGTATGTGCCGTCTGGTCATACGGGGCCTGCTTTTTTAGGGTATGACAATTTTGACGTAATTATGCGTTGGAATCGTTCAGAGTTTTATGCCATTGCCGTCGGGCATTTAGCTGACCGAATCAATGGTGCTGCGCCACTGGCAGTAAGTGCCCCAGAGCATGGTATGTTTAACCGTAGCGATATTAAAGTCATGCAAGCAAAACTGAATGAGTTAGGTTTTGATGTTGGCAAACCAGATGGCGTTTTAGGGCGTAATTCGATTGCTGGTGTGCAAGCTTTTCAGCGCAGTAAAGACCTTGTTGCTGATGGTTTTCCAGATGAAAAAACCTTTACCGCTCTGGGTATGACATTAAATGAGTAAGTAAGGGGATAATCAAAAATCTGACTCGATAGCGGTTAACCTCTCCCTCAAGCTCTTTATTGTAGATTCACAGCAATGCCGATTTAATACGGCTTTTGCTGGCAGCTTGTTAGACGATTTGTTAAGCTGCGGCAATTATTGAAATCGAAGTAAATTAAGGACATTCGATGACAGCTCAAGATAATATGGTAGTACGTTTCAACTACACGCTTCGTGATGAAAAAGGCGAAGTAATTGAGACTAATGAAGGTGGATCACCTATTGCTTACTTACATGGCCATGACAACATGATGCCAGGTATTGAAGATGCGATTACAGGCAAAGAAGCGGGCGCTAAGTTTAGCGTGACACCTCCAGCTGCTGCTACTTACGGCGAACGTATGGAAGCAGCTGAGCAGCGCGTTTCTGTTAAGCACCTGCAAGGCGCTAAAGTATGGAAAGCGGGTATGCCTGCAATTGTTAACACTGAACAAGGCCAGCGCCAAGTGACAGTGGTTAAAGTAGGTAAGTTTATGGCAACCATCGATACTAACCACCCTTTATCAGGCCGTGAATTGACCTTTGATATTGAAGTGGTTGAGATTCGTGAAGCAACTGATGAAGAAATTGCTCACGGCCATTCACATGGTGAAGGCGGTCATCAGCATTAATTTTGATTAATAATCAATGATTAAGTGACAATTTTAAATGATAACAAGTTTCTGTTTAAACCCAAATTCTTGTTTTGATCCCAAGTGAATATCACTTGGGATTTTTGTTTTCAGCTCAGTTAAATCGGAAATGTATTAATGATTATTGAATTTTCACAAGGCAAATTAGTCGTCACTCCTTTTGAAGTGCAATGCCGTTTGAATGTGAATAATATTGTATTAATTGCAATGGTTGATGACATCAAATGTATTGCTGACAGATTACTACTTATTGCCGATGCAGGCGCGGTGCGTTGGAGTATTCAGCTCGACAATAACCAGCAATTTTATGAAGTCTTAGAAGTGATAGGTATTGCTCCTGAGTAACGCTATACTCAGGTGCAATTGACGTTTATAAACTAGCTCGATGGTGTGGGCGCATATAGTCAATAATAGGGCCTGCGGGAACCACTTGAGTTGGGTTTATTTGCTGGTGACTGAAATAATAATGTTGTTTGATATGTTCGAAATTAACGGTTTCTGCGATACCGGGTTGCTGATATAAATCGCGCACATAAGCTGATAAATGTCGGTAAGATTCAATCGTACGTATATTGGTTTTAAAATGGCCAACGTATACACAATCAAATCGTATTAATGTGGTAAATAGCCGCCAATCCGCTTCGGTGATATCTCTACCTGTTAAGTATCTTTGCTGACTAAGTCGTTTATCTAAAGTGTCTAAGGTTTCAAACAGCGGGTATACTGCCTCTTCATAAGCTTGCTGGCTTGTCGCAAAGCCTGAACGATAAACACCATTATTGATATTTGCATAAATAATGTCATTGAGAGCATCAATTTCGCTGCGTAATTGATCTGGATAGTAGTCATCTTCATTACCAGTTATGTGATTAAATGCAAAATTGAACATTCTAATGATTTCAGATGATTCATTACTCACAATGGTATTTTGCTGTTTGTCCCATAAAACTGGCACAGTTACACGACCGTTGTAATCGGGTTTCGCTAGTTGGTATATTTGATACATAAAGTCTTTATTGAATAAGGGCTCGTTCTGAGCTCCGGCAATAGAATGAGCTGTTTGTGACTGGTTCGGCCCTTTAAATTCCCAGCCATTAGTCAACATATGTGGCTCAACGACAGTGATATCAATATGATTGGTAAGTTGCTTTAATTGTCTAAAAATCAAAGTACGGTGAGCCCAAGGACAGGCCAGTGAAACATATAAATGATATCGAGCAGACTCAGCTTTAAACCCTGAGGTTCCATTAGGTCCAGCAGTACCATCTTGAGTAATCCAATTTCTTAATTGAGCTTCTTCCCTCTGGAATTTACCGCCATTTTCTTTCATGGCATACCATTGATCAACCCACTGACCATTCTGTAATAACCCCATACTAACCCCTACGCTTGAATGCTAGAAATTAATCATAGCAATGAAGTAAATCGAATAAAATCTCATAAATTTGTCAGTTTCATTCGATTAAGTGAAACGGTTTAATCGTTGAGTAAAATCGAACTACATCATGGAGTGGAAAAGTCAAACTGTGACTTAGCTCCAGTTGTGAGATTTTTTGTGGATGTTCGTATTAAAAGACAATCTAGTTGGAAGCTTGTTTCGATTTATTTTATGCGTAAATAAAGGCTTAACTCAGTTTTTAATTGATTGTTTTGATTAACGAGCATGCTAATGCGCAGCCCCAAAAACATTGTCTTTGTTGTTAATGTAATTATTTGTATAACTTATTGTTATTATTGAGTTAAATGTCACACTTTGTAATGAAAATGACATAAAACTAGTCCAGTGTTTGCTACCATTCTGCGTAGAGCTGGGTAGCTCGTAAATATAAAAATGAAATTGATTAGGGGTTAGATCATGAAAAACACATTATACAAAGGATTAGTTGCTACAGCCGTTATTGCTGCATTGTCTGGTTGTAGTAGTGACGATGATAAAGATCAAACAGCATGTGAAGCTGCAGGCGATGCTTGTACTAGCTTTACCGTCATTCATACCAATGATAACCACGGTCGCTTTTGGGAAAACAGCGATGGTGAATACGGTATGGCTGCACGTAAAACTGTTATCGACCAAATTCGCGCAGAAGTCGAAGGTCGTGGAAACGAAACGATTTTATTATCAGGTGGTGACATCAATACAGGTGTTCCTGAATCTGATATGCAAGAAGCGATTCCTGACTTTGTAGGGATGAATTTACTTGGCTACGATGCGATGGCAGTGGGTAACCATGAGTTTGATAACCCGCTAAGCACGTTAGATATGCAAGCGACTCTTGCTAACTTCCCAATGCTTGCTGCAAACATTTACGATAAAAATGCTGAAGAACGTTACTTTGAACCATACCGTGTTTTCGAAATAAACGGTCTTAAAGTGGCTATCATTGGTTTCACAACCGTTGATACGCCTAAAATCGTTAACCCTGAAAATGTTGATAACTTAGAGTTTACTGATCCACAAGTTGAGTTACCAAAAGTATTAGCTGAAATCGAAGCGAACGAAGAAGTTGATATGGTGTTTGCTGTAACGCATATGGGCCATTATGCCGATGGTAACCACGGTACTGAAGCCGCTGGTGATGTGATGTTAGCGCGCTCTGTAGAAGAAGGTCAATTACACGCAATCATTGGTGGTCACTCACAAAATCCTGTATGTATGGAAGGTGACGAGTACGCAGATTTTGCACCTGGTGATGAATGTAAACCTGATCAGCAAAACGGCACTTACATCATGCAAGCACATGAGTGGGGTAAATACGTCGGCCGTGCTGATTTTGAATACATGGACGGTGAGCTAACGTTAGCAAACTACTCGTTAATTCCAATTAACTTAAAAGAAGAAGATGATAACGGTGAGTTAGTCTTTATCACTGAAGAAATCGAAAAAGATCAAACGGTTTACGATATGTTAAAGCCATATCAAGAACGTGGCCAAGAGTTACTTGATGTAGTGATTTCATACACTGACGGTAAGTTAGAAGGCGACCGTGAAGTGGTGCGTGTTGAGCAAACTAACTTAGGTAACTTACTCACTACAGCTTACTCAGAATTTGTGACTAACAACTTCAATGTTACAGCTGATTTTGGTGTGATGAATTCAGGTGGTATTCGCGCATCAATTGCTGAAGGTGATATCTCTTACCGTGACGTATTAACTGTACAACCATTTGGTAACTTTGTTGCTTACGTGACAATGACAGGTAGCGAAGTAAAAGATTACTTAGCTAACGTAGCAGTTAAAACTGGTGGCGGTTACCCACAATTGAATAATGTTGCTATGGATGTTCAATGTACTGAAGGTACTGTCGATATTGCTTCATTAGGTGGTCGTGCATTTGATGAACAAGAAAACTACACATTCTCAGTGATCCATTTTAGTGCTGCAGGTGGTGATGATTACCCAATCATCAATCAACACCCGAACTATATTGATACTCAGCTAGTAGACGCTGCAGTATTCCGTGAGTACTTTGTTGCTAATCCTGAGATATCAGTAGAAGATTATGCGCCAGTAGAAGGTCAATTAAACTTTTACCGTGATGGAACTCTCGTTAAAAGCTGTGCTGAATAAAAGGTGCTGATCGCAGCTCTTTATTTAGAGAAACGCAGTTAATTAAAAAGGTAGCTTAGGCTACCTTTTTTGTTTTTCATTCTTAAGTTAGCGGTTAACGGACTAGATTGTTTAAGTTAAGATAGCCGCAAAAAATTAATAGGGAATAAATCATGTCGTCTGCAACTACTGCACTTGAACGTATTACTGTTGAACCTACTACTTTAGCCACTGCTTGTGTGATTTGGTTACATGGTTTAGGTGATTCGGGAGCTGGCTTTGCACCAGTGGTGCCTTTATTGGGTTTACCACAAGATCACAGCATTCGATTTGTATTTCCTCATGCACCAGAACAACCCGTAACCATTAACGGTGGTTACATCATGCGCTCATGGTACGACATTAAAAGTATGGACTTACACGATCGTGCGGACATTAATGGCGTATTAGCATCAGAAAAAGCAGTTAAGGCGCTGATTCATGAGCAAATAGAAGCAGGTATTGCCGCTGAGAACATTATTCTTGCAGGCTTTAGCCAAGGCGGCGTGATGAGCTTATTTAGTGGCTTACGTTTTGAGCACAAACTTGCAGGTATTATGGCTTTATCTTGTTACTTACCAGCAGGTGAAACCTTACCAGATGATTTGCATCCAGCTAATGCTAATACGCCTTTGTTGCAACATCATGGTGAGCAAGACGAAGTCGTGCCATTATTTGCAGGAAAAATGGCCTATAATGCGTTAAATAAAGCCGGTTATGCGTCGACTTGGAAAACTTTCCCTATGCCGCACAGTGTTATTCCTGAACAATTAAATGAGATTGGTGAGTGGATTGCAAGTAAGTTAATTCGTTAATTGTTTTGTAATTAGTATAATTGTACGTTGTTGCGAATAGATTGGTGGCAGCAATAAAAAACGTAAAATAAAGGGCTTGGCGTTAGTGTATTAAATAACACTAACGCCAAGCCCTTTTTTATTTGTCTTATAAGCCTAAAGGTTATGCGTGTGTGTTCTAAATTGTGCATAATTACGCCTTATTTTTATATATTAAACTATTGTTATTTAAGGAGTTGGATTCAAAAAAATGACATGTAATGATGTTATTTTGTTAATATGTTTGACGACTAATGTGAATGTGTCAAATGCATCAAGATTTAAAATCTAAGAACGCAGATAGAATACGGATAGAATAATGATAATAAATATTCCGCCAAGGTCAGTGATATCACTAACCTTAAGTTTGGCTGTAGCCACAATTAGCTTCCTTACATTAAGCGGTTGTGAGCAACGTCCAGCATGTACAGATGATAATTGCACTAAATTTACTGTGCTACATACCAATGATAACCATGGCCGTTTTTGGCACAATAAAGCGGGTGAAGCCGGAATGGCTGCGCGTTTTACGGTAATTGATGGTATACGCAAACAGGTCGCTGCTGAAGGTGGTCATACACTGGTGTTATCAGGCGGTGATATTAACACCGGTGTACCAGAATCTGATTTACAAAAAGCAGTACCTGATTTTATTGGTATGAACATGATTGGTTACGATGCCATGGCCGTTGGTAACCATGAATTTGATAACCCTTTATCTATTTTAGATGAGCAAGCGGAGCTGGCTAACTTTCCAATGTTAGCGGCAAATATTTATCGAAAAGATACTCAAGAGCGTTATTTTGAGCCTTACAAGATGTTTACCTTGGGGGATTTGAATGTTGCGGTAGTGGGTCTGACGACACATGACACACCTAAATTGACCAATCCGTTACATACCGAAACGCTTACCTTCACTAATCCTATTGCAGAAATGAAGCAGCTTATTCCACAAATAAAGGCAAATGAAAAAGTCGATCTTGTGTTTGCTGCAACGCATATGGGCCATTATGAAAATGGCGAATTTGGTAGTAATGCACCAGGTGATGTCACTATGGCTCGTGAGCTTGAAGAAGGCATGCTTGATGCTATTATCGGTGGACACTCCCAAAACCCTGTGTGTATGAGTGGTCGCAACAGTGAGTATGATAAACGCTTTATGCCGGGGGACTCATGTCGCCCAGATAAGCAAAATGGCACCTATATAATGCAAGCTCACGAATGGGGACGTTATGTAGGCCGTGCAGATTTTGAGTACATTAATGGCAAACTTTATTTAGTCGACTATCAATTAATTCCTATTAACCTTAAGCGTATGGCTTTTGGTAAAAAGCTAGCTTGGCCAGTTGCTGAACCAATAGAGAGAAATGCCAAAGTAGAAGCTGCTTTACTTCCATATCAAGAAAAGGGCAGTGCTGAACTTGATGTGATTATTGGTCGTGTTGACGGCTTATTACAAGGTGAGCGTAAAGTGGTTCGTGCGCAGCAAACTAACTTAGGTCGGTTAATCGCTAAAGTACACAGTGAAAAAGTACGTGCTGATTTTGGCATTATGAATTCAGGTGGTGTAAGGGCATCCATTCAAGCAGGCGAGGTCGCATATCGTGATGTATTAACGGTACAACCTTTTTCAAATACCATAGGTTTTGCTGAAATGACCGGTGAAAAGCTGGTTAAATACTTATCAAAAGTAGCGTCTAATACGCGTACTAGCGGAGCTTATGCACAGTTTTATGGTATTGATATGACAGTGAAATGTCGCGATCAAGATGTTGAGATCCATAGCATAAACAACAAGCCTTTTGATATTAACGAAACTTATACCTTCTCGATCCCAAGCTTTAGCGCCGCAGGTGGTGATAACTATCCTAAGATTAATATTTTAGAAGCAGGCTACGTGGATGCTATTGAACTTTATGATTATATTAAGACGCAACAGCAAATTAATATTGAAGATTATGAGCCAAATGGTGAAGTCAAGTTTGTTCAGTCTAAGAGCAGTTTAGGGTGCAGTATTTATTAATACTAACTTTTAGTTAAGCCACTAATGATGGTTGTAAAGTGACACTGCAATACTCAATATAGTTAAAGGCAACCGTAAGGTTGCCTTTTTTTTAAAATAATTTTCTATTTAAGTTATTGAATTTTAGTGGTTAAAATATATTGATAAAATAAAAATGAAATTAATTTATCAACTTTACTTGAAAACGAAAATATCGCTCTCATATCTAGTTATAAGTTAGGCACGCTCAATAGAGGGCTTAGCTTCCATTACGCCGTAAGGGTAATGACAACCGCCAAAAATGGCATATTATTTTTTACATATTGCTTTAGACAAGGGTATGAACATGCGTAAATTTAACTTAACTCCAGATTTAACTCCTCTTTACCGCAGTGCGATTGGTTTTGACCGTTTAGCTAAAATGGCAGAGCACGCCGCAGTACAAAATGGTAACACTGGTTACCCTCCTTACAACATCGAATTACTAGGTGAAAACCGTTATAGCATCACAATGGCTGTTGCAGGTTTTACTATGGACGAACTTGATATCACTAGTGAAGGTGACAAGTTGCTAGTCAAAGGCAGCAAAGTAGCTGCAGTAAACGATGAGCGTAAATATTTACATCAAGGTATTGCTGAGCGCGGATTTGAGCGTACATTCCAGTTAGCTGATCACGTTAATGTGGTTGGTGCAGGCTTAGAAAATGGCCTATTAAATATTGAACTGGTACGTGAAATTCCAGAAGCATTAAAGGCACGTAAGATTAAAATCAATACTGCCAATGCGACCAATACTATCGAGAGCTAAGGTTCTCATTGCTATCTCTTATTATTGATAAGAGATAGCGAACTTTAAAGACATTAGTTTTTATCGTGCTTCCTATCTCCCAATACACTCATCATGTATCTAGTCGCACGAAGTTTCACATCTTCCCTGATTATTTTGCCCAACGAGAATCTATTTCCTTGTTGGGCTTTTTACGTCAGAAGTCTAGTTTTTAAATTTACAGACTATTAATCATCATTAAAGGCTTTATCAAGAATTACAGAGCCAACACCTTCAATACCCAAATTGTCTTCAGGGTTGTAAATAGGGCAAGACTTCATTGATAGACAACCACAACCGATACAAGCATTTAGAGAATCCCTCAAATCGGTTAAATAATTAATCCGTTGAGTTAACTGTTTGTTCCATGACTCAGACAATTTAGCCCAATCATCTTTATTCGGTGTACGTTCATTGGGTAAATAACTAAATGCATGTTTAATTTCTTGTAAACTCACGCCCATTTTTTGTGCCGCTTTAATCACTGATATTCTTCTGATCACGTCTCGGTGGTATCGGCGCTGGTTCCCTTGATTACGTAGGCTTTTAATCAAACCTTTATTTTCATAAAAGTGCAGGCTGGATACCCTAACACCGCAACGCTTAGCTACTTGACCGACACTTAAATCCATTTCATCCAGCATCTGTTATCCCTATATATTTTTACAAACCCTTCTGTATTAATTTCTTTCTTAGATTGAAGTTAGTGAAATCATTGCTTTAAAAATTGATTTCAAAAACAAATTTAAAAAAACTCAAAATACCGCTTTACCTCAACCTAGGTTGAGGTTTTATAGTAGCTCTATCTTATATAGCAAGCAAGTTAGCCCTTATATCAAGACAAGGAGGCAAGCATGATTCAGCTGATAATCAATCAACAAATGATGGATCAAATTGTAAAAAATAAAGCCAATAAAAGAGCTAATAACAATCAGGTTCTGGATAGAACTGACAGCTATGCAGTATTAAAAGCCAATCAACGAGACATTGCTGCAGTGATAGCCAAAAGTCGCATTTTGTTTAATAACACAATGGCACTGAAATAACCCAAGTAGAACGAAGTGAAATAACCCAAGTAGAGCGAAGTGAAATAAAAAACGTACACAGACTAATTAATAAAATTAAAGGAATAAACTATGCGATTAGAACATTTAAATTTAGTGGTGAATGACTTAACTGAGACTCTGGCTTTTTATCAAGCTGCTTTTCCTCATTGGACTGTTCGTGGTGGCGGTGAGGGCGAGTGGCATGGAGTGCAGCGTAAATGGATTCATTTTGGCGATGATAATAACTATTTGTCACTTAACGATAACGGTAAAGGAACAATGAGGCCAATAGAAGGATACGATCTCGGCCTTGCTCATTTTGCTTATGAGGTGTCAGATCTCGACAGTTTACGAAACAGAATGGAAAAAGCAGGGTTTGAAATCGCTATTGTTGGTGGAAAAGATGCTAACTACGACAGTGTTTATTATAACGATCCCAACGGTTATGAAGTTGAGTTTGTTCAATATACAACAGATATTCCGAGTGAAAGAAATCAATATCATTAAGTTAGCATTTAACTTTAAAGGAAATCGTGGAACTGCCATTTAGTTAGAGTAAAAGGTAGGACTATAAACATAAGGCAATAAAGGTAAAAGATGCGATTGAATCAAATTACATTGCCAGTAAATGATATGGCTCAATCGTGCGAGTTTTATCTGTTGTTAGGGTTTACTCAAATTGTCAGCACTGCTCAAAGTGGTAACCATTACGCACGTTTTGCTTGCCCTGAAGGTGAAGCGACATTTTCATTGTCATTAAAGCAATCAGAATTACCTGCAAGAGAATGTAATAATTCCAGTGTGATTTACTTTGAGCATCAAGCGCTGGATGAATGGGTAGCAGACTTGATACATAAAGGGATTCTGTTTGAGCAACTTCCAGTTGATGAGGCATATTTATGGCGTGAGGCTATTTTATTTGACCCAAGTGGAAATAAAATCAAGCTGTATTGGGCTGGTGAAAACAGACTCAATCCGCCATGGCGAGTTGATATCCAAGCAAGCAGTTAACTTATGTATGTGACAGTTCATTGCACAAATTCAATAAAAAAGCCTACTGAAAAACGCAGTAGGCTTTTAATTTATCCTAATTACACATTAAATCTGATATGCATGGAGATTGGCTTAGTAAGCTAGTTGTTCAATTATATTATTGCTTCCATGGGTTTTCGTTGCCACTACCATTAGGTACAGAACTTGCTTTGTTATCCGATGAACGTTCATTGCGTCGATTTTGTGATGAGCCATAACTGCTTTTAGAAGCATTGGATTCGTAATGTGACCGTGAAGACCCACTGGCTTCTTCTTGGTTAAACTTTTTGGCTTTATTTTTGTTGTAGTGGTTATTCTTTGGTTTGTCAGACTTACCACGAGACAATTTAGGCTGTTCTTGATCCGATTTTGGCTTTGGCGTTTTAGGATTCTTAGGCACAAAATCTAAAATTGAAATAGGTACTTCTTTTCTTGGTGCAAAACCTTCAATCTCTTTACGTTCAATAATATGGCCTAAACGTCGCTCGATGGCACAAAGGTTTTTAAAGTCATCCTTGGACACTAAAGAAACAGCAGTACCTTGCGCTCCAGCACGTCCCGTTCGGCCAATACGGTGAACATAGTCATCAGCTGGGAAGGGTAAGTCGTAGTTAATTACCAATGGTAAATCATCAATATCAATACCACGAGCTGCTACCCCCGTTGCGATTAAGTAAGTAATTTTGCCTGCTTTAAAATCAGCTAAGATTTGTTCACGAATAGGCTGACTTCGTCCGCTATGGAAAGACTCAGCATTAATGCCGCGTTTTTCTAGTTGGCTTACAAGTTTCGCTGCGCCGTGCTTGGTTTCGATAAAAATTAATGCTTGTGTCCAGTTATTTTCTTGGATCAAATGACTTAATAACGCAGACTTTTTATCTTTATCAACGGTCACTAACCATTGATCAATTTTAGGCTTGGCATCAGCATCAGTTTCAACAGAAATTTGCACCGGCGTTTTCATTGCCGTTTTAGCTAAAGCGCGAACTTGATTGGAAAGCGTTGCTGAAAACAGCATATTTTGGCGGTCATCAGGCAACAACTCGATGATGCGATTAATGTCTTCAATAAAGCCCATATCGAGCATTCTGTCGGCTTCATCTAGGACTAAAACTTCTAATTCATCAAAATTAACTGCACGTTGGGTGTATAAATCTAATAAACGACCAGGCGTGGCAACCAAAATATCAATACCTTCAATAAGGCGCTGCTTTTGTTGTTTGCTATCAACGCCACCGTACATCACCATTGAATTGATGGATAAATGCTTACTGTATTGCTGAATATTTTGTTCTACTTGCACGACAAGTTCACGAGTTGGAGCAAGTACCAGTGCTTTAACTCGTTTACCACGGACTTTACGAGGCTCTTTAAAGCGTTCAAGTATCGGCAATACAAAGCTGGCCGTTTTACCTGTACCTGTTTGCGCTGCAGCAATGATATTTTTACCCGATAAGGCCACTGGAATTGCTTTTTGTTGAATTGGAGTCGGTGCACTGTAGCCTAATTCATTAAGAGCAAGTGTAATAGGTTCGCTTAATCCAAGCTTGGAAAATGGCATGTGTTATCTCAGGTAAAATGTCAGTAATAGCAGTAAATTTAGTTGATATAATTACTGCTTTGAAAAGCAGATTATTATAGCAGAGTGGATAAAGTATAGGGTAGTTGAGTTTATGGCTAAGAATTATAAAAGGGAGCAAATGCTCCCTTTATGTTTTAAGATTTAAAGCTTTTAAAGCAATATACACTGTTAGTTATTACAAGGTTTAGGCTTTCATGGCCTTATCACCTCGCGCTAGACCCACAACGCCAGAGCGTGAAACTTCAATCACTTTAGTGACTTCGGTAAGTGCACTAATAAAAGCATCAATTTTTTCACTGGTACCCGCCATTTGAATGGTATATAAGCTTGAGGTTACGTCAACAATCTGTCCGCGGAAAATATCAGCTGTACGTTTGACTTCTTCACGCAGCTCACCCTGTGCTTTGACTTTGACTAATGCTAACTCACGTTCAATATGCGCATTTTCGGTAATGTTGGATACTTTTAATATATCAATGAGTTTATGTAGCTGTTTTTCAATTTGCTCATGAACATTGGCTTCGGCATTGACTGTGATATTCAGTCTAGAAAGTGTGGTGTCCTCAGTTGGCGCCACGGTTAAACTTTCAATGTTGTAGCCACGTTGAGAGAATAAGCCAACCACACGAGACAATGCACCTGGTTGGTTTTCAAGTAATACAGAAATAATACGACGCATTAGCTTCTCTCCGTTTTGCTTAACCACATATCTTTCATTGATTCACCACGAATTAGCATTGGGTAAACGTGCTCTGTTTCATCGACACTGATATCAACAAACACGAGTTTGTCTTTCATTGCGAGTGCTTCAGCTAATTTTGATTCAAGCTCATTTGGATCGCTAATAGTCATACCTACATGACCATAGGCTTCTGCAATCTTGGCGAAGTTAGGTACAGAGTCCATGTATGAATGCGAATGACGGCCTGAATAAATCATATCTTGCCATTGCTTCACCATACCTAAAAAGCGGTTATTTAGGTTGATGATTTTTACAGGCGTATCGTATTGAAGTGCTGTTGAAAGCTCTTGAATGTTCATTTGGATTGAGCCATCACCAGTGACACAAACAACGGTTTCATCTGGCATCGCCATTTTAACGCCCATAGCTGCAGGTAAACCAAAGCCCATGGTGCCTAGACCACCTGAGTTAATCCAACGACGTGGTTTATCAAATGGGTAGTAGAGTGCTGCAAACATTTGATGCTGGCCGACATCTGATGTGACGTAAGCATCGCCATCAGTTAATTTATGTAATGTTTCAATGACCTGTTGAGGCTTAATTCTATCTGATGACTTGTCGTAAGCTAAGCTATCTCGTTGACGCCACTGATTGATTTCTTCCCACCATTGGTTAATGGCTTCTTCGTCATTAGATTTTTGTGTTTCATCAAGTAGGTTGAGCATACTGTCGAGAATGTTTTCAGCAGAACCAACAATGGGAATATCGACACGCACCGTTTTAGAAATCGATGATGGATCGATATCAATATGTAAGATTTTTGCGTTAGGGCAATACTTTTCAACATTATTGGTTGTCCGATCATCAAAACGAACCCCAATACCAAATATTAAGTCACTATTATGCATTGCCATGTTAGCTTCATAGCGACCATGCATCCCTAGCATGCCTAGACATTGTGAGTGAGTGCCAGGAAATGCGCCTAATCCCATTAAGGTATTAATAACAGGAATATTGAGGCGTTCTGCAAGTTGTAGAATTTGCTTGTCGCACTCTGAGATAATTGCGCCACCGCCAACATATAATACGGGCTTTTTAGCAGCGAGAAGGGCGTGTAAGCCTCGGCGGATTTGGCCTTTATGCCCCGAGGTTGTTGGGCTGTAAGAGCGCATGTTTATGCTTTCTGGATAAACATATTCATGTAAAATTTCAGGATTTAAACAGTCTTTTGGTAAATCGACCACCACAGGACCTGGTCGACCTGTTGAGGCTATATAAAAGGCTTTTTTAATTATCTCAGGGATTTCCTGAGGATCCTTCACTAAAAAGCTGTGTTTAACGATTGGGCGTGAGATACCAATCATGTCACATTCTTGGAATGCATCATTGCCAATCAAGTTGCTATGAACTTGACCAGATAATACCACCATTGGAATGGAGTCCATGTAGGCAGTAGCGATTCCGGTAATGGCATTAGTTGCCCCCGGACCAGATGTTACAAGAACAACACCAACATCACCCGTGGCACGGGCATAACCATCAGCCATGTGTACAGCGGCTTGTTCGTGTCTTACAAGGATGTGTTCGACACCTGCAATTTCATGCAGTGCATCGTAGATATCGAGAACTGAGCCACCTGGGTAGCCAAAGATGTGTTTTACGCCTTCATCGATTAACGAGCGCACAATCATACTTGCGCCGGATAATTTTTCCATTGCTAAATCCTCTTAAGTTACCGTTGTGGGTAAACAGTATCTTGTTACAACGACGGTAATCGTTCTAAAAATGAAGTTTGAACGGTAATTCAAACTCGTCTATCTCAGTGGACAATAACCACATAAGATAATGAACTTATTCAAGGTTGAAACTTTTCTAAGATTCAATGAAGTAAGATAATTTCATCATATTTATTTTTGGCGTTGATACAAGAGGATTTTAAAAATAGTTTGCTAAACTTGAATGAAATTCATGATTATTTAATAAAATTGATTGTTTAGTCATATTAACGAGATATAACCGTCAAAAATTACATTTTATTGAATAGTGTTAGAAGAAGTAACTTCGACTAGATTTGTCGTCGTAAGCAAATTCGTTGGTTGAAGCTTAACATTGTGAGGTCACGGCTTTATTTAAATTGGGCGTATTGGTTTTTGCCATTCTCTTTAGCATGGTACATGGCGGTATCCGCTTGTTTAATGATTGCTTCCATTCTAAATTTAACTTTCTTGTGTAATGGCAGTTGCGGATGTCTAGAATATGAAAAACCAATACTGGCACTGACTTGTAATACTTGTTCTTTATAGTGGTAAGGTTGACTGATTGTTTTGCATAAGTT
Organism: Shewanella sp. KT0246; assembly: GCF_019654955.1. Lineage (GTDB taxonomy): Bacteria > Pseudomonadota > Gammaproteobacteria > Enterobacterales > Shewanellaceae > Shewanella > Shewanella goraebulensis. The sequence goes on along the minus strand of NZ_BPEV01000021.1, from coordinate 9,000 downwards.
TTCAGAGATTTTCTCAATACTATTAATATGATTAATGTCATTAAGTAACACTGCGAATTCATCACCACCTAGGCGGCAAACGATGTCTGAATTACGCACCACATTTTTCATTCTTTTTGCTACTTCAATCAAAATAAAGTCACCCGCATCATGGCCGACATTGTCGTTTACGGCTTTAAAACCATCAAGGTCAATATACAGTAAACCAAAAAAGTGACTGTTTATATCAAGGTTATCTTCTCTTTTTGAGTGGCGTTTAGAACGGGTTTCTTGATCTAAAAACATTTTAAATAATCGGTCATCAAAAAAGGCCCGATTGGCCAGTTTTGTTAAAGTATCATGGTGCGCTTTATGGAACAGTTTACGCTCGCTTTCCTTATGAATTAAGATATCACTCAATAAACGTTTATTTTTAAAAGATAAAAATATCACCAAAAGTGTAATCACTAACGCGACTTGTATTGAGAAACGAATAGTATTTTCAGCTTCACTGATTTGCTTCGACAAGGCGAGGTTACTTTCATGTATTCGAAGTTGTTGCTTGGTGACGAGAGCCTCTAATTCTTTTGTGAGCTCTTTGAGTGTAGGTGTGATGCTCTGCTTCATTAATTGACGATCGGCTCGCCAATTATTGCCTGCATGAATGTTAATCGCTTGAACAAGCGCTGCTTGATACGCCGCGGTATTTGCTTCAAATTCATCCAATAGGTCGAGTTGATCGTCATCCATTTCATAGCGACGTTTCTCTAATGCTTCAAATGATTGATTAACACCTGTTTTAAATAGCGCAATTTCATCTATGGTTGGCAATTGCCTAAAGGCCAGATAGTTTCTGACTTCACTGACGAGCATAATCCAGTTATACCTAAGGTCTTCAATCAAAGGTAAGATGCTTTGCTGTTCATTAATTGCAGTTGCCAGCAATAAGTCATTAACGATTTGATTCATATTGATGGCAATAGGCTCAAGTTTTGACGATGCGATCCCAATTGCAGGCATATTTTTATTGTTGTTTTGAGCTAACTCCAGCATTGATAAATTATGAGTTATGATTTTGTCTACTAACTGCCTAATTCGTAATAGTTGTTCAGAATCATCCAATTCGGGGTTTAAGTTTGTTAAGTTAACCAGTTCAGTTAATGTGGAATTGATGTCATTAACCTTTTCCCTATATAGGTTCATGTTGTAATCATCTTTCTCAATGAGGTAATTCCCTAATACACTCAAACTATGGTAAAAATGTGAGGTTAATTGCATTGCGCTAAGCATTTTAGGTTGATATTGCGATGTTACTTTGGTGAGTTTTTCTTGGGTTGAAGAAAAGCTCACAAGTGAAACTAACGTGATAGAAAGTAGCACTAAGACAAGAACAATTGTGGCAGCGATGGCTTTTTGTTTGAGACTAAATCGAGTTAACATATTCATCATGGATTAATTTGTGCCACTGTAAAAATTTGAAAATATAAAGTCTCTATCTGCAACGTTTTGGTGACAACCAGCACATTGTTGCTTCACCGTTTTATTTTCACGGCTCCCCTTGAGCATTTGTTGCCCATTTACTGAAAATTGCATGTACTCCCAGTTTCCCCCTTCAGCGTCGTATCCTTGGGGGTGCTTAACCATTACTGTGATGGATTTGGGAGCAGCAGGTTTGCCATTAAGCATTTGATAATTTTCTTTAATAAAAATGGTGCCAACTGGATAAGTGAAATACTCAGGCTGGTTATCTTCATCTTCTGGGTCGTCAAACCAGGCACTGAATTCTAGAAAGTTATTGCGATAAGTACGTTCTCCATGATTAGTGTAAATTACAACGAACTGTTCCCAATGCAAACCTGAGTGTTCAAAACCAGTCAGTCTACGCCATTGCTGTTGATAATTTTCTGAATCAGGAATGAGTTGGTGATCGAAGTTAAATATATCGACTTGATAAGCTCGAGTGTTGTCTATTTCAGTTTGTGAAGCGACCCAAGTCGAAGTGGTAAGCGTCAACAATATTAGGGAAACCTTTATAAATTGATATGATTTCATGGCGGCCTACTTTTGATTAATGGTAAGAAGACCACGGACTTTACCTTTTTTGGTAATCTCAGCTGTCCAGATAGAACCTGATGTTAACTCGACGGTAAGTAAGTCATATTTGGGAATGCTAAAGACGACTTTGTTTGAGTCTGCTGGCACATTTTTGATGCTAAAGGTATATTCTTGTGTCCCTTTTTGAAATTCAAGAATTTGATGAAAGGGCGTATCTATTGCTGCTAGGTAAGTTCTCATTTTAGGGTGAATTTTACAGCCAACTCTCACGATACTGTTTTTATCCCAATCGACCTTTATTTTCTTTTCTCCTCCAGGCGACATTAATCCAACATCAAATTTTGCGGATTGACTTGTGTCATTGGCAAATACGTTGTGTTCAACATCATCTGAATTTTTAAAGGTCACTAGGTTACCCGCATTAACAACAGCCATCTTGCTAGTGAATTGTTTATCAACTTGATCGATAACCGGCGCATATTGGTCTGATTGACTTGCTGGCACATACACAATTCCAACCATTGGCGGCTTTTTAATAAATGATATTGTGCCAGTAATTTCAGTCGCGTAAGCGGCTGGCAAGGCAAGCATATTGGCGAGTAGAATAGTTAACAAGTATTTCGTCATTGCCGTTTTTGAAGGGTTCATTTCCATATGTTTTCTCCCTTATGCATCTCATTTGGTGATATCTGAACCTGTGTCATGCTTGGCGGACGCGCTATAAGAACTGGATCAGTTAAGGCTGATAAAAAAGCAATTAAGTCACGAATTTCTGATTGAGACAGACTTAATGGTTCCATTAGCTTGTCTTTATTTGGACCAGATCCGCCGCCATCATTATAAAAAGTCATTACGGACTCTAAATCAGGCAATGACCCATTATGCATATAAGGCGCGGTTAAGGTGATATTGCGAAGAGTCGGTGTCTTAAATCGGTATGCCAGAGAGTTATCTTTAATGACATTGGCTCTGCCTTTATCCTCAAATGCAATACCTAAACTATGAAAACTGTCGTCGGTAAAATTTGCACCGTCATGGCACTCAATACATTTCGCTTTTCCTTCAAATAAAGCTAATCCGTTTTTTGCTTGAGGACTTAGTGCGTTTTCTGCTCCCGCGAGGTATTCATCAAACGGAGAGTTGTTGGTAATGATGTTGCGCATAAACGCCGCTAAAGCTTGGCTAATTAAATGAGGAGTGATGTTGGTTTGCTGGTAAACCTGTTTAAATTTTGATTGATAGAATTGGCTCTTAGCGATTCTTTTTAATAAAACTTTCTCTGATAAATTCATTTCTGAAGGGTTATAAATTGGCATAAGCACTTGATGTTCAAGTGATGATGCTCGTCCATCCCAAAATAGGCTGCTTGACCAAGCTAAATTGTATAAGGGAGGGGTGTGTCGCGTTAATGGTTTGCCGTCATGACCTGCACTTAATTTTAATCCGTCACCAAATCCGTTATCAGGGTTATGGCAAGTTGCACATGAAATGGTGTGGTTTCCCGATAACTGTGGGTCAAAGAAAAGGTACTTGCCAAGCATGATCTCTTCGGCACTTGGAGGCATATCGACTGGGTATTCAATATCATCAATATCTGGTGTTGATAAAGGCTCAGCGATCACGCTAGCACTCGTCAGCATGGACAGTGTGATTAAACAAATTGTTGAAGCTGACAAACGTCTTTTAAGCTTATCAGTTAATAGCCGTTTTAGTACCGAATGTATGATGGTTATTACTCCGTTAATGTCATCATGGGCTGACGTGCTTACTTTGTGTCATCCTTAAATGTTATTAGCAGCTCTGCACTAGCATTCGCACTTCAATGTCACTATGGATTGAGTGTCATTTTGACAATAGCTTAATCCATTCTATGGTGTGCAATTCACTGCCGTTTCTTGTTCATTCATTAACATATCACTAGTCAGTCTAGTAGAGTTCTGTGAATTAGCTAAAGATATGATTGTTTTTTTTACTTCAAGACAAATCTCGATATTTGAGTGCTTTAGGCTCGATTTGAATGACGAATACATGGCTGGTGACAGGCAAATGACGGAGTAAAACGTGGTGGTTTTGATAGGCCAATTAGGGAAATGACTTCCTCTACAGTTCCAATGAAAGTAGAGGAAGTTAATTGAAGCGTATGATTGTTTAGCGAGTCTCAGTATGAGCTAACGTTTTATTCTTGGTCGTTAGCTTATTAACTGTCGTTTTCGCAAGTCGTTTATGGGTTATAAGGTTGCGTGCGTTGATATAGCAAACAGGCCATGACCATCACCACTGAAATCAGCATCAATGCAGAGAATGGAACAGCGGTGCCAGTATAAAAGAACGCAAGTAAAGGACCAGCTAAAGAGCCAAACCCAAAACGTAATGTTCCAATAACCGCAGTGGCAGTACCCGTTTCTTTTTTAAACTTCATCAATACAATGGCATCAGCATTGACAGACATGATACCTAAACAGCCCATTAAAGGGATCAGCATTGCAACAGTGTAGTGATAACTTAAATCGACAATATTGACGATTAATAATCCTGTGGCAGCTAATGAGCCAAAAACTGTTGCCACAAATAACATACGGCTTGAACCATATCGAGTTACGATTCTAGAATTGATTATATTTGCCAGCATGAGTGCACCGACGTTGGTACTAAATAAAACAGCAAATAAGGTTTTATCGAGTCCGAATACTTCCATATAAATAAATGGTGAAGCAGTTAAATAACAAAAAAACGCAAATGAGGTTAATACACCACATGTGATGTTTACTTTGACCCCTTGGCGAGTTAATACGGTTTTATATGCAGCAAAGAAAGATTGCTTACTTCGTGTATCAGCCGCTTTATCACTGGGCATTTTTAGCTTGAACAAGACAATCAGTAGCAAGGCAATTGCATAGCAGCTTTGACTGAGAAAAATTAACGGCCATTCACCCAGCTCCAGTATCAAGCTACCTAAAGAGGGAGCTAATAATGGTGCGAGCATCATGATTAAGCTGACATATGACATCCCTTTAGCGGTGTTATCACCATATACCTCTTTGATATAACCCGGAACCACCACTGTGGCAGCTGCGCCAATAAATGCTTGCACAAAACGCAATGCTAAAAATACTTCGATTGAGCTACATATTGAAATAAAGAAGCTGATTACGGTAAATCCGCTGAGACCAAAAATAACTAGTGGTCTGCGGCCAAAACGATCAGCAAGCGGGCCGAATGTAAGCATGCCTAATGCATACCCAGCAAGATAGATACTCAATGACTGCTGCACAGTGGTAACGTGCGTTGAGTATGTTTGAGCGATATTCGACATGGCAGGTAGATACATGTCGATAGCGAGTGGCGTAATGGCCACAATTGCAGCAAGCATTGGAATTAGCATTGCTAAATTCGGCGTTTTTGGCGCAGTAGTATTGTGATGCGTGTTTAAAGACTGGCTCACTCTAACCTCAGTTTATTGAAAGAATTGGGAAATATGAAGTAGATGAAGAATTAAGTGTTTAAATTTTATCATGAGAACTTGCTAATAGAGCGAAATAATTTTTATGAACTTGTATCAATTTATTTACTGGTTAATACCAGGTTTTTGTCACAATACCTTAACAGTCTCGTCGTTTGATTGTCATTGAGTTTGCGTAGCTTACATGAAATTTTTATAACAAGTACGCAACAGGAACGAACATGAAAACAGCAGTTTTACCTTTAGTCGCAATGATGTCTGTAATGACTTTATCAGCGTGTGATGGCGATGATGGCAGTAATGGACAGGACGGCAGTAATGGAATCAATGGTCAAAGTTCATTATTACTAGCAAATGAGCTACTGACTGGACATGCACAATGTCCTTTTGGCGGACAACAGATTGAGACTGGCTTGGATGTCAACGGTAATGGAATACTGGATGTTGACGAAATTGATTCTGCACAAACTCAAATCATGTGTCATGAGCAACAAGGTGCATTATCAGCAGAATTAGTTGGACGTTATCAGTCTGGTATTTTTGGACAAAGTGCTGCTGAAATTGTTGATTACCATACACAAAGTAGACTTGTTTTTGTGGTTAATGCTCATAGCGGCCAGGTTGATGCGTTAGATATTTCAGTGCTATCTACAGAAGGTGATAACACTGTAATGACAGCTGATGATATAGCAGCGACTAATTTAGATAATTTAACTAAGGTGTTTAGTTTAGATGTAGCTACCGATGTAGAAATAACAGGCTTAGGTAATGTAAATAGCATCAGTATATATGACGACTTGTTAGCTGTTGCAGTTGAAAGGGCCGATGAGTTAGGGAATGCGACTCAAGGCAATGGCGTTATAGCCTTTTATCGATTATCAGCAACAGGAGAAGCCAGTTATATTAAAGCGGTTACCGTTGGTGCTTTGCCAGACAACCTCGTATTTAGTCATGACGGCGCTCTTGTCATCGTAGCAAACGAAGGTGAGCCCAATAGTGATTATAGTGTTGATCCACAAGGTTCAGTTGCCGTAATTACAATTGCTGATAATAGTCCTGCAGATAGTGCGACAATCATTGATTTTAATGACTTTGATGCTGGTGGTACGCGCCATGATGAAATGAGCGAATTGATTAAGTTAAATGGTCCTGGCGCTTCGGTATCACAGGATCTTGAGCCTGAATATATTGCTGTTTCATTAGATAATAAATATGCCTATGTTAGCTTGCAGGAAAATAACGCCATTGCGGTGATTAATTTAACTGATAATACTGTTGAGCAGATTAATGCCCTAGGTCTTAAGCATTATGGTGATGTAGGAAATGAAATTGATGCAAGTGATAAAGATGATGCTATTAATATCCAAGCTTATGAAGGTGTTTATGGTATGTATCAACCAGATACGATCGCTTCTTATCAATGGAATGAACAAACATTTGTGGTCAGTGCTAATGAAGGAGATGCCCGTGATTATGATGGCTTTTCTGAAGAGGCACGAGCGGAAGATTTACTCTTAGATGCTAATCATCCTCAAGTCGCTGCAGCTCAAGATAAAACGCAATTGGGCCGACTAAAGGTGACAACGACAATGGGGGATGATGATGGCGATGGAGATATGGATAGAATCGTTTCTTATGGTGCTCGCTCATTTTCTATTTGGACTCATGATGGTCAATTAGTCTTTGATAGTGGTAGTCAATTTGAGCGTATTACCGCTGCAATTTTAGCTGACAACTTCAATAATCATAATGAAGAAAGTAAAGGTGACAGTCGAAGCGATGATAAAGGACCTGAGCCAGAAGCATTAGCTATTGGTCAAATTGCAGGTAAACAATATGCATTTATCGGCCTTGAGCGTACGTCTGGTTTTATGATTTACGATATCAGTAATCCTTTTGATGTTCGATTTGTCGATTATGTTGTTAATCGTGATTTTGATATTGAATTTGAAATAGACGGCAGCGACATTTCTGGTCAACCAGAATTAGCAGGCGATCTTGGCCCAGAAGGAATGAAATTTGTTAGCCCTGAAAACAGTCCAAATGGTTTGCCATTATTGATAGTTGGCAATGAAGTGAGCGGAACGACGAGTGTTTATCAACTATCTTTTGCGCAATAAGTATCTAAAAGCATTGGTATTACAGTCGTTAACGATTATGCCGTAATTGAGGCGTCCATTTGGTTAGTCAAAGGTCAATATTGATTTATTGGCCTTTTTACGTTTCAACTTAGTAAATCTTGTCCTTTTAGGTCGCTAACACACTAATCGAAAACAATAATTATGTTTCTGTACTGATAAAGATGATTTTTTTCTGATTCAGATCATGTATTCTGTCATTGTGTGACTAAGTTAACTATTTGGTAAGGGAGTAAGAATGGCAAACATAGACAGTCATAGTGTGCTAACCGGCGACCATGTCATTTTAGAACCGCTAAGTATCGATCATGTTGCTGCTCTTAGTTTAGCAAGTGCAGATGGCAACCTTTGGGAGTTATGGTTTACCTCGGTTCCACACCCAGACGAAATGAAAGCTTATGTAGAGAAAGCGCTACAACAAGAAAAACAAGGTGAGTCATTAGCGTTTGTGGTCAGGGATAAAACTTCAGGTGAAATTATTGGCTGTACTCGAATTTGTCATTGGGATCAGCCTAATCGTCGTCTAGAGATTGGCTACACTTGGTATGCTAAACGTGCCCAACGAACGTCAGCCAATACCGAAACCAAGTTATTGTTATTGGATTATGCTTTTAATACGTTAGATGTCATGGCAGTGGAGTTTAGAACACACTGGCATAACCAAGCATCAAGACAAGCCATTATGCGCTTAGGTGCTAAACAAGACGGTGTGCTGAGAAACCATAAAATTCTTAAAGATGGCACAGTAAGAGATACGGTTGTGTATTCCATTATTGATACTGAGTGGACAACGGTTCAAAAGCATTTAAAGCACCGTTTAGATTATTATCGTCAGCAATATGCTAATGCGATGCTTAATACAGAAATAAACTACTAACTAAAACAAGTAATTAAATATCGTTAGCCTTGTGAATCTAAGGTAATGATTGTCTTGTAGAAATAAAATACGTAAAGGAAATTTCATGGGCAAAAAAGGATATATGTTATCTGCCGCTGTGTTGATGACAGCAAGTTTTCAGGCAAGTGCGCAAGATAAGGCTGAAGCGGCGTTTAGTAATGAGTTAGTTCAATGTGCAGCTTATTATGAAATTGCCTCTGGTGTGATCATGGGAATGGATGCGCCGCAGATGCAAGCTGTGGGTTCTCGATTAAAAACCTCAGGTGAAGAAGCTGAAAAATTAGCTGGGCAATATATGGCTGCAGATGCTGTGACAACCGCAGTCGCTGAAGCCAAAGAGCAACAGATTGCAAGTTTAGGTGGCTCAAGTGGTTTAGGCCCTTTAATGGGAAAATATAAAGATCTATGTAAAAAAGTCGTCTTAGATCCGCAATCACGCCTAGAATATTGGGCTATGGTTACTATATAAT
>NZ_BPEV01000020.1 GCF_019654955.1 Shewanella sp. KT0246 | reverse complement strand
GCTCTATATATAAACGAAAGAAAACAAAGTTGCTTACTGGTTGTATGGGCTATGGCGCTTTTGTGGTTTTTAACGACTTGATTTATAAACTACAGTTTGTTCCAGAAAAGAAAGTTACTATTTTTATATACATTGTATTTTATCTAGTTTTATTGGCTTTATTTGATTTTTATATAAAAAAACATCAAAAGTGATAAGAGCAAGTGGTTAAAGTTTACTCTGCCCCTGACGAATCCCCCACTCTCTGACCCCACTTAATCCATCAAATTATAATCTTACTTTTTATCATCGACCTTACAGAATGATATAAAATCATTCTTGTATTTTTCGAAATAATCACTTTCACATATTTGATGTATATTAGTTTTGGCTGCGACTTCCTCTGCATCATAAAGTGACTCAACAATTACAGCATACTTTAATGCTTCTTGCGCATAACCTTGATAAAGCTTTATATCTCTCAGCATTGAATAGGCCATTGAACATTTCTTATCAAGATTAGGGCAGTATCGATTAATGGCTTCTAAATAATCAGTTTCAGCCTGTTTAAAGTCTTTCACTAAAAGATTATTAAAACCTTCACTCATCAATTCGTCAAAACTAAGTTGGTTCTTCTCTTCAGCAATTAAACTCCAATTTATACATAATAAAAACATAAGAAAATAACGTTTCATATCTGAAGACCTTGATTATGACAAACTTGAGTAAGAAATTAGTGAAGTCAGAATAAACTAACTTAAATTAAAACAAAATTACCCTAAGTAATGTTTATATGTCATAACATAAACAAAAGCCCCGATACCGTTAGGTATCGGGGCTTTCAACTTTTTAGTTTCTAAGCTTTTAGGCTAGAGACCAGCAGTGCATATAGCGCTGTATAAATCGGTTAGAACAAGGCGCTTTACCACGACGTTTAGTTTTTCATAAACGAGTGGTGAAGCAACGCAGTTATCACCAATTTAGACAAGCTAGATTACATCATGCCGCCCATTCCGCCCATACCACCGCCCATGCCGCCCATATCTGGCGCTGCTGCGTCTTGTGGAATTTCAGCTACCATTGCTTCTGTTGTGATCATAAGACCTGCAATAGATGCTGCAAACTGTAATGCACTACGGGTTACTTTAGTTGGGTCAAGAATACCCATTTCTAGCATGTCACCGTAGGTGTCGTTACCCGCGTTGTAACCGAAGTTACCTGTGCCGTTTTTAACTGTGTTCGCTACAACTGACGCTTCTTCACCTGCGTTAGTTGCGATTTGGCGAAGTGGCGCTTCCATTGAACGTAGTGCGATGATCACACCGTGTTTTTGGTCTTCGTTGATCACTTCAACTTCAGAGATTTTAGAAGCAACACGTACTAGTGCAACCCCACCTCCAGGAACAACGCCTTCTTCAACGGCTGCGCGAGTTGCGTGTAGTGCATCTTCAACGCGGGCTTTTTTCTCTTTCATTTCAACTTCAGTTGCTGCGCCAACTTTGATAACAGCTACGCCGCCAGCAAGTTTAGCCATACGCTCTTGAAGTTTTTCTTTGTCGTAATCAGATGTTGATTCTTCAACTTGAATCTTGATTTGCGATACACGACCAGAGATTTGCGCTTGCTCGCCGTTACCATCGATGATGGTTGCGTTATCTTTAGTGATAACTACGCGCTTAGCAGTACCTAAATCTTCTAATGTCGCTTTTTCAATCTCTAGACCGATTTCTTCAGCGATAACAGTACCGCCAGTTAAGATAGCGATGTCTTGTAGCATTGCTTTACGACGGTCACCAAAGCCAGGTGCTTTAACAGCTGCTACTTTAACGATACCGCGCATGTTGTTCACAACTAATGTTGCTAATGCTTCGCCTTCAACGTCTTCTGCAACGATAAGCAATGGCTTACCTGTTTTCGCTAACGCTTCTAGGATTGGTAATAATTCACGGATGTTAGAGATTTTCTTATCAACTAATAAGATGAATGGAGAATCTAACTCAACGCTGCCTGTTTCTGGCTTGTTGATGAAGTATGGTGATAGGTAACCACGGTCAAACTGCATACCTTCAACAACGTCTAATTCGTTTTCTAGGGCTTGGCCTTCTTCAACAGTGATAACGCCTTCTTTACCTACGCGCTCCATTGCTGTCGCAATGATTTCACCGATTGACTCGTCAGAGTTAGCTGAGATAGTACCAACCTGAGCAATCGCTTTAGAATCTGAACACTCTTGAGAAAGTGCTTTAAGTTCAGCAACCGCTGCGATAACCGCTTTATCGATACCGCGCTTAAGATCCATTGGGTTCATGCCAGCTGCAACCGCTTTAAGACCTTCAGTCACGATTGATTGTGCAAGAACAGTAGCGGTAGTCGTACCGTCACCAGCAGCGTCATTGGCTTTAGAAGCAACTTCTTTCACCATTTGAGCGCCCATGTTTTCGAACTTATCTTCTAGTTCGATTTCTTTGGCAACTGAAACACCATCTTTAGTGATTAGTGGTGCGCCAAAGCTTTTGTCTAAAACAACGTTACGACCTTTAGGGCCTAACGTTACTTTAACTGCGTTAGCGAGAATGTTTACGCCGTCTAGCATTTTAACGCGAGCGTCACTGCCAAATTTAACTTCTTTTGCTGACATTTGTCTGTTCCTTAAAATTTGAGATGTTTGAAAGCGAGTTAATAACGAGGATTAACCTACAACTGCCATTAAGTCTGATTCTGATAGGATAAGTACTTCTTCACCATCAATCTTTTCTTTCTTCACGCCGTAACCTTCATTGAAAATCACTACGTCGCCAACTTGTACGTCAAGTGCTTTAACAGTACCGTTCTCTAAAATACGACCATTGCCCACAGCAAGGATTTCACCACGTGTAGAAACTTCTGCAGCGCTACCTGTTAATACGATGCCACCAGCTGAAGTTGATTCTACTTCTAAACGCTTAACGATTACGCGGTCATGTAATGGACGAATATTCATCTACGGACTCTCCTAATGATTGCTGCCCACAAACGAGGCGATTAAAACAAATGATAAGGGCAATACTCCCTTTGATGTTTGATATATGGGGGTCGATGCTCACAGTTCCAAGGGGTTTAATAAAAAAACTGCGATTTTTTTGTAAAAATTGTAGCTAGTATTTATTAAACCATAATAAATACTGATAGAATTTGTCTCCCGTTGTCGTGTTAAGTCCAAATTGATGAATGATAAACATGGGTTGCTAAGTGCGCCGATTGGCCGCGTGCTATTAAATATGAGCCTCCCAAACCTTATCGGTATCCTCACCATTTATGGTGGCAGCCTCATAGATACATTTTTCATCAGTCAGTTAGGTACTGATGCGCTTGCTGCTGTCAGTTTTACTTTCCCTGTCGCCATTGTGTTTGCCAGCATTGCCATTGGTATTGGCGCGGCCACGTCGACAAACCTTTCTCGACTTATCGGTGCAGGCAACACCTCCAAAGCCAAAAGTTTCTTATTTGATGCCATGCTGCTGACATTTATCTTAATCAGTATATTGGTCTCGATTGGCATTATGGCAATTGACCCACTGTTTAATTTGATGGGTGCAAACGAGAAGAGCTTACCGCTGATCCACGACTATATGTTGATATGGTTTTGCAGTGCGCCATTATTAGTCCTGCTGATGGTAGGCAACCAAGGCATTCGTGCAACAGGCGACACTCGCTCACCGGCAATTATTATGGCGGTAGCAGCAATAATTAACTTAATTCTCGATCCGTTATTAATTTTTGGTTTAGGGCCTTTTCCCCGACTTGAGATTCAAGGGGCTGCAATTGCGACTTTAGTTTCGTGGGTGGTGGCTTTTACCGTTTCGGGCTACATCCTCATTTATAAAAAGCGCATCTTGGAGTTAATGACCCTTTGCCGAGTTCGTATTACTGCAAATTGGAAAAAGCTTGGTCATATTGCTCGCCCTGCCGCGTTAATGAATATGCTAAACCCTATCGCCAATGGCGTTATTTTAGCGATGCTCGCCCGTGCAGACCAAGCAGCTGTCGCCGCTTTTGGCGCCGGTATTCGCCTTGAAACATTATTTCTGGTGGTGATTATGGCGCTAACTTCAAGTTTAATGCCCTTTGTTGGTCAAAATCTTGGAGCTGGCCAACCTCAACGCGCTAAAGATGGCATGATGCTGGCTTTTCGCTTTGCGTTAGTGTTTCAAACCTTGCTGTATATCCCAATTTTCTTCAGCGGTCATGCTATTGCAGAGTTGTTCAGCCAAGATCCTGCGGTCATTGATTACCTCAGCTTTTATATTCAAGTTTTACCTGCTGCATACGGCCCTTTAGCCATCGTGATTATGTTTGCGACTTGCCTAAATGCTTACCACCGCCCAATGAAATCATTAGTAATTAACCTAGTGCGCTTATTTGCTTTAATGCTGCCTTTAGCGGCTATTGGCTTATATTTAGGTGGCGTTAAGGGCTTACTGATTGCACTGCCTGTGACTAATACCATTATGGGTATAGCTTGTTATGTTATGGCCAGTAAAATCACTGAACCCGACTCAGCCCATTTGCATTACAACAATGACGAAATCAATAGTTCTCCCGACTCTACGCTATAGTGTTATCAAAATAATTTGATCAAGATTACTTTGTGAAGATTGCTTTTATGAAGTTAGCTTCAAGAAATAGCTTTGCAAAGAACCTTTCGTCGAGATCATGATTAAGCTTAATTCATCAGCTATTGCAGCATTGGGCAATTAGTGGTGTATTGATTTAACGGCTCTATTGAAGAGTAAGCTAATTCGGCAAACAAGTAGGCCCTAATATCGCCAAGGAAAGTTCATGAGTAAATCGGTTAATGCTGCGCTGTTAAACGCTTTTGTATGCCCAGGAACGGGCCATTTATATTTAGGTAAAAAAGCCATTGGTTGGGGCATTATCGCGGCCAGTTTTGTGAGCCTATGTGTAATGATGACAGTAATAATAAAACGTGCTCAAGCCATTGCTGATGAGATCGTTGCTGGTAACATTCCGCTGGATTTTTATAGTATTTACGCTGCCGTGCACGACAGTGTCACCAACAACTTACCCCAATCGTTAAACTTAGCCCTGTGGGTTTTATTAGCTTGCTGGATTGGCGGCACGATTAGCGCATTCTGGATGGGTAAAAAAATGGATGACGCTGCTAAGCAGTAGTTTGTTAATAGTAAAGAATCGTTTAATCATTTTTTAAAACCATAGCTTACCAAAAACGCTCAATAAAAAGCCGCTTGAGTTATATGCTCAAGCGGCTTTTTTGTATTCAATTTACATCTTAACGTGTGCGGGTTTTATCCGTATCATTACTGTTATCTGAACTAGCAGGCTCTTTATTACTAGCAGTCTCGCTCGCAGCTTTACTTGAAGATTCTGCACCTTTATCTGTATCAGACTCTTTCGCTGGCGTAATGTCTTTTACTTCCACTTGATGAGTTTCAGGCGTTAGGTCATTAGGATCAAACTTACGCTCAAAATCACCATCAAAGGTATTACCGTCTTGCCCACCAAATGGGCCTTGATTACCAAAAGGGCTTTGGCCTGCTTGACCTTGGAAACCACCTTTAAATCCGCCACCAGCAACCACTCGCATTTGCATACGTTTAAATATATAGCTGGCGATAGGTGAGCGGGTGAATGGAGTTAATAACAACAAACCAATAAAATCAGTCACAAAACCTGGGAATAATAATAATAAACCCGCTGCCGCTAACATCATGCCTTCGACAATTTCTTTACCCGGTGCTTCACCACGTTCAAGCTTAGATTGCACCGACATTAAGGTGCTTAACCCTTGGCTGCGAACCAGCGATACACCGACAATAGCGGTAAGAAAAACTAGCGCAACAGTATTCAATGGGCCAAACACATCCCCTACTGAAATCAACACTGATAACTCAATAGCAGGAACAAGAATAAAAACTAAAAATAAAACTAACAGCATGTTGGCCTCAATTATTTCATTGGGTATGAACAATATATGGGGGTAATCGGGTCTTAATTCAAGACGCATCAAAATTATCGTTAATCACAACTGGATTACGCGACTCACAACGCTAATGTAATTTGCTATTGTACTGAACAAAAGTGAGATACATTAGCGAATTATGATTAAATTCAAAAAGCATTGGCATTAATCCATTTTAGGTGATTAAGCTTAAGCTAACTTTAAGATAAACCAAGGATGATAGACTCCCTATGTCAGCAAGCTATTTATTAGTTATAACAACTTGTCCAGATATCGCCAGTGCTAAAAAGCTCGCCACGGCATTAGTCACTGCGAAAGTTGCCGCTTGTGTACAACTGTATCCGCAAATTGAGTCAGTTTATATTTGGGAAGGTGAAGTTTGTCATAGTAGTGAAGTCGCGATGCACATAAAATGCATGGCAGATAATTATGATGTAATAGAAAAAATAGTGATCGATTTGCATCCCTATGAAGTACCAGAATTAATCGCTACGCCTATTACTCAAGGCTTGCCAAATTATTTACATTGGATAAAAGAAACCTCTCAATCATGAAAAAAATATTTACGTTTTTATTGACCAGTTTACTTCTGCTATCCCCGTTAGCACACAGTGAAGACATTTTTAGCAACAACAATAAGTTCAGCTTCCTTCAGGATGAACCTGAATTAATGCCTGTTGAGCAAGCGTTTGTTTTTGATTACAAGCAAGACGGTAATCGAGTGGCAATTAACTTTGTTATCGCTGAAGGCTATTACCTGTACCGTGACAAACTCACCTTTAGTGCTGATGGTGCCGTTATTGGTGATATCGCGCTGCCCAAAGGTAAGATGCACGACGATGAGTACTTTGGCGAACAAGAAGTTTATTACTCGTTTGTTGAACTGCCATTAGCGCTAAAAGAGGCCGCTACGGGCTCAAAAGTGCAAGTTACTTTTATGGGCTGTGCTGAAGGTAAACTGTGTTATCCGCCAACCAAGCGTGACGTAGACCTTGAAGCGGTTGCTGCCAATGATGGCAAACTGGCTAAAAAGAAAGCCATTATTGGCGATGCACCTAAAAAAGCTGACACCAGCTCACAGGACTATTCAGCGGCCAGTAATCAAGCTGATGCACAAGCTCCTATTACCCAACAAGACAGCTTAAGCCAAATGCTGGCTAACGATAGTCTAATGTGGACCTTAATCATCTTCTTTGGTTTAGGTATTGGTTTAGCACTAACCCCTTGTGTATTCCCAATGTATCCAATCTTGTCAGGCATAATTGTGGGCCAAGGCAAGCAGCTATCGACAGCCAAAGCATTCACTTTGTCGATGGCTTATGTACAAGGTATGGCTATTACCTATTCGCTATTAGGCTTAGTGGTCGCATCGGCAGGACTTAAGTTCCAAGCTGCACTACAACACCCTGCAATTTTGATTTTCTTAGCAGTGATGTTTGTCCTATTAAGCTTATCGATGTTCGGTCTTTACGAGTTACGTCTGCCGGGTAAATGGCAAGATAAGATGAATAATCTGTCGAATAACCAAAAAGGTGGCAACCTGATTGGTGTATTCTTCATGGGAGTGATTTCAGGCTTAGTTGCTTCACCGTGTACTACCGCTCCTTTGTCTGGTGCATTGATTTACGTGGCGCAAAGCGGTGACTTACTGCAAGGCTTCTTAGCACTTTACGTATTAAGCATGGGCATGGGCGTACCGCTACTCATTATAGGTACATCAGGCGGTAAGTTATTACCACGTGCAGGGGCTTGGATGGATATCATTAAGACCATTTTCGGCTTCTTACTGATTTCAGTGTCTATCGTGATGATCGATCGGATCTGGCCTGGGGTTGTCTCTGACGTATTATGGTCAATTTGGGGAATTAGCTTGACCGGTTACTTAATGCATCAGAATAAACTGTCTGAATTTAACTGGAAGCAAACCACTCGCGGCGTGTTGCTGATGCTAACCTTGCTGGCTAGCTTCTCTTATGGTTTTCAAGCTGTAATGTCGGCAATGGGATTACAAGCACCATCAATGAGCAACGAAATCGCACAAACAGCCCAAGTAAAAAAGGTAGAATTTAAACTAATTAAGTCAGTGGAAGATTTAGAGCTTGAGTTAGACAAAGCCAGCGTAAGCGGTAAAAATGTCATGCTAGATTTATACGCAGACTGGTGCGTAGCTTGTAAAGAGTTTGAGCACATCACCTTTAAAGACCCTGCGGTGGTTGAACGTTTAGATCAAATGATTTTACTCAAAGCTGACTTAACTAAAACCGACGCAATTGATATTGAGTTGATGGAACATTTCAGTGTTTTAGGCTTGCCTGCACTTATCATGTTCGATAAAAACGGTGTTCAACGTGAAGATATGCGAGTAACGGGCTTTATGAAGCCTAAACCTTTTGCTGAGCACTTGGATTTATTACTCGAAAAGTAAAATCGCAAAAGCATAACACACTGAAAAAAGACCAATTAAATTTTTAATTGGTCTTTTTTTTATTTTATAATGACTTTTTAATATCAAGTTAATTTATTTCTTATACAATCTACTTACCTACAACCTGTTTTCAACAATTAGAATTAAGGCATTATGGAACCAGCAATTTTCATTATCACCCTAGTCTGCGGCATGCTCGTTAGCCGAGTAGGACTTCCTCCGCTCATCGGATATTTAGCGGCCGGCTTCTTACTGTTTATCTTTGGTGTGCAAGATGAGAGCGTTCCATTATTGCAAGAGCTAGCTGACTTAGGAGTCATGCTATTACTATTCGCTATTGGCTTAAAACTCGATGTAAAAAGTCTGCTTAAATCTGAAGTCTGGGCCAGTTCCAGTCTTCACTTAGTCGGGTCTATTTTATTCTTTTTACCCATACTCAAGCTATTAGGTTTAGTCGGTTTAGATAGACTGATTGATCTTGAAATGAACCAGCTACTGTTGCTGAGTTTTGCGTTAAGTTTCTCCAGTACCGTATTTGCCGTTAAAGTCTTGGATGAGAATGGTGATGGTCAGGCACTTTATGGTCGCATCGCTATTGGTATCTTAATTATGCAAGATATCTTCGCAGTACTGTTCTTAACCATTTCTAAAGGTGAATTCCCCTCTGTTTATGCCTTAGGTTTATTGTTACTGCCCTTATTAAAGCCTGTGATTTATAAAGTGTTTGATCGAGTAGGTCATGGCGAAATGCTGATTTTGTTTGGCCTTGCTATGGCGCTAGTCATGGGCGCTTGGGTATTTGAAGCTGTGGGCTTAAAACCTGATTTAGGCGCCTTGATCATGGGAGTTTTACTCGCTGGTCATGCAAAGTCCTCTGAGCTTGCTAAATCGATTTATTACTTTAAAGAACTCTTCTTAGTCGCCTTCTTCTTAACCATTGGCTTAAATGGTTTACCGACAATTGAGGATGTTGGCTTAGCAGGCTTATTAGTGCTGTTAATGCCGTTTAAAGTGTTACTGTTTTTCTTCATTCTGACTCGCTTTAAACTGCGCGCACGTACCTCGTTGTTCGCCTCGTTTAACTTAGGTAACTACAGCGAATTCGGTTTGATTGTCGCCGCCGTTGCCGCGCAAAAAGGCTGGTTACCGGCAGAGTGGCTCATTATTTTAGCCGTCGCATTAAGTATCAGTTTCTTAATCGCTGCGCCATTAAATGCCAGTGTGAATCGCTTATATCAAAAATTCCACGACACCTTCACCACACTGGAAAGGCACCCACTTCATCCTGAAGATAGACAAATACCTGTGGGTAGCCCTCGCTTCTTAATTTTAGGGATGGGACGAATTGGTTCGGGGGCCTATGATGAGCTTCGTGGTAAGTACAGTGGTGAAATTTTAGGGATTGAACACAAGCAAGATTTAGTCGACTTCCACCGCCAAGAAGGCCGTAATGTCGTACAAGGCGATGCCAGCGATACCGACTTTTGGGAAAAGCTTGAACGTGCACCAAGCCTTGAACTAGTGCTACTGGCTATGCCGCATCATGTCGGTAATATGTTTGCGGTAGAGCAATTAAAAAAGCTCGAATATAAAGGTAAAATCAGCGCAATTGTGCAGTACTCTGAAGATGCACAATCACTTAAAGAGCAAGGTGTGAACAGTGTTTACAACTTGTATGAAGCAGCCGGCGCTGGTTTTGTTGATAACGTGATTCATGAGTTACTTGAGCCCTCATCTGATAATGATACTGAGGCCGATAAAGCCAGTGCGTCACCAGAAATAACTCAGACCTTGAGTAAACCTTAACAGCATAGTTAGCCATTCAATCAGCGTCTTATGATTTCATAAGGCGCTTTTTTATGCTTGAATCAAATCAGCGGTACTGTATTTATAGGAAGCACAAAATTAAATGAGGAATTATGGACATTAGCTGGCTAGCAATGAGTGTATTCATGCTGGTGCTTATCGCGCCACTGGCAATTAACCGCTACTTTCATTTACACCTTGGTAAAGATATTGCCGTTGCCGTACTGCGCATGACGGTGCAAATGGTATTAATTGGCCTTTATCTTAAATTCCTGTTCCACCTCGAAAGCCTTTGGGTAAACTTAATCTGGCTGTTGGTGATGTTATTGGTCGGTGCAAGCGCAATAATTAATAAAGCGAAACTCCCCAAATCGGCAATGATGCTGCCTGTTATCGGAGGCTTATTGCTAGGACTTGTGCCAATACTACTGATAATGATGTTATTTCTGTTTCAACCTACGCCAATTTATAGCACCCAATTTTTAATCCCGACTGCGGGCATGCTGCTGGGTAATAGCCTCAGTGGTAACATTATTGCGCTACAACGTTTATTTTCAGCCTTTGAAGAAAAGCAGCCGCAATATCATGGTGCATTGGCTTTAGGTGCGAGTCCCAAACAAGCGTCGGAGCCGTTTGTTCAACATGCTATGCAGCAATCATTTGCGCCTATTCTTGCTTCAATGACCACCACAGGACTGGTGAGTTTGCCTGGGATGATGACAGGTCAAATATTAGGTGGCGTTGATCCTATTATTGCCGTGAAATATCAAATCATTATTCTCATTGCTATCTTTGCCACCTTAACGATTTCAGTTGCCAGCGCAATTCAGTTAACCATTAATCAATTGCTAAACCACAGCGGAAAGTTGCGATTTAATGCTGCCGATCTTTAATGCTCATTGGATATAGTTCTGACTAAGCGACTAAGCGACTAAGCGACTAAGCGACTAAGCGACTAAGCGACTAAGCGACTAAGCGAAAAATAATAAGCATAAGAAGAGTGAGAATAATAACAAGACAAAAAAAGTGAGCCAAATGGCTCACTTTTAAGTTTGATAGCATCAGGGGAGTAATGCTATCGGTATCTAAATATAAGACTATTTTTTAGAGTAAGCAGCGGCTTGTTCACCCGCTAATCTACCGAAGGTAATGATGTCAGAGATTGCGTTACCACCTAAACGGTTAGCACCATGAACACCACCAGTGACTTCACCTGCGCCGTATAAACCTGGAATCACTTTCTTATCTTCAGATAGGATTTCAGCTTTATCATCAATCGATACACCGCCCATTGTATGGTGAACACCAGGGGTCACTTCAATAGCGTAGTAGTTACCTTCATTCAATGCACGCGGTAAGTTAGGACGTTCAAAGTCAGTATCTTTACCTGAAGCGACCAGTTTGTTGTACTGAGCAATCGATGCCGTTAAGGCTTTACCATCAATGCCAGCTACTTTACCTAGATTCTCAGGAGAGTCAGCTGATGGAACCACCCCAAGCTGGATATACTTATCAATTTTCTTCAGTGATTTACGCACTGAGTCATCAAAGATTAAGTAAGCTACTTTGCCGGTTTGATTAAGAATCGCCGCCGCTGCTTTATCACGAGTAGTGATTTCATTGACGAAGCGTTTACCTTCTTTGTTTACCAAAATTGCGCCGTTACCACGCACCGCTTCAGTTACCATCACGCCACCTTTAACCGATAAGGTTGGGTGAGCTTGAATGTACTTAACGTCAGTCATACCAGCACCAGCATTACCTGCAACATCAAGACCATCACCAGTTGCACCAGGTTGGTTAGTTGAAATAAAGCCTTTTAACTTAGGATCGTATTGAGAAACACGTTCGTTATTGCGACCAAAACCACCCGTTGCCATTACAACAGCATCCGCTTTAATCCAGTAGTAACCTGTGTATTGACCTTTAACCAGTAAACCTTCAACTTTACCAGCATCATCTTTGATGATTTCAACACCACGGGTATTCATGCGCATATCGACTTTACGCTCAAGGGCATTGTCGTAAAGCACTTGAATCACGTGAGCACCCACACCTGCACCACCTGTTGGGCGATGTGAACGGTTAGCAGATGCGCCACCCATACGGCCAACATCATTTAAATCAGCGCCCATTGCTGTCATCCAGTCAACAGAGCCTTTAGAGTGAGAAGTCAGTACTTCAACCAATTTAGGGTCGTTTAAGTCACGGCCACCTTTCATAGTGTCTTTGTACATAGACTCAACGCTATCTTTAATGTCTTTGGCTTTTTGTTGATCAGTCCAAGCTGCATTCATGCCGCCAGCTGCAAGTTTTGCGTTACCGCCAATCACAGGCTCTTTCTCAACTAAAATCACTTTAGCGCCTTTATCGCTTGCAGCCACTGCTGCAGAGAAACCTGCCCCGCCTGAACCTACAACCACAACATTCACTGTGTCACTAGGCGCTGCAGCTAATGCCGCTTTACGGTCTGCAGAATCTTTAGCTAGTTCAGCAATTGAAGGCTCGTAACGCTCCCATTTGCTGCCAAATGGCATATCGAAATCGAAGCTATGGCACGAATCACAATAGACCACTGATTTATCATGACCGCTATGACAAGTAGTACACGCTACATCGCCTGGGAAGTGAGATTCATGGGCATTGTAGTTTTCACGAGTATTGCTTTCAGCCACTTCTGCTAAGGTGCCATGACAAGAAACACATTGTTCATTTTCAAATGTCAGGCTGTCGTTTGATAGCTCGCCACTAGGTAAATGACAGCTTTCACATTCTTGATTTTCTGAGTGAAAATCTGCAAGATTATCAGCTGCAATTGCGCCGCCAACTAACCCTGCTGAACCGAGTAATGCAGCTAAAAGCGCTGCGCATCGTGTTAATTTCATGGTAACTCCTTAAATGTAGCCATGACGCTAATTCGTCACTCTCTGTCATGCCTTATTGGTCATCACATTTGCTACTGAATCTGATTTAACTTAATTTTCACGCTCAATGGCGCTTGGCTCAATCAAACAATTCAGACTCACTTCCAAAGTTAACAGCTGATCACATCTGTCATTTAAAGCTATGCAAAAGTGCATAGTCCAATTGACCACTATGCAATTTCGCATAGTTCTGAGTGATCATCTTCACAATCTCAGTTTGATTAATGGCGCCTATCATATTGGCCACTTTAGTCGCCTTACTGGCATAAGCTTTCTATCAAATTTACGCTCAATGCCACAGTTATGAAGATTATGATTTGCTAAAGTGCAAACTATATCTATCTGTTAGCCATTGAATTTATCTTGATGAAATATTGTCTCTGTTTATTGTTATTACTCAGTTTTCCTTTAACCGCGAAGGAAACGATCGTCTTTGGGGTGCACTCCACGACTGCCCCTTTAGAATGGCGAGATAATGGCGTTGATCAAGGCTTTCATGTAGAACTTATGGATCGCATTGGACAAATGCTAGATAGACCGATAATGGTACGCCGTAAAACCTTTCAACAACTCATGACCGACATGCACGATATTCATAGTCCAATTGATGTTGTGGCGGTAGTTAGCCCAACCAATGTAAGACGTGAGTTAAGCCAATCCGATCCTATTTATGCCACGCATGCCAAAGCGTATACCCTGCAGGGCAAAGATTACATCGACAATTGGTCTGATTTAGTAGGTAAAAGAGTCGCGATTAAAAGTGGTGCTTTTGTTGATGTGTTCTTAACTAATCAACCGCAAAATTTCACCCAAGTAAAAGTCGATTTATATGAAACAGGCTTTCAAAAGTTAATGACTAACGAAGTGGATGTGGTGCTGGCTGAAAACTTTGTCGCAAGACGGTTACAGCCTAAATACCCTTTGGTAAGAAGCTCAAGTGATGCATTGATTTTCGGCGCTTTCACATTTGTCAGTAACCCCTCTGATGCCGCTTTACTTCATGAAATAAATGATGCTTTAAGGCAGCTTAAAATTTCAGGGGAGTACGATAGATTAGTCAACAAATGGTTTGGCATGGGTCGTGAAAAATTCGATATTACTTCGACCCAAAGGAAAATGCTTATTCTATCTATCGTCATTTCGATAATTTCAGCCATAGGCATGTTGTATACCTTTTCAGTCAGCCGCCGCTTAAAGTTCCGCTCTGAAGCCCTTGCCCTTGAGCTGCAACAACGTGAAATTGCCGAGCAAAAAATTCGCTCTTTATCTCAGCAATTTCAGGCAGTACTTGATGGCATTCCCCACGGCATGACCATTTTTGATAAGAAAATGCAGTGCCTGTGGAGCAATGACAATAACCAACTACTAACCCATAGTCAGTTCCATTATGTCGATGGCGCTCCTTTTGTTTTAGCCACTGGTGTGAAATCGGTGATTGAATCTAAAAAGTCTCTTATCGCTGATATGAGATATTTAGCTCAATATTGGCAAGTACAAATTCACCCCATTGCAGAAGAACAAGTCGTTGTATTGCTAGAAGAAAATACCGAACAGCAACACCTTCGCCAAGCGAACGATGAGGCTAGCCGTCTTGCTTCGTTAGGAGAACTGTCAGCAGGGGTTGCCCACGAGATTAACAACCCAACTGGAATCATCATTCATTCAATTGCTCTGTTTGCCGAGGCGATGAAAGATTTGCGCCCTGCAGCAGATTATTACCAACAGCAAAACCCATTTTGGCTAGTGGCAGGGCTTGAGCCACAAGCCGCATTTGATGAAATCAATCACAGTACTGAAGTGGTTGAAGAAAGCGCCAAACGTATTTCACGGATTGTGAATGATTTAAAACGATATGCCTTGCCCAATCTTGCCTCCAATCATCAAGCGATTAGTTTAAATGAAGTGGTGCAAGTCGCTCAGCGCCTAACATCAAACCAACTAAAGCGTTACCAAGTGAGAATGGAACTAGCAGAACCGAGCCCGATGATTAACGGTGATGCCCAGCAATTACATCAAGTGATGATTAATCTGATCCAAAATGCCTGCCATGCGACACAACCCGGCGATGGTCAAATAACCATTAAAACTTATTCGAGTAAGTCAGCGGGCTACATTAGTGTCGAAGATAACGGCAGCGGAATGAACAAAGAAACCTTAAAGCGAATAACAGAGCCATTTTTTACCACGAGGCGATCCCATGGTGGCAGTGGCTTAGGCTTATCGGTTTGCAGCAGAATTTTAAAAGAGCACCATGGCCATATGAAGGTCACCTCAACCATCAATGAAGGCAGTTGCTTCACCTTAGTGTTTAGCTTGCTAACGCCAAACCAACCCAATAATGTTACAGAAGTAGCAAGGAGCTAAATCGTGAAACTCGCCCGTAATATTTTATTAGTTGATGATGAAGCGCCTTGGCTAAGAACATTAGCAGTAACCTTAAACCGTCTTGTGCCAGAGGCCGTGATTGATACTTGCGTTGATAGCCGCCAAGTGATGAACCGCTTAGAAGGAACGGATTATGCGTTAGTGCTATTAGACTTAACCATGCCATTTCATTCGGGTGAGGATTTGTTAGCGCAAATTCGCCTTGAGTACCCAAATACTCGAGTGATTATTGTTACGGGCGTAAATGAAGTCGATACCGCTGTTCGCTGCATCAAAAACGGCGCTTACAATTACTTTATTAAAACCGATGATGTAGCCGATTTAGCCCTAACTGTTCGCCGCGCTTTAGAAGTCGTTGGACTTGAACGTAACTATCACCGCATCAAAGAAAGCTTTTTAAGCAAAACTCTGGCTCAACCGAGCGCATTTAATAATATCCTCACATGCGAGCCTAATTTACTGGATCAATTCCGTTATTTAGAAGCTGTCGCATTTAGCCCAGAACCAATATTAATCTATGGTGAAAGCGGCACAGGTAAAGATGAGTTTGCCAAAAGCTGCCACCAGTTATGCTGTACCGACGCCCCTTTTGTGAATGTAAATTTGGCGGGGATCAGTGAAAGTGCCTTTGAATTACAACTATTTGGTAGACTAAGCCAAGAGCCTGGTAAATCCCAAGCTGGAGCCTTGCATACTGTGGGTAAAGGCTTGCTTTATTTGAACGAAATAGGCGATTTACCCTTATCTTCTCAAGCCAAATTACTGGATGTTCTGCAGCAAAAACAATACTACCCAATTGGCAGTGATCGCCCTTATCCAGTTAATTGCCGCATTATTACCTCAACTCAACACGATTTACTCGAACTGAATAAAAGCGGGCAATTCAGGCGCGACCTGCTGTATCGGTTACGAGCTCATAAAATCCATTTACCACCTTTAAGACAGCGTAAATTAGATATCGCGATGTTGATTAATCACTTTATATCGCTCGCCGCTGAAGAGATGAATTTAACGCCGCCCCAGCAACCCAGTGACTTAGCAATACAACTGCAAAGCTATGACTTTCCTGGTAATTTACACGAACTGAAAGGAATGGTGTTTGATGCAGTTAGCCGTAGTGATGGCATACAACTGAATATCTCGCCTTTTATGGAGGCAATCAACGAGCTCAAATCAACTGCACCTCATTCGAGTACTAGAATTATCTTCCCGCAAGTACTGCCGACTTTGGCTGATATGAGCCAAGCACTGATTGATGAAGCCATGAGCCGCACGGCAAATAACCAAACAGCTGCAGCGCAAATGCTGGGGATCAGTCAATCAGCATTGAGCCGACGCATCACCAAAAAAGACTGAATTTTTCAGAGTAAACAAGCTGACATATTCAAATTATGAATATGTCAGCTCACTTCAGCAATCACTAACATTGTTCGACAAACAGAATAATCAGCCTCCACTAATACCTCTTTTGTGGCACTTCACAACTTAAACAACATGAATTAACTCAAAAAATACTCACATTGATACTCAAATGAAATCAAAATAGTTAATCCTAGTTACACCTCCGACCAATCGTGATATAAATCACATATCTATCGCGCAATTAACTCACTTTCAGCTAAATTTAAAGTTAAGTAAGTCAGTACGATATAAGAAATTTAGTAAGCAACTAATATAAATAACCAATATAAGTCACTCAGATAAGTAACTAAGTACGTAGCTATTACGTAACTCGGCATTCTTTGGAACTGTAACTGTATGTCTAATCCTGCTCAAAAAGCCATGAAGTTGTTCGTGCAAACATTTGGCACTACGGCTGACGACCTGTATCAAGCACCAGGTCGCGTCAATATTATTGGCGAACACACGGATTATAACGAAGGATTCGTTTTACCCGCTGCAATCAATTTTCACACTGTTATCGCGGTTAAGGAACGTAGCGATAATACTTTCAGAGCTGTTACTGATGCTTTTCCAGGTCAAATTGAACAGTGGAAGTTTGGTGAAGAAAGATCAACCAAAGATCAAAGCAGCTGGGGCAAGTATTTAAAAGGATTTACCGCGTCAATGTTTCAATCAGGCCTTAAAGCTAAAGGCCTTGATCTCGCGATTGTAGGCAATGTGCCTTTAGGCGCTGGCATGTCATCTTCTGCTGCATTAGAAGTGGCATTTGGCACTGCAATTAGCTATGCCAGTCAACTGCACTTGTCTCCACTGGCAATTGCACAAATTGCTCAGCGCGGCGAACATCGTTTCGTCAAAACAGAATCAGGAATTATGGATCAAATCATTAGCGCCTTGGCAGAAGCCGATCACGCTTTATTGATTGACTGTTTAGAACTCGATAGTGAGCCTGTTTCGATCCCTGAAAACCTCAGCTTATTGATCGTTGATCCTAATATTGATCGCCAAAGCCTGATTGAACGTTTTGATAAGCGTAAGCAACAATGTGCTGAAATCAATGATTTATTGGCAGTCGAGTCTTTACGTGAAGTCAGTTTAGTACAACTAAACCGTGAAAAAGACGCCCTAGGTGATGAACTTTTTGCTCGTGCAAGACATGTGTTAAGTGAAAACCAACGCACAGTGAATGCAGCAAGAGCACTTGAGCAAAACGACATTACTCGCTTTAGTCAATTAATGGCACAATCTCACGAGTCGATGAAAACAGACTTTGATATTTCGACTGCAGAAATCGACATCTTAGTCAGCATTATCAAGCAGGTAATTGGCACCCGAGGCGGCGTTCGTATGAGTGATGGCTGTGTTGTGGCATTGATCGATCATGAACTTACTGATGCCGTGGTTAATGCCATTGAGGATAAATACCTTAAAGCGACGGCAATTGAAGCGATTATTTACTTATGCTCAGCCAGTAACGGTGCAGGAAGAATAGACTGAGCTTTGAGAGTTCCGGCTTTTAATACTCAATACAATTAACTTACTCTCATCAGGAAGAGACATTAATGATTCAAATCACAGCCCTTAAGCCATGGCAAGATCCACGCGGTGGTCAAATTGAACGGATTCGATTAGATAACGGCAAAGTGGCTGTTGAAGTATTAAGTCTTGGCGGCATTATCCGCAAATTATCCACCGCAGATAAGCACGGTGAACACCAAAATATCGTTTTAGGCTGTGATAGCGTTGCTGACTACCTTGCCCAGCAAGCTTATTTAGGCGCTATTGCTGGTCGATATTCTAATCGTATCGCTAACGGTAAAATGAGTTACCAAGGCACTGAATACCAATTAGATGTTAACCAAGCAACTAACTGCCTACACGGCGGCGCTGATGGCTTTCATTTAAAGCAGTGGCAAATGCAGCCCCTTGAAGATGGCGTTCGATTAACAGCGACTAGCCCTGACGGTGAAATGGGCTTTCCGGGTAATTGTGCGGTGCAGCTTGATTATCGTTTAGAGGGTAATAACTTACTGATTGAAATAGAAGCCACAGTTGATAAGGCCTGTCCAATTAGCTTAACCCAGCATAGCTATTTCAATTTAGAAGGCGCAAGCAGTAAAACGAATACTCAGCATCAGATCCAAGTGGAAGCGCCGCAGTATTTACCAATGAATGATGTCGGCGTACCTATAGCCATTAACTCAGTGACAGGCAGTGATTTAGACTTATCCCAAACAACCTCATTTTCTGTGCAAACTGAGCGCGGAGCATTAACCGCCACAAACGGTTTTGATCATTGCTATGTATTGCAAACTACTCCAGACAATCTCGTGCGATTTGGCTGCCTTTCAAGCCCATTAAGCGGTCGTACAATGACAATTTATACCAACCAACCTGGCGTACAAGTTTACGGTGCGAACTTTCTTGAAGGTGCTATAGGCTTTAATGGCGAAGTATATCAATCACATCAAGCAGTGTGTATTGAACCACAAATGCTACCAGACTCGCCTAATCAGCCAGCCTTGCTCGGCAACGCTTGGATACCTGCAGGCGGGACGTATCGCCACGTTAGTCGCTACGAGTTTGGTACATTATAGCGTTAGTGGAGCTTTAGCGTTGATTATCTAGGCTTAAGAACAAGATAAATTCGCAATAAAAATGGCGCTCCCAAATAGGTTAGCGCCATTTTTTATGCCTTATTAGCAAGTATTTATTGCTAGTTCTCAATAATAACCTTAGTCGTCATTATCGTCATTCATACTCGCTTCAAAGCCAGTATCTTCAAATTCCATATCGTCATCTGCGTCCAGGACATCATCCATGGGTTCGTCTGTCACCACTGGCGCTTTACTTTTTGTTACTGGCGCAGAGTCCGGCACCGAAGACAGTTCAATGTGCGCTTCATGCTTTGCCATAAACTCAGCTCTTGCTGCAAGCCACGCAACGTCATGCTCAGCTTTTGCCGTTTCTAGTTGTGCAGAATCAAGTTCGTGAAGGTTAACTTTAACGATATCTTCAACGTATTCACCAATGGTGTTTCTATTTACATTGAATAAATATATTCGTCCAGGTGACGCCTCTGGCAATTCATTATCATGAATAACAATAGAAGTGCCTCTCGATGTGCGAAGCTCACCAAACCAAACTTGTTTTTTTGCTGTGTTATACATATATGCTAACGCCCTTAAATCAACACATACCTTTGAAAATGCGCTATTTTCAAGCACACCGTTTAATTTATAAACCATACTGCTAACGCATGATTAATGGGGATAATTAATCAAAAAGTTCTCTAAAAATCAATCATTGTTTTATGAACTTTTTGATATTTTGAAGTTGATATGTCTTTTTTAAATCGAGCTTTTCAAGCTGACGTTCCAACACTCTATCGTTCAAAAAACAACCAAACATTTAAAATTCAAATTTAGTTGAAAAATTGCAGCCTTCAAGTCGATAATTCAAAAAATACTGTTTCAAAAATCGTCAATTGAGTGAATAAAAAAGATAATCATGCAAAATCATTATATTGGATAAAATGATGTCCAAATCAGTAGGGTATTTGATGACTAGTTATCAGCACAATTTGAACACTAAGCTAATCGACAATTTAATAATTAACTAGATAGATCACTTGATAACTTAGTCAATAGAGCATTTGATAATTGCCATAACGGATTAGGGCTAATCCGCTAGAACCAGGATAAGAATAGAGCTAAGAATTGGACTAAAACTAGGGGGAAATTAGCCCTAAATTAGTTTTAATACAATTTTACCTTGATGCTGCCCTGATTCCATATATTGATGAGCTGAAATAACATCTTTAAAAGCAAAGACTTTATCGACTTTAATATTCATTCTGCCACTATCCAATAAAGGCCATATATGCTGTTTTAGCCCTTTGGCGATTTCCGCTTTAGCTTCAATACTTTGTGGCCTTAGGGTTGAGCCCGTCCAGCGAATACGCTTGGCCATTAGCCTAAAAATATCCACTTCCGCTTTCATCCCTCGCTGCATCGCGACCGACACCATGCGCCCATCCATAGCGACCACTTTAAGGTTACGGTTAACGAAATCACCACCAGCAATATCAAATACAACATTAACGCCTTTACCTTCAGTGGCATCAAGTATTGGCTGCACAAAATCATGTTGATGATAATTAACAGCAAGTGTTGCCCCTTGCTCAAGACAATAGTGACACTTTTCATCGGAGCCCGAAGTCGCAAACACTTTTGCGCCTAGTGCACTGGCCATTTGAATCGCTGTTGTGCCAATACCACCAGATCCGCCATGAATAAGTACGCTTTCACCAGCGACTAACTCTGCTCTCACCACCATATTGCCCCAAACGGTAAAACAGGTTTCGGGTAAAGCTGCCGCTTGTTCAAAACTGTAACCTTTTGGGATCGGCAAACAATGACTAGCGTCTGTCACAACTTGTTCGGCATATCCTCCCCCAGGCACTAACGCACACACCTTATCGCCAATGCACCATTGAGTTACACCATCGGCCACCGCAATGATTTCACCAGCGACTTCTAAGCCTAGGATACTACTTGCTCCTTTGGGTGCAGGATAAGCTCCTTCTCGCTGTTTAAGATCTGGGCCATTTACCCCAGCAGCATGCACCTTTATCAACACCTGCCCTTGGATTAATGGCCCAAGTTCACTATGACTAAAAGACATCACCTCGGCACTTCCTGTTGTTTCGAATGTCACGTGTTTCATTTAAAAATCCTTTTTGAGGTGTCATTTATTGTTGAACTTGGCCTGCAATGACTGCAATTCTCATCAGCACTGTATTGAATAACTTGGATGCAAAGCCACCTAATTGGTAGATACTTTTGTATCTAGTTGGCATATAAAGGTAATAATAATTAAACTTTATCTTATATAGTGTCGATATAAGGTACTATATGTATCATTATGATTAATGTTGCCGAACAAATACTTTAAAAAAGCATTTTCATTATGGTCAGAAATTAACGCATCTATAGCGCTTTTAGCCAAACGACTAAGACTATCTGGAATTAATATCATTGTGAAAATGACACTAAAAACAGCATTAGCCAAAGTTCTATCCTATCGCACTGCATTATTGTTTTGCATTAGCTGCCTAACATCGTCTTCTATTTCTGCTAAGCCTTTACTCATTGCTTCCGACATTTGGTGCCCTTATGTCTGCGAAGGCCAAACAGGCTATGTCACAGAGTTGACCCAACGCGCGTTTGCCGAAATGGATCAACCCGTTCACTTTATCTCAGTCCCTTTTAATCGTGCATTAAAAGAGGTTCAACAAAGTCATATTGATGCCATATTAGCGATTACTCCAGAGCATGTTTCACAATATAACTTATTCACCGATGACATTATCATTGGGTACGCCAGCAAAGATTTTTACACAACTTCAGGTTTTGCTTGGAAATTTAGTCAGCTTGATGATTTAGACACGGTTCAAGTGGGAATAATTCGAGGCTATGACTATGGTGAAAAATTAAATGAAAAAATTGCTCATTCAAACCGATTCTATTTTGCTACTGGTAACCAACCACTATCGATGAACCTTAAACGCCTTATTAAAGGTCGTTTTCATATCATGATAGGCAATAAGATCGTTATTGAAGACACTGCTAAAAAAATGCAAATTGATGATAAAATTAAATATGCAGGTAGCTTTGGTAAACCACTGCCTTTATACGTTGGCTTTAGTCAAACAAATACCCAAGCGGCAAAAATGTTCGCTAACGGCTTACAAAAGCTAAAGCAAACTGGCGAATTTCAACAGATTTTGGATAAATACAACATAGAACAAACCGACGACACACCATTATGACAACATGATGGATTTTTAGTGCAGAAGCAACACTCAAGCTTAATTAGTCGAATAAGCTTACCAGCTTCAATAGTCAAATTTAAACCAATGTTTATTATCAATTTAATTTAAATATTGTTCAGTAAATCTTGCCATTTTATTTAGCTATTACTGATATTAACTGCAAATTTAACCTACCCCACCAAAAAAAGTTACAAAATGTGTACTTTTGACACATTTGTTATTCCTAAGTGTACAATCCCATTTCGGCCTAAAGCCTCTAATTCACTATTCATAAATAACTAAGCACAAGCCATTAAATACAAGTTACTAAGCATAATAGTCTTTCGTTAAAGTTAAACGTTGCGATTAACCCCATCGTACACAGCTATTTGCCCATCGCTTTAATAAAAATACAAAAATATGTGGCACTCATGGTGTAAATCAAGTGACCACTTTGGAGTAAGCATGAAATTTTATCCTCAGGCTATCGCGCTAGTATTGAGCCTACTGTGTTTACCTTGGGTAAATGCCTCCCCCATTGAGCAGACTAAAGGTGACTTCGAAGATAAGTTTCGTCAATTAGAAGAAAGCCATCCGACGCCCAATGATTATCGTAACGCTGCTGGTGAACCCGGCAAGGATTACTGGCAACAGCAAGTCGATTACAAAATCGATGTTGCGTTAGATGAAACTAAACGCCGCATTGCGGGTAGCGAAACGATTACTTACCATAACAATTCGCCTTATACCCTTAAATATTTATGGCTGCAGTTAGAGCAAAATCGTTTTAGTCCAGATTCTATTGCCGAGCGCAGCAGTACTTTTTCAGGGCTTGGCAATAACGCCAGCGCCTCAGCAAAAGCCCAAGACAAAGCCCCAGCTAAAATCAATTTATCTACCCTACGTCGTCAGCAGTTTATGCAAGATGTCGAACTAGGTTATCAGTTATCTAATATCACTGACGCTAAAGGTAAAGCACTTAAATACGTTATTAATGGCGCGCAAATGCGCATTGATTTACCTCAACCGCTTAAGCCAAATCAAACCACTAAAGTGAACATTGATTTCGCCTTTAATATCTTGGAAGAAGACGCTGTAGGCGCACGTTCAGGTTATGAGCATTTTCCTGATGATAAACGAAAAGGCGGCAACGATATTTTCCTGTTAGCCCAGTGGTTCCCTCGAGTATCTTCCTACTCAGATTATGAAGCTTGGCATAATAAGGAGTTTTTAGGTCGCGGTGAATTCACCTTAGAATTTGGTAATTACGATGTAAAAATGACCGTACCAACAGACCATATTGTTGCTGCAACGGGTGTATTACAAAACCCGAAAAAGGTATTGAGCAAAACTCAGCGCAAGCGCTTAGAAGAAGCAAAAGACGCCAAACGCCCAATATTTATTGTCTCGACTAACGAGGCATTAAAAAATGAGTCAAGCACGCAATCAGGCCAAAAAACCTGGCATTTTAAAGCCGAAAATGTGCGTGACTTTGCTTGGGCTTCATCGCGTAAATTTATTTGGGATGCCAAAGGTTACCAGCAAGGCGGCGACACGATGCCAGAAGTCATGGCAATGTCTTTTTATCCAAAAGAAGGTGGCGAACTTTGGGAGAAATACTCCACTGAATCTGTTATCCATACCATGGAAGTCTATTCACGCTTTACCTTTGACTATCCATATCCATCGGCCATCAGTGTAAATGGCCCAGTGGGTGGCATGGAATACCCAATGATAAGCTTTAATGGCCCACGAACCATTTGGCATGAAGATGGCACCCGCAGTTATACATTATCTGAGAAGCAATTCTTAATAGGAGTGGTCATTCACGAAGTGGGTCATAACTACTTCCCGATGATTGTGAACTCTGATGAACGTCAGTGGGCGTGGATGGATGAAGGTCTTAACAGCTTTTTAGACGGCGTTGCTAGTAAAGAGTGGGATCCTGATTTAGCTTGGGGGCGTGAACCCAGTGATATCATCGAGTACATGAAGTCCAACGTGCAAGTGCCTATTATGACGCAATCAGATAGCATTCTGAAATACGGCCCTAACGCCTACACTAAGCCTGCTGCAGCGCTCAATATTCTGCGTGAAGTGGTATTAGGTCGTGAGCTTTTCGACTTTGCTTTTCAAGAGTATTCACGTCGCTGGGAAAATAAACGCCCAACGCCTTATGACTTTTTCCGCACCATGGAAGAAGCCTCAGGCGTAGATTTAGATTGGTTTTTCCGTGGCTGGTTTTACACCACAGATCATGTTGATATCAGCATAGATAAAGTCTACCAACTACGTTTAGACACCAAAGATCCTGACATCGACTTTGATCGTTTACGCCAAGAAGAAGCCGATAAGCCAATCTCGTTATTCGTTGAGAAAAACCAACAGGCAGGCATGAAACCTTGGGTTGATTTAAATGGTGATTTAGCTGATTTTCATGATGAAAACGATCGCTTTACTGTCACCAATAAAGAACGTAATAAATACCAGTCAACCCTCGCCAAACTTAAGCCATGGGAACGTAAAGCCTTAGCCAGAGCACTAGAAGAAGACAAGAACTATTATGTTATGAATTTCTCAAATCTAGGTGGTCTAGTGATGCCAATATTACTGGAAATGACCTTCGCTGATGGCTCAACTGAAAAACTCACGTTGCCTGCAGAAATCTGGCGCCGTTCACCGAAGGAAGTGAGTAAATTGATTGTCACTGAAAAGTCACAGCAATTGGTCTCTGTTGAGGTCGATCCAAGTTGGGAAACTGCCGATGTAGATATCGAAAATAACCATTATCCACGTCGTATCATTCCATCACGTATTGAGGCTTATAAGAGCGAAAAACGTAAAGGTAAACATCGCCGTGATGTGATGCATGATATCAACACCGAAGTGAAAGAACCTGAAGCTAAGGAATATAAAAAATAATGTCACCACTTATCAAAGTAATTACTTTTTTGTTAGTTATTGCCGCCGTGAGCATGAGTGATAATAGTTGGGCGCATCAGCAAAAAGAGAGCTATAGCAATGTGCTGTTTAATGAGCGCACTGGTAACTTAGAAGTGCAACACCGTTTTTACTTACACGATGCTGAGCATGCCGCTAAACGCCTTTTCGATAGCCATGCCGATTTATTAAAAGAGCCTGTGAGCCGTGAAGCTTTTGCTTATTATGTGCAAGGTAAATTCCATATCGCTGATGATAACCAACAAGTGATTGAACTTAATTTTGTTGGCACTGAGGTAGAAGGTAAGTATTTATGGGTCTATCAAGAGACTCAAATTAATCATCAAACTATGAGCAGTTTCTACATCAAAATGGAAAGCTTACAAGACCTTTGGCCTAGCCAACTTAACTACATCAATGTTGAACGAGAAAAGCAGGTGAAGTCATTAAGATTAGAGGCTGGTGATGCTTGGCAGCATTTAACCCTAAGCCAATAAATCTAAGGCGTTAAATTTAAGCCATTAGATGTGAGCCAACATATCTGATATTTGATATTGAACGCTAAAAGAGACCTAAGGGTCTCTTTTTTTTGCTGGTTACACGCCAGTTTGTTATCGACGACCACCTCGCCTAGCGCACATTTACTTTCACAAATTGATCTAGCTCAAAAACAGTGTAACTTTTGTTAATTTTTTGTTGTTTTACATTATTAGGTTGGCACACTGAATGGTGTAACAAACAGAAACCAACCTTGATACTACCTATGCTTTGATAAGAGAACATTTATCTAAGCCTTTGTCATTATTCATATTCACAGGAGGTGGAATGAGCGGATTAGTCAAGTTATTACAATCTATGCTCGGCAGTTTTCGAGATTTAGTTCCCATCATTTTGGTGGTCAGTTTCTTTGAAATTTTTATCCTGCAACAAGCCCCTGCTAACCTGTTTTCTATTCTTGTCGGCGTCGTTTTTATTGTCTTAGGGTTAACCTTTTTTGTATTCGGTTTAGAGATGGGTCTTTTCCCTATTGGCGAGTCCTTGGCCCATGCACTTGCCCGTAAAGGTAGTACCTTCTGGTTAGTGGTTTTCTCGTTTGCTTTAGGCTTTGGCACAACATTAGCCGAGCCCGCTTTAACTGCCGTCGCAGCGGAAGCCGCTGAAGTGGCCGCCGAAGGTGGCGCTATCGCGGCAACAGAGCAAGCCATGGACAGTTATGCCATGGGACTGCGACTAACTGTTGCTGTATCTGTGGGTCTAGCCATATTGCTCGGGGTTATCCGCATCGTTAAAGGTTGGCCAATTCATTATTTGATCATTGGCGGCTATGTCATTGTGATGGTGCTAACAAGCTTTGCCCCTGAAAATATTATCGGTATTGCCTATGACTCTGGTGGTGTAACAACCTCCACGATTACCGTGCCCTTAGTCACCGCTTTAGGTGTCGGTTTAGCCACCGTCATTAAAGGTCGAAACCCCATGTTAGATGGATTTGGATTAATTGCTTTTGCAAGCTTAACCCCTGTCATCTTCGTTTTACTCTACGGCATGGTGTTATAACAATGAAAAATCTTATTTCGCTCATAAGTGTCAATCAGACCTCTCGGGAGGTTATCAATGGCGTGGATTAGTCAGTTGTTCGATACCTTGTTACTCACTATGCGTGATGTTATCCCAATTGCGACCATCTTATTTGGCTTTCAATTAGGCGTACTAAAACGCCCTATCGCTAACTGGAAAACGGTAGTGCTAGGTTTTGTATACGTGATTTTAGGATTAAGTTTTTTCTTGGTTGGTTTAGAGTTAGCCCTGTTTCCTATTGGTGAAAACCTCGCGAATCAGCTGACCTCACCCAGTATTTTACATCCTGATGGTTCTGCTGGCCCTTACCTGTGGCATGACTATTTATGGGTTTATGTATTTGCTGCAGCCATTGGTTTTAGTACCACCATTGCCGAGCCCTCCTTAATTGCTGTAGCAATCAAAGCTAACGAAGTGTCAGGTGGCACTATTAGCACACAAGGCCTGCGAATTTCGGTGGCCATTGGTGTCGCATTTGGTATCTCACTGGGATGCTTTCGAATTGTAGTCGGTGACCCAATTCATTATTACATCATGGCAGGTTATGTGGTGGTAGTGATCCAAACCTTCTTTGCACCTAAATCAATTATCCCGCTTGCTTATGATTCTGGCGGTGTAACCACATCAACAGTTACTGTGCCGTTAGTTGCTGCTTTAGGCCTGGGCTTAGCCTCTAATGTTGAAGGACGAAACCCATTAATTGATGGCTTTGGACTGATTGCCTTTGCCAGTTTATTCCCGATTATCGCTGTAATGACTTACGCCCAAATAGTGGCGTGGTTAGAGAAACGAAGCAATCAAGCCAGCGAGGAAGAACCGGCAACTGAGCCATCAATGATTAATGCTCAAAACCCAGTATCAAACCTTGAATCTATCTCAAAAAATAGAAACTAATCGATCCGTTAAGGAGTAAACCATGCGATTTAAGCTAATTATCGCGTTTGTAGATGATGTAACCACAGACACAGTACTGGATGCTGCCAGAGAAGCAGGTGCGACTGGTGCAACCGTTATTAACCACGCTAGAGGTGAAGGACTAAAGAAAAAGAAAACCTTCATGGGCTTAGGATTAGATGTACAAAGAGATGTGATTTTATGGTTGGTAGAAGAGCATATGAGCCGCCATATTTTAGAAACCATTTGCGAAGTGGGTGGATTCAATACCAACCCAGGTCAGGGTATTGCCATTCAAATTGATGTTGAAGATGCCGTAGGTGTTGCACATCAAGTCGAAAAACTCACTAATGATATTAAGGATCAAATATGAAGCCGTCGACGCCCATTAAAAACCGTGATGTATTAATGAATCAATATGCCATGATTGACGGCATGTTAACGATCAGCGAAGCCATTGCCATAGCCGTTGAAAAAGACGTGTCTATTCTAGTGGTCAATAAGCGTCATGATCATGATGAATACGGCATGTTATTACTTAGTGATATCGCCAGAAAAGTACTAGCCACTAACAAATCACCTGAGCGAGTAAATGTGTATGAAATTATGATAAAGCCGGTGATGTCTGTGAGTGCTGATATGGACATCCGCTATACGGCGAGGCTATTTGATCAATTCCAAATCAATAAAGCGCCGGTGGTCGAAAATAGCAACATCATAGGTTTTGTTACCTACGATGATATTGTGATAAAAGGCATGGTAAGCCAGTAAGTCAACTCGGTTATCACAGCAAGCGATAAGCAAGACCTATTAGCCAAAGCGCCAATAAAAAAGCCTTGATGCATTTGCAATCAAGGCTTTAATTTATCGGCGGTTAAGTATTTAACCTGGCATTACTGACCGATGAAATGCTGGTCTTTAAGCCAATCTAAATACTCAGGCACTGCTTGTTCAACCGTTTTGAAGACATGGTCGCAACCTACTGAACGCAAAAGAGTTAAATCAGCTTGGGTATAACTTTGATACGCACCCTTTAATTTATCAGGGAAAGGAATGTATTCAATTTCGCCTTTACCATGGTACTGAATAACGGCATTTGCTACATCATTAAAGCTTTGTGCTTCACCTGTTCCGCAGTTAAACACGCCAGACACTGACTTGTTCTGCCATAACCAAATGTTCACTTTAACCACGTCTTCAACAAACACGAAATCACGTAGTTGCTGACCATCTTCATAGCCATCAACACCGGCAAATAAACGACACACGCCGTTCGCTTTGATTTGATTATTGAAGTGGAAGGCAACACTTGCCATGCCGCCTTTATGCTGCTCTCTTGGGCCGTAAACGTTAAAGTAACGAAGACCTGCAACTTGGGCATTAGTGTCTTGTTGACGGACGTATTGGTCAAACAAGAACTTAGAGTAAGCATACACATTTAGCGGTTTTTCAACTTCGCGCTTCTCAACAAAAGTGTCACTGCCACCGTACACAGATGCCGATGATGCATAAATAAATTGCACATCATTTGCTTGGCTATAATGCAGTAATACTTTTGAGTATTCATAGTTATTTTGCATCATAAACTTGCCATCCCACTCAGTGGTCGATGAACATGCTCCTTGATGGAAAATCACTTCTAATTTACCGTCAAACTCACCCGCTTTAATGCTGGCTAAAAAGGCATCTTTATCTAAGTAATCAGCGATTTCGCAATCTGCTAAGTTAAACATTTGCGTGCCATCAGTGAGATCATCAACTGCGATGATATCTGTACGGCCCATTTCATTAAGTGACTTAACTAAATTACTACCAATAAATCCTGCAGCGCCTGTAACCACGATCATAAGCTCAATTCCTGTGTATTGGCGTGAACATACATCACGCTTAAACCAAATCTTGTTTTGTTAGCCTTAACTTAACGGCTAACGTCTGAATAAAATGAATCTAGAAACTCTGCAGCCTCTGTAGCTGCTTTGTCAAAATCAACTAACGCCATATTGCGGCCCGTTCTTTTTCCAACTGGCGGTGTATAAGATAAACGGCGATCATCCGCTGATAACGATTGCCAACGAATATGCGGTGCAGAGCGTCTGCCTGCATAAAACCCTAACGTCGGCACATTATGCAGACCTGCTAAATGCAAAGGCCCGGTTGAGCCCGCGATAAACATATCAGCAGCCACTAATGACTCAGCAAATTCGCTCAAGCTAGATAATGGTTTGGCTTTTTCAACCTTAATGCCTTTTCCAGACAAGATAGCCACCATTTCATCGGCAAGCACTTCTTCTTGGCCGCTGTAAGTGACCACAAACCGACAATCTAACGCAGTACGCTGATTGATATCAATAAGCATATTCGAAAATGACTCAACAGGCACTCCA
Source organism: Shewanella sp. KT0246 (assembly GCF_019654955.1). Lineage (GTDB taxonomy): Bacteria > Pseudomonadota > Gammaproteobacteria > Enterobacterales > Shewanellaceae > Shewanella > Shewanella goraebulensis. The sequence continues at coordinate 78,146 of NZ_BPEV01000020.1, read as the reverse complement.
CCCGACGAGCCACCTGTACCAGGATGAGCGAAAATCAATTTTTCTTCACCCTGTTTATTGTAATAGTCTTGCCACTTGTGTTTTTTATTACTCATATCCCAAAAAGGTCGTTTCACTTCTGGAATAGGGTAATCGTGCTCTTTTAAAAAGTGCTCAACAACATTACAGCCTCTTCGCCAAACAGAAATGCCATCTTGATATTGTGCGTTAGTTCTGTGTTTATAGAGATATTGGTACCAATTTAGCGTGGGAACCAGTACATAAGGAATTTGAGCGGGTTTAAGTAGCTTATAAACGCGGTATTGTGACAAGGAAACAATAGCAGCATCATAGTTCTGTTCTTTAATCAGCTTTGCAATAGCCGCATCATCACCTGTATCAATTAAGACGTTATCAACATGAGGGCAAGCTTGTGCAAAGCTTTTAACGACGGGTGCAACAAATACGTCAATCGTAGCATCAGGCATCGCTTGCCTGAGCATACTCAGCGCTGGCCACTTGGTAGTGAAGTCACCAATTTTATCATGGCGAACATACAGAATTTTTTTCATTTACACAGACCCTAAAGCTCAGTTCTAACCAATTAAAGCAACACACGAACAAAAAGCCATTTTATACCAAGTAAAAGCAGTAAACACCCAAGAGGTGTAAAACTTGTTAGCTTGAAATAAAAAAATCCCTGTGTAACAGGGATTCATTTTAACTGACACCGTAGTGCCTTACTAGCCACAACAAGATTGTCGCCCAAGTAAGAACTAAGTTATTGCATTAGTTGTTGATACGTTTTGCTTTGTATAGGCTTTTTAAGAAACCATAAAATTTCATAACGAATACAGTCAATAACATAGGCACACCAATCAATATCAGCTCTTTGACAAACGGTAAGATAAACCGCATATATGACGGAATATCGGGTTTCTCACCATTGCCATGTGAGTAGCCTTGCAGATTAATTTGTTCTGCCCACGGCGTCAGTTCCAGTAATATCAACATCAGACTAATAACCACTGAAATAGCCAAGGCCACGGTTAACCTTGGCTTTAAACGGTAATTTAAATGCTTCATGCTAGCGTCTCCTTAGTCGTCATTCGTTTAGTGAATTTAATAATCCAACTCCAATGCAACGCTAAATGCACACCCAACATCGGCATAATCAACGTGGCAGAGTCATGGTGTATTTTCGACCAAAAATCTTGTATTTCAAGCGGAATCCCAAGGAAAGGAAATATCGCCTCTGAGACTAAAAAACCGCTAACAAATACCAGCAGCATCATCAAATAAATCAGGTAACTCCAAACGATATTAAAGCGTTCTTTTATCGTTACTTTTGAGCATAAACGCTTAAAACTCGATTTAGCCCAATCCCAATGCAAAAGTAGATGGATCATAAATGGGATAATCAACACCACACTAAACCATTCATGTAATGGTAAGCCTGTGGCTTGAGGTGCTGACACTAACATGAAACCGATGAGAAATATCACATCCATGACATAGCGCGTCTTTTGTAAGTTTTGTTTCCAATCTGACATTATATGGATAACCTTGTCGTTGTTATATTGCGAACTATCTGTTGAAACCAACAGTAATCAAGCTAAAGAGGCTCAACTAACTGTTAAGCCTTGAATTGAATCAAATTTTTGGTACTAGAATATGTATGAAGCACTTAGTTTGAAATTACGACCTGACTCATAATCTTGAACCGTATCACTGGTATATGAAGCGTGTGAGTAATACTGTTCATTGAAAATGTTTTCAATACCAAAGTTCACAGTGAGAGCTTCAACATTTGCAGGTAGCCATTGCATCGAAAAATTATGCACGTCGTAGCCTGCTTTCTCGATGATAGTGCCGTCATATGCCACATCGTTACTCAGCGTGACCAGCGAGGTCCAATTGACGCTGATATCATATTCGCTAAATTCATAACCTAATGTGACAGAAGCACTGTCGCCTACTTCATAACGTAACGCTTCACCGGTCTCTTGATTTTCTGAGTTTGATTTAGAGTAGGTAACTCGTGCATTGAATTCGTCTTTACGCAGATTTAACGTAGATTCAAACCCTTCAATATCGTAATCACCAAAGTTAGTGTATTCACCAATTGGCCTGCCTTTACCCACAGACCAGTTATCGATGTAGTCGTTAATTTCTGTCTTAAATAAGTTTAAAGAGAAACCAAGTTGATCTAAGCCAAGCACATCTTGATCAAGGAACAGGATACCGACGGTATTATTCACCCCCGTTTCAGCCTTCAAATCTTGATCAAAAATAGTGTCATATTCAGTATACGTTTCCCTCAAACCTGGACCTTGGAATAGCTCAGTAGAACCTGCACTGATGGTCCATTGATCGTTAATCAGGTACTTAGCAGATAGACCAAAGGTAAAATCGCTCCACGTTTTCTCTAAACCATCGTTCGTGCCAGGCGAGAACATATCGACTTTATAGTGGTTATAACGGACACCAGGAGTAATGAATAACTGCTCAGTTAAGCCGATTTCATCTTCAATGTAAAAGTCATTTGAATTCGCACTTTCTTCATTGTTTGATATACCATCTTCGATATATTTTGATACTTGCTCATAACCTTCGCCACCATAGCGTAAAGTATGCGTCATACTGGCGAGATCAAATTTTGACTCAGCTAATATCGAATAACCGGTATGCTCTGATAGACCTTCAGTATTTGAAGGAGCATAACTTAATTCATTTTGATAAATGCTGGTACGTAAGTTAATCGCATCACCAAGATCAAGTTCGTAAGCGAGGGATAAGCTAGTACGGGTATAGTCAATATTTTGCGTTTCTAGATCATTACCTTCGTTATACTCACTACCAAAATTGGTTTTAATAAAATAGTCACCTTCATCTGTATAGTGATCATAAGACACGACAAAACGGCTAGACTCGCTGACATCCCAACCTAATTTAACGATACCGTTTGCAATGGTGCCATCATTACCTTCGACTTCATTGCCGTCACCGTCTTCAAAGTTGTTTTTATCTGTATAAGTGAAATACACCAAAGCATCGATATTATCGGTTAATTGTGCAAACGAGGTTGCTGATGCACCTGCATAATCGTTGCTACCATAATTAGCATGCAATCGAAGACCAAAATCCTGCTCAGGATCAAGCAAGTCTTTGGCATCTTTAGTTTCAAATGCCACACCACCAGATAAACCGCCCGTTAACACAGAGTTAGTACCGACATTAATATCTACTGCTTTCAAAATATCGGCATTAATTAATAAATTACCTGAATGATGGAACATATTATTATTCTGACTAATGCCATCCACGGTAATGTTAAGGTCTAATTCATCCACACCACGAATATTAATTCCCTGCACCATTGAGTGCGAACCACCAATATCTATACCTGCTTGATCACGCAATAAGTCACTTAAATGATCGGCTTGTTTCTTTTCTATATCTTCAGAAATTAGTGCTGAATTATTGGTAATAGTTGTGCCCCAAACCTGAACTTTTTCGATATTATCAGGGGCTTCAGCAATAGGGATATTTTGAGCATCATCAGCAATGGCTGAGAAAGAAAGCGTGGTGACTAAGCTACTGATAACAATGGCTAGAGGAGTTCGTGAGAATAAATTTTTCGCTGCGTTCATAATCCTAACTTAAACTTTATTTAATATTGAGAATGATTCGTATTAAGCCTTTTAATACAAATCGTCGCAATGGATTAAACATAGCTAGGATGCATAACGACTATTCACATTGTAAATACTTAGATTTAACGAGTTCTCTAAACCACTTACTTACAGGGTCATTGTGGTAACGCTTGTGCCAATAGAGATACATTTGAGTTTGATTAGCTTTCAATTCAACAGGTGATTTTCGTGAAACTATTGCATTTCGACGGCATAACTCATCTGCAAAATGACTGGGTAAATGAAACATAATGTCAGTATTTTCTATCACTGTACCCACGCTAAAAAAATCTTTTAAACGAACAGGAATAGAAATATCTTTAATCCCTAAAGCTTCAAAACAGTGGCCGATTGAGAGGTCGTTTTCTCCCTGCAAAGATATTTGCCCAAAATGACAATGACGCAATACATCAATCGTTAAAGGTGTATCAACAAGAGGATGAGTTTGTGACATGACTAGTTCAAAATCACGTTTGAACAATGGCATTCTATACAGCAATCCTTCAGATGAAGAAGGCTCATGAGCGGTGATAACAAAGTGCACATCTCCCTTCAATAACTCAGAAAAATGCGGCTTGGGTAACGTATCAATTTCTAATGTAATGTGAGGAGCTTGCTCGCGAAAATCGGCTATCGTTGCATCAATTAATCGATTCATCTGTGGAGGTAAACCAAAAACTTTAATCGTCGCTTCACTGGTTTTTGGATCAAAATTTTGTTTGTTTACTAAATTTTCTACCTTGTTGAGAATGATATTTAAATCTTGCTGAATAGATTCTGCTTTAGGCGTTAATTCATAACCCCCAGCCATTCGTATCAATAAAGGGTCATCAAACAACTCTCGTAATTTACCCAATGAACGACTAATAGATGGCTGACTCAATCCCATAGATAAAGCCGTATTACTTATATGCTTTTCTTTTAGTAATTGTTTTAAAATAATAAGCTGGTTTAGGTCGAGTTGAGATAGATTCATAAAGTTATAATCATGGCCACTAAGCGAGATGGGAGAGCACTTTTATTCTAACATTACTGACCAACAATCCCACAACCACAGCAGTCCAATCTAACAACTAAATCCCCCAATTCATTCAACCTACAAAACCAGCTCCCATAAACAATATATTAGGCATCTAGATCAGTAAGAGAGTGAAGTAAGTGCTCCTGACTAGGATTGAATATTGCGTATTAAAAAGCCCCCTAAACGCTTTGCAGCACTTAGGGGGCTTCGATAATATTTAGCTAAACACTCTATCGAAAATAGACTAAGCGTTTTTGTTCAGCCTAGAACGGGATATCGTCATCCCAATCGCCACCTAAATCAGGTGTCGTATTTTGTGGCTGAGGTGTTGGTGCTGGGCGTTGAGCTGGTGCAGATTGCTGCTGGAAACCACCTTGCTGTTGAGCAGGTTGTTGGAATCCACCTTGTTGCTGTTGTGCAGGCGCTGGACGCTGAGCAGGGGCAGATTGTTGGAACCCACCACCTTGTTGTTGAGCTGGAGCTTGAGGCTTAGGCGTGTAAGCAGGCTTTTGAGCAGCTTGTTGCTGAGCTGGCTGCTGGAAACCACCTTGAGCTTGTTGCTGTTGACCGTAACCACTTTGAGACTGCGGAGCACTTTGCTGAGGAGCATTACCGTAACCACCTTGGCCTTGATTCATGCCGCCTTGTTGACCGCCTTGACCACGACTATCAAGCATCTGCATTTCCATTGCATTGATTTCAGTCTTGTAGCGATCTTGACCCGTAGTTTGATCCTGCCATTTGCTGGTTTGTAGTTTACCTTCTAAGTAAACTTTAGAACCTTTTTTCAGGTATTCACCAGCTACTTCAGCTAAACGACGGTACATAACGATGTTATGCCATTCTGTACGCTCTTGCTGCTGACCTTGTTGGTCTTTCCAAGACTCACTCGTTGCCACGGTAAAGTTAGCGACGGCGTTACCATTTGGCATGTAACGAACCTCTGGGTCCTTTCCTAGGTTACCGACCAAAATTACTTTATTCACACCACGACTGGCCATTGAAATCTCCTGCGATTTACCATGTTCTAAATTTAATTACGTTCAAATTCTGTTGAATCAATTATGTCATTTTTATGGACGCTGAAACATCAGCTGTCACACAAAAAACACGAATTTAATTCTTAGCTGACAGAGCCTAACACAGCTCGAGCTTCTCTTAAATCGAATTGATCATCTACTTTCAAATAAGCGGCTTTCTCTTCTATCACCACAATAGCTTCTGCAACGCCTGCAAGCTGTGACAGCTGAGTTGCCATATCTTGAGCATGATTTCTATCTTTCGCTTCAGCTTCAAGCGTATAGCTTTTAAGTAGCACAGGTTTTTCCATGCCGATGGTTAATAACAACCAAACAAACATCAATGCAAGCGCCACAAAAAACACCCCTGAAGCGCCGACCAATTGATAAGCGCCGCCACCTAACATGCCGCCACAAAAAGCACCTAAAAATTGACTGGTCGAGTAAACCCCCATCGCTGAACCTTTATCGCCCATAGGACAGAACTTGGCAATTAGGCTAGGTAGTGATGCTTCTAAATAATTAAAACCGGTAAAAAACAGCACAACTGCGCCACTGAGTACCCATAAATTATCGGCATAAAATCCCATAGCAGCCAAAGCTAGCATCATGATCATGAGTGATATTTGGAACATGGTTTTGGTGTTATTGCGTTTAACCCCGATGATGATTAACGGCACCATCAAGAAAAATGCACCAATAAAGGCAGGGAAATACAACATCCAGTGCTTTTCTTTGACTAAACCAGCATCAACTAAATCCAGCGGCAGCGCCACAAACACGGCTGTTAATACTAAATGAAGAATAAAAATCCCTGCATCTAAACGAAACAACTGTGGATCCATCAGCATACGTTTAAGCTTCGTCGGTGTTGCAACCGTATCGCCTTTGGGCGCTTGAGATACAGGATTTGGTACCAACACCTGAACAATAACCATACCTAACACGGCTAAAATTGCGGTTAAAAAGAATAAACCTTCAAGGCCTGCATATTGGGCAACAATAGGCCCTGCTAGTAGCGATAAAGCAAAAGAGAAACCGATACACATCCCAATAATCGCCATGACTTTGGTACGTTGTTCATCACGGGTTAAATCAGCAGCGAGTGCTAACACTGCAGCAGCAATTGCGCCCATTCCTTGCAGTGCTCGCCCTAACACCACACCATAAATGTGGTCTGACATAGCCGCAACAATGCTCCCGATGGCAAAAATAACTAAACCACCAAGAATGATCGGTTTGCGGCCATATTTATCTGACAACATGCCCATTGGAATTTGCAAGCAAGCTTGGGTTAACCCATAAGCACCAATGGCGATACCAACCCATAATGGCGAGAATCCTTCCAAGTGTTGGCCGTAAAGCGCAAACACGGGCATGATCATAAATAAGCCCATCATTCGTAAGCCAAACACGCTGGCTAGCGAAAATGCGACCTTCTTTTCAATGCCGGATAGTCCATTTTTGGCCATTAAATTGCCCTTAATACTGTATCGATAAAAAATTTTGAGTTGCGCATATTATCACAGCGTCCTAATTTAGCTCAAAAGGAATAATGAACCAAGGTGCAACTGTTTATCGTATTTGCTAATGAGATTAAACAAACAGGTTATAATGTGTCTTACATCGCAGTTCATTAGTATTCGACTTTACTCAACAATACAGTCAAATGAACTGACAATTTAACACTGTACAATACTGTATAAAATACTGTATAAATACAAATTAAAATCTAATCGCAACCATATGCCTTAACTCGTTTGCTAAGATATATACCCCCTATTTCAGCAACCGAGCACAACATCAGAGTGAAGAATGGATACCATTGAAATTCGCGGTGCACGAACCCACAACTTAAAAAACTTTGACCTAAAAATCCCTCGTGACAAGCTGATTGTCATCACTGGCCTTTCTGGTTCAGGTAAATCCTCATTAGCGTTCGACACGTTATATGCCGAGGGTCAACGCCGTTATGTTGAGTCTTTATCAGCATACGCTCGCCAATTTTTAAGTTTGATGGAAAAGCCTGATGTTGACCATATTGAAGGTTTAAGTCCCGCGATTTCAATTGAACAAAAGTCCACCTCACATAACCCACGCTCAACTGTGGGTACCATCACTGAAATATATGATTATTTGCGACTCTTGTTTGCCCGTGTTGGCGAACCTCGCTGTCCGACGCATGGACAAGCATTAGCTGCGCAAACTGTCAGTCAAATGGTCGATAAAGTATTGGAACTGCCAGAAGGCAGTCGCCAAATGTTATTAGCCCCTGTAGTTAAAGCCCGTAAAGGTGAGCATGTAAAACTACTCGAAAGCTTAGCTGCACAAGGCTATGTTCGAGCCCGTATCGATGGTGATGTGTGTGATTTATCCGACCCGCCAACCCTTGATTTACATGTTAAGCACACCATCGAAGTCGTCGTTGACCGTTTCAAGGTTCGTGATGACTTAAAGCAGCGTTTAGCTGAGTCATTTGAAACCACTTTAGAGATGTCTGGCGGCATTGCGGTTGTCGCTGATATGGCTGGTGAAGCTGAAGAAATCGTTTTCTCAGCTAATTTTGCCTGTCCTCATTGTGGCTATTCAATGGCTGAACTTGAGCCACGTATCTTTTCATTCAATAACCCTGCCGGTGCCTGTCAAACCTGTGATGGATTAGGGGTGCAGCAGTACTTTGATGCAGATAGAGTGATAACCAACGGTGAATTATCATTAGCGGGCGGCGCAATTCGCGGCTGGGATAAACGCAACTTTTACTATTTCCAAATGCTCAGTTCGTTAGCTGAGCATTATAAGTTTGATGTTGAAACACCATTTCAGCAGTTAACCGACAAAGTACAAAAGATTGTGCTCCATGGTTCAGGCAAGCAAAGCATTGCGTTTAAATACATTAATGACCGTGGCGATGTAGTGATCCGTAATCATCCATTTGAAGGGATCTTGAATAATATGGATAGACGTTATCGTGAAACAGAGAGTAACTCTGTCCGCGATGAACTTTCTAAATTCATTAATACCCAATCTTGTAAAAGCTGCGGAGGCTCTCGACTACGTGAAGAGGCTCGTAACGTATTCATTGGCGAATTGACCCTACCTCAACTAACAGAATGGTCCATTGGCGAAGCCATGAACTATTTTAAAAAGGTTGAGTTCACGGGGCAAAAAGCGCAAATCGCGGAAAAAATCCTCAAAGAAGTTGGCGACCGATTAGGTTTCTTAGTCAATGTTGGCCTTAACTATCTTAGCTTAGACCGTTCTGCAGATACCCTTTCAGGTGGTGAAGCTCAGCGTATTCGTTTGGCTAGCCAAATTGGCGCAGGGCTTGTTGGTGTGATGTACGTGCTCGATGAACCTTCTATTGGTCTGCATCAGCGTGATAACGAACGTCTACTTAAAACCTTGATCCACCTTCGGGATTTAGGCAACACGGTTATCGTGGTTGAGCATGATGAAGATGCTATTCGCATGGCGGATCACGTGATTGATATTGGTCCAGGTGCTGGTGTTCACGGCGGCGAAGTGATTTGCTCTGGTGGTTTAAAAGATATTATTGAATGTGAAGAGTCAATTACTGGTCAATACATTTCCGGTAAGAAACAAATTCATGTCAGCGAGCAGCGCACGCCGATGGATCCGAAAAAGGTCATTGAACTTTGCGGCGCTACAGGCAACAACTTAAAAAATGTCGATTTAACGATTCCTATTGGATTGTTCACCTGTGTCACTGGTGTATCAGGTTCGGGTAAGTCGACTCTGATTAATGACACCTTCTATAAAATTGCGCACCGCATGTTAAATGGGGCAACCATTGACGAACCTGCAGCGCACAAAAGCATTAAAGGTATGGAGCAATGTGACAAGGTGGTCGATATTGATCAAAGCCCAATTGGCCGAACACCGCGCTCAAACCCTGCAACTTATACAGGCATATTTACCCCAATTCGTGAACTATTTGCCGCGACCCAAGAGTCAAGAAGCCGTGGGTATTTGCCGGGTAGGTTCTCATTCAATGTAAAAGGCGGACGCTGCGAAGCTTGTCAAGGTGATGGCCTCATTAAAGTAGAAATGCATTTCTTACCCGATGTATATGTACCGTGTGATTCATGTAAAGGTAAACGCTATAACCGCGAAACTTTAGATGTGAAATACAAAGGTAAAAACATTCATGAAGTGCTGCAGATGACCATTGAAGAAGCCCGCGTATTCTTCGATCCGATTCCTGCTATCGCGCGCAAATTACAAACCTTAGTCGATGTCGGTTTATCCTATATTTGCTTAGGCCAAAGCGCCACGACTTTGTCAGGCGGTGAAGCCCAAAGAGTGAAGCTGTCTAAGGAGTTATCTAAACGAGATACGGGTAAAACGCTGTATATTCTAGATGAACCGACCACAGGTTTACACTTTGCTGATATTCAATTGTTATTAGATGTATTGCATAGATTAAAAGCGAAGGGTAATACTATTGTAGTGATTGAACACAATTTAGATGTGATTAAAACCGCAGACTGGATTGTCGATTTAGGCCCTGAAGGTGGTTCTGGTGGTGGTATGATTTTGGTCAGTGGCACACCTGAAGATGTCGCCAAAAATACCGAATCACATACTGCACATTTCTTGAAACCATTATTAGAGAAAATGCCTGCAGTTACACAAGCTAAAGTTAAAAAAGCACCTGCGAAAAAAGCGGCAGCCAAGAAAACAGTTAAAAAGGTTGCTGCGAAAACGGATAAATAAAGATGCTAATCTAGTTAACTCAAGTCGGCTTAATCTTATGGGATGATTAGCCAGAGGATATGAAATGGATTTTCAATTAGCGGCTCTGGTGTTAGTTCTAGCCGCCACATTTGCTCAGTCGGTAACGTTAGCATTAGTGATGACTCAATTTTTTGTGCGCTATTTAGCTCAAAAAGTTGAGTTTATTCGCCTTACATCAGCTGAAATAGCGTGCAATAAACCTAGCTTGCTCAAAGCAAATATCTCCCTTTTAAAACCACCCGCCTTATTACCGCTAATTTTTACTTTCGCCATAACTGGCTGCGCTACTCAAAATTGTGGCAACAATCCTGTTAATCATTGGAGTAATCAAAGTCAATTACTCGATGATATCCGCATTTTAAGCAGTAAAGAGTTCGAAGGTAGGAAAACCGCAACTCATGGCGCTGAACTTAGCCGAGAATATATCAAACAACGGTTTAGCGAGCTCAATCTCACTCCTTGGCAAGATGACTTCGACGTGCCCTTCACTTATCGATTTAATTTTTCTAATAAACAAGGCATTAATGTCATTGCCACCATCAAGGCTCAAAATGAAACCGATCGCTGGCGTGTAATCACCGCCCATTACGATCACTTAGGTAAAAAGGGCAACAAAGTCTTTGCTGGCGCTGATGATAATGCTTCTGGTGTTGCCGCAATGCTCGCTATAGCAGAGCAATGGCACGCACAAGGCAATCAAAACGTAAACTTGATGCTCGTCGCAACCGACGCTGAAGAGACAGGATTGTTCGGTTCGTACGCCCTAGTTGAACAGTTAATGGCGGCAACTAACATGCAAGTCGAAATGTCGTTAAATCTCGACATGATTGGGAATCCCTCCCGCCCTAAAGCCATATATGTAGAAGGTGAGAAAAATTTAACTGAATTTAATCAGCTAAAAACTCAACTCCAAGACTATAATCAATTATGTATTCGAGAGAGCCGTTCACGAATGAAAAACGGCAGCATGGTAAAGATAGATTGGTTGCGTGCTTCGGACCATTATCCGTTCCACAAAGTTGGCATACCTTGGTTGTACTTAGGGGTTCCAACACATAAACAATATCACACCATCGACGATACAATAGATACAATCGATATTGGCTTTTTAGCGGCAGTTACAGAAACCGCATTTGAATTAGTCTCAGTGAATAAGCAACAAATTGCTTTTCAATAATCAGGCCAATTTTAAAAAGTTATTGAAAATATATAGTCATATGGGTGAAAGCTTGCTATAATATCGCCCCTTTGACGCGGGAAATCGACACGGGGTTGATTTTCTGTCTGTGAAACTTTAGCGCGAATGCCACTATATTCGTGCATACCCACAAGGCTACAACTCAATGTCATCCGATGAAAGAACTTTCCGCGAACTTGGTTTATCCGAGAATTTGCTTCGTGCCCTTGACGATCTAGGTTACGAAAAACCAACTCCAATTCAGTCTGCAAGTATCGACCCCCTAATGGCTGGTAAAGATATTTTAGGTCAAGCTCAAACTGGTACTGGTAAAACAGGTGCTTTCGCACTGCCTTTACTAAACAGTGTTGACCAGAAGCTGAACGCTCCTCAAATCCTAGTGCTTGCACCAACTCGTGAACTTGCCGTTCAGGTTGCTGAAGCATTTGGTAGCTACGCTAAACACATGAAAGGCTTCCATGTACTACCTATTTACGGTGGTCAAAGCATGCATCAACAATTAAGTGCGCTACGTCGTGGCCCACAAGTTGTTGTTGGTACGCCTGGTCGTGTTATGGACCACATGCGTCGCGGTACATTAAAGTTAGACTCATTAAAAGCATTAGTGCTTGATGAAGCTGATGAAATGTTAAAAATGGGCTTTATCGACGATATCGAATGGGTATTAGAACATAAGCCTGAGAACAGCCAACTTGCACTTTTCTCTGCGACCATGCCAGAGCAAATTAAGCGCGTTGCTAACAAGCATTTATCAGATCCTGTTCATATTAGCATCTCAACCACTAACTCAACTGTTAAGTCTATTGACCAACGTTTTGTTCAAGTGTCTCAACACAACAAGCTTGAAGCTTTAGTTCGTGTATTAGAAGTTGAAAATACTGAAGGTATTATCATCTTCGTTCGTACTCGTAACAGCTGTGTTGAATTAGCTGAGAAACTAGAAGCCCGCGGTTATGCTTCATCGCCATTACATGGTGACATGAACCAACAAGCACGTGAGCGTGCTGTTGAGCAACTTAAGCGTGGCAAGCTAGATATCCTTATTGCTACTGACGTTGCGGCCCGTGGTCTTGACGTTGAACGTATTGGACACGTAGTAAACTACGATATCCCATATGATTCAGAAGCTTACGTACACCGTATTGGCCGTACAGGTCGTGCTGGTCGTACAGGTATGGCGATTCTTTTCGTAACAAACCGCGAAATGCGTATGTTACGTACCATTGAGCGTGCGACTTCAAGCCGCATTTCGCCAATGAAAGTACCAAGCCCTGAAACTGTTGCAGAGCGTCGTTTATCTCGTTTAGGCGAGCAAATCCAAGAAACCATTAACGGTGACTTAGATTTCATGAAGAACGCTGTTGCTGAGTTATGCCAACAACTAGAAATCGATACAGATTTACTTGCTGCGGCATTATTACAACAAGTTCAAGCTGAGCGTCCATTACAACTTCCTGCGATTCAAGAGCGTCAACGTGATTCTCGTGATAGCAGAGATCGTGACAATGGCCGTGAGCGTCCACGTCGTGATTCACGCGGTGGTCGTCCACAACCAACAAGCTTTGGTAGTGCTGAAGGCTTAAAAGATAAGCCAGATGTTAAGATGTGCCGCTACGTAATCGAAGTAGGTCGTGATAATGGTGTTGGTGTAGGTAACATCGTTGGTGCTATTGCTAACGAAGCAAACATCGATAGCCAGTTCATTGGTCAAATTCAATTATTTGATCAAGTAACTTCAATTGACTTACCAGACGGTATGCCAAAAGATGTTCTGACTCATTTACGTAAAGTACGTGTATGTGGCAAGCCTCTAAACATTAAAGAAGCTAGCGATACCGCTTTCCCTGAGCAAAGCGACCGTCCACGCCGTCCACGTAATGACCGCCCTCGTGGTGACAGACCTCGCGGCGATCGTCCACGCGGTGACCGTCCTCGCGGCGATCGTCCACGTAAGCCTCGCGATAGCGAGTAATCGATCACAATATCAACATTATGTTGAGTCACTGATTTAAAAATGGAGCTTCGGCTCCATTTTTTTATGCCTATTGCTGTATAATCTCTCGCCTATTTTGATACCTATTAATACAAGCTTTAATTTAATGTTACTAAATAAGCCTCTATTTCAATATTCTATTGGTGCTATCTCGCTGATCATCACATTGCTTTCTGCGCCAACGTTGGCACAGGGCGTAGCAAAAAGTGCTGCAGCTAAAGAGAGCCAGCAGCTCCATGCAGGTACCTCAAATGGAGATTGGGTTCAATTTACCTTTGAGAATGATGCATTTGGACTGATTAACACCAGTGATGATGACTATAGTAACGGCATAGAATGGAGCTGGGGCAAAGCTGTCGTCAATGACTTTGACGAGCTTGTATTACCTAAATGGCTGCAAGGTTTATATGGCTATAGTTATTTAAATCATGGCGGCAATAGACAATATCAAATTAGTTATAGCGTTTCTCAGCGCATGTATACACCGGATGACTTACAGCAAGCTGCATTGATTGAATCCGATCGTCCCTATTCTGGAACCTTACTATGGGGCACCAAATTACGAAGCTATGGTGATGGTGTGGCAGATAATTTAAGCCTCACATTGGGAGTAGTGGGCCCGGCATCTTTTGCTGAGCAAACTCAAAAACAAGTTCACGAAATCATTGATGCTAAAGAGCCAATGGGCTGGGATAATCAATTGAGCAACGAACCTGTGTTTAAGGTTGAAGCGCAGCGCCTTTACCAATTAGCGTACACACCTCTTTCTGACAACCTTGAATTTGATACTGTTTTCCACGGTAACGCTGGTGTAGGTAATTTAATGAGTGATGTAGGTGCTGGCATGACATTTCGGTTGGGGAATATTCTTTCTCATAGCTACGCCTTTGTTTCTCAGGCTGCATCAAGAAGCAATAATGGCTACATTGTTAAGTCGGCAGATGAGCTAAGTTGGCAGGTATTTGTTACCTTCTACGGCCGTTATGTATTTAACGATATCACTATCGACGGCAACACCTTTACAGACAGCCACTCAGCAGAGTTAACCCACCAGCAAGCAATGATTAACATGGGCTTTATGCTTAATTGGCAAAACTGGGGATTAAGCTTTTCAGCTATTCGTGGCACTGAGCAATATCACGACCAACCCAACAAAGCGAATTTTGCGGCAGTGAACATTAACTATCGCTTTTAATCTTCAAACGCCTTGCTGCTTTTAAGGCGTTTTTGTTGGTACAAAGGCCAGATCTGAACCACAAATACCGAACCAACAATTAAAATAATGCCCAACAACGACCATATATCAATAGCGTCAGCCCTAAAGATATTTGGCCATAATCCTAGTTCAACCACCACAGCATTAGCGGTAAAACTCAGCACTGGCGTCAGAGCTAACATGGCACTGACTTGTGCTGTTGGCCAATACTTCATCGCTTGCCCAAAACATCCGTAGGCTATAAGCGTATTCGCGGCACAGAAAACGATGACTAACCATTGATGATTAGTCATCGACTTAAATTGGCTAAAGTCACTTAATGGCGCCATCAATAAAACACCTAAGCCATAAATAAATAACAACACATTATTTGGCGATAATTTTGTGATTAATGACTTTTGCAGCAGTGCATAACTGGTCCAAGATAATACAGAAAATTGCACGATTAACACGCCAAAGCCTATTTGACTAGCATTGGAAGCCGATACATCCAAGCTTGGATGGAAAAACAATAAAACCCCTAATGCCAAGGTTGCAAAACAAGTTAACTGCAACGCTGTTAAGCGTTCTTTAAAAAATAACGCGCCGCCAAATGCCAAATAAAACGGTGCGGTTTGAAAATTAAGTTGTGCAGTCCCCGGCGATAAATAATCCAATGAATACACAAAGGAGGTGTAATTACACATTAACAGAATGCCCGCAGTTGATAACCGCAGCCAATCCCCTTGAGATAAATCTACAAATTGCCTAAGTGCACCAAAGCGCCACTGTAAAAAATACGTCACCATAAAAGCGACTAGAAACCGAAACCAAGTTAGCGAAACCGGATCAATAAACCCACCTGATAGCTTAAGCGCTATGGGTAAAATGCCCCAAAAAATAACGGCAACCGAAACAAAGATTAGTCCTAAACGGGTATGACTCACGAAATTGGCAACTCTTCTGAAATGAACTCATATTTTGCAACATACTGCCTGAATATAGCCGACTAATAAACCGCTAAAAACGCGGTTTATCGTCTTCAGTATTCGCTATACAGGATTAAGAGTTTAGCCGCCTGATAACCATGGAAATCTTGCTTAATAAAGGTAAAATAGCCGCCATTAAAATAGCTATATATCCTGCTCCATCATGGATAATCCCTACACCTAACATCTAAGGAACACTGGTCATGAGTCTTGCTGATTCAGTTCTCGCAATTAACAATGATTTGCCTATCCGCACCGATAAACCGGTTCATAGCGGTAAAGTCCGCAGTGTTTATTGGCTAACAGATACTGATAGCCGTCGCCTTATTAGCGACAAAGGCTACGATGTCCCTGCTGATACGCCACTGGCTATCATGGTGATCAGTGACCGTATCTCTGCGTTTGACTGTATTTTCCACGGTGAAGGTAACCTGCAAGGTATTCCCGGTAAAGGCGCGGCACTCAATGCGATTTCAAACCATTGGTTTAAGCTTTTTGCTGAAAACGGCTTAGCTGACAGCCACATCTTAGATATCCCACACCCATTTGTATGGATTGTTCAAAAAGCGCGTCCAATCAAAGTTGAAGCAATTTGTCGTCAATATATAACTGGCTCAATGTGGCGTGCATACGCTAAAGGTGAGCGTGAGTTTTGCGGAATAACATTGCCTGAAGGGCTAAAGAAAGATCAAAAATTACCTGAGCTACTGATTACGCCTTCAACGAAAGGGATTTTAACTGGAATCCCAGGTGTGCCAGAACAAGATGATGTTAATATTAGCCGCGCAGACATAGAAGCGAATGTTGAAGCATTTGGATTTGAGCAGGCTTCAGATATCGACTTATACGAAAAGCTTCTTAAACAAGGCTTTAAGGTTATTTCTGATGCTTTGAGTAGTCACGATCAAATGTTTGTCGATACTAAGTTTGAATTTGGTTATGTGGACGACAAAGACGGTAACTCAAAACTGATTTACATGGATGAAGTTGGCACACCAGATTCGTCACGTATTTGGGATGGCGCTGCTTACCGTGATGGCAAGATTGTGGAAAATTCTAAAGAAGGTTTCCGTCAGTTCTTACTTAACCATTTTGACGATGCTGACATATTATTAAATAAAGACAGAATGCCTGAGCGTGAAGCTTTAGCACGTGATAACGACTTACCACTAGAAGCGATGATGAATGTATCTCGTACCTATACTGGTGTTGCTGAAAAAGTCACAGGTAGCAGCATTAAGCTTCCTGAAAACCCTAAAGCTGATATCATTAAAGTCTTACGTGAAAATTACGACTTAATCGATTAGCAAATACAATACATCCTAAAAAGGCGCCTCGAGGCGCCTTTTTTGTGTCTTGTACTAATGAGTTTTATAAGTATTTAATCCAAGCTTGTTTGCTCTGGTGTTTATACTGACTAAACCATTTAGTTGGAAAGTACAGTAACACCGCTAAAATCACTGTCACCGTCCATACCCAACCTATATGGGTAAAGCCATATAAATCACCATAGTTAGGCCCTATAACGTTGATTGCGAACTGATACATAAACAGCAATAGATATAAATGCACAATATAGAAAAACATCGGTGCTGAACCGAAGGTCGATAATATTTTACCGTACTTAGGGTCGACTTTTTCCAGTGCACGTAAGCACAATAAGGTGCCACCTATTGTAACCAACAGAAACGCTAACGACGGTGGATACTTAGTCACATTAAATACCGACTTTAATGTCATCAATAAGCTTTCACCTTGCTGCCAATCTAAGGTTTCACCATAAATATTAAAGCCACGTAAAATGGCAAAAATTGCAAAACACCCCAAACCCAGCCCTATGAGAATTTTGTGGCGTTTAGCATCATCAAAACTCGCGCTGTAAATAGGCGCCATCACATAGCCTAATAAAATCACTCCAATCCAAGGCAAGACCGGATAACTTGCACGAATACCTACAAAATCGTTTGGTAAAATATTACCGCGATCATGCAGTATTGCCCAAATCGTATAGCCCCACTCACCTGGCTCAAAGTTGATTGGCGTCAATGCGTTATGGCCAAATACAATCACTAACCCAATAATTGCCAACCACACTCTTGGCAAACCTATTAATGCCGCTAGCGCTAGCATACTAATACCGATAGCCCACATGACCTGTAACCAAATCATGTCGTAATTACCCATCCACTGGAAGGTAATGACCGTACATTCTAGGGCGATGATAAATAGGCCGCGTTTCATTAAGAATTCACGCCCATTTCGCTGCGGGCCATGTTGAGGATGACTATAAAGCCATGCTGAAACACCCGTTAAAAATACAAAGGTCGGCGCACAAAAGTGCGCCGCAAAGCGACTTAAAAACAGCCCCGTACTGGTACTGTCTAGCATCATAGGATCGCTGACCTGCTCATGGAAAAAGAAACGTTCCCTCACATGATCTAACAACATAATCAACATGACGATACCACGCATAATATCGATACTATCAATGCGTTTTTTTAGCACCGACGGGCTCATAGTGTTCATTTAAAAGCTCTCTTTGGGGGCATTAATGCAGAACGTTTATACAGGTTTTGTCATACCGAATGTATAAAAAAATCAAATAAATTTCGACTTTAGCATTTGGACTATAGCAATCAACTTGGATTGTTTATGTTCTTTGAAGACCACAGCTCAAAACCAACAGCACAATCTCAATAAAGTATTTTCATAAAATTTACAAAACCCACCAAATGTAAATGATAATGATTTTCATTTATATTTGGTTAACTTTTATTTATCATCTGTTGCGAAAAAAACTCAAGCCAGAAAACAACCAAATTTTAATAGTAAGCATTAGGCTTACATAGCAGTTAAGATGATGAAATTATGAAACTTAGTCCCATATACTTGTCCATATTATGTGCTTTTAGTGTCATTCAGTGTGCTTCAGCGGCTGAAAACGATGTTAAAGATACTCCTGATGAAACTACGAACTTAGAAGTCATTGAAGTTAAAGGTCGCTACATCCAAGGCTATAATGCTCACTCTGCAAGCGGCGCATCGCGTCTCGATCTAGCGATTACAGATATTCCTCAATCTGTTTCGGTGATCACTGAAGCACAAATGAAAGACTTCCAGCTAACCGATATCAACTCTGTGCTAGATACCGCGACAGGCATCAATGTTGAACGGATTGAAACTGATAGAACATATTATACCGCACGCGGTTTTGACGTAACCAATTTCCAAATCGATGGTATTGGTTTACCGCTCACCTCGGGTAATAACCATGCTGATGAAGACACCGCAATTTATGACCGAATCGAAGTTATTCGTGGTGCAAATGGACTAATGACGGGAGTCGGTAATCCATCGGCAACAGTTAATTTTATTCGTAAACGTCCAACCGTCGAAGATCAATTATTAATATCAGGCACTTACGGCAGTGATAACAATGCCCGTCTTGAACTTGATGGCTCAATTGCCATTACAGATAAAGTGTCAGCCCGCGCCGTTGCCGTTAAGCACCAACAAGACTCTTACCTTGACCGTTACGAGCAAGATAAGAATGTCTTATATGCGTTTATCGAAGCTGAAATTACTGACAACACGACTATCTCATTGAGCCACAGCTACATTGATAACGATGCAACAGGCAATAACTGGGGCGCTTTACCCCTTTATTATACTGATGGAAGTGCAACCAACTATGATCGCTCAACCAACACTTCTGCTGATTGGTCAAATTGGCAAGTCGAAAAAAATAATACCGTATTTGAAATAAGCCACTACTTTAATGATGACTGGCGTTTACGCGGAACTTATTCTCATAAAGTCACTGACGAAGATACCGAACTATTCTATGTTTATGGCACTCCAGATAAAACCACAGGCTTGGGCCTTACGGGTTACGGCAGTGAGTATGACCTAGATGAAACCACTGATTTAGCTGACTTATATGTTGATGGTAACTTTGATTTATTCGGTCGCAATCACCAACTTGTTGTCGGTATTAACCATGCTGAATTAACGTACAACGACACTTCGTTATACGACTACACCACAGGTAATGGTTTCCCTGCTATGCCAGATTTAAATGATTGGGATGGTAATACACCTAAGCCTACATTTAACGATGGGTTAACTGGCAGTGATGTTCGCACCAAACAACAAGCCGCTTACTTCACTGGTCGATTCAACCTATTTGAAGATATGCACTTAATTGCAGGTGGGCGTTATAACACTTGGGAAGCGAGCGGCGAAGCCTACAGTGTTGACCAAGAAACTGATGCCAGTGAGTTTATTCCTTACTTAGGTATGGTGTATCGCTTTAGACCTGAGGTCATTGCTTACGCCAGTTACACAGAAACCTTCTTAGCCCAAAAAGAGCTTGATATTAATGATCAGATGCTAGATCCGGTCACAGGTGAAAGCAAAGAAATCGGGATCAAGAGTGAGTTATTTGATGGCAATCTGATAGCCAGCCTAGCTTATTTCGATGTGGAACAAACTAACTTAGCCACACTAGATGAATCTACAATTTTGCTTCCACCAGATCAACACCGTTATGTTGGTGCTGACGGAATTAACAGTAAAGGCTTTGAAATCGAATTTGCAGGTGAGCTCTACACAGGCCTTCAAGCCAGTATTGGTTACACAGATTTTGAAATTAAAGGCGATGATGTTGTTGCTGATTACACTCCAGAAAAACTATTAAAGCTAGCTGCAACTTACGAGTTTCAAAATATCGAAGGGCTATTCTTTGGTGTAAACATGCGCTGGCAAGATGATACTTCTCGTAAACAAGGCATCGTCGCAGATGGTTTCGATAATGCAGGACAAGAAATTATCACTGAACAAGAAGCCTATGCCATCGTTGATTTAATGGCTAAATATCAATTTACTGATGATATTCAATTAACTGTTAACGCCAACAATATAACCGATGAAAAATACATCACCAGCTTGTATTGGGCTCAAGGCTTTTATGGCGCTCCAGCAAATTACAGTGCAACATTAACCTGGAAACTTTAAGTTTCATTAAAGGCTTCTTGTCTCAAGGCAAGAAGCCTTTTTGTATTAATTAGAGTCAATTATGAGAAAAACATTATTTAAGTGGCACTCTTATGGAGCGCTAATTGCTATGCTGCCGTTATTGATCATTTCAATAACCGGCAGCATTTTGGTTTTTAAAGTCGAAATAGATAGCCTGTTGCGTCCTGCCCACATGGTGGTTGAGGCAGACAATACAACCGAACGTGTCAGCCTAGATACACTGATGCAAACCACACTCGATGCTAATCCAGAGTACGAACTGGGAGGTTGGGAACTATTTGATGATAAGCAGCGTTCTGATGCGGGTTATTTAATAAAGCGCGGTACAGAAGATTGGGAAAAGATTTACATTAACCAGTACACAGGAGAGCTATTGTCTCAATCTCAACCTATGGGACATTACATCACCGATTGGTTATTAGAGCTGCATTATACGTTTTTGCTTGAAGTTAAAGGGGCTTGGGTTGGTTTTGCTGCAGCGTTAATTATGCTGTTTTTAGGTATTAGTGGCATTATTTTATATCGACGCTTTTGGGCTAAATTATTCACCATGCGCATCAAAGCTGTGAGGCGTATTTTATTTAGTGATATCCATAAGTTTATCGGTATTTTAAGCTCGCCAATTTTACTTATCATGGCGTTCACTGGTGGTTATTGGAATATCGCTGGCATATTGCATGAAATCAATGAGCATGGCGACAGCGGACACGTCTATATTACCGCCCCACTTCATAGCCCAGATATTTCGTTTGAAACCTTAAGAATACAAAGCTCAAAAGAGATCCCCACCTATCAAGCAGGGTATCTTGCAATGCCCCATGAGCCTGACCGAAATATTACTTTCTATGGTGCTGTAGAGACCAACAACCCTCTCAATAGCGAATACTCAAGTATTGTCAGCTTTGATAAAACCAGTGGTGAATTAGTCCAAAAACAAGATATACGTGATGCGGGCTTTCTGATGGTATTTCTAGATAGCTTTCGTAAACTACATTTTGGTTACTTTGGCGGGCTGATTACTCGCATAATCTGGTGTTTTGTAGGCCTAATGCCTGTTATTTTAGGCTTCACCGGTCTGTATTTATATTGGAGTCGTCGCCAACAAAAAGTCATAGCCAAACGCACCAGAGTGGCCATAGACTCCCAGTCAGCGGCTTGAATCGATTCCCCCGAAAAAAGGAGCCTTAGGCTCCTTTTTTATTACTTTATTGCAATTAGTAATTTAGTAATTTAGTAATTAGTGATAAGTTGATTCACTCGCAGCGTAAACTTGCGACCAAGGCATAAGGCCAATAAAAGTAACAAGCCTAAATAACCTAAACTGCCACCAGCTTTTTCTTTAATTTCACCGTCTTTAGTCTCTGACGCTTGAGGGTATGCTAGGGCAATGAGTACTGGATCGTGATCAGATGAAGAGTAAACATTGTCAGACTTAGCTAGCTCTCCAGTATATTTACTGCTGTATTCGAACAAGTTAGATTCAACTGAATTGATATGCCAATCTTCAATAGCCACCAAACGTGCTGCTAAGCTACTATTACCTAAGGCATGATCTAAATTACCTAGCTCACCATTATAGCTATATGAGTACGTCGCTGCGCCATGTGCTTGAGCATTTAAATTAATCAGTCCAAACCCTTTATCAATCACCATGCCTTTTGGCTCATGAGCAAGTCCATTTAAGCGGGTGTGTGAGGCAGTTTTAATAACACGCTCGTTAAGATTTGCATCATAATCTGTTAGCACTGCTAATGGATCTTCTTTGCCATAGGCATTCAAATCACCTATAACCAGCACATCACCTTCTAAGTCTGTTATCGACTCACCGATAACCTTAGCGGCAGAGACTCGAAACGCATTACACTTGCCCTGTAAGTCCTCGGGTTCAGAATCTTCATTAAAGCTTAACCAGTCCTCTAAGCAACCTGAGCCTTTAGATTTAAAGTGATTCACCACAACTGTCAGTTTTTGAGCATTTACCAAAAAGCCTTGCATTAAGCTGTGACGTTGATATTTATGATAAGCAGGGTTGGTTTCCTTCACGCCATCATTGATACGTGTCACCACTCCCTCTTCGATGTGTTGTTCAGGCGTAACAATAACCTTTGCTATACCGTCTAAAGTGACAACTTCGGGTCTATATAACAGACCGACAGCAATGGCATCTGAGCCAACAAAGCCACCATTGTCAGTGACTTCAACAAATTGATAAGCAAGTTCAGCTGGCAGCTTTGCATTAAGTGCCTCAACTAAGTTCTGGATGGCACTTAACTCACCAAAGCCATTATTTTCAACTTCCATTATGCCAATAATGTCTGCATTCATTGCCGCCATTGCATTAACGATTTTTGTTCGCTGCAACAGCATTTCTGACTCAATCTTTGCACCTCGATTGTGACCTAATGGATTAGGATCACCGCCAAATTCACTATTAAAGAAATTCAGCACATTAAAACTGGCTACACGCAAGTCACCTTGATTAGTGATCGCTGGCTCCACGCTGCGGTCGTTATTACGAACAAAATCGCTGGCGCCAATCTCATTGATTGGCATAAAGCGATATTTATCATAGCTATAGCCAATAACACCCTCAATATTGGTCAAGGTATCACCAATACGAATATAACCATTATCGGCATTAAAGTTTGGAAAATACGGCACTTCGCCATGCTCAGCTTTATAATCAGATTCAACAACAAGCTGATTCGCTATATTGGCACTATGCAATGCGATTGCGTCGGTGGATAACGGTGAATAAACCTGAGTAGCTTTAATCAATGGCGCTTGATGTGACAACACCATGTTATTACGGTATGAGTCATAATCGAGGCTAAATGAACGCGTAACTTTCATTTCGCTCGCTGTTGTTAACACAACTTTCATGCCTTCAAGTCGCTCAAGAGCTTGCACTAAACTTTGGCCTTCTTGAACCTGTAAAGGCGTGGCAGCAAGCTCACCTAGATGGTTGCCGAGTGTAAATTTTTGCTGCTGTTCAATATTGATTTGAGTAAAGCCTGAATACTCTTGTACTTTACCTGTGACACAGATTTCCATCCCTGGGACGATTTTTGCTGGTGCTGAGTCTCCCCAATGCACAAAAATACCATCAGATGTCAAAGGTGAGCCGTCTCCTTGTGGGTCTTGGATAAAGAAACCTTTATACAACCTATCGGCTCGAGCTGTAACCACCCCTGTGGTGGTTACTTCATGTATGGATTCATTGCCACCCTCAGCACCTAATGGACTAGTAGAACCTGCTCCTTGGATCTCATAAATCGGCGTAATGGTTTTGCCTTCACACAAAACCTTCCCCGCAGTTGGCGCATTTGTTGTAACAACTTTGGCTAGTACCTGCATCGGCACAACCAGAATAGTAGCCAACGACATTACTGATAATATGCTCACTCTCATTTTTCATTCCAATTTTATTTTTATGCACATTGAAGCAATTTATTAACAGAATTTTTAAGCACTAATTCATTAAGCCAATACATTAAAAAGGAGCCGAAGCTCCTTTATAATTTATCATTCAATTACTATTGAATTATTACTGAATTCTAATAACAGACGTTAGCAATTAATATTTTGCAGCCTCATTTTCTTTTGGCATCGTCGCTTCAATAAACTCACGTAAATCTTGATTCGATTGCTTTAGATCTTCTGAACGCAAGTACATCATATGGCCACTACGGTAACCTTTAAAGCTTAAGCGGTCTTTCATTTTGCTACTTGGATCCAATTGCCACATGCTGTATTTAGCATCAAAGTAATTAGTTGCACCGTCATAATAACCCGCTTGTACCATGACATTTAAATAGGGATTTTGTGCCATTGCCTGACGTAGGTTTTCACCAGTTTTATTGTTCGTGCGATCCCAAGGGTGCACATTACCCAACATGTAATACTTGATGTCAGTTTTATAATTGAGTTCTTCACGCATGTATGCATTAATCGCAGGCGTGAATGAATGTAACCATGAGGTTAACTCTGCATTGTAATCAGGGCTATCGCCGACATCTTGTTTATCAATACCAAGATAACGAGAGTCTAAACGGCCAATAGTTTGCCCACGTTCACGCAATAACTCTTTCCAAAAAAATCGCGTTGATACATCAAGGTTTGACTTAAGTACCGCATCGACGCTCAAACCTGAGAAGTGAGCCACTTTTTCTGCAATTTTCTGTTTATGATCCGGTGCAATAAAGCCGCCCATCGCCAATGCTGGAATATATTCATTAATCGTGAAGGCTTCAACTTCAGGTAAGAACTCGGTTAAATCAGTCTGTTGTAAATCATCAGCTAATGCCTTGTGAAACCAAGCCGCTGCTGCAAAGTACGGTAAGCGGTTAGCAGACTTAACAGGACCTTTACGTTCAATACCGATATCCGTCGGTGACACAAGTACTACACCATTAAGGTACATCCACTGGCGGTTTTGTAGCTCTAATGCTAAGCCAGAGACTCGTGTAGTACCGTAACTTTCACCAATTAAATATTTAGGTGAGCGCCAGCGTTCGTTGCGGGTCACAAAAGTATTAAGCCACTCAGCAAGGTATTTTATGTCGGCGTTAACACCGAAAAACATCTCTTGTTGCTTATCTTTACTTGGCATCTCGCCATCAGCATTTGGCAACACTCTTGAATAACCAGTATTAACTGGGTTTACATAAACAATATCAGCAATATCCAAAATTGAATGAGGATTCGCTTTAACCCCGTATGGCTGCAACGGATAACCTTCATCATCCACATTGATTGCTCTTGGGCCTGTATAACCAATATCCATCCATACTGAAGCAGAACCTGGTCCACCATTAAATGAGATCAATAACGGTCTTTTAGCAGTGCTGCGGACATTTTCACGTTGATAATAGGTATAACTAAGGGTTGCTACAGCATCGCCATTGTCATTCCAAACTGGCTGAGTTCCCACAGTGGCGGTATAGGAAAAGCTATTACCATTGACTTTGGTTTTATGTTCCGTGACAACGGTTTGATCAACGGCAATTTTACGGCTGTATTCTGCTATCGATGCTGAATTCGATTTGTTTTTAGCTGTATTTTCGGCATATGCCGTTGCTGAAATTAGCATTGGAGAAATGCAAAGCAGCGTTGCTGCAAGAGTAATAGCCTTCATACCTGTTCTCATTTTTTATCAATCTTGGGTACTTGTGTGGGTATATTAAATGTCCAAATGTCTAATAGTGCAATCAAAGTGTTATCCTAAGTACTGCAACACGTTAACAAATAATAGTAAAATATTGATTTAAAGAATGTTTTAGATAGAACATTAATCGTAAGCAAACGTACATTCACATTTTTATAAAATGATCTTGTGAAAAATACACTTACAAAGGAAAGGGTTAGGGAAGAACCATTCATGAATTATAACGGCACCTTAAGTACAAAAGTACAAAGCTGGCAACAACCCAATTGGCCACAAAATGCTAAACATTGGACAGAGTATGAACTCAATAAAAAGCACTTCCGCTTAATTGGGGAACTGCAACAAGTTAAAGGTTGGACCCTAGGCTATGTTTTAAGGCAGACAACTTATTCTGGCGATGTATTTTTTAAAGCTACGGCTTTCCTGCCTTTATTCTCAAACGAAGCCAGTCTGTGCGCCAAGTTATACGAACTCTTTCCACAATATAGTGCTGAGGTCATCGCATTTGATGCCAGCCAACAATGGATGCTAACAGCAAGTTTTGGTGAAGCATTTGTTGATACTGTGCCCTTGAGCGATTGGGCAAAGCCATTCGCCGCTTTTGCAGACCTGCAGATATCATCTGTTAATTATATTAATGAGTTAGAAAGTGCTGGTTGTATCCGCCGCGATATCACAGCTATTCCTAAGCAACTTAGAAGCACATTTCAAAATGAAGCAATAACGTCTCGATTACCGCAAGAGCTTAACCTGTCGGCGGAAAACCTAAACCACGTCATTAACCACCTAATCACAGCAATTGCCGCCTTATCAGCATTTAAGATACCCAATACATTGGTTCACAGTGACTTACATATAGAAAATATTGCTCCTGCGAGCGCTCGCCACCAAGAGCTTAATTATGGCGATAATCAAAGGGACAAAGGGTTTGTTTTTTTTGATTGGAGCGATGGCTGCATTAGCCACCCTTTTATCGACGGTACCTATTTATTTAGAATGGATGATAGCGAAGATAAGCAATATGTTATTGATGCGTATTTATCCCGATGGAGCAAATATGGCTCACGCGATGAGCTGATACAAGCTTGGCAGCTCGCTGAGGTTATTTGTTATGCCCATCAAGCTATTTCGTATGCGGGGATGCTGCACATTCTGACTCAGGAAGAAACACCAGATTTAGTCATCGCCTTTGAAAATGCCTTTAAGCGGTTTTTAAGTAAAGCGATGAATTAATAGCAATATCAAACACTACAAATGAGCTTGTTTACCATGTAATACAATAAGCTCAAATTTGCTCGTATTGTCTGCTTACCTCCCATGTAACAAAAGCATTAAAAAAGCACGGAATTTGTCAAAAAATCGTATCAAATCCTGTTTACCTGCTCTAAAATTCGATTAATTTCCATCACTGAAGCATCGGCAATATGAAACAAGTTGAATTTCGTAATATTGATAAGCTGTTTATCAAAATGTCTATTAACGACAAGTTCTGGACGATATTTGGACTATTTTTACTGATTGTTAGCTGTATCTCGATTAACAGTTACTTCAACAGCATAAATCAAATAGAGCAAAGCTCAATGACAGTGCTCACTGAAAAGGTGACTGCTACGGTCAATACGCTTGAAGCAACTGGACAACTTGAGCAAGCGAGTGCTGCAGGGTTATCTGTATCTGATTTTAACCAACAAAGCGATCGTAATGGCAATAACGTTACAGCGGTAGTTCAAGCAAATGGACAATACTTTTCATTAACTGAATCAGTTCGTAACGTTGAAAGTGATGCCAAACAAGCGGCATTATATAGTTTATTACTGTCTTTTTTATGGGTACTGCCTTTTGCATTAGTGATCTACTGGAATGCGACCTTTATTGGTGGTGCATTATGGGTGCTTTGGGACACCACTGCTAAAATCGGTAAAGGTGACTTAACTTCTCGCTTAGGTTTTCACCCAGGTCGTGATGAATTTGGCACCATTGGCTGCGCATTAGATCAAGCAATGGATACATTAACCGAGTTGGTTGTCACTGTTAAAAAGAGTGCCGACACCTTACACACTACATCAAGCTCATTTGCCGATGAGACTCAGCAAAGCGCAGAACAAATCGATCAACAATATATTTCATTGGACTCTGTTGCTACGGCTATGGAAGAAATGACAGCTTCATCTTTAGAAGTATCCAATATAGCTAAAAATACCACGCAACAGGTTGAGCAAGACTCTGAATACACTAAGCAAAGCTACAACCGTGTAAAACGTGCTATTGAAGAAATTCAGCAGTTATCGACTTACATCGAAAAAACTTCAGATTCGGTTGGTAGCTTAAAAGAAAATGCCACCAAAATTAATGAAGTTATCACCACCATTAATGCCATTTCTGAGCAAACAAACTTGCTGGCATTAAACGCCGCTATTGAAGCTGCAAGAGCAGGTGAAATGGGTCGTGGATTTGCCGTAGTTGCCGATGAAGTACGTACTCTTGCCAGCCGAACTCAATCTGCGACAGTTGAAATTCAGACTATGATTGAGCAACTCCAGTCTGAAACTCAAAACATCGATAGCATTACGCAAGATACTGTTAAGCAAGCACAAAGCAGTAGCGACCTTATCACCAATATTGGTACTGATGTTAACGCCATTGCTGAGTCTTCTCGCTCAATCATGGACATGAGTTTCCACATATCAACATCATCAGAAGAGCAAAGCGCTGTGGCCAATGACATTGCCAAAGAGCTAACAGAAATTAGGGTTAAGTCGAATACTATCCGTGATCTTGCTAATCAATCTTCAAATGGTGTAGTTGATTTATCTGAAGCTTCAGCTAATTTAGGCCGAATTTTAAGTAACTACCAAACCGCCAAATAGAGACGCTGATAAAAAACCAATAAAATGCCGATAATGATTATCGGCATTTTTGTCTTTGAACTTAGCTAATAGGTATTATCCGCTAATTCATTAATCATTCTCGCTACAACGATTGCCAGCAAGTTTATAGCTGATGAAGGGTGTAACCAAACTGACTTTGGCTATCTTTAGTTAATACAAAGCTGTAATTGGTATCACCGTCAAAGCTGATTAATTCAGATTGGTAAAGCAAGGTTTGAGTGCCGTTATCAGACTCATAAACCACATTAATTTCATAATCATCTTGTGGCATGACGAGGCTTTCTTGCTCTGCAAAATCGATATCTTCAATGGTATATTCTGCGGACTCAATGGTTTCAGAACTATTAACAAAGTAAACGGTTAAGTCATCGTAATCTTGCGATAAATTAACGATATCAACATTGTATTCGTAAGCTCTTGGGCGCATATCATGCTCAATAACCATCCCTTTAACGCTGTCATCTTGGTATAACAACAAAGTTCGAATATCGTCCTGATTAAAGGTCACTAGCACATTGTCTAGAATAACCTCAGAACTTTCGGCGTTTGTCACCGTCACCCCGTAGTCATTAAAGCCCGTTTGTTGGAAATCACTCACAGTAAACGGTGTAATATCGTGAAGGTAATGAGATTCTAATTTACTGTCCACATCCACATCTAAGGTGATGTCTTCAAGGCCGTTAAAGACTCTAAAGTCAGCTGTTGAGTCAATATTGGTATATGACACTGGTGTAGAAGTAGAATCAACGCTGTCTAAGGTAATCTTTAAATCCCCAGAACCAAAGCTATTACGAAGTACAAATTTATAAACAGTTTCGGTGGTTAAGCTCATACTGTTAGTGGTATACACCACATTATCAGTACCTTGCTCAGTCAAGTAAATAACATACTCGTCGGTGTCTAACATTAACTCGGTGGTGTAACCACGATAATCGATGCTGCCCAGCATAGTGGCGTCTTGATATTCATCGCTATCAAGCGAAATATAGGCATCATACGCCATGTCTTCAGACGTCACATTAGCAACCAACACCTGCATTTTGCTGTAATCTTCATCGTCATCATCATTCATATCATCCATGTCACTGCGATCGTAGCTGATATCTAATAACTCAGGTGACTGGTAGTCGCCATAGAGCACAAATAAATGATTTTCTTCACTACTGAAGCTCATATCCTCACTATAAATCGTCACTGTGTCTTCATTTTCGTCCTGACCATAAATCTCCATCTCGACGCTACCAGTGTCGTAGCCATAACGTGGCATTGAATCCCCAAACTCAATATCACTGTACTCATAGTCGTCTAAAACAAGGGATGTGGCAGTACTATTGGCTGAGGCATTATAATACTGAATATAGGCCGAACTATCTGAGCTCTCGTCACTGTCATCACTTGAGTCGCATCCAACAAGAGCTACACTTCCTGCGCAAAATATCATCAAGCTGAACACATTTTTATTAAACATATCTACTCCGTTAACTATTTAATTACATTCTCAAGAGATAGGACAAAGCAGGGATGTAAGTGACTGTAAATAAGTGTAAAGATAAGAAATCCAGCGTAAAGACTTAACAATGACAAAATATGGATACAAAAAAGCACTGCCAGTGCAGTGCTTTTGACGATAAAAATACCGAAGGAATTAACTACCCGCGATTTTCATTTCACTCAGTAAAATACCACCGGTACGAATTGAAGAGCGCAAGTCTTGATCTTTAGCGACCCCTTGGATCCCCATAAACATGTCTTTTAAATTACCTGCTATGGTGATTTCTTCAACTGGATACTGGATCACGCCATTTTCAACGTAAAAACCTGCAGCGCCACGAGAATAATCACCCGTGACCATATTCACGCCTTGACCCATAACTTCTGTAACAATAAGGCCAGTACCCATCTCTTTAACTAACTCGTCAAAGGTTTGCCCTGTATTGCTTAAGGTCCAGTTATAAATACCACCAGCATGACCGGTATTCGGTAGTTCAAGCTTACGAGCCGAATAACTGGTTAGTAGATAAGTTTCTAGTTGGCCACGATCAATGATTTGACGCTGCTGAGTCGCAACGCCTTCACTGTCGTAGTTTGCACTTGCCAGTGCGCCGATAAGATGCGGGTCTTCTTCAATGCTGAACCAATCAGGAAAGAGTTGAGTATTGATTGAATCTTGTAAAAAGCTCGATTTACGATACAAACTGCTACCGCTAATTGCGCCAATCAAGTGACCAATCAAACCTGTAGCAATTTCAGGCGAAAACAAAACCGGTAAATTCGAAGTTGGAATTTTACGAGCGTCAAGACGATTTAAAGTCTTATTTGCCGCTAATAATCCAACTGATTCAGGCGTCATTAACTCATTATATTTACGCGCAATCGTATAATCATAATCGCGTTGCATGTTGCCATCAGCTTCTTCGCCAATCACAACACAACTTAAGCTGTAACGTGAGCTGCAATAACCGTTTAAAAAGCCGTGGCTGTTACCGTAAACTTTGGCTGCAGTGTGAGCATTCGCGGTCGCACCATCTGAGTGCTGCACACGCTTATCAACCGATAAACTCGCTTCTTCAGCACGGATAGCTAATTGAGCTAACTCATCTGGAGTAACATCTTGCGGGTGATATAAGTCTAAATCACGAATGGTTTGGGCCATCAGCTCTTTATCCGCTAAACCACTAAAAGGATCTGACGACGTATATTTTGCAATGTCATCAGCAGCTTTTACTGCAACAGCAATTGCTTCAGGGCTCAAATCTGACGTTGATGAGCTACCTTTGCAACCGTCACGATATACGGTAATGCCTAATGCGCCGTCTTTATTAAATTCAACGGTTTCAACTTCTTTTTCACGGGTTGAAACCGATAATCCTTGTTGTTTACTAATGGCGACTTCAGCAGCGCTCGTGCCTAGTTTTTTTGCATGTTCTAATGCTACAGCAACGGCATTTTTTAACGCCGCTAATTCAGTATCAATATTTTGGGTAGACACAAACTTACTCTTTAGTTTCCATTGTTGCGCCTAGCATATCAAATTCAAAACTGTATTGATAACCATCAAAACAAGGATTTAGGCGCACAAATAGGCTTAAATAAACTAACCTATAGGTATCATGTTGAATTATCACTTAATGCATGTGAATTAGTTTTAAAGTAAATCGTCGACTTAACGTATATTCAGTGGCCGCAATAGCCTCTGAAGTGTTATTATTCGCCGATATTTATTAGAGGTTATTTACTATGAAAATTGTCGGCGATTCAGATCACTTCCACCAGCCATATGACAATGACGATGATTACGTCAGCAGAACAGAATTCAAAAAAGAAAGCGAAGATGCGCAAGAACTAGGCATGCGCCTAATTGCGTTGAGTAAGTCACAGCTAGACAAAATTGGCTTAGATGAATTCTTGTATGATGCTGTACTAAAAACAAAGAGCATTAAACCTAAAACTGAGGCGTACCGTCGCCACCTTCAGTATATTGGTAAACTGATGCGTGGTTTTGAACACGAACCGATTATTACAGCCCTGAATAATGTGCTGAATAAAAACAATAATGAAACTGCTCAAGTTCAGATTATTGAAAAACTTCGTGCGCGTTTACTTGAAAATCCAAATGAAGAAGTGGAAGCACTATTAGCTGACAATCCGGCATTTGAACGTCAAAAACTACGTCAACTTATTCGCCAGGCCACCAAAGAATTGGCAAAAAGTCCTGATACTGAGTCAAAATCTCATAAAGAATTATTTAAATATTTACGCGCGGGTTTAGCCGACTAAAACTACATTTACAAGGATGTTGCTGATGCTACTAAAAAAAATAAAATACGCACTGCCTTTATCAATAGCTTCACTTGGTTTACTCGGGTTACTTACTGGTTGTAATGGCCCGTCTGATGACAATGACAATGGTGGAGGCGAAGATGGTAGTTATAGTATCAGCGTCAGCTATCAAACCGTTGTTGATGGTCAATGTGATGCTGATACAGACTCACTGACATTTGATATTAACGAAAGCTTTTGTGCTGTTGCTCAGCTAAAGCTATCAAATAGTAATGTTAGCGGCGCCATTGTCAATTTTGTTCCTGATTTTGGCAACGCCAGTGCTGACAGTAAATTAACTGACAGTGATGGCCTTGCCAGCGTCTTCATCAGCTCAACGGACAGTGCGGTTGGCGCAGGCACCCTAACGGTGACATACAATCCTGACGATGCTGATACAGATAGTGTCAGTGCCAGCAAAAACTATCAATTTGAAGATAGCAATACCATCCCCACTCCTGACTCAATCTCAGTGACTGCCAGTATTACTCAATCAGGTCAAACTGTTACCAGTTTCAAAATCGACCAGCCTGTACTGCTGACTGCCAATGTCCTTGATGGCACCAACCAGCCAATTGCGGATCAGCTAGTTACTTTCCAAGCAGGTAATGCAAGCTTATCGCCAAATACTGCGCTGACTTCTGCAGACGGTATTGCGACGGTAAGTTATACCGCAACTAGTAGCGATCTTGGTGCATACACTTTAGTGACCAGCACTGACTATAATGGAACAACGATTACGGGCACTAGTGCATATCAAGTATTAGCCAGTGATGAAGTCATCCCTGATGGCACACTCAAATTTGGTTATATCGACAGTGACAACACTTTCCATGAAAATGAACTTGGTTCAACCTTAGTTGCAAACACTGATGGTGAATACGTTATTGGAGCAGGTGCTAGCTTTGGCGTTATTGCTGATATCATCGTCGAAGCTGATGATGGAAGTTTCACCCCACTACAAACACCAACGAGTGTTTCATTCACTTCCGATTGTGTTGTTAATGCTGATGCCAGCATTGACTCACCAGTGACGTCATCAGCGGGCCAAGCACGTTCGACGTATCAAGATACTAGTTGTAGTGGTAATAGTTTGCGTAGTGAGCAAATCGTGGCATCCGCTGTCGTTGGTAGTGAAACATTCAGTGCCACGTTTGATTTCTCTTTAGAACGTCAAACATTAGGCAGCTTAAGCTTTATTTCTGCAGAACCAACGCAAATTCGCATTAAAGGCGCAGGCGGAACAGGGTCAACAGAAACATCATTGGTGACCTTTTTAGTTAGCAGTGCCAGTGGCCAACCAGCGGCTCAGCAAGCAGTAAACTTTAGCTTAGATACTATCGTTGGCGGCTTGAGTTTCGCCAATGGTGAAACCACCAGCGAAGCTACCAGTAATTCTGAAGGCCTAGTCACAGTGACAGTTCAATCTGGCACCATTCCAACTCCTGTTCGAGTGCTTGCCTCTGCAACAGACTCAGACTCTGGCGATACAATTACTACCCAGTCAGAACAGTTAACTGTGAATACTGGTTTGCCACAACAACTAGGCTTTAGCCTCTCACCATCATTATTTAATCCTGAAGCAGGAAGTATTGATGGCACTGAAGTGACAATGACAGTGTTTGCCTCTGACAGTTTTGGTAACCCCGCACCTGATGACACAACGGTAAATTTCACGACTGAAGGCGGCCAAATACAACCATCTTGTTCAACTGTAAACGGAACATGCTCAGTGATTTGGACATCTGCTGATCCTCGCCCGACTGATCATCGCGTGACGGTACTAGCCTATGCATTAGGTCATGAAACCTTCTTCGATACCAATGGTAACAACATATTTGATGATGCCGACGGCGGTGTGATTTTAAATGCATGCCTAGACAGTGCTGATAATGCAATTGCCTGTACCGGTAACGGCATGGATAGAGAAACCTATCATCAAGGTGGCTTCAGCGACATAGGCGATGCCTATAGAGATGATGATGAAATAGGAGCCTACGTTCCAGGTAAACCATTCTTCAGTGCACAAGGTAATAGCAGTTACTCAGGTCCTGATGGCAAGTTTAATGGCCCACAATGTGAAGGTAGTCAGTGCGGTGAAGACCAAGCGAATAAAACCTATATCCGCTCAGCTACAGTACTCACCATGGCTGGCTCAGTTGCGAGTATCATTCCAACAGATATTGATGGTGGATTATTAACTAGCCTAACATTAGCACCAGAAGAAATGACCACGGTATTAATTGAACTATATGATAGTGCACGACAAGTTATGCCAGCAGGTTCTACGCTAACTATCGCAGCCATTAACGGCGCAGTTAACTTTAATGGTTATACCGTGCCAAACGCTACTTGCTTCACATACTCTGATGGGGACTTAACCCACGCCTGTGATCAGGTGGCAACTAAGTTTATTTATACAGCTGCCGATGAAGTTGGTGAAGATATCATCACCTTCACAGTGACAACCCCTGCAGGATTAATAACGAACTCAGATATCAGTGTCACAGTTCAATAAGTAACAACATTATCGAATTCAAATAGTAGATATTAATTTGGTTCATTTTAAAGCTCGCTTCGGCGAGCTTTTTATTTGTTTGTTGAAAAATCAGTTCACTAAGATATACTCGCTCACGATTTAAGAAGACAGGGTTCGTTTTCTTACGATTTAAGTATTCAATTTAAATCTACTCGCTTAAAAGGATCTTTACATGCGTTTTTCCGCTATTTTAGCCACTCTTGCAGGCTGCGCTTTACTGACAGCTTGTGCATCAAAACCTATTATCGCTCAAAACAAAACCGTTGAATATGACGGTCAAACACTGGTATTTTCTGGGATTTACGATACCGATAAAAACAAAATTGAGCTTTCTGTTAATGGCGATCCATTAATGAAAGGCCGTTTCCCTCCATATACACCAACTCAAAACTTAAAGAGTAAATATGGTGACCTTAAGATTGAAGGCAAATGTTACTTTGGCTCTGTATTAGGTGATCAAGGTGGAGCATTCGGTGCTGTAGCTGGGATTATCCAATCTTCCAAATCAAGCACTGGCGATAAATGTGAAATGTTCGTCAATAACAAACCAATGGAAAACCTTTACTTCTAAAAGGTGACCACTACATCGTAGAAAACGAGCCCTAGCCTATTTCAAGCCATTTCTATGGCTTGATCTCAAGTACCTAAAACCTAGTTTTTACCCAAGGTTTGCACTAGTTTGGTGCCAATGAGCAACTGCAGTGATTGCTACGTGAGTTTAAGCTAGCAAAACCGCTTAACTGCAGCCATTCTAGTTGGCTCGGCAATTGCTTCATGAGTTATTTAGTTATACGAGATACCCATGTTACCTTTACATACCTCACTTAGAGGTTTGCGTTGTTTTTGCGTAGCGGCTGAATGCCTCAGCTTCAAAGAAACCGCTAATAGATTATTTCTAACTCCTTCAGCAGTCAGTCATCAGATAAAACAGCTAGAAAAAACACTGCAACAAAGCTTATTTAAACGTCAAACTCGGGCAGTTTTGTTGACAGAAGCTGGTGAACGATTTTATCAGCAAGTGGCTCCAATCATGGTGCAGCTGTCAGAAACCGTTAATAACTTCACTCAATCAACGACAAAGCTTGAAGTCAGTATTTCTATGCCTGAATTTTTTGCCAGCGAACTGTTTGTTCCACAATTAGTTGGTTGGTCGACAGAGTATCCACACATCAACTTAAAGCTAGACACAGTTAAAACCCGCGCAGCTCAAACAAGTCAAACCGATCTTTCTATCGTACTTTCAGGCTCGCGTCGTAATGATGAAAATTGCTATGAGTTGTTTCCCCTCAGATATATTCCCGCATGCAGCCCTGCGCGATACGAACAACTTAAATCTGCTGGCTTAGCTGCGCTTTCCCAATTGCCTTTAATCGTCCATCAGGCAAGACCACACTCATGGGAACAATGGGCGGAGTCGGTCAATATAAGCTCTTTTTCGCCAAAACAGGTCATTCAATTAGACAGCATGTTTAGTGTTGCACGCGCAGCTGAGCAAGGCATTGGTATCGCCTTAATCCCCTTACCCATAAGCCAAGCTTGGTTCGACAATCAAAGCTTAGTCGCTTTGTATTCCGAAACACTTAACAGCCATGATAAGTATTACCTACTCAATCATGGCGGTACTCAGGACAAGCATAAAGCTGCTCCAGAAGTGCAACAATTAATAAATTGGATCTTAAGCCGATTCAATTTTTAATACTCAGCATCGATAAGTGAAAAAAACTCACTTATCGATGCGAATTTTCTCGTTTGTCAGTTAGATATGTTTTGCCTAAATTAGCCATGTAGCAACTCGCTACTACCTATAAAGGAATATAAACATGAAAAACACTAAACTTGCTTCATTGATAACTGCAAGCCTACTACTTGCTTGTTCTGGTAATGTATTTGCCGCAGCAGTTGAGACAACCAGTTATAAAATGGTGTTAATTGAAGATATGCCTGGCGTTGATGCGATTCAGTCAGGCGACTTAGTTGAAGGTATTGAATTAACTAAATCCGCCAAGAACTCAGCCATCGACACTTATACTCGTAACCTCAATTTGTGCGTTGGTTACACTAAAATGTCAAAGTTTGAAATTGCAGAAACCGTCTGCTCTGAAGCAGTAAAAATGGCAGTCAACGCAGACAAATTACCGTCAATGCAAATGCGCGCATACGCATACAATAATCGCGGCGTGATGAAAGTGCTGGCCAATGACAATGTTGGCGCATTGGAAGACTTCAAAAAAGCAGCTAAAGCAACCCATGAGCCAATCTATAAGCAGAATTTAATTCGCTTAGAAACAGCACTGAATAACACTGAAACGGGAACATTATAATTTGGAAGAGGATAAACAGCGACAGCGAAAATTAACGCTGCAAACTCATAATTTAGAGATACCGATAGACATTGAGCTAAAGCAGTCAATGTCTATTTTTTATTTCCCTAAATCGCCACTAAAGATTTAAAGTTGAAGGTTTATGGCTAAAAATTTA
The DNA here is from genome assembly GCF_019654955.1 of Shewanella sp. KT0246. Taxonomy (GTDB): domain Bacteria; phylum Pseudomonadota; class Gammaproteobacteria; order Enterobacterales; family Shewanellaceae; genus Shewanella; species Shewanella goraebulensis. The sequence goes on along the minus strand of NZ_BPEV01000020.1, from coordinate 40,371 downwards.
TGACTAAAGGTTTATAACTAAAGGGTTTATGGCTAAAATTTTATGATTAAGATTTATAACTAAAGCATTGATAGATAAATATTAAGGTACAAACTGCAACTATCAGCGCATAGCCAATAAGCAGATTCGACTCTAATTCGCTTCTAGCCTTCGTTTTACACCGATGAAAGCCAGTAACATGAACAAAGCAAACAATGCCCACATTTGCAGCCACTGCGGAAGAACAGTTACCCAATCAGCTCCCATTTGGTTTAACTCCAACATACCTAAAATAGCTGGCACTGCAGGGATAACCTGAGAGACTTGCACTAATAAATCTGGGATCAAGGCCAACGGCCACACAAATCCCGATACAAAGAGTATTGGCATAGACACTAACAATAACACTTGAGTGGGCAGCTCTCGTTTAACGAACAAACTACTCAATGCAATTCCGCAAGCTGTTGTGGATAATAAGAATGGCAACATGAATAAACTGACTTGCCCCAATGTCGCCTGAACGCTGACATCGTACCAATAGAAGCAATAACCTAAATAAAAACTAGAGAACAAGGCATAGATAAGGCCAAAAACAGTCAGTCGAGCCCCTATTAATGCGATAGGTGACACTTGATTCCAATAGCCCTTTTTACGCCATTGTCCCGCGCCTAATATCCCTGTACCAATCAGCAAAGTTTGATGCAATATAAGTAAGAATAGTCCCGGTACAACATAAGGGGTGTAACCTAAACTTGGATTAAATGCTGGCACACTATTAATATTGACTGAGTTTAAGCTTTGCTGAGCCTGCTTAGGATTTTGTCCCCGTGCTAATAAACCCACCATTTGAATTTGTTTACCTGCATCCATGCCTGCGCTGATTAAACCTTCTGCAATAGCAGAGTATATGAGGAAGTAACTCGCATCGCCGCCGTAACTTAATGTAGCGCCTTTACCCAGTAACAAGTTGCGCCTAAAGCCCTCGGGTATAACCAACAAACCATGAGCTTTAGATTCAGAGATCCATTGCTGTGCTTCATTTATACTGCCAAGTTGCGCCACAATATTAATTTTGGGGCTAGCGTCAGCATGTCTGAGTAATTGCCGACTTAATGAGGAATTATCGTGATCGACCACGACCACCATTTGCTCTGTGGGTACTTGATTTAAATAAGGCAATGGGTACAAGACTGAATAAAATAGCACTCCGCCAAACATGGTCACCACAATGGCTTTATCCGCTAAAATAGCCTTTAGTTCAGCAAGCAATAATTGTAGCCAACTCATAAGCTCGCCTCTTTATTGGCTTGCTCTTTATTCACTCGTCCTGAAATTAGCGAGTCAGCTTGTTGATCCACACTCTGCTTACCATAGACGACTCTGTATAAACCCCACGCCAGAGCAAGGACAATCAAAAAATACCAGTAAGATAAAAATTGCGTTAGTACCTGTTGGAAACCAGCCCCATAACTGATCACACTGATATGAGAATCGATATAGTGGCTTGAAGGCATGATTAAGCGCCACCACTGAGCTAATAACGGCATATCATTGACCGGAAATGTCACTCCCATAAACGCAAATGCTGGAGCAAATAACGCAGTACAAAAACTAACACTACGAGCAGGCTCTCGCATCAATAAAAATACTAAAATCACTAGGGTCCATAATGCCAGTAGCATCATGACCAATGCCACCACTAATAAGCTCATAGAGCCTGCAATCGGCAAACTCAAATAACCATATAACCACACCAGAATAAAGCTGCCATGAAGCGCCATAATAGGCGTGTAGAAAAGCACTTTGCAGCCAACTTGACGCCAGAAGTCATCGGGTAAAAGGTAGGCATCATTTTTGCTGATTAACGAATCATTAAGCGAATTAACGAACGTCATCATAGCGAGTAATTGCAGCAGCGCAATCAGCACGGGCGGCACTAAAAAACCAACATAGTTGTTGTTGCGATTAAACAATGCCGTAGTTTGGCTAGTCACAGGGCTTAAATTTACCGCCACCGAGGCACTATTCACTCCATTTAGCAGTTGCTTTAATCCAGCAACTTCCATTAAGCCTGCGCCTAAACTCAGTTGTAACTGGCTAGATAGCAACTTACCAACCAATAAAAACTGGCTGTTATAACGAATATCTACTGTTGGAGTGCCACTGGTTAATAGTGACTTTTTAAATTCATAAGGAAACAAAACAATGGCATAAACTTCAGCTTGTTTCATCGCCGCTTCAGCATCAGCTAATTGGGTATAAGCTATCGGTTTGATTACTGAGTTGGCTGTTAAGTTACGAATTAGCGTACGGGTTAACTGACTATTGTCTTGATCAACCACAGCTACAGGTAGTTGCCTTGGTAAGCCTGCGCTAAATAACCACCATAGGCACAAAATACTGATAAGCGGTATGTAAGTCACCAAGGCAAGCTGCCAAGGAGAGCTCCATAAACGCTTAAGTTCTTGTTTTAGTAAAACCCGCATTTTCGCACCTTAATCTTTCGCCTTACTGATAATGCTATTTTGCACTTAGCAGCACAGACATACCCACTCTTAAATCAGCAATAGGTCTATTTGGACGAAGTTCTACTTCAAAGGTTCGCATATCGAAGTCATGACCGCTTTCTGTAGAACGCCAAGTAGCAAAACTGCCCATCACACTAATATGAGCAATGGTAAACTCTTCCGTTACCTTTAAAGCTGGAATGGTCAGCGATACGGTTTGACCTTGCTTGAAATCAGCTAATTGATCTTCACGCAGTTGCATCACCGCCCAAGCATCTGAAATATCAATCAAGCTCACAACAGGGAAACCACTTGGTGCTAACTCGCCAGCTTGTAGTAACACTTCGCTGACTTCGGCCACCTTAGGCGAGCGCATTTGGCTGTCGGCTAAAATAGCGTTAACTTCTTTTACTGCACCTTCTGCCATACGGGCATTACCGGCAGCTGCGGCTTTCGTTTCTACTCGTGCACCTTCATCAGCCATTTGATACATAGCTAATGCCGCTTGTTCGGTGTATTGCGCCGCTTTCCATTGGGTGAATGCTTCGTCGCGCTTTTGTCTGGCCACTACGCCTTCATCAAATAAGTTTTCTACTCTTTGATAAGTCGTCTCCATTAAGTCTGTTGCGGCTTTAGCTTTTAACCATTGCTCTTTTGAGGCGGTGACTTGCTGTTGACGCGCACCATTATCCGCCTCTTGCTGCATGGCTTTGGCTGCATCTCTTCCGCCCTCAGCTTGCATCAGTTTTGCATCTAACTCAGGGCTGTTAATCGCAAATAATAAATCACCCACCGCAACCTTATCACCACGGCGAACCATGACTTGTTCAACTCGGCCGGGCACCTTGGATGAGATGTTATATTCACGAGCTTCTATTTGCCCCTGTAAAATGGTCTGTTTCGGCTCAAACGCTAACTTTAGTCCGTAGGCTAATATTCCTAGCAGAAAAATAATTGCGATTACGGCAATAATTCGATTAGCCCGCATGTTGCTGCTCCTGTAATTGGGTTCGACCAATAAATTCATCTAGTTGACCACTAATAGCCATTAATCTTGCATAAGCTTGTACATAACGATATTGCGCCCCGAGTTGCTGTGTTTTAACGGCACTCAGTTTGAGCTCAGCATCCACTCTATCAATTGATGTCGATAGCCCTTGATTGAATGCTAATTCACGTAAACGTAGATTCTCTTTCGCGAGGGCAAGTGAGGTATTTAGCGCTTTTACTTCTTCATCAGCTTGCTGTAATTGACGATAACTTTGATCAACCAATAAGCTTAAATCTTGTTGAGTTTGGGCTTTGGTGTATTTAGCTTGAAGCAATGCACTTTGGGCAGCCTCTACCTTGCCACTACGACCATCTCGGGCAAATAACGGAACATTTACCCCAACACCAACCATCCAATCTGGTTCTATTTGCGAGAACAAACTGTCGTCCTCATACAAGGTGTAATTACCGTATAAAAACACCGTCGGGTGATAACGCCCCTTTTCTAATTGAATAAGACCATTGGCTTGCGCTTCCTTTGCTTCAAGCAATTTCAACGCAGGATGCTGTGTTAACGTTAATTGGCTTAAACGGGGAAGCGATGGCGAGTGAGCTAGGCTGAATAACCCGGAGGTTGGACTCACATCGGTAAGTTGCAACATTCTAGATAGCGCAATTTGTGCCATTTCATTTTGACGCTTAGAACTGCCTAGATTTACCTTGGCATTTTCTAATGCAACTTGAGCATTTAAGCGTTCAACTTTGGCTATCTGCCCCTCACGTTCCAACTTTTGCGCATGGGACTCATGCTCAGCCAACGAATCAACCAATTGTTGATTGGTATTCACTAAGGTTTGGGTAACGGCCACGGCAAAATAACGGTCGACTAACTGGGTAAATAAGTCACGAGAAGTCAGAGCATATTCATGCTTTTTCTCTTCAACATGTGCGGCATGAATACCTTGGGCAGCAGTAATTTTACCCCCCGTATAGATTGGCCACATCGCTTGTAAGCTAGCACGAAAAATATCTTGTTCAGTAAATGGGGTGACAAATAATGAGCCTGGGATAGCTGCTAATGCTTCACCTAATGCAGGAGGCAAGCCTGATGGGTCAATTGCCGCTAATGGATTAAGGTCGCGTAAATCAAGTTCAATTGGTTTTTCTAAACGAGTATAACTACCAGCAAGGTTTAACGAAGGTAAATTCATATCTTCGCCTGCACGCTCTTCTGCTTCAGCGCGGCTAACTTCTTGGGATTGAGCTTTAAGCTTATCGCTAACAGTTAATAATTGCTGCCAAGCGCTGTTAAAGGCGAGGGGCTCTGCCTGAGCAGGAAGGACGAACGAACATAACGCCAGCAAGGATGACAGCAACCATTTACGCTTCTTGAAAACTGTTGAGTCATTAGCTCTTAAACAATATGCTTTTGTAATCCAAAAGCTTGAGCACAACAAACTCGAACTGAAAACTGCTAAATGCCTCATTAACCTTATCCTTTAAGTAGAGCAATTACTCTATTGATGGCGAATTATAACTAGTTTTACTTTTCACATCTACAACAGTGGTTTACCTATTTCACATTAATAAAAAAGGTGCCATGACGACACCTTTAGCACTTGATTAAGCAGTTCCGCCTACCGTTAAACTATCGAGTTTCAAGGTCGGTTGACCAACCCCAACAGGGACACTTTGGCCATCTTTACCACACACGCCGACACCTTTATCTAGGGCTAAGTCATTACCCACCATCGAAATTTGACTCATGGCTTCAGGGCCATTACCAATCAATGTCGCTCCCTTGATGGCCTCAGTCACTTCACCATTTTCAATTAAATATGCTTCTGATGCTGAGAACACAAACTTACCCGAAGTGATATCAACCTGGCCGCCACCAAAGTTTGGTGCATAAATGCCTTTTTTAACAGATTTAATCATCTCTTCAGGTGTTGAAGTACCCGCTTCCATGTACGTATTGGTCATACGTGGCATAGGTAAATGAGCATAAGACTCACGACGACCATTACCAGTTGTCGTTTCACCCATCAAGCGAGCATTCAGTTTATCTTGCATGTAACCTTTCAAAATACCGTTTTCAATTAAGGTCGTTTTTTGAGTCGGTACACCTTCATCATCGATGCTAAGTGAACCACGGCGATCTGCAATCGTGCCATCATCTACTACTGTTACTAACTTAGAAGCAACTTGCTGACCCACTTTCCCGCTAAATGCACTGCTGCCTTTACGGTTGAAGTCACCTTCTAAGCCATGACCAACAGCTTCATGGAGCAGTACACCAGGCCAGCCATTACCTAATACCACTGGCATTTCACCTGCAGGGGCATCAATCGCGTTCACATTAACCTGAGCTTGACGAACCGCTTCACGGGCAAACTCAAAACACACCGGCAATCCTGCATCGTCAGTAGCAAGGAATACACTGTAATCATGACGGCCTCCGCCACCTGCACTACCACGCTCACGTTTACCGTTATCTTCTAAAATCACGCTACAGTTAAAGCGCACTAAAGGACGAATATCAGCAGCCAATGTGCCATCGCTAGCGGCGACTAAAATCTCTTCATGTACGCCAGAAAGGCTAACAACTACCTGAATAATGCGACTATCAAGGCTTCGTATGTATGCATCAGTTTGTTTTAACAAGTTAATTTTTGGCGCTTCTTCCATTGCAGCAATAGGATCCGCACTGTTATATAAACTGTTAGTTTGATGGCGTTTGAAGGCATGAACCTTATGTTGCTGACCAGCTAATGCTATACCTCTGGCGGCTTCAGCAGCTGATTGCAGCGCCGCAGGAGTAATTTCATCTGCGTAAGCAAAACCGGTTTTTTCACCAGTGATAGCTCTTACCCCCACACCGCGTTCGATATGGAAGCTACCTTCTTTGATAATGCCATCTTCAAGCGCCCAAGTTTCGTGACGGCTTCCTTGAAAGTACAAGTCTGAAAAATCAATATTATGTTGGTGGATGACCTTTAGATAATCTTGCAGACCATCTAAGGTTAATCCATCTTGTAATAAACTTTGTTCTACTTGAGCTAGAAATGGCATTAATTCTCTCTTTAAGCCTTTTGGGCTTCTAAAATGATGCTAATCAATTACAAGCTTAATGTTGTAATTGTCGATAATCTGTATTTATAACTGTCAGCGCTAACCTAATGTCATTTCAACTTAGCAACTGTGGTGTATCGAATCGGTTATGTTGAGCCACTGGAATTTGTCGTCTGATTTTAGCAAGTTCAGATAAATCGACTTTACTTTGAACCCAGCCTAAACCCGTTTGCCGTTGTGCAACAATTCGTCCCCAAGGGTCAACAATCATGCTTTGCCCCCAAGTTTCACGGCTACCTTGATTATGTTGCCCCCACTGATCGGCAGCTAACAAATAGCACTGACTTTCAATCGCACGCGCCTGAACTAAGGTTTGCCAATGTGCTTCACCTGTCACTTTGGTAAATGCTGATGGTAAGGCTATAACGTCAGCTCCAGCAAGTCTTAAAGCCCGAAAGAGATCAGGGAACCGAATATCGTAACAAATGGCTAAGCCGATATTTCCAAACGGGGTCTTTACCACCGTGATACGTTCGCCAGGGCAAAAAGTATCACTTTCCTTATACGACTTGGTACTGTCAGCAACTTCAACATCGAACAAGTGTAACTTATCATAGCTACCTAAGGTATCACCCGCATCATCAAATAGATAACTGCGGCTATAGACGCGTCCATCTTCAGCTGAAATGGGTATAGTACCCGCCACCATATAAACTTGATGCAACTTGGCTAGACCTGCTAAGGAATTTTTAAGCTCACTGGTTTGGTCATCACCCGCAATGGCTAACTGCTGTTGCTCACGACCACCAAACATTAAGCAGCATTCAGGTAAAACCACTAACTGTGGTTCTGCTTTCTCTCGAGGGAGACTCTTAAGCTGCGAGTCGATAAACGCCAGATTGGCTGCTACATCTTTGCTGCTCTGACATTGCAGTAAACTGATTTGCATCCTTGCCTCCTTGGCTTGCCTTTTGCGCGATAATGCGTCGTTTATAATCAATTAAGGATAGCGTATTGCTGTTGGTATCTACATTGGTATTGGTACTTGATTCAGTATTAGCGTCGGAGTTACCTTCCTCACTAGATTGTGAACCCGTACTGTTCGATGATTCTATAACTTCAGGAGACTCGGTAATTGTAGAACTCACTGAAGGTTCTAGTTCTGGCTTTGGTTCTGTACCGTCTGCTGGCTGAGCTTTACGCGGTAAAATTGATTCAGGGATTTCGATTTCTTTACTTTTACGCTCTAATTCATCTAATTGCGGCTCTGTCATTGTACCGCCTAAACGGAAGCGTATTTCAGAGATAACCTCAATGACAGGTTCCAACACTTTTGTTAATGCAAATGCACCTAACCCTAGTGTCCACGCACTGGTACTCAGTAATACCACTGTCGGCACACTAGATGCCAATTGCGGAATAAAACGAATATCGTAGTTTAAGCTTTGAGTCGTTAAGTCAGTATACCCGCGCACTTTCATGTTGCCTGCAATCGCATCCATTTCAGTATCAGTTGTTTTAACAACGCCATTATCAATATCTAAAGAGCCACCAAAAGAGTCAAAATAGAGCCCTTTACCAAACACATCTGAGAAATCTAACGACAGTTTTCTCACCAGAGAATCTAAACTAAACAATGAAAATATACGTGCGCCTTTATCACTAACTTCTGAAAGGTAACCTTTACCTAAATCAAACCTTAACTTACCGTTCAAGGTGTCAAGTGAGAAAGCGTAAGGTGCGCCTTCCCAAGAAAACTCCCCTACCATGTTCACTGGCGCGTCTTTAAGGCCTGGGTTAATACCAAGCGCTTCTGATAACGCATCAAATTTACTCGCCTTTATATCGACATCAAATTTGGTCAGACTTTTACCATCTGCAAAGGTCCAATCACCTGAAGCCTGCATACTGACTATTGGACGAGTTAAGGTTAAGGTCTGAAAGCGGTAACCATTTTCGTAGGGAATACCTTGTAGTACTAGATGGCCAAGTTTTGCGTTATATAACCCAAAATCATCCACATCGACAGCTAACGGTGGTAAGTTATCCAGTAAGTTGTCCGGCGTATATTCCGCCTCTTCTGGAGATTTTACCTCTGGCGATAAATGCAATTTACTGGCAACAATTTTAAGCCCTTGTTCGCGCCAGCTTGGATAAAAATCAATATGACCATCAAGTTGCTCTGACTGAATATCAAAACGCCATACATGCTTTAATGGTTTTGCTGCAAAAGTTAAGTTATCGAACTTTTGGCTTAAAATATTCAAACTGCCGATACGTGCATCAATCAGGGTTAATGGCGGGAAAAAGCTCACTCTATCATTTTGTCCTGCAACATCATCAATAACGAACCCCTTGTCATAGTCGCTTACTTGAGTTTCTGACAATTGGTCACTTGATTTTGAGGCGCTAGCTAATTGATTATTCACAATCGTCTTATCAACAACCGAGTTTGCTTCATTCTCATTTTCTGGCTCATTAACTGATGAACCATTCGTACTTGATACTTGCTGTCCTGACGCTAGGATGATTTCTGTCGGCGCAATTGATTGAGTGTGAACAATCGTGTCAGCCAATGCTGTGATAGTTTTATCAGAAGTTAATTCATTAGATATTGGGTTCTCAGGAAGCGCATCAATAGATGAATTAACCTTATCGGTGAACTTGCTGATAATAGGTAACCATTGCGTTAGCTCGGCTTCAGGTAAGTCGATTTGAATATGCCCTTCACTTTTCGCGAGCTTGTCACCCAACTTAAAATGACGACCTAACAGCAAATCGTAGTGAGCAAGGTAGTCACCACTTTGTTCGTTAAACCCGCCCCAAAATTCAGCGTCTTTGTCTAACTTAATGCTTAACGATGATTGTTTGTTATCACCTACTAACTCTGCACGTAGTGATTTTGCTTGCTGGGCGTCTTTATTAAACGGCGCGGGCAATGACAACGTAGTGCCCACTAAGTCTGAATTAACCTGCACTTGCAATCGATAACCTATAGGGTCGAAAATCATTGTGACCGCACCATCCCAAGCCATAGTCCCTGAATAATATTCACTTAATGGGTTATCGATATAATCAGGCAAGGTATCTAAGTTCCATTCGCCATCTAAATCAACTGTTAATGCGAGATCGCCTGTATTCGTTGGTTCTGTGGCAAAATCGAACATCAAGGGTTGTTCAAACAAATTGGCACTAATTTGCTGTCCGCTCACTTCAGCATTGTTAAACTCGACATTACCCGTCACTTGTTCAAGAGTTAAACCTGGAGTGGTAACATATACAGTGTTGTCATTAAATTTAATCACACCTTTATTGTCAGCTTTAGCGCCATCATAAAGCGGAATAGTCAAATCTAACTCACTGACGATATCACCAGATATTTGCACCACATTTAACGTAGGGCTAATTGAATTTTTTAACGGTGAATTATCAATAACAGCTTTGGCTGCATCGGCATCGGCGCCAACTTTTGCTTCCACTCTTAAGGTCGTTTTGTCACCCATATGTGGAATATAAACATGGGCGCCATCAGCAGGAACATCCAGTAAATTACCCTGATTAACAATGATGTCCATCGCCGCATTTTCAAATAAGGCATATAAACTTAACTCATCAACAGCTGGCCAATCAGGCTGAAATAAAAACGCACCATCGTTGAGGTTAAATCCGGCTTGAAAAATCCCTGAATTATCTTGATATGGGAATTGATTGAGTTGCCCATGCCATATAATTTTAGCGTCCGGAATATCGCCTGCCAGCAAGGAATTATTTAAATAATTGACTAAGTTGTCACTCATAGTATGCAGCGGGAAATAGCGCCCTGCATTATCTACATCAGCAATCGCCACATTGGCACTTAAGGCTAAATCTGCTTCTTGTGCCATATCCAATTGCATTGATGCTCCGATATCAATATCTGGATTTGAAAAATGCACTTTTGGCAAGGTTAAGCGTGATTGTTCAACATTATATTGAACCTGAAATTCGTCACCTTTAAGTGCTAAAGGTGCTTCAAAGCCATCTTTAAAGTCGAGTAAGTAATCTTGTGCAGGAAATTCGGCATTTAATAAGCCATTACCCCATGAGAGATTGAAATCAATTGGGCCAGTGCCTGGAATACTGTCATATGCGAGCCACTCAAGTTGTGTCACTTCAGTTTTTAATAAAATCGGTTTACCCGGTTCTTTTAAAAGCTGTAATGGTCCTATGGCACCTTTAGGTGATAATGCACGCCACTTTTGCACTCCCTTCTCGCCCATTTTAGGAATAAGCGGTAACAAAGGGGTTAATACTTCTGGTGCTATCTCATTTATGCTTACCGATAAATCACTGTAATTTGTTTGTAGTGATAAATTGAGTTCAGGCCAAGGTTCTCCATTGGTGGAGAAATCTAAATCATGGCTTGTAACTTGCCAACCATTATCCTTGGGCTGCCACTTCAGTGCGCCGCCATTTATTGCGAACTTTTCCTGTTTTTCGGCACTAACCCACTGCAGCCAGCTCGGTTCAAACATCAATAAACCTGTATTGATGGTCCGATATTCAATACCTAGCCAAGCTTTAAGATTGACCACACCTTCGAACTCAATATTGTCAAGCTTAAGTAATGGGTCATGCTGTCTTGACGCCCACTCTCCTAGGTCTAATGATTCAGCCGACAGATAAATTTGCCCAACCAGCTCATCTGGGCTATACCCACTGCCATTTAAATCCACTCGTAAAGCCAATAACTCTTTCGCAGAGGCTTCTGGGTCAAGGTGCATAAACCCTTTACCTTGATGCAAGCTAGGGCGGTTATGCCAAATAAAATTACTGATAAAAATCGGTCTGTAATCGTGATGATGACTTAACAGCTGCAGTGTCCCGTCACTGATAGAAAAGTACTCTAACTGCTCTAACAATAATGCATATAACCAATCTAAATTTGTATTACTGACAGGCTGCGAACTTTTTCTAGATAACTCATCCACATTAAGTGCTACATGAATACCGTCAAATTTTACCGTTTCTATTTTCGGTGATAGGGTTAGCAAGGTTTGCCAAAAGTCGAGTTTAAAATGTACCTTGTTGGCGATTAAGGTCACAGGTAAGGTTTGCTGAGGTGGAATAACCAGATTATTAACGGTTAAAGCAGGTCCAAAAGCCTGCCATTCGGCAGACAATTTGCCTATTTGTACTTCAACTTGATATTGCTCCTGCAAGTAATTAATAACTTCGTAGCGAGCTTCAGGAAGTTGTGGCAACAAACCACGGATGAGACTAACCGCTAGCGCAAATAGTACTAATACTACGGCTACGGTTTGGAATAGAAAACGACAAGCTTTAACGGTTTTACTTTTGGGCACTACACCATCACCACATCATACTTATTTTGGGTATATAACGTTTCGTTTTGTAGGCGAATTTGCTTACCGATATAAACCTCTAACTCTGCCAATAAATGGCCTTCTTCAGTACTTAAACTCTTATAAACTGCAGGTGAGCAATACAATAAAAACTCATCAGCTGCATAAGCACGGTTTAAGCGAATAATTTCTCTAAATATCTCATATGAAACCGTCTCTACGGTTTTCATTGAGCCGGTGCCATTACAAGCAGGGCACTCTCCACAAACAACATGCTCGAGGCTTTCACGGGTGCGTTTACGGGTCATTTCAACTAACCCTAAACCTGAAAAACCACTGACACTGGTTTTAACTCTGTCGGTGGCTAAAGCGGAGGTTAAACTATCTAAAACTCGTTTTTTATGGTCTTCATTCATCATATCGATAAAGTCGATAATGATTATGCCGCCCAAGTTGCGCAATCTAAGTTGTCTGGCAATGGCTTGAGTCGCTTCCAAGTTGGTATTAAAAATAGTTTCGGCTAGATTACGATGGCCGACAAAAGCACCTGTATTAATATCAACAGTTGTCATGGCTTCAGTTTGATCAATAATCAAATAACCACCAGACTTAAGCTCTACCTTACGCCCTAACGCACGCTGAATTTCATTCTCAACATCGTAAAGTTCAAAAATTGGTGATGGACCAGCATAGTGCTCAATCTTTTCGGCAATTTCAGGCATAAATTCCTGAGCAAAGCCTTCAATTTCGTCAAACGTGCGGCGAGAGTCAACTTGGATATGATCGAGTTCAGTACCCACAAAATCGCGAATAATTCGCACTTGCAGCGCCAAATCTTGATACAACAGGGTAGCGCCTTTACGCTTTCTTCGTTCGCTAACTTTGGCCCATACTCGTCGTAAAAATGCGGCATCTTGAGCTAGCTCATCATCCCCAACACCTTCAGCGGCGGTGCGAATAATAAAGCCGCCATCTTCATCGACATAAGGTTCGGTGATTTTTTTTAAGCGGCTTCGCTCTGACTCTTCTTCAATACGCTGAGATACGCCCACATGGCTCGAACCAGGCATGAATACAAGATAACGGGATGGTAAGGTGATATCAGTCGTTAAGCGGGCGCCTTTGGTGCCAAGAGGGTCTTTAACCACTTGCACCATAATGTCTTGTCCTTGGCGAACAAGTTCAGCTATATCGCGAACAACAAAGTTGCCTTTCTCGACATCTGCTACACATTCAGTGTGAGGCACAATGTCTGACGCATGTAAAAATGCGGCTTTTTCTAGACCAATATCGACAAATGCAGCTTGCATGCCCGGAAGCACACGGCTAATTTTGCCTTTATAAATATTACCCACAAGACCGCGCTTCATGCGGCGCTCAATATGGACTTCTTGTAACACACCATGTTCAACAAGTGCGACCCTTGCTTCAGTTGGCGTGACGTTAATCAGTAATTCAGATCCTTTTTTACGCTGTGCTTTAGTTTGCATAAGCCACCTGTTTAACGCCCCGCTGCAAGGATAATGTATTACTAACGCATATATTTTCTATACTAAGTGCAGTAAAATTCACATGCTTGCGAACGAAAGATTAAGTTAATTCAATATGATTCATTTCATGTAGTAATTCGCGCGTCTCAACAAGAGGCAATCCGACTACCGCTGAATAACTACCCTTTATCGATTTTACAAAGCAGCCACCTAAACCCTGAATGCCATAGGCTCCAGCTTTATCCATAGGCTCTTGTGTTTCGATATAGGCATTAATTGTTGCTAGTGTCATTTGACAAAATGTCACTTGTGTCTGGCACAATCTGGTAAGCGTTGTGGTGCCATTTGTTACAGCCACTGCTGTCATCACCTGATGAGTTTGACCAGATAAATCAGATAAAATTCTTTGTGCATCTTGTTTATCTGTGGGTTTTCCTAAAATTTGCTCGCCTAACACTACAATGGTGTCCGAACCAAGCACTTTAGGATTAGCTTCATCAGTGCACAAGGTGAGCCCTACTTGAGCTTTTTCTATGGCTAAACGAACAACGAAATCAGCAGCTGGTTCACCTAACTGATGCGACTCATCAATATCAGGCGCAACCTGCTTAAATGAGAAATTTGCTTCGGAGAAACCCACTTGAGTAAATAACTCTTTGCGTCTTGGAGAAGTAGAAGCGAGAACCCAGCCCATAGTTAACGTACCTTATAGCTTCGGCGAATATTTCTAAGCACCCAGAATACCCACCACCACATAAAAATACTGGATATTGCAGGTAAAAACATTGACCAATCAAAGGCCACACCGTTTACAACAAATTCAACCCAATAAATAATAAAGTGATAAAAGCAAACAAATATGGCCACTAAAATCGACTGCTGCCAACGGGTAAAGTTACGCAATCGCTGTGATTGCATCACAATCACATAAATCACAATCGAAAATGCTAAGGAGCGAATGCCTAAAGTTGCCCCCAGTAATACATCCAACAGCACCCCTAAAACCCAAGCTGTTAAAATACTATAACGATGAGGTAATGCCATCGCCCAGTAAATCATTACCATTAACAACCAGTCAGGTCGCCAAGCTTCAACGATTTTAGGCAACGGCATGATTTGAAACATCATGCCTATAAAAATTGTCACTAATACGACAAAGCGGCCATTGGCAATATGCGCACTCATTGGCTTACCCCGTCTTGTGATTCAGTTTGACTTGTCTCACCTTCAACTTCAGGAATTTCAGTGATATTAGAGGCAGGCAAATCATCTACTCCATCATCAGGCCAAATCAATAATACATAGCGAATGCGATCTAGAGCAGCGAGAGGCTGGGCGGAAATGACTGAATAAGCTTGCCCTGCATCGCGAGAGATTTTCATTACGCGAGCAACGGGATAGCCTTCAGGGAAGCGCTGGCCTAAACCTGATGTAACCAATAAATCGCCAACAACAATATCCGTACTTTTGGCCACATGACGTAATTCAATTTCGTCTATATCGCCTGTACCTTGCGCCATAGCGCGAACATCATTTCGAGTAATACGAACAGGAATACCATGAGTTGGGTCGGTAACCAATAGTACGCGACTGGTGAGTTCACTCACTTCAACAACTTGACCAACCACCCCTTGTGCATCCACAACGGACTGACCGACAAACACCCCAGTTCTCGCACCGTGGTTAAGAACCACATAATGCCTAAATGGATCACTTGCGACTTCCATGACTTCAGCAACAACCTTACGGGCATCCATATGAACAGGTGAGCCTAATAATGCTCTTAAGCGTTCGTTCTCTTGTCGTAAGTGTTCAAAGCGTTGCAGCCTTTCTGACATCAATAATTGTTGACGAAGCAACTCTTTATTTTGCATAGCAAGCATGTTGCGGGTCGCAATAGAGTCTGCGGACCAATCCAGTAATAAACCTGGCACATTAGCTAAATATTGTAAGGGGCTTAAAACAGAGGAAATAGACTGACGAATAGGATCGAGGCGATCATTAGCGATAAGCAATACCACCGACAAAAAAATTGCCAGTGTTAATCTAAATTGTTGCGATATACCACGAACAAAAATGGGTTTCATAATTTATAGGCGATGACATTCTAAAAATCGTTAAAAACTATTTCATTAAAACAATTTCTTTAGAATCTACACCGCCATTTTTCGCTCTTTAGTTCTCTTCAGAGAATAAGTCGCCACCATGCATGTCTATCATCTCAAGGGCTTTACCGCCGCCTCGAGCAACACATGTTAATGGATCATCTGCAACCATAACCGGAATACCGGTTTCTTGCATTAGTAAGCGGTCTAAATCACGAAGTAATGCACCACCACCGGTTAATACCATGCCTCGTTCAGAAATATCAGAAGCAAGCTCAGGTGGAGACTGCTCTAACGCAACCATCACGGCACTTACAATGCCAGATAGTGGCTCTTGTAAGGCTTCAAGAATTTCATTACTGTTAAGCGTAAAGCTTCTTGGAACACCTTCGGCAAGATTACGACCACGGACCTCAATTTCAAGTACTTCGTCGCCAGGATAAGCTGTACCAATAGTATGCTTGATACGTTCAGCTGTTGCTTCACCGATTAAGCTACCGTAGTTACGACGTACGTAGTTAATGATGGCATCATCAAACTTATCACCACCAATACGCACAGATGATGAATACACGACACCATTCAATGAAATAATCGCGACCTCAGTAGTACCACCACCGATATCAACAACCATAGAACCGGTTGCTTCTGACACAGGTAAACCTGCACCAATCGCCGCAGCCATTGGTTCTTCAATTAAGTAAACTTCACGAGCACCTGCACCCATGGCTGATTCTCGAATCGCACGACGTTCTACTTGCGTTGCACCTACTGGCACACACACTAAAACCCGTGGACTTGGACGGAAAAAGCTATTGTTATGCACTTGCTTAATGAAGTGTTGTAGCATTTTTTCGGTCACATAGAAGTCGGCAATAACGCCGTCTTTCATCGGGCGAATCGCTTGAATATTACCAGGAGTACGACCCAGCATTTGCTTGGCGTCTGTACCCACAGCAGCTACTGATTTTTGCCCGCTGCTGCCACGTTCGCCACGAATAGCTACAACTGATGGTTCGTTAAGCACGATACCTTCGTCACGAACATAAATTAATGTATTTGCCGTACCTAAATCTATCGATAGGTCGTTTGAAAAAACTCCACGCAGCTTTTTGAACATGTTCTAGCCTGTATTCTGTAACGTCAGAAGAAAGAAAAATCAGGTAACTTTATCAACGCAGCTCAGTTTCCACAAGACCGAACGGGTTAACAATCGCTAATCTTGACGATTTTTTTACATAATTGCTCATTTAAATCATCAGCGCATAAAAACAACAAAAAATCGAATAAAAAAACAACATAGATTGACTAAATAAACCCGTCAAAAAGTTGCTGCATGAACATAATTTGACGTTCTGAAATAAATGAATCATTCCAACTTCAAACAATATTCTATTCTTTTGCTTAGATCATCGTTTCTCGCGCCAATAGATTACTCGGTCGTGACCGCGATAGCGCCCAAAATAAGCGCTCGCTCTAGGATCATATAAGGTGGTTGACGAGATATTATCCCAGTTCCAATACCATTGCAGCCAATCAGGGACAATTAATGGCGCAGTAACCTGACCACGATAATCCTCTGCAGAACCTGTAATAATCGCATTCCACAACAAGGTAAATTCACCATTTGTAAAGCTAGCGGTTTGCCCTGTACGCTCAATTACTTGCCCAGTCGTTAATGCTGGCTCAAATTGGTACCCCAAGACAACATCATCCACTTGACTGACAAGTGCTGGCGTCACTACAGAGCAACTATCATCGATATTTAGCACCCAAGCAGAACCATTCCAATATTCAGATCGAGTCGGCATTTGAAGGGTATCATTCTCTGCACCATAGGTATTATCCATTACCACTCGCCCATGACGAAAACGTTGGGTTGAAATTTGTTTCGCATCGCAATTAGAACCACAAGAACCTGCTGTAGCCGCATTCATATCAGGATCAGCTACAAAGCTATAGCCCTGAGGATTAAGCGCATCACCATCGTTATCAACAACTATCACCCCAATATCAAAATCTTCAAAGGGTCCATCCTGGCTGGGTGCAACAGCACGGCTTAAGCGTGCCATATAGCTGCTATCGATAGTGGCTACACCAGCAGACCATGAACCAGCAGACACAGGTAATGCGCTCATTCGATTACGCTTATCATCACCGTCATCGGCATTTTCCCCAACCAATAAAGCCGTGGCATAAGCAAAGCTATCTTGATAGTTTTTAGTGATTTCAGAACCGATATTAAAAGCGCTAATATTCATCGCCATAGAAAAAGGCTGATCCATATAATTAAAAATGCCACAAGCGGGTAAAACACTAACGCCACTAATAACGAATCTATCAGGAATAAAACGACCAATATTACCTGAGCTAGCCAGTGGAATATCGTAAAAACTGGAGCCTAAATAACTCGAAGGGGCCTTCGTGGTAAACTCAAAAACACCCACTTCACTGATGGTCTGGGTAAGGTTATTAACATTATCACTGGCAGCGACATGATCATAAGCCGAGAGCCCTAGCATTCCCTCTACTCCGCCCGAAGGCGCAACTAAGTTACTTCCTAAAGTGATACCAGCATGAGCATAGTTTGGCGTGCTAGGGTTGTCACAATAATCAGTATCAGTATCCGACTCCCAAGCCATGCCTTTAACAATCAGTTCAAATTCTTCGCCCGCTTTTTTATAAACAGGACAGGTACTATTGCCGGCCGAGCAGCTAGCATTAGCATCTATAGGTTCTACACATAGTCCAACAGGAAAGCTAACAAAAGGATCGGCGCCAACCATCACTAACCCAGCTTCGTCTCCTGTACCATCGTATTGTGCATTCAGTTGTACTTCTCCAGCATCAGGATAATTCACTTCAATTTCTGCGATACCGTTACTGTTAAAATCCAAATTAATCGGTGTTCTTGCTGTTTGAGTCGTACCGATATTGGTAGCAGCCCCTGCACCAGTGACAGATACATTCTGTCCCGATATCACTGCACTCTCATCTGGAGAGACATAATCACTCCAAAAACCAACACTCTTAGTGACATCAGCAAATTGAGGAACGCATTCGAGAGTTTCACTATCTTTTTCCACTGCAGCAATGGAAATAACACCACTGGGTTTATTCGCTAACTTATCAGGGACATCAAAAATAAAACCACTGTCAGCAAAGTTAAAAGTACACTGCGCCGCTGTAGGCGTGTTTCCAGCAACACTACATAAGGTAGTACTGAATGGTTTTGCTCCAGGTGTTGAGCCCGTTACATCGACAGTTACCGATCCTGCAGTATTATTTCTAAGTTCTAAATTGGTGCTACCACCGCTAAAGCTGACCACATTACCGCCGACCCAACCACCGCCAGCTGCAATTGTGGCAGGGCTTAATGTCGCAGTCACAAAATCTGGGACTGTTTGACTACAATCAGCATTGGCACAAGCTTTTAACGTCATTGGCTCAGCGTTACAAGTTAATGCTGCACCAGTATGGGTGAACTCAAAATGGTCAATAACAACACCAATTGGGTTGGAGTCAAGCGCACAAATTTCAACATTATCAATTTCATGATTGTTCGTCGCACCACCGGTAGAGCCAGTAAGTGAAAGTAAAAAATCTGTCGGAACATTTGACTGGTTAGCTTCGGCTGCTGCATCGAAAGGAGCAATCAAGGTCACAAAGCCTGAACCAGTGTCACGTTCAACACTGACCATTGATTGCCCAGCGACTTGAGAATCAACGGTTATACGGTAACGATGGTTTGCATTTTCATTATTATCGACCGTAGGCGTCAAACAATCTCCATTAGGGTTATCTTGACCATTATTACAAGTGCCGCGTAGATAATCATAACCACTAGTGCCCGAACCTGAACCACGAACGGCTACAGATTGCTGCCTTCTACCTGGTCCTCCAGGGCCTCCCTCAGTGGAAAAGTTACCGTATTCATCAATACCAAAACCTAACCAGCCACCAGCAAAGCCATCATCATTCGAACGAGCACCATATCCAAGCGGGCCACCATAAGAACCGGGTTGAGGAGTGATTGATGCATCTGACAGCACAAAGGCAATACCGTCAGCACCACTGCCACCATAAGCGTAATGATCAAACTCAATTACCACTAGGTTATCTGCTGCAGGGAATAGCCGTTGATATGTTGACGATGTCGCCTGATTTCCAGCGGCTTGTGTTATCCGTAGTCGATTATTGACAATCGCAGGTATAAAGCCACCTCGGCTTTCTGACACCACCCAATCATCACCTACATCACTGCGTTGAAAGTCATCATTAAAACACTCTAAAACCGGCTCCGTTTTCTCAAGTGCAATAAAACTATAGTTTTCCCAAATATGACTTCGGTCGTTATCACGATAGGTATCTTCATCTACAGCTATGCTTACGATAGAGTTCGTCAATTGACAACGCCTTAACCAACCACCATCGCCGCCACGTCGACTATTTTTACCAGCCACAAAAATAGGCGGATTAGTAAACCCTTCAAGATCTGAAGTATAATTACATTGATAAGCCAAATTTTGAATATTACCATTGGTAAATGTTTGTGCTTCCCCAAAATGAAAATTAAGGTTTTCGCTATTCAGCACCATCGAACCACTGCCAGACTCCACACTAAGATAAGCAACTGTTTCTGATTGGATCTCATTATTATTTAAATTACCTGGCTGACACCTAGTGTTATTTGACCTTACTTCAGAGGTATCCATAGCTAAACCAATACCTGCATTGTTAAACTGAGAAAGACTGGTAAACCAGCAATCATTCACTTGGGTCTGTAATTGATTGAGCACTACATTTTGCGTACTTGGCAGGGCAACATTGACATACTGACTATTCGAGCCAATTAATGCGTTATCTAGTTCAACTGTCCCTGCAATAAGCTCTGTACCATTAGGTAGTTCATGGGTACCTTCAGTCACAGCGATCCAGTGCACTTCTGTCATGTCTTCTGACTGAACATAACGGTTTCCTTGTGATTCTGGCTCTTGCTGTGTCCAATTAAATCCATTTGTTGTTGGCGTTCCCGTTAAAAATACTGACGCAGGTCCATCATTATTGGTATTGGTTTGCTCAATAGTTGGCATTAAGAAAACAAGTGGTGTAACCCCATCTGGGAATGCAGTGTCAAATACCACGCTGCCTGAAGTCGCTTTACCATATTGGATATGAAAAGTATCTGGTGGTGTTGCTATATCACAGTTTGGAGTCACTGAGATTTGATCGGATTGACCGTCGAAGGTTAGTGATGAACTTCCTTCCAAATATATATTGTTGGCCGTCACGGCACCAACTAGTTCAGAAGATCCATCAAGTGTTGCATTTCCTTCAGCAACGACATATGCGCCTAAACTAGTTCCACCATTTAAAGTAAAATCACCATACGTATAAATAAGTAACCTTTCAGGGTCTGCAGTAAATGACTTATTAGAATGGGTATAGTCAGACTTGATAAATAAAGTCACTGTGCCATCTGTAGGAAACGTTACGTTTACGCCATTATTAATGAATAGTGATTCAATCCAATACTGACCTGGAGCAAAAATAATATTTCCAGAGTTAGCGCTCAAATCCTTTATTTTATAGATTCCCTCGGCATTATTCGAAGTAAACTGAACAGTCCTATCACTGCCTCCGTCAACAATTATATTTTGATATTCACCCTCAGGGATCTCAATGGTTTTTTCTTCCCATGATGGAGGGCCAAAATCATCAGTACTATCAGATTCACATTGAGAGAAATCTAGTCTATCAACAGGCAATGAAGCATTAAAATCTCCAGGTTTACAATCTTTAGCATTATTATTTGAAGGCACACACAGCTTGGCCGATGCATTCCCCCCTTGCACGTAATTAAAAGTAGGTAATTGTCCATTAGTGGGCGCGTTATAAATAAAAGAAGTATTTAAGTTGATACTACCTTGATCATTTATGTTATTTACGCCTTCAATGAAGGTATTACTCCAATCTGCTTTCACATGAGTGAATGGAGTAATTAATAACAAACCTAACGCTATTAGTTTGATAGTTGACTGTATTGAATTAATCCCCACGAGCTTCTACCTCCACTTGGCGATTAACTCTTAAACAACTAGTTGTCGCTGCATTACCTGCACAGTCGCCGGTCTCGCATACGGCATTACTGGTGATTTGATACTGAGTTATTCCGTCAACAGTTATCGCATTACACGTTACAGCAACACTGCAACCATGAAAGCCGACAGAACTTGGCGGTGTCCAAGTCGAATTGGCACTGCATACACCCACAGCACCTGATAGCGGAAATAGCTTGGCTAATTCTGCATCCGCTGCACTATTAGCACTAAATAACGCTCTTGCGCCCCACACTTCAACATTGACGGATTCATCTCCATCTTCGAGCATACGAATCAAGGTACCAGCCAGTAGAAACATGACAATTAACACAAACACTGCAATCACAAGCGCGCTGCCTTGTTGCTTATGTAATCCCATAACTTTCATTTGGGTATTTTGAGAAGGCTGATGATTAAGGAACATTGGTCACCTGCACTTGATGCTGATACTTGAATGTTTCACCATTCACACTAAAACGAGGCTCCAGATGTACGATAGAATTCGTCATCAAGTTTTGCTCTGTTACTTTAATAGCAGGTTCCAATAATAAATTATTAGTAATATTTTCAGCCATTAATACGCCACTACCCATAGTTAATGGCACTGGCTGACTGACAATATAGCCATAGTTTGAATAGCGATTTAAAATAATTTCAGCTGAGCCAGCTATACTCTCGAAGCAATAACTCACTGGCTGTGCTGCGAAATATATCCTCTTAATAGGCGACTGCTCTGCAAACTGAACAGAGCCGCCAAAAGTGAGTGTAATGATATTTGCTGATGAAGAAGCCGATTGCACCGCGAAACGCTTATTTCGAGAAGCTTGGTAAACGTCATTTACACCGGTAATGCTTTCATTCGCTAAGGGGTACACAATGGCAAATAACCCATTACCTACGCTAATATTGTTATCTACAATTGTGCCAGTTAATGCTGAAGCACTGGGATAAATTGGTAGCGTTAAATAACTACTGCTTGCTTCTATCGGAAGTAATTCAATACATTGAAAATTGCCACTATTGTCAGTGCGAATTCGAACACTATTAGGCACAGAGTTACGAATATCGCGGGTCATGCGCTCCACTGCAAATCGACTTTGACCAAGTACTTGATCAATTGAACTGGATTCGACAAAAATACGGGTGCCGAAAATAACAAAGCTACTTACGCCAACCACTAAAATACCCAGTATTAGAATAACGGTTACCATTTCAACTAAGGTAAATCCAACTTGCCTCGAACTGTGTTTAAGCTGTATCAATAGTTACTCCTCACCGCTTGGTAAGTGATAACTTCACCCGAAGGTGTAGTAACATCCACAGTGATTAACTTTTCGGCTTGGCCGTTTCGGTATTCAACGGCGACCTGCATTTGATAACCTAAATACACATCGACATAGGTTTGAGTTGAATCAAGCATGTTACTGTTGATATTAAGACCATGATAATCATCAACATCATTAAAGTCGTTTCGCCCTTCACCATTTGGACCTAAGACCGTTGAGCAATTTATTCCGGGGTTACTAGGCGCTGTTGAATTACAAGCTGGAATGCCACCATTAGAATTAGTGTTTTCATCAAAGCGTTTACCCCAAATTTCATTCATTACAGAGTGAGCCAACTCAGCAGAACGAACTCGAGATAACGTTTCTACAGCACGATCCGCTTGAGGAAGTAACATAGAGGTGAGCATGACAATCGCAATACTTAACACCAGCATACCGATAACGAGTTCGATTAACGTAAAACCGAATTGTGATGCTTTAATTGCTGATTTATTGAGTTTAAACTGTGGTAGTTGAGAACTACAAAGCATGGACATACCCCTCAGACTCCATAGCGATATTAAGTGTTTCCCCTGCTATTACAACAAAACAATTACCACTACAATTCAAAGTAGTACGACCTAAGTTATCAAAGTCCATGCTAAAGCTGGTACTGGAATTACTTGCAAGTTCAATATAAGCGCCGCCATTAAATGTTTGTTTTAGATCTGTTCGAATTAGCTGACTATCAATACAACCTGTAAATGCACTACTAACATTATGACGATATGTCGTCAGCTGATAACCATCAGAAACAACACTAATCCGATAACAGCGGTCGCTATTATTTAAGGCTTTTATTTGAACTTGTCGAAGCTCACTGATGAATTCATTTCTGAGGGTGTAAGCGCTATAACTCGATTCAGGCAACAGCTTAGGCAGTACAAACACAGCAATAATTCCTACGATTAGAATCGTAGTTACCAGTTCAATTAACGAAAAACCTGAACAATGCCGTATAAGCCGAGTTTGAAACATCTGAATGATGAGCGCCTTTTGTTACATTTTCCTATACACAGTATGGCAAAATATAACACAAACGTCTTGATATCCTTTATTAAAAATACAATCAGGCATATATCAATTAAGGTTACATTTTTGTAGCTATCTTTCTAAACCCTAAGCAATAAAAAAGGCCTGCAAGCAGGCCTTTAAAACAGACTAAGATAAATTAGCACTCAGAAGCTGTTGGCATTGTTAAAGAGTTGCCATCACCATCTTCAGCATCACTAGTGAATATTGGCAATGCTCCCTCTGACTGTGATTCAGTATAAATAATATTACACCCTGCAGGCGCACCTACTTGTTGAATAGTCACAACACCGCCAGTTCCAGTAATACTCCAATCATCTGTAGACATATCAACAGCATTAATAACATCTGCAGCACTGCCTGCGGTATAACCATAAACTACATTCAGAACTGTACCTGTTCCAATGTCTACAGTTGCTTTACCGTCTGCATCACCTTTTTCAACACCAGCAAGAGCCGACTTTGAGTAAACTAAACTATTGGCACTTTGAATTGCAGCTTTTACACCTTGTAATGTCGATACACGAGCATCGCCTTGAAGGTTAATAAACTTAGGCGCAGCGGTTACCGCTAAAATACCTAGAATAATAATAACAACCACTAATTCGATTAAAGTAAAACCTTGTTGTTTTTGCATGTTGAAAACCTTGTTCTATATTGAATAACTTCAACTCATGAGCAAGCTGCTCATGAGTTTATCCCTTTATATTTACAATTTTATCACTAACAGTTAATCACAGAGTGTTATCAAGGGCACAAAAGGCTTTAATAACTGATATTTAGGCATAAAAAAACCCGCAAAAAAGCGGGTTTAATTAGAGAATAGCATTAACAATCAGTTGTTTTTACTTCGTAAGTTGGTAATTCTCCAATAGCATCTGCTGGAGTATACTCTAGGTGGCAGTCAGCTGCTGCATTTGATCCTGTTCCATCATCATAAGGGGAACTTGTTTGATACAATACTGTTGCATCAGTTAAAGAGGCACCCGCAACGATAGTCCAATCATTAGTCGTATCTAGCTCTAATGCATCTCCCAGAGAAGTCGCATCATTTTGCAAATATCCGTAAGCAATTTTTACAGTATCAGCAGCAGTAGCTCCAATTTGCACAGTAGAATCATCTGCTTTTTCTTCCCCTGCAATAGCAGATTTAGAATAAACAAGCGTATTAGCACCTTGAAGTGACGCCTTTAATCCATCAAGTGTTGATGCATATGCATCACCTTGAAGGTTAATAAATTTAGGTGCTGCAGTTACCGCTAAAATACCTAAAATAATGATGACCACAACTAACTCGATTAATGTGAAACCTTGTTGCTTTTGTTTGATACGCATAATGTAGACCCTTTATTTAAATCAAATATGTGAATGTTGTACATCTGTTCATTTGTGAAATGCCCACTCAATATTCCATATTTTGTGGTTATTCTTTAACGCTTACTACTGCTATATTGCAGTTTTTACTTCTACTCGTGTTTAGTCGTTACTAAAACTAAGCACTTGTCCTGTGCCAGGGTTGTAAGTCACCCCCTTGGCACCAGCTGTTGATAAATCTGGAGATGGAGATGGAACACCTGTGCTCTGATTTAATGTTAACGATGCCACTTGATGATAAACACACAAATCAATACCTGTCACTTGTGTACCGTCAATGGCAGTTGTATCGCCACCAACGCCTTCTAACATTCTGACGGTGTATCTTTGATCTCTCGCATCTTCATTAAACAATACATTTCTTGGCGCGCTTTGCAGTACATTATCAAAAACCTGCTGACACGATTGATTTGTCATAGATGTTGCATCACTGTTTGAACTACCAGTAGGAAAGCCAAAACGCGTATCTAATGACACTTGAGTACCATCTAGAATAACTGAAGTGTTACGACGACCATCGACTTCCCATTGTGCTCGAACAAACCCTACAGCAGTAGCAAGCCCACCAGCAACCCCATCAACACTGGCATTTTGTGCATCTTCAGTGACATTCAAAAAGCGTGGTATTGCTGTCGCAGCTAATAAGCCAAGAATAACGATAACAATCACTAATTCGATTAACGAAAAGCCCTGTTGTTTTAATTTCATAATAAATTACCTATATTGCGACTTACACTTGTCCGACTTTAATTGCAGCTGTAAGGCCATTGTTACTCAACCAAAGCTATCGTGTAAATAAATTTTAGCACCATTTAAACATTTAAACATTTGTATTGATTAAATATTAGCTATTGTTATCAAAAAATATCACTCTACCTGTTGATGTTTGATAACTAATGCTGCCACTTTGCTCAGTTGCAAAACGACAAATTTTTGTCTCATTTTGATATATCACCTCAGCTTTTATGTCATGCAAATCACTTGCCATCAGCTGATGCCATAACTCTTTACAACCTTCGACCGAGTCCCTTTTTAACAACGGCCAACCTTCATCTGACATTTGGACGATACTTTTACTGGCGTTGATATTATCAGCTTCAAGTTGTTTACTTGCTGCCCCGCGCCCTGTATCTGCCCAGCTTAACTTGAGCGAATCAGGCCTACCTTGACTAAGCCACTGACTTTTTACCATAGCTAACACATACAACAATCTACTGTGCTCTAGTTCTAAACTTTTGGTGCCGATATTATCAACACTTGAAAAGTGCTTAGTCCCAATTATCGCCATGACCACTGATACGAGTATCAAAGTAATTATACGTGCATAGGTCTTGAGTAGATCGCTTTCTGATTTCTGTTGCTTTCGCATTATGCAATCAACTCATCACTAGTCATTGCTATATGCTGCTTGGGCAAGAACATGATTAACCTCTTCAATCGGAGTCCCTTAGCCTTTAACAACATTGAGCATGTCCCACATAGGTAAATAAATACCCAATGCTAAGATGAGAACAATACAAGCGACAAAGCCAATTAAAATAGGCTCTAACTTAGCGGTTAAGTTTTTTAAATCGTAATCAACTTCACCTTCATAAAAGTCTGCTGCGTCATTGAGTAATTGATCGATTTGGCCTGTTTCTTCACCAACTGCGACCATTTGCAACACTAATGGCGTGAACAAAGCACTTTGATTCGATACCCTAAGCATCGACTCTCCCGATTCAATTCCCCGCCTCATTGCGACAATACGATCATGCATGTAACTATTATCAACAGCGTCAGCAACCAAACTTAATGCTTGAGTCATGGGGACTCCAGCGCCAAGCATCATAGAAAAGCTGCGGCAATAGCGTGACAATGTTGAACGTTCGATAATAGAACCTACAGCTGGTATATGTAGCTTCCACTTATCCCATTGCCGCTCACCTTTTTCGGTGTGATGCCAATAACGTACGCCAACAATTGCAGCAACCAGCGATACCAACATCACATGCCAATAATTCACAAATAAGCTAGAAGTCGCCATCAATATTTTTGTTGCCCATGGCAAGTCAGCGCCAAAGCGGGAAAACATATCAGCGAATTTGGGGATGACCATGATATTCAATATCACCATCGCAATAGTAATCGCAATTAGAACGAAAATGGGATAGCGCATCGCAGACTTAATACGGCGACGAGTTTCTTGCTCACGTTCTATATAGCCAGACAACTGAATAAAAGCATCTTCTAATTTACCGGTGTTTTCTCCCACATGAATCATTGAAATAAACAAAGAATCAAATACATCTTGATGTTGATTCATAGCTGAAGAAAGCGGTCGACCTGAAGTTAATTGCTCCGAAATATCATTCAAAGCATCTTTCATTCGTTGAGAATGCGTCGTTTCAGCCAGCCCAGCAATGGCTCTTAAAATCGGAATGCCTGAGCGTGTTAACGAATACATTTGCCGAGTGAAAATTTGTAACTCTTCTAGCGATACTTTGCTTGCGAAAATACTGCCCAAATTAAAAGGTTGCGATTGCTTCACTTCACGCAGTTCGAGAGGAATAATACCGCGAGACATCAATGCATCAGCAGCACTGCTTTCATTGGCAGATTCAATAAACGCTTCAACCGCAGCGCCTTGATTATTTCGACCTCGATACTGGTAAGTCGGCATAATTACCCCCCTGTCGCTATATCAGTAGACATAACTTCAGCACTAGGCAGCTCACTCACATCTTCAACTAATTTAGCCACTTCCTCAATCGTAGTCATACCGTTATATAAATACTCAAAGGCTGAATCAGCTAAGGGAACAAATGTGGGGCTTTGCTGAGCAGCATGAGCAAAATCTTGCGGGTTGCCGGTTCGCATAGCATCAACCATGGCATCGTCCAGCTCTAAGATTTCAAAAATACCAATACGACCACGATACCCCGAACCATTACAACTTTGACAACCTGTACCTATTTTATAAGTTGCAGCGGCAAAATCTTTTTTAGCGATAGAATTAATCCAAGCGAGTTCCGATGAAGTAGGTTGATGATTCGTCATGCAATTTGGGCATACCCGGCGCACGAGTCGCTGAGCAATAATAACCCGCAGTGCACTCGCGACAAGGTAACTTGCTGCGCCCATATCAAGTAAACGCAACGCACTGGTAATGGCATCGTTGGTATGTAGAGTTGATAATACAAAGTGACCAGTTAGTGCGCCTCGAAGACCGATTTCAACGGTCTCTTGGTCACGCATCTCACCAACCATGATGATATCGGGATCTTGTCGTAATGTCGTTCTCAGTACATTAGAGAAATTCAAGCCAATCTTATGGTTAACTTGTACTTGGTTAATACGAGGTAATTGATATTCAACCGGATCTTCAACGGTGATAATTTTAGTGTCTGGTTTATTAAGCTCACTTAAAATGCCGTATAAGGTTGTGGTTTTACCGCTACCAGTTGGCCCTGTGACTAATAGCATTCCATGTGGTCGCCTGATCTGCTTACGGATCCTTTGTAAAATATGATCTGGCATACCGGTTTCATTCAGCGTTAACAAACCCGCTGACTGATCCAGCAAACGCATTACCACAGACTCACCATGATAAATTGGCATGGTCGACATACGGATATCAATCTTATGACCTTTAATTTCAATATGGAAACGGCCATCTTGAGGCATACGCTTTTCAGAAATATCCAGTCCTGCCATCAGCTTTAAACGTAATACTAACGCCGAGGCAATGTTCACTTCATCAAGAGTATTTTCATGCAACTGGCCATCAATACGCTGACGTATCCTTAATACTTTTTCACCCGGTTCAATGTGAATATCCGATGCCCGCATTTGCACTGCATCTTCAAAAATAGATTGCAGTAACTTAACAACAGTTGTTTCATTATCGCTATCACTGTCAGTAATACTCGCCAAATCAAACATATCATCAGCTGCGTATTCTTCTTCTAACTCCCCAGCAATTTTGGCTATTTCACCAGTACGGCGATACAAATTATCGAACGCATCTAATAACTGCTGCTCTGGTGTTACCGCAATGGTGATTTTTTTAGGTGCAATAAAGACTTCTAAATTATCGATGGCCTGCAAGTCAGCAGGGTCACTCATTGCTAAAGTAACAGTATCAGCAGTAGCCTCTACGACAAGGGCGCGATAACGCCTAGCCTGAACCTCAGGGATTAAATTAACCACTTCTGATGGGATCGACAGGCGACTAATATCTAAGTAAGGTAAATTAAGCTGCTGGGATAAAAACTTAAGTAACTGATCTTCAGTAATGCAATGTAAATCAATTAATGTACGTCCCAGTTTTTTACCTGAGTTTCGCTGTTCAGATAATGCTTGGGTTAATTGGTCGTCAGTAATAATGAGTTCTTGAACGAGAAGATCGCCTAAACGCATTTTCAATTTTGGTTTCATTGGCTACCTCCAAGTTGAATCAATCGTTGTTCTATATAAGTCATAGCGCCAGTTGATAATCCCCGATAAGACAAAGCTTTACGATACGCATCTGCAGCTTGTGGATATTGCTGTTGTGAATCTAGTGCATAAGCTAAGCCCATCCACCAACGCGCTTGCGAAGGCTCTACGGTGATTAGCGAACGATAGGCTGATTCCGCAAGTTCAAAGCGACCATTCTTTTGCGCAATATCACTTTGTAAAATCCATTTATCTCTTGCCCAATCGCTGCTATCACTAACTCCATCAAGAGTCGTCAGGGCTTTAATCGGACTAAATGATGCATTCTCAACTTTGGCTTTTAAAATGGCTAATTCAACTTCTTCAGGAAATTGAGCCACTCCTTGGGCTAATATTTGCTCAGCTCGACCTAAATTGTTCAAAGCATAATATAAAGAAGCTAATTGCTTTCGCGCTTTGTGCATTGCAGGATCGAGCATTAATGCTTCATAGTAATATTTCACTGCTTTATCAATTTTTTGTTGTTGCTCAGCAACCTCAGCAATTTCAAATTTCTTTTGAGCAAGTTCTGCATCAGTCAAAACCACTTCTTTCACTGCCATAGCACCTTTTGTGCTTTTAATGGCGCCTGACTCAGAACTCTTTATTACACTGTTTTGCGATTCAGTTTTCACTTCCGACTTCACGTCATCCACAATCGTTGATGTACGAGTATTTTGCGAAAACCTAACTTGCACCGTAGAAGAATCATTACTTGCCGTTGAAGGTTTCAATGCAGTAGATTCAGTGATTGCAGCCATTTTTGAGTCAACTTTAAGGAATCGTGGCTGTGATTGAGCTTTTGGCTCTGCTGCAGTTAACTCCGTTCCTTTAATCTCGGATACCTGAGTCAGTTCATTTTGTTCACTTAATGGCTTATCAGTTAGGGCTATGTTGCTCGCCTCAGGACTCGTTACATCGCTAATAGATTCACTTTCTAAACGATTATTTGAATTACTAGCTGAATCACTAAACGTCACAGCTTCAGGACTGTCTGCATTAACTTCAAGCTGCAAAGATTCTGCATTGTTATCTAGACTCAAATCAGTATTACTCGTTTGAACAACATTAGAGTCAATAGGTTTAACGTTGACGGCTTTAGCTTGCTTAGTTTCCGCTAAAGGTTGTAGCTTCTTAAGCTGTAAACCTTGGCGATAAAACATCACAGCAAAAACAGCAACCGCGATAAGCATAGCTATCGAGATATAAATACCTTTACGAGAGTGCTCATCTGATGAATCCGACTGCACTTGGCTGATAAACTGCACTTCAGGCTTAACAAACCCAGTTTCAGCAGATGAATCAGTATTAGCTTTTGAAGCTGAGCCGCTATCTTGCGTCGTCGCACTCTTCTGCTTATCAAGGTCTTTTAATACTTTATTAATCACGCTCATATTGACTCTCTTAACTTCAATAACCAGTCAACATCGATAACCAATAGCATTACCAGTGAAGCGCCGATGATAAATAAAACGGTTAACCATCCTATGTTTTGATCTTTAATGTGTATTTGGTCGGCATCTTCAGTATCGACGATGGCCGCTTTACAATGTTTCGTAAGTACTTTCTTACCACCTTCAGCAAAACATAATAAAAGGGCTTTATTGGCAATAACATTAACCAAACGAGGTATACCTCTAGCCGCTTTTGATACTAACTGAATGTCTTTATCACTAAATAAGGACTCACCTTGATAACCAGCAATACCCAAGCGATAATCAATATAGGCTTGAATTTCATCCCACAATAAAGGACGTAAACTGTAGCTAAAAGTTATCCGCTGCTTTAATTGTCTTAATTTTCTATCTTGTAGTCGGTTATCAAGTTCCGGCTGACCAAATAACACAACTTGAATTAATTTAGTACTTTCAGTTTCTAAATTAGTAAATAGTCTTAATGTTTCTAAGCTCTCGTTCGGTAAAGCTTGCGCCTCATCCAGCACTAGAATGACTTTTAACCCTTGAGTATTGAGTTCCAATAAACGGTTCTGAATCAGAACTGTCAGCTGTTGCTGATTAAGTTTATCTTCTAATGCTAGACCTAACTCTGTAGCTAAAGCCCAACGTAATTCTTCTGGGGTAAGATACGGGTTGGGAACATAAGCACATTGGTAATTATCAGGTAATTCATTTAACAATTTACGACAAATAAGTGTCTTGCCAGTTCCTACTTCACCAGTAACCTTAATGAAGCCTTCGCCATTTTCGATGGCAGTTTGCAATACCTGAAGCGCCTCAACATGAGGGGTTAACCCAAAAAAGAATTTCGTATTTGGGGTTAACGTAAAGGGTAATTGCTCTAGCCCAAAATGTTGCTGATACATGGCATTAATTAACGGTGTAAACCGTTACTCCTGCTCAGGGTACCAACGATCTAATAAGTCTTTAGAACGTTGCAGTTCATTAGTCCAAGTATCAGCGCCTACTACAGTAGGTTTTAGCATAATGATAAGCTCAGTCTTAACTGTCGATTTGCTGCGATTAGTAAAGGCCTCACCTAAGAAAGGAATATCACCCAGTAACGGGACTTTCGAGATTGCTTCAATGTTCTCACTCTTCATCAAACCACCAATCACAACGACGTCGCCTGAAGACGCTTTAATGACAGTATCTGATTCGCGGATCTCACTCTGCGCTAATGGTAATTCAAGGCTAGAACCACTCACTTTAATTTCTTTAACTTGCTCTGAAACATCAATAACTGACGGATGCACGTGCAATAACACATTACCTTCTGCATCAATTTGAGGCGTCACATCCAATGCAATACCAGAGAAAAATGGCGTTAGTTCCACTTGTGGGGTTGTTACTGGCGTTGTACCTGCAACAGTTGTCGAAGACACATCAGTAACAAAGTACTCATCATTACCCACTTTAATCACTGCTTTTTGGTTATTTGATGCTGTAACACGCGGGCTAGAAAGCACGTCTACGTCGCCTTGAGTATCCAATAAGCTAATCATGGTACTAAAGTCGGTACCTGTTAAGCTGATTGAAGTCACCCCACCAATCACATTTGTAATTGGATCACTTAACCCTGAACCTGGAGATGTTCCAAAGTTAATGTCTGTGCTACCTGCATGACCTAACACATTATCCCACTGAATACCTTGCTGATAACCGTCAGAAAGTGTCACTTCAAGAATCTTAGCTTCTAAAATAACTTGGCGTTGTAAATGAGTTTCCGCTTTAGTCAAAAAGGTACTGACTTGGCGTAACTCATCAGGATAAGCACGCACTGTTACCAAACCAGCTTGTGGTGTAATAACCACCTGACGACCTCCGCCAGTATTACCAATAATGGACACTAAGGTTTTTTCTAACTCACCCCAAAAATTGGTTTTGGTTGTTGAGCGGATAAATGTGCCATTAGTATTATCGGTGTTATCGCTATTATTGCTGTTACTGGAATTATTATTGCTATTAGAGCTGCTATTACTCGAAGAGTTGTTATTTGAATTCGAATTGGAGTTATCGTTACCATCAGAAATACGACCGGAACTGACAGAAGTAAGCGACAAGCCTTCGCGCTCCATATAGAGATAATTCAGCGGATAAGTTTCGGTGCGCATGCCCGATGGGAAAATACGTAAAATACGCCCTTCTCGGCTCACTTCGTAACCATAGATATCTTCTACAACTTTAATCACTTCCGAAAGCGTTACCCCATTCAAAGAGATTGAGATTGTGCCCGTTACATCCGGATGTACTGCCACACTTAACGGTGTACCTTGGACTAAACTTGGAAAAAACACTTTTGCTTCGACATCATTTGCTGACACATCAAAGCGGCGCTCTTTTGGTAGAACAGGACTTGCACTGCCTAATAAACTTGACCCGTTTAACTCACGCAGCACTTCTTCAGGCATTTGCGCTGGCGGCGGTACCACAGTTTGAGCAGTTTGTGCTTCAGCTAAAGACTGAGTCAATTCAGCTTTTGATGTCGTAGGATCTGGTCTATCTGTGGTTTGACAACCAAGCAAACAAAGAGATAGCAGAGGGGTCATATATTTTATTAAATTCATTATTATTCTTGTCCTATCGCTCTGTTATCGATTGAAATAACTTAAGTTTTCGTCCATCTGACAAATTAACGTAGCTTTTTCCGATATATTCAATTCTTATCCCATCAATACGATCGCCAACGAATAAGATTTTGTTATTAATGACAGCATGTGGCTTAGCGCTGTTTACAATACTATTAAGTACTAATGAATCAGCTCGTTCAGCGTTCCCTGACACGGTGACATAGCCTTGACCTGGTAAAGTTGGGTCTCTTAATGCTTTGCTATGGCTTAAGAAGCTCGCCCCTAGCAAGCTCAATGATATGAGTATAAAAATCGGTTTATTCTGCAACACTGATAAACTCCTTATTAATACTCAAGGTATAAAGCTCTAATTCAACCGTCGCATTAGGGTGTTTATCAACATGATAATTAAGCCGTTTCCAGTATAATTTATCTGGCATCGCTTCTATTGACTCAACAAATTTAAGAATGGAAAAGTAGCTACCTTCAAGGGTCAATTTAATCCCGTGGCTGTATAGGTTCATTTTATGTTCTTCACCCACCTGTAAGAGTGGCGTCGGGGCGATAGAGCCAAAAGAAAGCAACTTAACCCCTTGCACATTACCAAGTAAATTAGTCAACACTGTCGGCATATAACTGGCGGGCACCATAGACACCATCTGCGCATCTAAGTCAGCATCAATTAATTGTGTTTGTTGCTCGATATGGGTCAAACGATTTCGGTAGTCCGTATTAGGATCCATTGCTAAGCGCTGCTGATAAAGATCAATTTGTTGGCTTGATACATTATTTTCAGTTTCAATTTGAACCAACTGTCTTGACAGTTTCTGCCTCTCTTTGAAAACACTTTCAACAGGCAGATAAACCACCATGCCAATAACCACTAGTGCTGCCACACAAATTAAAACTCGCTCTCGCTGGCTAAGAACATTAAATTTGGATTCTAACTGGTGCCAAAACTGTTTCATTGCTTAGCCTCCACTTCTGGAGCACTCGATAGTTTAAAAGCCAGTGGTTGCGATTCACCACGGTCCATCGTCATTGTTGCAAAGGCATAACCTTTTAATGTGTCAGTGTGCTTTAATGCTTCGACCCATTTAGGAATGCTCTGCGGTTTCGCGCCAAAACCTTCAAACTCAAAACGTTGTTCGTTAACAGCAATTCGGCTAAGCCAAACAGAGCCATCTGATACGCTGGCTAAATCAGTTAATAAATTTGAATAACCGCGACTAATCACATTATCCCGTTGGTTTAATTCCGTTGATAACAGCTTCTTTAACTCTAAACGTTGCTGCTCTAGTTCTACCCTTGTAACCAGTTCAGGATCAGGTGCGCGATTAGCGATTTGTTGTTCAAGCTGTTGTTTTTGAATATCTAACTGTGATTTTTCAGCCGACACTTTCGCCATATCCGCTTCAAGACTAGAAACCAGCCAATAGCCAATCGACCAACTCAAAATACTGATTAATACTAATCCTCCAACCATCAACATCAATGTTTGAAATGACAGACGCAGCTTTGCAGGTAATAAGTCAGCGCTAAAGAGGTTAACTGTGGTTTTTATCATGCTTCACCTCCAGTTAATTGTTTGAAAGCCATAAATGCTAGGTGTTCAGTCACTGAATCATGCTCTGTGGTAATGACTTTTTGATTAAAATTTTGCGAAACTAACGGGACTAATGTTTCTGATTCACCATCTAAAAATAAGTCAATCGAGCCAACGGGTGCTTGTCGCAATTGGCTTTCGAAATAATCCATTGATCTTTGTATTTCTAAGCTCAAGTTATCCGCTATTCCATATTGAATATCTGCAGCAGTCGCTTTGTCGATTTGAGCAAACCCCCTCACTCGACGTTGCATCAGCAATTCACCTTGTTTCACTACCGTCAGAAGTAAGTCATGTTCTGGCACATGGCTAACAACCATGTGCGTTGCAGCATCATCGAATAACAGCGGCATAGCTAACTCTTCAACACTGATCCCTTCAATGGTAAAGCCTTGTTGTTCACAGGCTTGAGCCAAGGCAGAGAGCTGCATTTTATTGGCAACCACTACATTGATTTTGCCAGTATTGGTCAGCGACGATTCAAAGTAATCCAATTGAATATTAGTAACAGGTTCAGTGGCTAAATCTTTCACTGACCACAACAAGGCTTGGTTAAGCTCGTTTGCTTCGACATTAGGTTTATCAGCAACAATGAGTTGATAAAATGACTCACCCAATACAATTTGTAGTTTTGCATTGCCGAAAATACCTTTTATCTCAGCAAATGCTTCTAGCCAATCCTCACCGTTAAAAGCAATTTTTTTAGTTACCCCAGAAAACTCAGACTTTATGTGGCTTTGGAGTGCAGAATCAGAAACTTGTTTACTGCTGTCTTGTATTTCACCTTGATATACATAAATTGAATCTGCACTGATATATAACCCAAGTTCACTAGATGCTTGAGTTTGGCGCCAGAATGCTAACTTACTTAAAAAACCATTATTCATTCAAAAACCTGTGCCTTGATATTCAGCGAAGAAACAATACATATGAGACGATACAAATGACAAAATCAGGTGACAACCACTTAACAATACAACCTATGATAAAACAGCCAGCCCCAACAAACATGTAACATAAGGAACAGTTAACATCAAAAAGCATGTCAAAAAAACATCATATGACATATTAACCGCTAATCACTTAATTTTATAGAAAAATAACATCAAAAAAAGTGTATACACTTAAGATAGAATGTTATTTATTTATTCTCAAGATTCACACCCATAACAAATTTGCAATTTACTAACGTAGTTGGTTATTAAATTGTATAAAGTTGACGTGTTAGAAAAAGAATACAAAACTCGTACCAAGTTAATAGCGTCGTTGTATTTAGAGATAGAATGGTATGGAGCCGCTACTGATTGAAAAAATCACCTTGAGCTGCGCTCACCCCTAAAATTTTCAGGGTTTGCCACTCTTCAAAACTCGTCACGCCTTCAGCAAAGACCTGAACTTCAGCTCGATATAGCCCGCCAATCAAACTTCGAATAAACAGCTGATTCTCAGATTTAAGATGGATTTGATGGATGATTGAACGATGTAATTTCACCAAATCAAAATGACACTCTTGTATGTAATGAGTGCCAACAACTTGCAACCCAACATGATCGACACATAACCTAGCTCCTATTTTGCGAAGCAGATTCAAATTTTCGACCAATGCTTGTTGGTGCTTAACAACAATATCTTCTGAGACTTCAAAAATAAGCCGAGATGCCAGCGGACGGTGTTCCATTAAAGTGGTTCTTAACCAACGCATAAAGGCGCGACTAGTCAGTGAGTCATAACTTAAATTGATACTAAAGCTTTCTTGATTATTCGCCATCAGCTCAAATAACACAGTCTCAATCAGTTGCCTTTCAACTTGAGGCATTAAGCCACACTTGTTTGCCATGGGAATAAACAAAGTCGCTCTGATTTCATTGCCTTGATTATCAATGGCTCGACTAAAAGCTTCTTTGTGGCAAGCATGCCCATCACTGTCGATAACATTTTCTGTGATCGCCACAAAACGACGATTAACGAGAGTATTTTCTAAGAAGCTTCTCCAACGAACGGAGCCCTTGGCAATCTCTTTATCGACCGCGCCTTTATCGTACATAAACCAATTATTGGTGCGCTGCAGTTGAGCCGCTTTCAGTGCCATTTCAACTTCTTCGAGCACTTGCTCCTGCATATCTCCCGCTTTGTAAAAAGCTGCGCCAAGGTGCACATAGTTATCTTGAGTATCTGATTGATTCTTTAATTGGCTAATCCCTAGTTTAAGCAATTTGTTGGCTAAACTATCTGCTTCAGCCAGTGATGATTGCGGCACAACAATCGCGAATTGATTAAAATCGTAACGAGCAAAAACTGCATCCTCATAGGGTTGCAGTAACTTAGTGATGGCTTGCACTAGATCATTTAATTGCTCATTGATAACTTCATCACCCTCTTGCTGTTGTAGTAGATCTAAATCATCAAAATTAATCAGCATAACTGCGCCATGGGCAATCATGCTGTGATGATGAGTTAACGCTTCAAGACGGTTTTCAAAGAAAATGCGATTACCAATACGAGTGCTGGGATCTAAAAAGGTTTTTGAACGAATAAACTGATCGAAACGACCACGTTCCTTTTGCGCATCTTGTAATTGCTCTAACAGTCTTGTCATCGCACGATTAATCAATCGCGGCCTGCCGGAACCGGGAGAGTTCAATGCTTCTGTATGTTCGCCTTCAAGTACCAGTTTACTGCGCAGGGCAATTTGTTCGATACCATCAAGCTCATGGGTAAACCACCTCAAGCCATAGCGAACAAATAACACTATAGCGATGAGCGATACCAACAAGATCAAATATTCATACCAGCCCAATTGATGCAATAAATACGGTTGCGGCAATTTAAGCTCAATTGCAATATCTGTTTTAGTATCTATGGTGTGTTTATATAGGGTGGGATTGTTTTGTGGTGTAGGTGAATAATATTCAAATACTATTTCGTCACCTTGAGTAAGTTTGAATGAATTAGCATTGTAAGCAATCAAAATGGGTGGCAACCATGCGTGCAAATCCCAATGGCTATCTGATTGATAATGTTCCACCAACATGGACTCTAACTGAGTGACTTTTTGCTGCTGAAATTTGTATGTCAGTTGCACAAAACTCACTAAAGCGCCGATAAAAAAGATAGCGCCAACCGCTGTCAGCGACAATAACCAAAAACTGGTCAATTTTTTTGTCAAAATTTTGGTTAATTTCATTATCAGCGTCCTGCTAAAACACAATGCGGTTTATCATTTTTTAAACGATTGGCTAGCGATAACATCCACTTAACTGAACTCGATTATTCAGTAGCAACCAACAAAACGCAAACTCTATCTGCGTTGTTTTTATTTTAGATACAAAAAAAGGGCTAATGCCCTTTTTTTCAACAATATCCAGCTGTTTAGCTTCAATAATCGTTTATAGCTTATATTCTGTCGGCACAGCCTTAAGTACAGCAACACCAGAATCAATGGCCGCTTGAGATACCGCACTAGCGATATTTTTCAATAAACGAGGGTCCATTGGTTTAGGCAGTACATATTCAGGGCCAAAACTCATTGATTTAACGTCTGGGTACGCTGCTAATACTTCAGCTGGAACTGGCTCTTTTGCAATCGCAGCTAATGCATTAACCGCTGCAATTTTCATTTCATCGTTGATTTCAGAAGCACGTACATCTAATGCACCTCTAAAGATAAACGGGAAACAAAGTACGTTGTTGACTTGGTTAGGGTAGTCACTGCGACCTGTGCCCATGATCAAATCACTACGGGTTGCATGAGCAAGCTCAGGCTTAATTTCTGGATCTGGGTTTGAACAAGCAAAAATAACTGGGTTTGGCGCCATTAATGCAATATCTTCAGCTGTTAATAAGTCAGCACCCGATAAACCTAAGAATGCATCTGCATCTTTAATCACATCTTGTAATGTGCGCTTATCAGTATTGTTTGCAAACAAAGCTTTATATTCATTAATGTCCTCACGACGGGTATGAATAACGCCTTGCCTATCTAGCATGTATACGTTTTCACGCTGTGCGCCGCACTTAACCATCATAGTCATACAAGCAATAGCCGCTGCACCTGCGCCAAGACAAACAAAGACAGCATCTTCAATTTTCTTACCTTGGATTTCTAAAGCGTTGATCATGCCTGCCGTTGTTACAATCGCAGTACCATGCTGATCATCATGAAATACCGGCACATTACAACGAGCGATCAGTTCACGCTCAATTTCAAAACACTCTGGCGCTTTGATGTCTTCAAGGTTAATACCGCCAAACGTATCAGCGATTGACTCAACAGTATTAATAAAATCAGCGGTGGTTCTGTGCTTTACTTCAATATCTGTTGAATCGATATTAGCAAAACGCTTAAACAATAACGCTTTACCTTCCATCACAGGTTTTGATGCTAACGGACCTAAGTTACCCAAACCTAAAATAGCAGTACCATTTGATATTACCGCAACCGTATTACCTTTATTAGTATAACGGTAAGCATCATCTGGATTGGCCGCGATCTCTCTTACAGGCTCAGCAACACCAGGACTATAGGCCAGCGACAAGTCATGACTCGTTTGAGCAGGTTTAGTAAGGCTAACTGCAGTTTTACCTGCAATTGGAAATTCATGATAATCGAGAGCTTGCTGGCGGAAATCAGACATTTTATGTTCCTGAATGAGGCAATTTATACGGCGAAATAAAGTTAAATTCAGTCAAAACACACAATAATTCAAATTGCTGAATAAATATCAGAGTGAGCTGTTATGCGCTTTGGCAGGCAGTATAAATGAAAATTTAACAAAAGTTATCTTTAATCATCATAATTTGATCAAGTTACAATTTATCGCGCTTAAATAAATCATCACAATAAGAATCAAAGACTTAAAACTGTAGAAAAATAACAAGATTTGACATAAAAAAGCGGAAATTGCTTCATAAAGTTACAAATAGTTTGCCTAAATAACAATATTATTAACCTAAGCAGTAA
>NZ_BPEV01000019.1 GCF_019654955.1 Shewanella sp. KT0246 | reverse complement strand
TACATATTGCTATGAACACTCATCGTTACATTGATAATAATTTTGATTGCCACCTAAGTGACAATTTCGATTAACTCAACACCTGTGAGTGTCCACACAGATTACTTGATAAATTGTTAAAGAGCGTTAGCGCATCTCGGTAAGCCCGAGTGGCTAGGGATGCGTATTTTACGCAATTCCCGTTTCGCGTCAAGTCATTTTTAAACTAATTTAAAAACTCTTTTCAGCGTCACTTTACAGTGAACCGATTTAGCGTGTACACCATGCTACTGCGTGGTTTGCCGTGTCAGTGGATGCGCATTATAGGCAGATTCTGAAACACCGCAAGGGCTTTTTATAATAAATAGAATCGACAGGAGATCTTTTGCTCAGATCGCTTTATTTTTGACTGCTATGGGTATTTTTGAAGCGATTTTATTCTACTTTAATATAGTGCTACGGAGTTTTTATTGTGTTTTGAGCTCATTTTTTCATCATAGTATGGTGAAAGCGCTAATAATTCATTACCATAGCAATGCTTTTTAACAGTTATTTATCATTTTTCATTTTTATTAGAGATAAACTTATGCAGAAGTCATTTGTTATTACCTTAGTTGTGGCGCTAATTGGCGCAGTCATCATTTACGCTCTTTCTAACAATGTTCAACTTGTTGTGTCTTTTATTGCAGGTGTAATGTTAGCTAGTCTTATTTTCACTTTCGCACCTTCTTCATCTGCTGCAGGTTCAAATGAACCTTATGTCGGCCCAACAATGACTTTATATGTTGGTAACCTTCCGTATCGTGTTCACGAAGGTGAAGTAAAATCACTTTTTGGTGAGTATGGTCCAGTAAATTCAGTGCGTTTAGTTCGTGACAGAAAAACAGGTCGTCGTAAGGGTTTCGGTTTCGTAGAAATGTCAGAAGCTGGTGCAAAGAAAGCGATGAACAAATTGAATGATTACAGCTTCCAAGAGCGTACCTTAAAAGTACGTGAAGCCAAATCTCAAGAATCAGATCCAGCGGATCAAAATAAAGAAAGTTAGTAAGACCCTATTAGTTGGCTGCGGTAATGCACTCTAACTGTGTAAACCCGTAGTCAGCTAATGTCATTTTAAGCCCTTCATCAACCCCTTTTGTAAAACCTGCTTTCAACTTCCCTTTCGCTATATCATTATCTTTTATCAGTGACATGACTCTAGTGGCAATTGCATCACCAGAATCCAGTAATTGCACAGGATGAGTTAATGCTCGCTTGATTTCTTGCTGTAATAGCGGGAAGTGAGTGCAGCCCAATACCAGTGTATCTATATTGCTGTTATTAATAGGGGATAGTATCTCTGCGATTTGACCAAAATTGATATCTTGTTTTTTTGCCTTAGTTTCTGCGATTAACACCAACTCCGATGAACCTATCAAAGTGACTTCACAGCCACCAGCAAAAGACTTGATCAAATCTTGTGTGTACTGTCTTGTAACAGTACCAGGTGTTGCCAGTAAACCAATATGTCGAGTCTTTGATATTAGCGCTGCAGGCTTAATTGCAGGTACGACACCTACAACAGGAATAGATAATTGATTTCTTAGTTCTGGTAATACTAATGTACTTGCACTATTACACGCTACTACTACTACAGAAGCCTTAATTTTTTCTACCTGATTTATGATTAACGCAACACAGCCTCTAATCAACTCTTGCTCTTCGAGATCGCCATACGGGAGGCGGGCATTATCAAACAAATAGTAAATATCATGGTTGGGTAATCGACTGTGAATATGCTCAAACACAGATAAGCCACCAATGCCTGAATCAAAAATGAGTATAGGACCGACCAAGATATTCTCCGATAAGAGTATTTATTAATAGGAATTCAAGGATATTTTGCTTTAATCAACCAAGAACACGCCAATCCGCTGGACATCAGCGGTGTGTAGTATAATATTTGCGCCCTTAATTTACAGCCTATGGTGGAACAAAATGAATTTAGCTGCAATGGATCCTAAAAACTATGATGCGCAACTCGAAGAAAAGCGTATCAAGCTTGAACAGACCTTTGCCGAGTTTACTCCGCCTAGTTTAGAGGTTTTTGCTTCGGAACCTGCAAATTACCGCATGCGTGCAGAATTTCGAGTTTGGCATGACGGTGATGACTTATTCTATTACATGTTTGATAAAGCACTGAATGAAAAAGTGCGTTGCGAACAATATCTTCCTGCTGGCAAACTTATTAATGAAGTGATGACAGCCTTAATGGAAGAGCTTCGTCCAAATAATGACTTGCGCTTTAAGCTTTTCCAAGTTGATTTTTTATCAACCCTTAGCGGTGAAATTCTAGTATCTCTGCTTTACCACCGTCAACTTAATGATGAGTGGCGCGAACAAGCTGAGCAAATGAAACAACGTTTATCTGAAAAATTTAACGTTAACTTTATCGGCCGTGCGCGTAAGCAAAAAATCGACTTAGATAAAGACTTCGTGGTTGAAACGCTAACTGTAGATGGCAACGAACTTAAGTATAAGCAAATAGAAAACAGCTTTACTCAGCCAAACGCCAAAGTTTCAGTCAAAATGCTTGAATGGGCGATATCTGCCACTAAAAACAGTACTGGCGACTTACTAGAGCTGTACTGCGGTAATGGTAATTTCACCATAGCTCTCGCACCTAACTTTGATCGTGTACTCGCCACTGAACTGGCTAAACCGTCTGTGGATGCTGCACAGTACAATATTGCAATCAACAACATTGAAAACCTGCAAATCATTCGTATGTCAGCTGAAGACTTCAGTGATGCAATGGCTAAAAAGAGAACTTACCGCCGTTTGGAAGGTATCGATTTAGACAGTTATGACTGTAATACTATTTTTGTTGACCCACCACGTGCAGGTATTGATGATGATACATTATCATTAATGCAAAACTACGATCGCATTCTATATATCTCTTGTAACCCTGACACGTTAAAAGACAACTTAGCAACACTAAGCCAGACTCACGAAATTACTCGTTTCGCTTTATTTGATCAGTTCCCTTATACCCACCATATGGAGTCGGGTGTGTTGCTTGAACGTAAAGCAAAAGTCTAAGAGCTCGAACCTAGTCTAGTAAAGTCCTAAGATCAAAAAGGCGGTGTTGTGATATCACAACACCGCCTTTTATGTTTCTAGAATAAACAAATTCTATAAATTATTTGGTTTCTACTTTATGTTGCAGTGCTTCAGCACCTTTAGCCACCATACGTAATTGCAGCACTAAATGGTCGGCTAACACTTTTCTATCTGCACGTTTCATATCTAATGCCGATGCACCAGCATTAAACACTAAGGTCACCAAAGCTTCTGCCTGAACCCTTGCTAACATAGGCGTTCGACCAGCAGTGGCTTCAGTATAATGTGACAGCTCGGAAATAAAGTGTTCAATTTCTCTAGCAACTGCAGCGCGAAAAGCAGCTGACGTACCTGAACGCTCGTGTAATAGAATACGAAACACGTTTGGGTTTGATTCCAGCACTTCGACAAAAGTATCCACAGAGATACGAATAACACTACCACCAGCTTCAGCACGTTGACGGCCTTTACGCATCATTTGTCTTAGTGTTAACCCGCCTTCATCAACCATAGTAAGACCTAATTCGTTCATGTCTTTAAAATGGCGATAAAAAGATGTCGGTGCAATCCCTGCTTCCCGTGCTACCTCACGTAAACTTAAACTTGAAAAACTACGCTCAGCACTGAGTTGATTAAAAGCGGCATCTACCAATGCACGACGGGTTTTTTCTTTCTGTAATGCTCTTACACCCATGTATAGAATCCATTTAGTAAATGTTAGTGCACAGATAATACCGTTTTTAACCAAGAAACACAGCCCTTCAAAGCTTGACCATGGAATGAGGGTAAGTTAAATT
Organism: Shewanella sp. KT0246; assembly: GCF_019654955.1. Lineage (GTDB taxonomy): Bacteria > Pseudomonadota > Gammaproteobacteria > Enterobacterales > Shewanellaceae > Shewanella > Shewanella goraebulensis. The sequence goes on along the minus strand of NZ_BPEV01000019.1, from coordinate 105,059 downwards.
AGCGTACAACTGTACGCCCAATAAGTTTTTTGGATTATTTTAATGAAAAAACCACCGATTATTTGGTTAAATACATCTCTATTTGCACTCACCTTATTGGGTGCTATCACGCTTGTTCCTTGGCGTGGAATGACCCATGGTTTTGAGGCTATTGAATGGATAGCCTTTGTAGTGCTCGCTTTTGCCAGTGGTTTATCAATTACCGCTGGTTACCATAGACTATGGTCACATAAAGCATATAAAGCTCATCCTGTTATGCGTTTCTTATTTGCGCTTGGTGGAGCACTTGCCTTGCAAAATAGTGCATTGCATTGGTCATCCGATCATCGTATTCACCACAAGCATGTGGACAATAACGACAAAGACCCTTATTCAGCCAAAAAAGGCTTCTGGTACAGCCATATTGGTTGGATGTTACGTGAATATCAAGCCAGCCGTTACCATGATTACAACAACGTTCGCGACTTGCAAAAAGATGCCATCGTAATGTGGCAGCATAAGCACTATCTCGCATTAGTGGTATTGATGAACATTGGTTTACCTGCGTTTTTAGGCTGGTTAAACGATGATATCATTTCAATGGTACTGATGGCAGGACTACTTCGCCTTGTTGTTGTGCATCACTGCACCTTCTTTATTAACTCTCTTGCCCATATCTGGGGGAGCCAGCCATACACCAATAAAAATACCGCCCGTGATAATGGTGTGATTGCTTTATTAACCTATGGCGAGGGCTATCATAACTTCCACCATATTTTTGAAAATGATTACCGTAATGGCATTAAATGGTGGCATTACGACCCAACCAAATGGCTAATAAAGTCGATGCATTGGGTAGGATTAGCATCAGATTTACGCGTTGTACCACAAGAACGTATTGAAAGTGCAAAATTACAGATGCAGTTATTAAGAGCTCAAGACAAAGTTGCTCACTTGCCTAACTGTGATGAAATTATTGCTAACTTTCAAGCTGAATACGATCTAATGAAGCAACATCTTGTTGAGTACTATCAAGCAAAGAAGAGCTTGATTGAAGCTAAGCGCAAACAACTTAGCTATCAGCAACTCAGTTTACAAGTTGAAGAGTTAAAAGCACGCCTGTTAGCTCAAAAGAAAAATTGGAATAACATTACAGCGGCTTATTAAAACAAGTGATTGTGATTAATGTGAAACGGCTACCTTGCAAGGTAGCCGTTTGTGTTTATGATGGATAATCGACTTTCCAAACAGGTTATTCATTTCATGGCAGAAACCGATATTAAACTTACCGAATACAGTCATGGCGCAGGCTGCGGTTGTAAGATTTCGCCTCAAGTGCTCAGCACCATTCTAGCCAGTGATATTCCAGCCTTTACCGATCCCAATTTACTTGTAGGTAATCAATCCCGTGATGACGCAGCGGTATACCAATTAAACTCTGAAACCGGCATTATCAGCACCACTGACTTTTTCATGCCGATTGTTGATGATCCTTTTACCTTTGGACGGATTGCAGCAACCAATGCTATAAGCGACATCTACGCCATGGGTGGTACACCTATTATGGCAATTGCGATCCTGGGTTGGCCTGTGAATATCTTGTCTGCTGAAGTGGCTCAAAAAGTCATTGAAGGTGGACGACAAGCCTGTGCTGATGCAGGCATTATGCTAGCAGGTGGTCACAGCATTGATGCACCAGAACCCATTTTTGGTTTAGCAGTAACCGGTCAAATACCATTGGCTAAGCTTAAGCGAAATGATCAAGCGCAGGCTGGAGATAAACTCTATCTCACAAAGCCTATTGGTATAGGAATATTAACTACTGCTCAAAAACAGAAAAAGCTCGCGGATGAAGATAGCCACATTGCCATCAACGCTATGTGCCAACTTAATAAAATAGGCCAGAACATTTCCAACATTGAAGGCATTAATGCATTAACTGACGTAACAGGTTTTGGGTTAGCAGGTCATTTAATCGAAGTCTGCCAAGGAGCCAACTTAGCAGCGACATTATCGTTTGATAAAATTCCATTATTGGATAGCGCAGAACACTATCTCAACTTAGGTTGCATTCCAGGTGGAACCCAGCGCAATTTTGACAGCTACAAACAACATTTAGGCCTGCTAACAGATAAACAAAAAGCCATTTTATGCGACCCGCAAACTAGTGGTGGCTTATTAATATCGGTATCGCCAAGTGCTGAACAGCAACTTGTTGATTGTCTAAATGAGCAAAATATAAAACCAGTTTGCATTGGTCAGTTATCAACAACAAGTGAAAACCTATCGTTACCATTGGTGGCGTTAAACTAATGACCACCAATCTGATTAAAAGCAGTGATTACCGACGCCTATTTCTAGATGATGTGCCTTTACTGGATGTGCGTGCACCGATTGAATTTAACAAAGGGGCATTTTCTCAATCAACCAATATAGGGTTAATGACTGATGAGGAGCGTAAACAAGTCGGCACTTGCTATAAGCAGCAGGGGCAAACTGCAGCCATCAACTTAGGTCATGAACTAGTTAATGGCACAGCTAAGCAACAACGTATAGACGCTTGGCAGCAATACATACAACTTCATCCACAAGCTTATCTGTATTGTTTTCGTGGTGGGCTGCGTTCTAAACTGACTCAGCAATGGATTAAAGAAGCAGGTATCGATATTCCCTTCATTGAAGGTGGATATAAAGCTATGCGCCAATATCTACTTCAGACCATTGAAGCTGCGACGATTGAGCAGCCATTATTGATCCTCAGTGGTATAACTGGCAGCGGTAAAACCGATCTATTAATACAACGTAATGAGGCAATCGACTTAGAAGGCTTGGCCAATCATCGTGGTTCTAGTTTCGGTAAGAATATTGACCCTCAGCCGACTCAAATTAACTTTGAAAACAACTTAGCGGTTCAGTTACTCAAGCAACAAGAGTTATCAAGCAAGTTTACGTTATTAGAAGATGAAAGTTATTTAATTGGTCGCTCTGCTATTCCACAAGATTTTTATCAAACGATGCAGCGTAGCCCAATAATCGTTTTAGAAGAAGATTTTGATAAGCGACTAACTCGATTACACAAAGCCTATGTCGTCGATAAATCCACAGCCTATATTCATCGCTTTGGAACAGAGCAAGGTAAACAAGCCTTTAGTGAATATTTACTTAATAGTATCAACTGTATTAAAAAGCGTTTGGGCGGTAAAACACATGCAGAGCTCACGGTATTAATTGAGCAAGCCATCAATAGTCAGTTTAATAGAAACGACTTATCTGCTCACTTCGATTGGATAGCAGCCTTACTTAGTCATTACTACGACCCAATGTATCAATACCAACTTAGCAAAAAACAACAACGGGTTATTTTCACTGGCGATCATCAGGCTATAAATGAATGGCTATCAAGTAACTGTTCAAAATAAAAAAGCGCACTCAACGTAAGTGCGCTATTTAATAAAGCTAGTATTACCGCTAGATAAACCTAAAGGCTATTCTCAGCCGCTTGTTTCTCAAATATTTCACTAACACTTTTATGTAAGCCATGACGTCCTAGTGCAACACCATCAACAGCTTCAGCAATATTCACTTCTACTTTTGACCAGAAACGTTTCGGACGAGTGGTCAGTGCGTGCCCACCCTTATGGCTAAAATAAGACCCCCACAGGCCACTTAATGCCATAGGGATGACAGTAACAGGGTCACGCTTTAATATACGCTCAATCCCAGGTCTAAACTCAGCAATATCACCATCGACTGATAATCTGCCCTCAGGAAAAATACACACAAGCTCATCATTGTTCAGTGCGTGATGAATTTGCTCAAAAGCTTGCTCATAGGTTTGCTCACATTGCTTAGGCGAACAAATAGGAATAACGCCCGCATGACGAAACAAATACTTAAGCAAAGGGATTTCACTAATAGACTTATCCATAACAAAGCGAATTGGTCTTGTTGAAGCGCCCATAATAATCAATGCATCGACATAACTGACATGATTACACACAATCACCCCAGCACCTTGAGCGGGGATCCGCTCTCGGCCATTTACCTTTACCCGATACATGAAGTGACTTAATAAGTAACTGATAAAGCGCTGCGCAAATTCAGGTACTTGCGAGTACACATACACTGCTACCACGGTATTCATTGCAGCCAACAACAAGAACAAATCAGGGATACTCCATTCAAGCACCCCAAGTAATATTATCGATAGAATTGCCGCCACCACCATAAACAAAGCATTAATAATATTGTTAGCTGCAATCGCTTGAGCACATTCATCCTTTGCTGCGCGGGATTGAATAAAGGCGTATAGCGGCACAATGAATAAACCACCACTGAGACCAACCATAAATAAGTCGGCCATCACTCGAAAATGCTGCGGATCGCTAATAAAACTGCTGAAGCCATAAACAAAACTTAAATCTGCTGATGCAGGTGGAATAGCAAAAATTAAATCGACGCCAAATACCGTTAAACCTAGAACACCGAAAGGTAAAACACCTAACTCAACATGACCATATGACACGCGCTCACAAATCCACGAACCTACCGCAATACCAATAGAAAATAGTGCTAATAATAAAGACACCACAGTAGCATCGGCATGTAAGTGTAATTTGGCAAAGTTAGGAAACTGCGTTAGGTATGTCGCACCTAAAAACCAAAACCAGCTGATAGCTAGAATAGCCATCCAAATACCCGGTGTTTTTCTAACTTTAGCAATACTGCGCCACGTACCAGAAAACGGAGTGAAACGAATCTTGTCAATTTTTCCTTGAGGCGGCAACGCAGGTATCGCACGACTCGACAGGTAACCAATTGCCGACAACGTCACTACAATCGTCGCAGCGCCAACTAAACTGTGGTCACTTGCTACGATCAATCCGGCAGATAATGTGCCGACTAAAATTGAGATAAAGGTCCCCATTTCTACCCAAGCATTACCAGTGACTAGCTCACTCTCTTTAAGTGTTTGCGGTAATAACGAATATTTTACTGGGCCAAAATAAGCAGACTGACTACCCATCATAAATAACAGCAATAACATCACTAAGTAGCTCTGGGATAAAATTGCGACTGCTGCGCAGGACATAATAATCAGTTCAAGTAATTTTAGCCTGCGGATCAGCATTGCTTTATCCATGTTATCGGCAACCATTCCTGCATGAGCTGAAAACAAAAAGAACGGCAGAATAAATACTCCAGCTGCGAGGTTTACAAACATGTTCACGCTAATCGGTAGTTCACTGACTTGGCTATAAGTCACTAGCAGTAGTAATACATTTTTATAGATATTGTCGTTCAATGCCCCTAAGCACTGAGTGACGAAATAAGGTAAAAATCGCTTAGTTAACAACATGAAGAATCCTTTTCTTGTGCCATGCCTAATAAATATCCATGAACATGACTACTGAGCATGGCGGGTAACGCTGCTTGTTCAGTAAATAATTTTCCATCTATAGCAAGACAGGTTAAACCGTGGATCCCGCCCCACAACACTCTACTCATCAAAATAATATCCGCTTGATTGGCTGAAACAAAAAGCAGCTTTAACTGCTCAGCAATTAAATTAAATAGCCTATCAATAGCAAGCTGATGATTTGATGACAGTTCTATTCCTTCAGGCGCAGACAGTTCAAAAACAAGTTTAAAACATGCAGGATGCTCATGAGCAAACTGAAAGTACTGATGCGCCATCAGCTCAATTAACTTTTGAGGCTGAACGTTGTCGATTGAGCTAATTGTGAGTTCACTAGCTGAATGACTATTATTCACCGAAGCAGATAAATAGTGATATAAATTCGTCAGTACTTGTTCTGATACTGATAACAACAATTGTTGATAGCTACCAAAAATATTTATCAAGGTGCTAGGTGCATAACCTATTTGTGCCGCGACCTTACGAAGGCTTAAGCTTTCAAGCTTGGCGGTTTGTAAGTATTCCATTACTGATTTAATGGCCATACCATGAATCTCACCATGGGTATGCTCTTTCCTTCTTGCCATCAGATTGCCCTATTGCATGTTTAAGTGTGTCTAACCTAACAACAAACAAAATAAAAAACAATGTTCACAATAAGTTTATTTTTCGTCAGTAACTCAATATATCCAAAATGGAGATACAAAAAAGCCCTCAACAGAGGGCTTAGTGTTATTAGCGAATTAATCAGCTAATCAATTAATTAGTAAGAATGTCATCCCAGGCTAAACTTGGACTACCTACAACAATAAAGTTAGGGTTTTCTAATGTTTCTCGCTCGTTATAGCTCATTGGCTGCAGGTTAATATCCATCAGTGAGCCTCCAGCTTCTTCTAAAATAATCTGTGCAGCACCAGTATCCCATTCTCCTGTCGGCCCAAGGCGAACATAACAATCAGCTCTTCCTTCTGCCACTAAACAGCTTTTCAAAGCCGCGCCACCTAAAACAACTAACTCACAGCTCTTAGGATGACTTAATAATTTCAGTACCGATTGAGGATCTTGTCGACGACTTACCGCCAACTTCAAGCCGGACTCTTCAATATTCTCAATCTGTCTACTGGTAATACGCACTTCATTTTTACTGTCACGCTTATATGCACCTAAACCTGCTATGGCGTAGTAACACACTTTAGTCATTGGCACATATACCACCCCCATTAAAGGTCGGTTGTGTTCAACCAATGCAATAATGACAGAGAAGTCACCACTACCGGCAATAAATTCACCAGTGCCATCTAGCGGATCTACTAGCCAATATCGTTGCCATTCGGCACGCTCAGAAAAAGGGATATCAGCAGCTTCTTCACTCAGAATTGGAATATCAGGGGTCAATGCAGCAAGGCCTGCACAAATGATCTCATTGGCAGCCAGATCTGCAGAAGTCACCGGCGTATTATCTGATTTAATTTCTCGATCAAAATCGCCTTTGACATAAATGTCACGAATTTTTTGACCTGCCTCAATGGCAATTGTGATGACTTGTTCAATAACTTCTTCTGGCTTCATAACGACTCCAATCGCCAAATAATACGCTGAATACTGTCAAGTTAGACCAAATTAAGGCTTTTTTGTAGTTAACTTAGGCTAATATTTTGTTTTTATTTTAATTTATAACGACTATTTTGCTAAAAACTGCTGTGCAAGAAATAATGCACTAACACTTCTCGACTCCGAAAAATCATCATTATCGAGTAAAGTTTGCCATTGTTCTAACGGATAAGGGATAACTTCTATTGGCTCAGGTTCATCGCCTTCAAGCGTGCTTTCATACAAATCTTCTGCGATGAAGATCTGCATTTTACTGGCAAAATAACCCGGGGCTAGACTCAGCTCTTTTAATAAAGTCAGCTTATTACTGGCAAAACCGATTTCTTCTTGAAGTTCACGATTAGCCGCTTCAATGGCTTCTTCCCCAGGGTCAATTAAGCCTTTAGGAAAACCCAGTTCGTAATTATCTGTGCCTGCCGCATACTCTTTGGCTAACAACAACTTGCCTTTATGCACCGGAACAATCATTACCGCACCACGACTGGCACCACTCATTCGTTCGTATTGACGTTCAACACCATTTGAAAACTTAAGGTGAAGTTGTTCAACTTGAAACAAGCGACTTTTCGCAACAATCTCACGATGTAATATTTCAGGCTTTTTGTGCCGAGTTGTCATTAAGACCTCATATATGACGAATTTCGTTAGACAAGTTACAATCTTACTACCCTAGCTATATTCTACAACTGGAATTTTCATGTTTCCTTGGCATAAGATAGACACGGTTTTACTCGATATGGATGGCACTTTGCTTGATTTGCACTTCGATAACCATTTTTGGTTAACTTTAGTGCCACAGCAACTTAGTCAACAAAGACAGATTTCAGTGGCTGAAGCACAGCAACTAGTCGAGCAGTCATACCATAAAGTGGAAGGGACGCTAGATTGGTATTGCATTGACTATTGGCAACAGCAACTTGGATTAGACATTTTAACCCTGCACTACTCCCTTGTTGAGCGGATTCAAATGCGTCAAGACAGTATGCCTTTTTTACAGGCACTTCATCGTGCAGGTAAACAGCGGATCTTATTGACCAACGCACATCCTAAAAGCCTGGAGTTAAAACTCGCCCATACCGATTTAGGTCATGGCTTAGATGCCACCTTCTCAAGTCATGAAACAGGTTACCCTAAAGAACACCCGTTATTTTGGCAGCAGGCGATTAAACAATTTAATTTAGATCCAAGCCGCTGCTTATTTGTTGATGATAATGAGCATATTCTTGAGGCTTCAAAAAAGGCAGGGATTGGTTTTCAGTTGGGTATTTCAAACCCCGATAGCCGAAAGCCCCATAAGGACTTTTTTGACTTCCCAGCCATTCACGATTATCAAATGCTACATCAGGATTTATTGGGTGGTTAACCCCGAAGCTAAGACATACTTTCAACGCTTAAGATCAAAAAAGGGCATGTTATCAACATGCCCTTTTCATTAAATTACAACTTAAGCTGATTCAGTTATAACCCTGGGATCACCCCATTATAATTAATTGGGTAATAGCCTTGGCTATCTTGTTTACCCAAAAATGATAATGCTTGAGTCAAATCTTCTGGTTGTTCTGGTGTTGGCTTAATTTTAGCACTAACTGAAAAACGATTATTCTCGCCAAGAGATGCCGTGCCTTCAATGCCCATCGTGTTCATTGAGTCATCGGTATTCAATTGCACCATGCCATCAATACAACTTAGCCCTAAAGCAATATCGCCAAGTGGATATTCACCAAACTGATTTTTTACATCAATACTATTTAAAAATAGTTTGCCAGAGAGTTGCTCACACCAAGGTTCACCTTGCTCAAGACGCTCAACTATCAAACTCACATCACCACCGACTTTCGTTCTGAATGGTAAGCGAGCATTACCTAATAAAAATTGATTAGGCGCTTCAAAACGTAAATTGTCTGCCGAAATACCTGACAGTGACCAACTAATATCACCTTGGCCACTAACTGCAGTCGCGCGGCTACCTATTTGCAAATCGACATTAGCGGTACCGATGAGTAACGCCCACGGGTTTAAATCCCATTTAACTTGCTCAATCAGGCGGCGATCAATAGATACAAGATCCGCACTGCCTTGCCACAAAGTCCCCGTAACACCACTTATTTTGATGTTATTTGGTAATGGCGCAATGCCCACTACCCAATTTGCAGGAATATAAACCACCATGAAAATAAGGTAGATAAATACGCCAATGATAATTTTCTTAATCAAACTCACTACAATACCTGCTTACTTAGACAGTTGAATACGACGTACTTTGACGAAACCTGCGATATCCGACTCAGATAAATCGACACTTTCCAGTGTTAAGCCTTTCTCTTCTACAAGTTCGTGTAAATAATTTAATAAACTGTCAAACGGTACATCATCCATCCACAATTGAATTTTATCTCCTTGTGGCTGCATACGAGTAATTTCTAACTTATATTGACCCGCTAACTGATTCACAACAGAACTCAAACTACCACTCGATGTAGGTCTTGAGCCTGACTGTTTCAAACCTGCAATTTTATTCGCCGTTTGCTTTACATAGTTTAGCGTTTGTAATTCTGATTGGTGTCTCATCTCAGCATCTTCAGCGGCTTGAGAAATTGGACTCCAAATGCCCCAATATAAAATACCGATAATCACAAACACACCACAACTGGCAACCAATTGTTGCTCACGTAGGGCTAAGCCTTTCCACCAGGTCTGCAAATTTTCCATCTTATTTGCCTCTCAATGTCAGGGTAGTGTTCACTTCATCTTCACCGCTATTAATCGCACCCATGTCTAAGTCATAACGTGCTTCAACTAACTCTTTAAACTTATCGACTTGATCATAAGTCTTAGCAGTCACCTGCATACGAAGTTCGTTACGGTTGGCATCAAAACGCAAAGAGTTAGGTTTTAAATCTGGGACTTGTTCAAATGAACCGCGTAAGCCATCTAGCATTTCAAAAAATGCAGCTCCACCGCCTTGACCTTGCATACTCCGCAGTTGCGAGTCCATTTGACTTCGAATATTGACGATACGATTCACGCTAGGAATAACCCGCTTAAAGATAGCTTCACTTTGTTGTTTAACTTCAGCAGTCTGATTTTCCAATTGATGTATAGTCAGCCCTTTATTAACCAAAGAAAGCACAATCGCGACAGCAGCAATAATCGCGACATTTTTCCAAAGCATTAAATGCTTACTGTATTCCCGCTTAGGTAAATACACACCACTTAATAAGTTAATTGGCGCTTGTAAGATACCTTTAGCTAAAACCATCATAGGTAAATCGAGTGGTTTAGGCTCGACTTCAGCATCCATAAAGACTAAGTCTTCACTGTAGGCTGCAATATTTAAAGGCGCTTCATCTTGTTGCTTTTCAGGCATCAATTGCGGCAACGCAAAGTCTAACCATGTTTTTGGTAAGCTAACGCCACTTCCTTCGCCAGTTCTTAGCAGTAGTTCATCACCCATATCGAGGGCAGCCCAACGGCACTGCTCTAATGGCAAGGCTAAGCAGTCTGGCACAATACGTTTGACCTTAATGCCAGCATCCATCAACCATGACATCCAATCTTGCATTTGCTCATGAGCTACAGCAACAACATTAAGATGCTCTCCCTCTCTTGGGCCAACGACAAAATGCATATCTTCAACATTAGATGCGATAGTTTCTTCCAGCATAAATGGCAAAGCCTTTAATGCTTGGCGCTGATTCTTTTCAGGCAATTCAATTTGCGTCAATGTCATACTAGATGCAGGAACTAAAACATCAACCGGACGGTTGCCGGCACGCTCAGTTAAACTGGTTAAGCTTGCAGCATCACTTAACTCACCTGAGGCAATAATTTCTTGCTCCTGTTCTGACCACACTAGCCAAGAACAAGGGCTTTCTGATGTTTTTCCTAATCGGATAAAAAGCCGTTCAGACACTGTTATTCTCCACAAGCTGCAACAGCTGTATTGCTAATTGCAGCGGGTTGTTTCGCTTATTCATTATTGTTGCCCGCCATATTGACGAGTCAGTACTTCGAAATTGGTACCGCTTCGCTGTAATACGCTGTCCATTCTAAAGGTTGCGTTATCGACTCTAGCTCCAGCTTTCAGTAAAAAGAAATTACTGTCGACGACTATGCTCGATTTCATATTGCTTTCAGTCGCTATGCTAGCAAGGGTATTATTTTCCCAAAACTCAGCAGCGGTTTCGAAACCATCTGCAGGCCTTTGGTTAATTAAACTTTCAGCATCACTTTGGCTGATTTTATTGTCTAACATGCCAACTAATAATGCAGCTTGTTCAACCTCAATGGTATTCACATTGAGCACTTGCTGATTATCACCAGGGATTGCACAAATATACGGTAATAATGTCATGTACACTTGCTGGTTGTATCCCATCACCGCTCTGAGTTCACTGCGATGATTCATCAATGTATTGGCTGTACGATACGGCACATTGCGTGATTCGTACTCAGCATCTTCGGCGCCATAAGGCATTGATGTTGTATCGTCATCAAGATAGTCAATTAAGGTATGGGTCAGTCTTTCTGCGCCAAAATCATCCATACCTAAAGCGACTAGCAAAGCTTTATATTGGCTCGCGGCAAGCGTTAACTTGGGCTGCCCATTTTCTACTTCTGATGATGTCACCGATAAAGCGTTAATGTTAAAACAAGAACGCATATCCATAATTTCACCGCCGATTTCACCATACTCGGCAGGGAAAATAACATCGGCAAGAGCCCAGTATTGTTGAAGATGCACCGTACCGTCGCTATCTTCCATATCTTGTTTTAAGGTCTTTTTCGACAACTCTTCTGCCGACATCGCATACCAATAAGCTTGATCATATTGGGCTAAGTTCAATGTTCGACGCATCGACAGTTGATTACGGCTAGTAATATTAGTCGCGATGATCACGACCAAAGCAACAATAAGCAATACCACTAACAACGCCACCCCGCGCTGCTTGCGAATCCCGGGTAATTGATGTTTCATCATTTGTGATTACCCATCTTCTTTAGCTTCATCTGTTTCGTCGGTATTACCGCTGTCACCACTTCCACCTGAATTGTCTTCATCAGAGCTACTGTTAGTACTGCCGCCTTTTGGTAATAAGAAACGACGTTCAATAGTCCCTAAGCCTTCAATCTCAAGTTCCATCGCAATACCTAGTGGTAACGAAGAAGCATCCACTTTACGCTCCCACTTATCACCGACAAAGAAGGAATATTTAATATCAATCACATCTTCAATAATTAAACTTTTTAATGGTTCAGCACCGACTACTGGTTCAGGATAAGGATAATACCAACGCTCTAATCGGCCATCTTGAACAATATAAGCCACAGACTGTAGGCTGCCTCTGGGCAACATTCCATCAGGATTAAGCCAACCTAAGCGAAAAAACACCAATGCTTCGGTTTCTGAATCCAGCATATTATCACCAGTTTGAAATACTGAACTGGTTCGCTCTCCATCAAGTCCGCGTTGGGTTCTTGCTACGATTTGACCAAGGTCTCGCTCAATTACACCAAATCCCTGTTGCAAAGCTTTTAACCTTACAGAGAACTCTTTAGTGGCTTCATCATTTTTCATTACCGTTGACAGCACAGCATTAGCAGCCAGACCTATCATGGCAAAAATTGCAATTGAAATAAGCATTTCAAGCAAGGTAAAACCTGCTTGTTTACGTTGATTTAGGTCAGCCTGCGTTGTGAACATAACTACTCACTTGGGCAACAGTTCGGTTAAACCGATCTTCATCGCTGACTAAGACTCTAATCATTCTAAAATTGTCGTCGGTGGTTTTAACCACTTCCTGACGCCAATACCAATCTTTTCCCGCGAGCTCTACCTGACCATTTTTAGTGCCAAGTTCTGGGAATGTCTCTATTAATCTCGCTTCAACCATTTGATTACTTGCAACCCACTGGGCTAAGGTGCGCTCTTCCAATATAGGAAGATTAGCCATTTGGTCGCCTATACTTTTTGTGACTGCAACGGCTGCTATTGAAAACACCGCTAATGCAACGATGACTTCAAGCAAGGTCATGCCTTTACTGATCTTCATCGAAGCTTCCTATTGCTAGACGGCCCATGGCATCACCAACCACCAATACTTCAACTTCTTTACCGTTTTGGTCATCGGTTAAAAAGCTCAGTTCGAATGTCGTCATTTCGCCACTTGGGAACAAAAGTATTTGTGGTTCAGGGTTTTTCTTCTTGTCTTCTTTTGACTCATCAATCAATGGCTCATCGAACCATGATTCATCGTCTTCATCTTCTTGAACTAACGGCAAGCCATCGAGCAATAAGCTCAAACTGACGTCTTGTTCCATTTGTTGCGGAGCAAGTTGTCGGTCGCCAGTTAGTGGCTCCCACTTACCGTCTTTGTAGTAGACGAATTCGTACTCATCTTCTTCAACGACAATACCTAAAAATTGACCACTAAGAATGGTTTCTTCGATGACCAATTCGGTAGTTGCAATGAACTTTCTTGCCGTCTTTGTTAACGCTTGCTCAGGTCCCGATGTACCAGAAGTCATTGTGACTGCTGCGGCAGTTAAGCCCATCAGCAATGCCACAAGTAATACTTCTAATAGGGTGAACCCAGCTTGGCGTTTAAAGTTCATGATGCGTTTCAGCTAAACGACCATTACTGGAAGTTTTGAAGATTCCAGTTACCAATATCGTCTTCAGTACCCACTTGACCATCAGGACCCGCACTGAAAATATCAATACGGCCATTTTCACCAGGGCTTAATAGGTAGTAATCATTGCGCCAAGGATCCTGAGGCAAACGTTTTAGGTAACCATCTGGACGGTAGTTACGTGGCTCAGGAGACGATGTTGGTTTTTGCACTAATGCATCTAAACCTTGATCAGTTGTTGGATACACACTGTTATCAAGGCGGTACATGTCTAGCGCATTTTCTAAAGCAACAATGTCTGATACCGCTTTCTGTAAATCAGCTTTATCTTTGTTTCCCATAAGGTTAGGTACAACCATTGACGCTAAAATACCTAGAATCACGATAACAACCATGACTTCTAATAGGGTAAAACCACGTTGTTTACGATTGACTTGCATTGACGACTTCCTCCGGTGCACACCACTTAGTGCGTGACAAAAAATAATATCTACAACTCGTTGCGTTACCCGCTAATCAAGTTATTCAATTCTAAAATAGGTTGTAAAATAGCCATTACAATGAACAGTACGACTGATGCCATGCTCACAACCAGCATAGGCTCAAACACACCTAAGGCAATATTCACATTCGACTCAAATTCACTGTCTTGGTTATCAGCAGCACGTTCTAGCATTTGTTCTAACTGGCCACTTTTTTCACCTGATGCAATCATATAGAGCATCATTGGCGGGAAAAGTTTAGTATTTGTGAGAGCCGCGCCCAAACTCGTACCCTCACGTACTCTTGCTGTTGCATCATCAACGGCTGCACGTACCTTTACATTGAGTAGTACTTCACTTGCGATGCGCATGCCTTCTAGTAACGGCACCGAACTGGCAGATAAGATACTTAAAGTTCGTGCAAATCGAGCAGTATTAATCCCTTTACTTACCTTACCAATCACTGGTGCTTTTAACAGCCAAGTATCAAATAGCATTCTAAAGTTAGGCTTTTTCAGCATTTGCTTAAACAACACAAATGAGGCAAACAAGACACCTAGCACGACTAAACCATATGACTGCACAAAGTCTGACGCAAGAATCAAAAACTGGGTGGTACCGGGTAACTCTTGGCCCATATGTTCAAACTGGCCGACAACTTTTGGTACCACGGCAGCAAGCAAAACAGCAATAACGCCAATCGCAACCACTGTCAGTACGATTGGATAGATCATGGCTTGGGTGAGCTTTGACTTAAGTTGTTGACGACGTTCGGTGTAGTCAGCAAGACGATTTAATACCACTTCTAAATGGCCAGACTTTTCACCCGATGCCACCATTGCACGATATAAATCGTCAAAAACATGGGGATATTCAGCGAGTGAATCAGCGAAACTGTAACCTTCAACAACACGCGAACGTACCGCCATCACTAAGCTTGCAAGCCTGTCCTTTTCACACTGTTGACCGACAGCTTTTAACGACTCTTCAATCGGCAAGCCCGCTGCGACAAGTGTCGCTATCTGGCGAGTGATCAGCGCAAGTTCTGCGACCGAAATACCGCGTTGGAATAATTTTAAACCACCGCTTTTTGCTTTAGCTTCTTTTTCTGCAACAGGTTGCAGCTCAAGTGGCATTAGGCGCTGTTCGCGTAGTTGGCTGCGAGCGTGACGAGCAGTGTCTGCTTCTATGACACCTTTTTGCTGTTTGCCATTGGTATCAAGGGCTTTATATTCAAACGCTGCCATTGATTATTCCTCGCGTGTCACGCGCAGTACTTCTTCTAGGGTTGTAACGCCATCAAGTACTTTACTCATACCATCATGACGAATACTTGGGATTGTTTGACGCACGTATTTTTCAATCGCGAGTTCACCACGACCACCGTGGATCAATTCACGAACATTATCATCAACCACTAACAGTTCATGAATACCGGTACGGCCTCTATAGCCGTTATTACCACATTCTTTACAACCATTAGCGCGGTAAATTACTCGCGTATCATTGGCTGTAACACCAAGTAGTTCACGCTCACGTTCATCAGGTTCATGTGGGATCTTACACTCATTACATAAAGTACGAATAAGACGCTGCGCCAAAACCCCTAATAAACTTGAAGAAACAAGGAAAGGCTCAACACCCATATCTTGTAAACGTGTAATAGCACCTGAGGCGGTGTTGGTATGCAAGGTAGATATTACCAAGTGACCTGTTAACGAGGCTTGAACCGCAATTTGTGCGGTTTCTAAGTCACGGATTTCACCAATCATGACCACATCAGGATCTTGACGTAGAATCGCGCGTAAACCACGAGCAAAGCTCATATCGGCTTTCATGTTCACTTGCGTTTGACCGATACCTTCAAGTTCATACTCAATAGGATCTTCTACAGTCAAAATGTTAGTGTCTTTTGAGTTAATCTCAGTTAAGCCAGCATACAAGGTGGTACTTTTACCAGAACCTGTAGGACCTGTTACCAAGATAATACCGTGAGGCTTACGGATAATGGCATCAAACTGTTCACGGATAGCTAAGGTCATACCCAGCAATTTCAAATCGAGGTTACCGGTATTCTTATCCAGTAGACGCAACACAACACGTTCGCCATGACTTGATGGCATGGTTGATACACGCACATCGACTGCGCGACCTGCAATACGTAATGAAATACGGCCATCTTGAGGAACACGTTTTTCAGCAATATCCAAACGCGCCATCACTTTGATACGTGAAACAAGTAATGAAGACAGTTTACGATTCGGTTTTAAAACCTCTTTGAGTACACCATCAATACGGAAACGAACAATTAGTTGCTTCTCATAAGTCTCGATGTGAATATCAGAGGCTTCTTCTTTAATCGCTTCAGACAATAATGCATTAATTAATTTAATAATTGGTGCATCATCATCGCCTTCTAACAAGTCTTCAGTTTGCGGTAGTTCTTCAGCAAGAGTGAATAAATCCATCTCGTTGCCAATATCTTCCATCAACTGCTGTGCTTCTGAAGAATTGGCTTGGAAAGTTTGCGTTAGCTTTGCTTCAAACTCTTCAACAGGCAACTTACTCAGCACCAACTCTTCACCAGCATAACGACGAACTTCTAGCATCGCATCCAATGGCGTTTCACTGGTGTAATACAATTTTAGCGCGTCAGTTTCTTTAGCCAGAGCCAAATTAAAACGGTGGGAAAAAGCAAAAGGTAAGCGCTCACGACTGTTGGAATGGAAAACCTCATCATTGAGCTCTTCCGCTTCCAAACCTAAATCAGTGGACACTTGTGCCAATTGCTCAGTCATCTCTGCTTCACTCATTGGCATCGTCTTCTTGTTCAGCTTCT
Source organism: Shewanella sp. KT0246 (assembly GCF_019654955.1). Lineage (GTDB taxonomy): Bacteria > Pseudomonadota > Gammaproteobacteria > Enterobacterales > Shewanellaceae > Shewanella > Shewanella goraebulensis. The sequence continues at coordinate 88,096 of NZ_BPEV01000019.1, read as the reverse complement.
GCCGCTTTTTCAACGTCTTCTGCTGGTTGCTTATCTTTATCTTTACTCTCAGTAATGTGTCTTAGTGCTGGATCTGTTTCACGCATCTTAGTTTCTAAGTTTTTACCTTCTTTGTAACGATTAAGCACTTCGTTCACTTCATCAGGTAAATATGCATCTTGATCCCACTCTTCAAGAACAGGTACTTCACTGTCTGGCATTAGGTTAACGCCGCGTTCTTGCTGTTCTATTTGCAGTGCACGGAAGTAGTTATATTTACGCCCTGCAATACCTTCCATCGTAATGCCATCGCGAATAATCGTCGGCTTGATGAAAATCATTAGGTTTTTCTTTTTCACACCACTTGAAGATGACTTAAATAAATGACCAATAATTGGTAAGTCGCCTAGGAATGGAACTTTCTGAACCGACTCTTGAGTCTCTTCACTAATCAAACCACCTAGCACCACAATTTGACCTGAATCAGCCATTACTGTTGTAGTCAGTCGACGTGTAGCAAAGGTTACATCAACGCCCGTTTTACCATTAATGCCAGAGGTTTCTTGTTCAATGGTCAGTTTAACTGCGTTACCTTCGTTAACTTGTGGAACAACTTTTAGCTTCACGCCCACTTCTTTACGTTCAACCGTTTGGAATGGGTTGCTGTTACCATTACTTGAGTTTTGGCTACCAGTTAGAATTGGCACTTCATCACCTACGATGAATGAAGCTTCTTGGTTATCTAACGTTGTGATAGAAGGTGTAGCAAGTACATTTGATTTAGTATCGCTTGATACTGCTTGTACCAATGCGCCGAAGTCACCAGCAGCAATACCCCATGCCATACCATTCACTTTACCTAGCGCTGTAGCTAGTAGCGTGATATCACCATCAGTATCTGGGTTTTCTGTACAAGTACCATTCTCGGTACAAACAGTTGTCCCTTCTTGCCCTTGAGCTTCCCATACACCTGCGCCAATCTCACCAATGGTTGGGCCTAAGTTATTAAACTGGGTACCACCACCTGAAGCCGATGCCCATTGCACACCAAAGCCAACGTCATCACCTTCGGCGACTTCAACAATAATCGCTTCGACTAATACTTGTGCACGACGAATATCGAGCTGATTGACCACACTTTCAATTGTGCGCATTTGATCGGGTTCAGCACTAATCACTAAGGCATTAGTATCAAGATGCGCCATTATATTAATTTCTTTACGGCGTTTACTGCTACTTTGACCTGAATCTTGATCTGACTGTAATTGCTCAGCAAAACCGGTGAGCACTTCAACTAAATCTTCCGCTTTTGCGTAACGTAAATACCTTACTTTTGTATTACCTGTAGATGCTTGTTCAGCATCTAAACGTCTTACTAATTCAACCACACGTTGACGACTTTTTTCATCGCCACTCACAACCACAGAGTTAGTACGCTCATCAGCAACCACTTTAGGCGCTTGACCAGGCATCTGCGCTTGGTTAGCCGTTGAGCGATATAGAGTATCGATAATACGAACAATCTCACCGGCTGAGGCGTATTCAAGAGAAACAACCTGAACTTCAGTATCACCTTGTTTATCAACTCGGCGTACAATTTCTACTAATTTATTTACAACGGCTGCACGGCCAGAAATCATCAATACATTTGACGGGTCATAGTTAACAACATTACCGCCACCAGCATTATCATTTAGCTGACGCAATAGAGGCGCAAGCTGCTTAGCTTCAGTGTTATATAGGGCAACAATACGTGTAACCATCTCATCGCCTAAGCCCGGGCTACCATCATCAGCAACACGGATAGCAGCAGTTTTTGCATCTTTATCCTTAATCACTTTAATGACACGGTTTTCCATTTCGACAACGGCGTAGCCATACACTTGCAATACATTGAGGAAGAATTGGTAATACTGCTCATCGTCTAATAAATCGTAACTACGTACATTGATTTTTCCGCGTACAGTCGGATCCACGATGATAGTCTTATTGAGGTTTTTACCTACAATATTGATGAATTCTTGAATATCGGTGCCTTTAAAATTGGCAGCATATTGCTCCGACCAAGCTGCTTGAGATGCAAGCATTGCTATACCAGCAACCATCCCTGCTAATAACTTGCGTCGAATTCCATAACTCTTCATTATTTTCAATCCTCTACTGCCGGTACTATTCTGGCAAACTAAAAATTATTTCTACTAACTGTCCATCACGTTCAACCATGACGCCGATTTCTGTTAATTCTGGTAATTGCGCCATAACCTCTAATGATTGTCCCATGTCGGTTAAATCATATCCGTTAATGGATTTGGCTAAATCATTTGCTTTAAAACCTGCAGCCGCAAATAAAGTTCTATCTTTACCTGGGTTGAGGCGGTAGCCGCTGACACCTTCTGGCCCGCGAACTGGAGAGATGGCTAAGTAGTCGGTGAGTTTACTCGGATCTGCAAGCAGCTCATCACGAGAATCACTTAACTCTTGAGCAATTTGGGCATTCTGACGACGATCATCGCGCTGTACTGCGCGATCTTTCTTTGCCTGTTGCAAAGACTCGTTTGCTTGACTTTGAGTGGTATAGCTTAACCCGTCTAACATCAGGGTTTCATAGCGGCCAGCGTTAGTAATAATAATTCGGTCGGCATACACTTCTTTAAGTGATGCTGAAGTGCCCTTAATTTTGTCACCTAACCCATAAGTTTCTTGATTGCCTTTGGATTCAATGACAGCAAGACCATTAGTATCGGAAGTCGACGCCACTACACCCGTTAATAAAATCGACAGGTTGGTTTTAGGTGCATCGGTAATTTGTTCTACTGGAGCTGGTTTATTTGGTCGACCTTCAGCATTCGCGTCTTTTTCACCAAATAACGACAATTTCTGGACACTACTTAGCTCTACCCGCTTAGCACTTGCTACCGAAGTTGGCGAAGGTTGCCATGCAACCGCCTGAGAATTTACTGGCATTAACTTCCACGAAATCTGCGCAGTTAGTAAAAGCACAATCACTAATCCTAACCAAAATACAGCTGTGCTTAATGGCTTTTGGGGGATTCCCGCTGCCTTAGTTATAATTTTATCTAATACATCCATATTCGGCTTTGACCCTCTAGCAGGTCGCTGTTCTAATTCTGTTAATTTAGGAAATACTGCATCATGCTAACTCACCCAGCTTATTGCAACAAGCCCGCAGCATATGGATTGGCGAAATTGCACTAAATATGCTACATTTGCGCGCCTAAAAAGGCTGTGAGAAACGCCACGATATTAGGCTCTTTCCACCAATTTACATGTTAAAAATGTCAACGGTGTGAAGTCATACCACTTTTGGGGGTGTTAGATGAGCCAGACTCCATCTAAAACAGTCACAGTTAGACTCGATAAATGGTTATGGGCGGCACGTTTTTATAAAACACGCTCAATAGCTAAAGAGATGATCAATGGTGGAAAGGTGCATTATAACGGTCAACGGGCTAAATCTAGCAAACAAGCTGAGATTGGTGCCAAGATTCGTTTACGCCAAGGCCATGATGATAGGGAAATAATTATTGCTCAGTTGTCGGAACACCGACAAGGAGCTGCTGTAGCGCAAACGCTATATGAAGAAACAGCCGAAAGCATTAGCAAGAGAGCGTTTAATGCAGAAGCTAGACGTTTGAATATTTTGAATAATCCCGCCCCAGAAAATAAGCCGGATAAAAAACAACGTCGCCAACTCATTCGCTTTAAAGATCTATAACGATATTTACGGCACAACAAACGAGATTAAACATGAGCAAAGATATTTTACATCGCTACTTATTCGATAATGCCGATGTCCGTGGTGAAATGGTTCAACTTGATAAAAGCTATCAAGAAATTCTTTCAGCGCATGAATACCCAAAGGCGCTGCAATTGATTATGGGTCAGCTAATGGCTGCGACTTCATTATTAACTGCAACCATCAAGTTTACTGGTGATATCAGTGTGCAATTACAAGGTGACGGACCGGTTTCTGTTGCTGTGATTAATGGTACCAACTTACAAGCACTCCGCGGTGTAGCTCGCTGGAATGGTGAGTTTGCTGATGGTGCATCACTAACTGATTTATTCGGCAAAGGTGTCATGGTAATTACTTTGACTCCTGATGAAGGTGAGCGATACCAAGGTATCGTGTCATTAGATCATGAAAACTTAGCAGCCTGCTTAGAAGAGTACTTTAATCAGTCAGAACAATTGCCGACACATATTTCGTTATTTGCTGATGGTAAGCAAGCAGCGGGAATGCTACTGCAAGTGTTGCCAACTAAAACTGAAGAAAATGAAGACTTCAATCACTTATTGGCACTAACTGAAACCATTAAACAAGAAGAGTTGTTCACGTTATCTGCCGAAGATATTTTGCACCGCCTTTATCATCAAGAAGATGTACGTCTATTTGACCCTGTAGAGGTTAGCTTCAAATGTACTTGCTCAAGAGAGCGAAGCGCCAAAGCACTTACAACAATTGACCAGAGTGAAGTTGAAGAAATTCTTGCAGAAGAAGGTAAGATTGAAATGGGCTGTGAATACTGCCCTAAAATGTATACCTTCGACAGTATCGATATTGCCGCAATTTATGCCGGTAACTTAGACGCTGGCCAACAGCAGTAACTGATCGATATAACATACAAACTTTCATAAAAAAGCGCCTTTGGCGCTTTTTTTATGTAAAAAATCTATCTTAAAACTAAAAAATTGGGTTAACTTACAAAAAAGTTACCAAACTGTTAGTTACCTGTATTGTTTATTACGTTACAATCACTGAACACAGGCATTGCTAATTTAGCGTTAACCTAAGCATATGTCTCTGAGCAAGCGATAACGTAAGTCATCCCAAACTATAAATCGGCAATATAGACCGATAAACGACCTATTAAAACGGAGAAGCACCCGATGACAGATGGAACAAACAGCGTACACTTCAACCTTACTAGCGCTGAGTTAATTGAACTTGCTTTACAACGTAATGAAGGGCAGTTAACCGCAAATGGCGCATTAGTCGCGAAAACTGGCGAGCGTACAGGACGCTCTCCCAATGACCGTTTTATTGTTCAAGAAGCTAATACCCAAGATGAAATTGATTGGGGTTCGGTCAACAAAGGCATTGCGGCAGATACCTTTGATGCTCTTTGGGGGCGTGTTGAAGCCTATCTATCTGAAAAGGATATATTTGTTTCTGAACTTGAAGTCGGTGCTGACGATGCGCACTACCTTCCTGTACGTGTTACAACTGAATATGCTTGGCATCAAGTGTTTGCTCGCAACTTATTTATCACCCCTGAACAATTTAACCGTGGTGATAAAGACGTTTGGCAAATCATGAATGCCCCAGAGTTTGTCTGTGACCCTGCCCGTGATGGCACACACTCTGATGCTGTCGTAATGATCAACTTCGAAGCTAAAAAAGTCCTACTTGCGGGACTTAAATATGCTGGCGAAATGAAAAAATCGATGTTCTCTGTACAAAACTTTTTGTTGCCAGCCAAAGGCGTACTGCCGATGCATTGTTCTGCAAACGTAGGCAATGACGGCGATACCACTCTATTCTTCGGCTTATCAGGCACTGGTAAAACAACTTTATCTGCTGACCCAAAACGTTTTCTAATTGGCGATGATGAGCATGGCTGGGCACCTGGCGGCGTATTTAATATCGAAGGCGGCTGTTATGCAAAATGTATCGACTTAAGCCAAAAGAACGAACCAGTTATCTGGGATGCAATTCGTTTTGGTACTGTGCTTGAGAATGTCATGCTTGATGAAAGGCGCGTTCCTGATTACAGCAATACCACATTGACAGAAAACAGCCGAGCAGCTTACCCACTTGAGCATATTGCCCAGCGTAAAGAAGAAAACCGTGGCGCTGAACCCAACTCAGTAGTGTTTTTAACTTGTGATGTATCTGGTGTTTTACCGCCGGTTTCTGTCCTCACAAAAGAACAAGCTGCTTACCATTTCTTATCTGGCTACACTGCAAAAGTGGGTTCGACAGAAATGGGCTCAACTTCAGCGATTCAATCAACCTTCTCTACTTGTTTTGGTGCGCCGTTCTTCCCTCGCCCAGCAGGTGTATATGCTGAGCTATTAATGAAGCGTATTGAGTCATTTGGTAGCCGAGTTTATTTAGTCAACACAGGTTGGACTGGTGGCCCTCACGGAGTCGGTAAGCGTTTTGATATTCCTACTACTCGTGCAATTGTCGATGCGATTGTTAGCGGTGAACTAAAAGATGTTGAAACACAACATATTGATAAACTTAACTTAGCAGTACCCGTTGCGGTTTCAGGTGTTGATACTCAACTTCTTAACCCAGTAAATACTTGGGCTGATAAAAATGAGTATGCCAAATACGCCCAGCAATTAGCTGAAGAGTTCACTGCAAACTTTGCTAAGTATCAGGTGTCTGATGCAATCAAAGCTGCGGGTCCAAACAGCTAAGTTTGTAATACTACATTCAGCGTAAATATATTGCTGCTTACCTTAAAAGCCTCAAACGACATTGAGGCTTTTTTTATTACCAGTCAAAAAATTAGCTTTGTTACATTTTAAAACGCCATATCCTCAATTACTTAACGCTAAGCTCTTGTCACACTGCCTATTTGATTTAAGATAAAACAACATTCTATTTGCTCATACCATAGGGATATCTATGCGCCGCGCCATACTCGCCAGTTTCATTATCAATTCACTATTTTCATTTGCTAGTGTGGCCGAAATACCTAAACAGGAAGTAAATGAGCAAATCGAAAAGCCTCACAGTACTAGTTTGGCTGCAGACACTTTTATTAACGATGTTATTTTACCGCCGATTCATCCATGGCAAGGTCAAAGTGAGGCTCTTATTTTAGACGCTTCCGCCCCATGGTCTACGCCATTTGAACAAAATGGCTTAACCAATAGCCCTAATTATCATGACACCCACCAATGGCTAACTAAACTCGTTGAAAATAGTGATTCATTGTCACAAGTATCTATAGGTAAAAGCCCTCAAGGTCGAGATATTTGGATGGTGGTAGCTTCAGAATCTGGCGCAGCTACTCCTGAAGCCCTTCAGGAAAGCAACAAGCCTACCGTTTTAGTGCAAGCAGGTATTCACTCTGGTGAGATAGACGGTAAAGATGCAGGCATGATGCTACTCAGAGATATAACCCAAGGCGATAAACAAGCACTACTCGATAAAGTAAATCTGTTATTTGTACCTATATTGAGTGTCGACGGCCATGAACGTAGTAATGAATTTAATCGAGTCAATCAACGTGGACCTGTTGATATGGGCTGGCGAACGAATGCAAGAAATCTTAATTTAAACCGAGACTATGCCAAGTTAGACACCCTTGAATTACAGCACATGATCAGAGCCATCAATGTTTGGCAACCTGACCTATATATTGATGTGCATGTTACTGATGGCATTGATTACCAATACGATGTGACCTTTGGCTATAACGTTAAACAAGGATATAGCCCAGCAAGTTTTGAGTGGTTAGAAAAATACTATCGCCCTGAAGTTGAGGCAGCCCTTTCCGACAATGGTCATGTACCGGGTCCATTAGTATTTGCTATAGACAATACTGACCTTTCAAAAGGCTTGTCTTACTGGAACCCAAGTCCACGATTTTCAAATGGATACGGTGACGCTCGCCACCTACCAACAATTTTAATTGAAAACCATAGTCTAAAACCGTTTAGACAACGTGTTTTAGGTACATATGTGATGCTGGAGCAAACCTTAAAAACAGTGGCAACACATGGTACTAAATTAAAAGCAGCAATATACGAGGATAAATACCAGCGCCAACAACAAATCCCATTAACCTGGAATACTGTTGAGCAAGCGGGTTGGGATTTCAAAGGCATAGGTTATTCACTCGAAACCAGTGAGATTAGTGGTACAGAAGTAGTGCGCTGGAATGGTCAGCCAATGCTATATCCAAACTTACCTGTGATGGGGAATACTGAAGCGAATATCAAAACTCAGCGACCAAAGTTCTACTATATCCCTGCGCAGTGGCATCAAGTAATAGATCGTCTGTCGATTCATGGGGTACGTATGGCTCCATTAACTGAAGCCAAAACGGTTAAAGTCAGTCAGTATCAATTTACTGAGCCAAAATTTAACGCTAAAGACTATGAAGGCAGACAGCGTGTCACTGCCACCAGTGAAAAGGTTAAAATCGAAACCACCTTGCCTGTTGGCACCATCCAAATCTCCACTAATCAACCTTTAGGTGATTTAGCAATTTTATTGCTTGAACCTCAATCTGCTGATTCATTTTTCCAGTGGGGCTTTTTTAATAGCATCTTTACTCGTACTGAGTACATCGAAGATTATGCAGTCGAACCACTGGCAGCAAAAATGTTGGCTGAAGATGAAACCTTAGCGGCAGAGTTTAGACTCGCTTTAGAGGATGAAAGCTTTGCAAATGATTCAAAAGCAAGACTGCGCTGGTTTTATGAAAGAAGTCCGTATTTCGATGAGCAATATATGAAATATCCAGTATTACGCTCCCAATAAGCAATTGTAAAAAAGCCACCTTATGAAGTGGCTTTTTTTAGTTTTGTAGATGGTACTCGTCAAACTATTCGTGCTGATAAGAGGCGATTAAGTCTAACTTATTGCTGCGATTTAACTTTTTCACAGCGAGCTCGCGTTTTGTAGCAGCGCTTCTATCAACTGCATTTTCTTGGTAAACCAAGGTTAGCGGTCCTTTGCCTTTTAAATATTTAGCCCCTTTGGCGCCGCCCGCTTGATGCTCAGCAAAACGTCTATTCACGTCTGTCGTAATACCGGTATATAAATGACCGTTATGACATTTTACTATATAGAGAAACCACTCTACCTGTTTTGATGAAAGTCCAATGGGTTTCTCTGTTGTATCGCTACTCTTGCTGGACATAGATATAAAAAACCTTTGGTCTGATCATAGTTATCTGTGGCTATCATGGCATAATGCGGTATCAAAAATGAATCTTATTATCTAAGTCCGTCTTAGACGAACCACAACATGGCAAATGCCATGTGAGGAGCAACGATGTCAACAAAATCTGATGCCTGCGCACAGCCAGGATTAATGCACCCAACAGACGCTATTAAAGCTTTACTTGATCAAGTTAATGTCATCGATCACAGTGAAATGGTGAGCTTAAATGAAGCCGTTGGCCGCATACTATCTGAAGATTTGGCATCTTGTATCGACCTACCACCATTTGATAATTCATCTATGGACGGTTACGCGTTTAAATTCGACGAGCTTACTGGCGATACAGCAACGACCTTAACTTTAGTCGGTACTTCTTTTGCAGGTCACCCTTACAAGGGTAAGTTCCCAGCCAATAGCTGTATCCGCATAATGACTGGAGCACCCGTCCCAGCTGGTTACGACACGGTTCAAATGCAAGAGAAGACTTCGGCAGATGGCGACAACATCACCATCGAGCACCCTAAAGCAAAAGGTAATAGCATTCGTTACCGCGGAGAAGAATTGGTCGCAGGAACCAATGTGCTTAAAAGTGGCACCCAAATTCGCGCAGCTGAAATGGGCGTATTAGCCACCATCGGTATCAGTCAAGTTCGCGTTAAAGCGCGCCTTAAAGTGGCTTTTTTCTCCACTGGTGATGAATTACGCCCTGTGGGAAGCGACCTTGCACCTGGACAAATATATGATTCAAACCGCTACTCCATCAAAGGCCTGCTTACCCAAGCCAATGTTGAATGGATTGACTTAGGTGTTATCGAAGATGACAAAGAAGCTATTCGCGGCGCATTTAAAGAAGCCGCGAGTAAAGCAGATATGGTACTGACATCGGGCGGCGTTTCAGTCGGTGATGCGGATTACACCAAGCAAATACTGTCAGAAGAAGGTGAAATCACCTTTTGGCGCTTAGCGATTAAACCAGGTAAACCATTTGCCTTTGGTAAGTTAGGCAAAGCGGTATTTTGCGGACTGCCGGGTAACCCAGTTTCATCTATGGTGACCTTTTACAAACTTGTTTGGCCAATCGTCAATAAGATGCAAGGCTTATCGGTGAAAGAGCCGTTAATTGTAAAAGCGACACTGACAACTCCAATTCGCAAACAACCGGGACGTGCGGAATACCAACGCGGTATTTTAAGTCGTGATGAAAATGGTGAGCTTGTGGTTGCCTCAACCGGTGGTCAAGGTTCAGGTATGTTGACTTCAATGAGCTTAGCAAATTGCTTTATTAACCTAGAGCAAGAGCAAGGCGATGTCGCATCGGGTACTACCGTTAATGTTGAACCATTCAACAGCGTATTGTGTTAATCGCGAAGGAAATTTAATGAGTAATTTACCTAAAAATGCTGATGATGTTGATATTTTGTCAGATAACGAAATGCTTCGTTATAGTCGCCAAATATCGATTAAAGCGATGGATATCGAAGGCCAAGAAAAACTTAAACAAGCTAAAGTACTGGTAATAGGCGCAGGAGGTTTAGGTTGTACCGTTACGCAATACCTTGCTGTTGCTGGCATAGGTGAAATGACCATTGTTGATTTCGACACAGTTGAACTGTCGAACTTACAACGCCAAGTATTGCATCATGATGAAAATGTTGGTCAAGCCAAAGTTGATTCAGCAAAGCAAACTTTAGCTCAATTGAATCCGCTTATCACCATCAATACCATCAACGAATTCCTTGATGAAGCGCGTATTGAACAGTTGGTATCTGAGCACATGTTAGTACTAGACTGCACTGATAATGTTCAAGTCAGAGAACAACTTAACCAAAGCTGTTTTAACCACAAAGTCAGTTTTATTTCTGCTGCGGCAATTCGTATGGAAGGCACGGTAACGGTATTTGATTATCAAGCATCATCACCTTGTTATCACTGCTACAGCAGTTTATTTGGCGAGCAACAACTCACCTGTGTCGAGTCAGGCATTTTAGCACCTGTTGTTGGTTTAGTAGGTTGTATTCAAGCGACTGAAGCCATTAAAGCCATTAGTCATATGGGTGAAGGATTAAATGGTCGTATTCTGATGATTGATGCTATGACGATGGAGTTTCGTGAAATGAAACTTCCAAAACAAGCTAACTGCTCTGTGTGCTCGGCATCTGAGTAACGGTTTTCAACCAGCAAGTTTCAATAATCAAAGTTTTACTAAAAGTTGTAATCTTGGCTATAGTTGATAAAAGAAAAATCGCTGTGTTATCAGCATTCTTTTATAAGGCTCTTTCATAGATCTTGTTAACGGAACCCTGTTATAGGAACACACTATGTTTGCTCAATCGACTATAGCCAATTTTAGTAAAGCGATATTCAGTACAGCACTTATCATCAGTTTAACTGCCTGTTCGGGTGATGACATTAAGCCACTCAATATGACCAATCCTGCTGCTGATTACTGTATTGATAACGGCGGTACACGAGAAACGGTTGAACATATTAATGGCGATGTTTCTCTGTGTACATTACCTGATGGTGAAGTGATTGAAGAGTGGGAATTGTTTAGGCGAGACCATCAAAAAAGTTAGCTCTTTCTGCTAAATGCTTTTTATTTAAAAGCTTTCAATTTAAATGCTTTCAATAACTATTACGATTAAACGGCTTGCTCTGTGGTAGGTTCCGCTCCGATAAGCACATCTTGACTCTCTTCTTTAGCCACATCAGCAATACCTTCACTTGCCACAGAAGCTACAACGCGATCTGCTTTAGCGATATATTTAGGCTTATTGCTACCCGCTTTTTTTGCATTGGCCTTTTTGGCTTTACCTTTGAGAGTTTGGTTAATCTTTTTACGTCTATTCATATCAATGTCACCTTAAACTCTCTGATACTGTACTCATGGAATGCAAGCGGGATAAATCGGAGTGCGATTTTACAATTGTAGGCATAAAAATACCAACTCCAAATTGGCAGAGTTGGTATTTATCACTGAGCTCATAACAACTTTATTTAGTTAAATAAGCCTATTCCATTACTTGCTAATCGCTAAAGGGTAGCGATTAATCTTGCACTACCACCCAAATGGCGTGGATCAAGCCCGGAACAAAAAAGAGTAAACACAAAATAATATTTATCAGTAAGTCTTTTCCCATGCCTTTTTTCAAAAACACAGCCACAGGCGGTAAGAGGATTGCGATGACAATGAGCAGTAGTTTATTTGTATCCATAATTCTTTTTTATCCTTTTAATTTTCAAAAATTAATCAACCAAACTGGACATAAATGCAACAATTTGTGAAACAGATCAAATATTATTATGATGTTATATTAAATCAACTTATCCTTAATTTTTAATCATTTAATACAGGCTCAATGATAGAAAATAGTAGCAGTCTCATTTTAATTCAAATGATTTGTATCTTGTGCTTCGCAGGAACAATCGCATGGACAGTAATGGTTATCCCTATGCGGGTAGCACCCAGTGCTAGCCGGCGTTTTGCGTTAGCCAACCTTTGCGTTTTACTCGGCATGCTGCTTTACACTCAACGAACCCAAGAACCAAGTTATCTGCATTGGCTAGTAGCTGACAATATAATTCTAGTCGGTTTTTGCTTTTTACGCTGGGGAGCACAACGACTTTACCATTTAACATCAAGCCATCGATTTGATCTTACACTCATTCTTAGCTCAATCGGCTTGATGCTAATAGTAAAACCACAAGCCACTAGTTCTGCATATTTAATGATTATCCTATCTCTGGCTGCTGCAGTTTGCTTTATCATGTTGGCCAAAGATCATTACGTTGCATTTAAAGACAATTTTACAGCTTATGCCACTTATTGGCTGGTAGTCCCGATTGCGCTTATTGGCATGATGTTTTTGGTCAGAGCATTAATCCTAATAATCTATCCAGAAAAAGTCGCCACTTATGCTGCATTTAATACTGAAGAATCGATACCAATTTTGTGGGTTTATATTGTATTAATCCTGTTGATGAATATTCTGATTATTGGCAACACTATCAATCGTCTTGTGGTAAAAATTATGACCCTGGCGAACAAAGATGCCTTAACGGGGCTTTGGAACCGCAATGCTTTACAAACAAAGCTCACCTTAGAGCACGCTCGCTGGTTAAGAGATAAAGTCAGTTACAGTATAATTTTGATTGATTTAGACCACTTTAAACAAATTAACGATGCCCATGGCCACACAGCGGGTGATGAAGTATTAAAACTTGCAGCTAAACAACTTAATAGCGTTACCCGTAAGATTGATTACTTATGCCGATATGGCGGCGAAGAGTTTGTATTGATATTACCACTAACAACAGAACGAAAAGCCCTTTGCGTTGCTGAAAAGCTACAACAAACCTTAGCGGAAATAAACTTTACATGGCGTGGTACGCCTATTGCTATTCAAGCCAGTATTGGTTGCGCTACGATTCAAAAAGACTTGCCAGTGGAAGCATTATTACATTTGGCGGATAAAGCGATGTACCAAGCAAAAGCCAGTGGTCGTAATTGCATTAAAGTAGCTAATACAGCAAAGCCAAATTACAACTAAAAGAGGTTATTTAGGCCAAGGTAAATTTGCTGGGGTTTGCCAAGCATCTAGCAGTTGTTGTTCCACTAATTGATTTAAAAAAGCTATGCCAATTTGTGGTACTTGCTTGAACTGAAAACGCTCACCTTGATACTCAAAATCTAGCGCCATTGCATGCAAATAGCATCTGTCAGCCGCTTCACCGCCGTAAAGTTCATCACCTAAAATTGGCACACCGATACTGCTTAACGCTACACGAAGTTGATGGGTTTTACCGCTCAAAGGTTTAAGTAGATATAATCTTAACCCATTGTCGATAGACTGGGAGAAAAACTGGGTGATTGCAGGGTTTGTTTTAGTGCGTAGCAGCTTGTACATACTGCGACGGGACTTAGCCATATCACCAATAATTCCACCCTGTTTCTTTTTAGGTTTACCTTTAGCTATCGCCACATAAAACTTTTGAATTTTATGCTCGCTAAACAGCGCAGTGAATATCGCAGCCACTTGAGAAGATTTAGCCAAAATGAGTAAGCCTGATGTGGGAGTATCAAGACGATGAACAGCAAACAACTTAATCTTTAAGTCAGCCTCAACCTGCGCCACCACACCAGCGGTGCCATCTTGGCTATGAAAGTGCACATTAGGTAACTTATTAATAACGATGAAGTCTGGATGCTGCTGTATGATTTGGTACATAGTCTCGACTCTAGAGCCTGTTGAGGTCACTTAACTGCATTAAGCAACAAGGACTAGAATCGAATATCGACTATCAGTCCAGGATGGTTATCTTTCAATTCGATTTTAGCATGGTGACGAGATAAAATCGCTTTCACCATAGATAACCCAAGGCCAGTGCCTTTGTGATGACGGCTCGGATCTAATCGCACTAAGCGCTCGAATACCCTTTCTTTGTCTTCATCGCTAATACCTGGGCCATTATCAATAATTTGAATCTTTCTGCCCGACTGCACAATCTGAATCTTTGCATCTTCTGGCGCATATTTAATCGCATTATCGACCAAGTTAAACAGTGCTTGGAATAATAAGTATTTATCACCCGATATGGTCACATCTTTATCAACGTCCAAGGTTAATACTTGCTGTTTTGACTCAGCAACCACTTCAGCCATTTCAAACAAATCTTCACATAAAAGCTGCAAACTCACTGGCTGCATATCTAATGTTTGCTGGCCTTCTTCAATTCGCGTTAACGATAGCATCGCATCGAAAGTTGCCAGACAATGATCTAGCTCTTCAAGCAACATAGCAGTGAGCTCTGGGACTTGCTCAGTAGGCTTATTAGGGAGTTGTTCAATGCCTATTCGTAAATGCGATAAAGGCGTTCTTAAATCGTGGGCGATATTATCGGTCACCCCTCGAACAGACATTAAGTTGTGTTCTAGGGTATCGAGCACCCGATTAAATTGCCCTGCAAGCATATCAAACTCATCTTGATTATGACTGACAGGTAAGCGGGTATTGTACTCACCTTGTTCTATCTTTTCACAGAGTAAATTGTATTGTACTAAGCGTCTTAAAATCGCTTTAGAAAATACAAAACCAACCGCTAAGGTTATCCCTAAGGTAAAAGCTACTGCCCAAAAAGCGGCATTAATAAATTTATCGATTAATGCAGCTAAGTTATCGGTACGAGTTGCTATCAATACTGGCCCATAATGGGTCATAACTATGCCACCGGTGAGAATATGAAGCTTATCTGGGCCACCGGTTAATATGGGAAAGTCTCGAGTTTTAGGCAACACGGGCATGTTGTCGGGCACAAAACTTAATGCACCCACCATATCGACGCTATTTCGCCATGCAATAAGCGCTGTTTTCGGATCTGCTGCGCGAATTTGTGCAGCAAAGCTTCGACGGTCAACCGTTAAAGCAAGCTGTTGATAACGCTGCATTTCAGTAGCAAGATGCTGCTCAACCTGATTCTCTTGTTCAATCACAAGCTGGCGGTATAAACCAAATACCAGCATTACAATCAACAAGGTCACTAAGGTTGAGAAGATCAGCGTTATCCGCCAAGCACTACTTTGGTAGGGTTTAATTCCCTTTGCAAAGGCGATATCCAGCCCCTCGAACGGTTTCGATAATTTCAGGGTGGCCTAGTTCTTCAAATTTACGGCGAAGTTTAGCAATATGTACATCAATCACATTGGTGCGAGGATCGAAGTGATAATCCCATACTGCTTCAAATAACAAGGTACGACTAATCACTTGATTAGGGTGTTCCATTAGATATTTAAGTAACTGAAACTCTTTAGGTTGCAGCATTAATTCATGCTCATCTAATGTGACTTTACGTGTCAGCAATTCCATTCTTAAATTGCCCACTTCAAGGTCGGTATTGGCCGCAGAAGGGGCATTACGTTGAATAAGCTTTTCTGCGCGAACTTGCAGTTCGGCAAAGGCAAAAGGCTTAGTCATGTAATCATCACCGCCAGCACGTAAGCCTTTTACGCGCTCATCAACATGACTTAGCGCAGATAGGATTAATACCGGAGTTTGATTGCCATTATTACGCAGTGCCGTCAGCAAAGTCAGTCCGTCTAGCTGGGGGAGCATGCGGTCTAAAATAATGATGTCGTATTGATTATGTTTTGCTTGGTGCAAGCCATCATGGCCATTGGTCGCTGTATCAACTTGATATTGCTGCGCGGTAAAACCTTCAGCAACATATTGTAGTGTTGTCGCATCGTCTTCAACGATTAATACTCGCATAGTGCTATTCCTTAGTTTTACAGCTTGTCACTGTAAAAATACTTATTGCCAAGTCACATTAGTCCCACTGCAACAAAGGCAGCGGACGTAAATCTTCAATATCAAAAGCAATCGTGTGTTTGCTTGAGACATTGAGTAATTTTAATTCTAGGTAACTGATTGCTAAGTCGTGATCTAACTCAGCTTCGATTAAATAACCTGTCTGGCCTTGTTGCGCCATTCTGACTAATTCAGTGAAGGTCATTTGCTTCTTGATTAATACACGTGCAGCTTTGATTTGGTCTAAATCATCAGATTCAAACGCAGATAATTTTTTAGTAATTAAACTGCCGTCGGTCGCATCAAAGGAGAATTCAGTAATTTCACTATCATCGAGGTTCAGTAAGTCAATTTCGTAAATTAACTGACCGTTTTCAACATCCATATCGAACGATGAAATAATACCGCTATATTCAGTTTCTATTTGTTCAATCACGATAAGCGGTTGTACGTATTCCCCCTTAGAGAGCAAGGTATGCATACTCGGGGTTGCCATCACCATAGATGGAAATACGACTAACAACGACAGAACGATTCGGAACATGAAAGCCTCAAGATGAGAATTGGAATAGTGTTACTTTACCTAAGCCCAGCAAAAGACCCAAGCATTGTAAGATTAATAATTGATCATGATTCTAGAATATGAACTTGCTCAGATTTAAGCGCTATCGTGGTCGCAAGCCCTGCTTTTAAAGAGAGCTTTTCAGCCAAATGAGATGGGATATCCATGTTAAACACTTCATCCACATCTGCCATTCTAGCCTTAACACGCACAGACTCCCCCATGACTAACATCGACTCAATAACAATATCGAGTTTATTGATACTACGACATAAACGACCACTAGAAATCGCGTTAAAACGAATACCTTGATTAGGAATAACCCAACGTACTTGCTGGCCTATCGTTAACTCGGGCGCACTGTCACTGGCAATAATTTGCTCGCCCATTTTAAGCCAAGTAATATTGGCATTAGAGTCTCGACCACTGACTTCGGCATTAAAGATGTTTCTAAGCCCCATCTGCCTTGCAACGGTTTCATTGCGAGGGTGAGATAACACTTCAAATGGCTCACCTTGCTGCAACATATTACCTTGGCTAATTAAAATCATTTTATCAGCAAGCAACAACGCTTCGTTCATATCATGAGTCACCATAATCACCGGTATCGATAACTGCGATTTTAATCTGGCTAACTCTATGTATAAGCGCTCACGGGTTTCTCTATCAACCGCAGAAAACGGTTCATCAAGTAATAACACCGAAGGTTCACGGGCTAATGCCCTCGCTAAAGCCACACGTTGACGCTGACCACCAGATAATTGCCCAGGCAACCTAGCAGGCAGTCCATGTAAGTTAACGCGCTCAAGCCAGTCTAGGGCCCTTGCCTTGCGTTCGCTTTTGGGAATGTGGTCCAACCCTGAAATGACATTTTCAAGCGCTGTAAGATGTGGAAATAAGCCAAAATGTTGCGGCACATAACCAATATGTCGCTGCTGAGGTGATAGATGAACATTATTTTTATCATCAAACCATCGCTGTTCACCACATTCAATTCGTCCTTTTTCTGGTGAGCTTAACCCTGAAATCATACGTAACAAGGTTGTTTTACCACCACCTGATGGCCCAACGACAGCCAACACCTCACCCGCTTTACAACTAAATTTTGCCGTTAAAGGGATCGGTGACAATTGTGATATTTCACAGTACAAATCAGCGTTGTTGGTTGGCATTGTGGCCTCCTAAACGCTTTGAAAGGCTGGTAGTAATGGCAAGTACACTCACTGCGAACACCAATAACACTAGCGACATCGTGCCAGCTGATTCGAAATCAAATGCCTGCACACTGTCGTATATGGCAATCGAAATGGTTTTAGTCTCACCAGCAATGTTACCGCCAAGCATTAATACCACGCCAAACTCACCTAATACATGAGAAAAGCACAACACCACGGCAGTCAATATTCCAGGCCAAATCATCGGCAATTCAATTTTGGCAAAAATGCGCCACCAGCTCATGCCACAACATGCTGCTGCATCAGGGATATCGTGAGGGATGGTTTCAAAGGCGCGTTGTATCGGCTGCACGGCAAAGGGAATATTAACTAGGATAGAAGCTATCACTAAACCTGAAAAATTAAACACAAGTTGAGCACCAAAAAGTTGCTCAACCCATTGTCCTACCCAGCTCTGACTGCCTAAACCAACGAGTAAGTAGTAGCCAATAACGGTTGGCGGCAATACCAATGGCACCATGATCAGTGCTTCAACCCACGACTTGCCACGAAATTGTTTGTACGCTAAAAAGCGGCCAACAAAAATAGCCATTGGAATCAAAATTAACACTGTAACTGTACTTAACTTGGCGGAGAGCCACAGTGACTGCCAGTCCATAACTTACTGCTCCGCTACTTGCTGTCTTGGCCTTGGGGCTCGAAGTTTAGGTTGGTGTAAATGATGCTTATCGCTGATGCTGGCGGGAAAACCAAAACCATACTGTTTTAGTACTTGTTGAGCAGCAGTGGATTGCATGTACTGATAAAACTGTTTAGTGGTTTCACCCGCTTTAGGGGTCATGACCATGCGCTGATTAATCGGTTGATATAAAGCCTGAGGGATCTCAACATAGCGCCCCATCTTGGTAAATTGCGGCGCAGATGCTAAAGATAACGCCACAATGCCGCCTTGTGCTGAACCACTTAAAGAAAATTGTGCGGCTTGGGAAACATTTTCTCCCATAATGATGGTGGCCTGTAACTCTGACCAAAGGCCTTTGCTTTCAAGCAAAGCTTGAGCACGTTCACCATAAGGTGCATGGGCAGGATTAGCAATAACAAAGCGCTTTATCTCACCATTCGAGACAGCCTGAGCAAGCCCTGTTAATTCGGAATCGAGTTGTAGTGAAGAATTATTTGGCGCGACTATAGCGAGTTTGCCAACGGCATAAATATCGCCATCAGAATCGGTTTTACCCGCTTTATGCAATTGCTGTACATAAAACTCGTCTGCACTAAGCAGCATTTCAAAAGGCGCACCATGCTGAATTTGTGCAACAAAGTTACCTGAAGAACCGTAGGAAACTCGTACTTTCAATCCTGTCTCAGCGGTAAAGTTTGTCACTATTTCATCTAATGCAAACTTCACATTTGCTGCAGCGGCGATTGCAGGAGGCTTAGCAGCGAGCGCTGAAAACGAAACGAGGCTCACCACCCCAATTAGGCTAGTTAGCAATATTCGCTGAACACCAAGTAACAAACGGCGATGAGCCTTCATAAATCCAGCATCCTTAATTTACTTAGCGTCGTCATTCCACATTGATGCAGCTTGTTCATCTGAATCACGGGCTTCAACCCAGTTATTACCTTCTTCGCCCGCTTCTAACTTCCAAAAAGGCGCTTTGGTTTTCAAGAAATCTATCAGGAATTCACACGCTGCGAAAGCCGCTTTACGGTGCATACTGGTCACGCCAATAAACACAATTTGCTCGCCTAACTCCATACGGCCAACACGGTGAATAATGGTGACGTAATTTAACGGCCAGCGCTCATATGCTTGTTCAGCCAATTGCACTAACACCGCCTCTGTCATACCCGGATAATGCTCAAGGGTCAGATCGGTCACTGCGCTACCGTCATTAAAGTCGCGCACTTTACCCGCAAACGTCACTACTGCGCCGTCGCTGTTATCGTTAGCTATCGCTGCATATTCATCAGCAACACTGAAATCAGCCGTTTGCACACGAACCACTTGTCTTGGGTTACTATTAGCCGTTACCGTCATATTATCCACCTGTTACTGGTGGGAAAAAGGCAACCTCATCGCCATCAACAACAGTTGCATCCCATGCACTCATGGTTTGATTCACGGCCACCAGTAGTTTGTCCGATGACAACACTTTGGCCCATTTGTCATCTTTAGCAGCTAATGCTTCACGTAGTTGCTCAGTATTGGTGATACCTTCTGCTGCAACTTCAACTTTAGCTGTGCCGAGTAACTCTCTAACTTGTGCAAAAAATAGAACTTGGATCATGTCAATGTCTCGTATTGAGTTGGTCTTACAATTAACGTTTTACGCTGCTGGCTTGTGCTCAATTACCAGCAAAAATTAATCTTCTGCTTGGAAATGACCTGACTTTCCACCACGTTTTTCAAGTAAACGGACTTGGGAAATAATCATGTCTTTTTGAACCGCTTTACACATGTCGTAAATGGTTAACGCGGCAGTTGATGCAGCGGTTAATGCTTCCATTTCCACACCAGTTTTACCAGAAAGTTTACACAAACTCGTGATACGAACGCGGTTAAGTTCTGGCTGAGCTTCAAGATTAACCTCTACTTTGGTCAACATTAAAGGATGACATAAAGGAATTAAGTCAGAGGTTTTTTTAGCGGCTTGAATACCTGCAATTCGAGCGGTAGCAAAAACATCACCTTTGTGATGACTGCCACTCATGATCATTTCAAGTGTACTAGGTGCCATTTCAATGAATGCTTCCGCGCGGGCTTCACGTTCAGTGACATTCTTTTCAGTCACATCGACCATGTGGGCATTGCCATCGGCATTGATATGGGTAAAACAATTGCTCATGCTAACTTGCCTTCTTAAGTCTTAAATTCTGTCGGAGAAAGGAATACTGTTTAGCAGCGTCACTGCTAACACCTTAAGCCGCCAAACTTAGCGCTAGGCTATCCACCAATCGACGCTAAATGCTTGGTCACGCCTGTGATCCCTTGATGTAAATAATGGGTTTCTTCTTTCTGTGCCAATTGGCTATGCAAACGTTCAATTAATTCAGCGCGTTGAGATTCATGCTGTAATAAGTCACGTAAATCAAGACCATTTTCAGTAAACAAACACAAATGCAGTTTACCTTTCGCTGATACCC
The DNA here is from genome assembly GCF_019654955.1 of Shewanella sp. KT0246. Classification (GTDB taxonomy): domain Bacteria; phylum Pseudomonadota; class Gammaproteobacteria; order Enterobacterales; family Shewanellaceae; genus Shewanella; species Shewanella goraebulensis. Next base: position 66,990 of record NZ_BPEV01000019.1, on the reverse strand, counting down.
GCAAACGGTTACAGCTGGCACAGAAGTTTTTGGCATACGGCATAATTAAGCCAATACGACCTTGATAATCTGGGTGGCTAAAGTTTTGAGCAGGGCCATCATCAACACTCGGTAAATCATATAACCAGCCTTCAGACTCAAGCTTTAACTTGATATCTAAGCCCGCTAAATGATGTGCATTAAAGTAATCATGACCTAAGCCTGTTTCCATCAATTCAATAAAACGCAAATCTATCGGCGTGCTTTTGATCCAATGTAAAAAACGTGGCAAATCTTTGTCATTTAAGCCTTTAAGCAGTACAGCGTTGATTTTAATCCGCTCAAACCCAGCCTCAAGCGCTGCATCGATACCTCGCATCACTTGATCAAATTTATTCTCGCCAGTGATTTGATAGAACATTTTAGGGTCTAAGCTATCAACAGAGACGTTAATGCGTCGCAGACCTGCGTCATACCATTCTTTGGCGTGCTTCTCGAGACGATATCCATTGGTTGTTGTAGCAACGGTATTAATGTTGTCATTATCTGCAACAACACGAATGATATCGGTGAAATCTTTGCGAAGGCTTGGCTCACCACCGGTAATACGGATTTTTTGAGTACCGACTTCGCCAAAAGCTGACACTAAATTTTCAATCTCATTTAGTGCTAGAAACTTAGGCTTACCATCAGGTCTATAACCGTCAGGAAGGCAATAGGTACATTTGAAATTACAAACGTCAGTGACTGACATCCGCAGATAGTGAAATCTTCGACCAAAACTGTCTTGTAGTTGGGACATGTTAACCTTTCCAAGTGTGGGAGGTAAGCGCATTTCTTTGCTCACCCCGGTGGCATTATTACCACGGCTAAATACCCGTATCTGTGGACGTAGGGAATAAAGCTCGGAGAACCGTCAACCTTGATTATAGGCCTAAATTCGCTCTAATCAGTACCTTTTTATGACATTTTGTCCCAGTTTGTACAAAATCTGTAAAGAATTGCGAGCTAGCTCACGAGCTCAAAATCACACTTGCTACTGTGACCTAGGTCATTTTTAAGGTAAGGTGAGTAAAACAAAAAAAACAACAAACCCGCCAAAAACCGGGATACGAAGATCAAAGGTGAGATGATGGAACGCGAATCTATGGAATTCGATGTAGTAATAGTCGGTGCAGGACCTGCCGGACTCGCTACTGCATGTCGATTAATGCAAATATCACAAGATGCAGACAAAGAAATGACTGTCTGTGTTGTCGAAAAAGGCTCTGAGGTTGGAGCGCACATATTATCTGGTGCGGTGTTTGAACCTAAAGTATTGGATGAATTATTCTCCGATTGGCGTGATTCCGATATCCCACTGAATACTAAAGTGACTCACGATGAGATTTACCTGCTAAGTTCTGAATCTAAATCTCAATTAATGTCTAACAGCTTAGTCCCCAAAACCATGCATAACGATGGTAACTACATTATTAGTGTAGGTAACTTAACCCGCTGGTTAGCTGAAAAAGCTGAAGGGTTAGGCGTCGAAATTTTCCCAGGGTTTGCTGCAAGCGAAGTGCTATTTAACCAAGATAATAGTGTTAAAGGCATTTTGATTGGTGACATGGGCGTGGGCGCAAATGGCGAAGAAAAAGACAGCTATATGCCGGGTATGGAGCTGCATGCCAAATACACCGTATTCTCAGAAGGTTGTCGCGGTCACTTAGGTAAAGAGTTAATTGCTAAATACCATCTTGATAATGGAAAGACCCCGCAGCATTATGGTTTAGGTTTTAAAGAAATCTGGAAGATTCCCGCTGAGCAACATCAAGAAGGTAAAGTTGTTCATACTGGTGGCTGGCCATTAAACCAAGGTACTTCAGGTGGCGGATTCCTATACCACATGGAAGACAACCAAGTAGCTGTTGGTTTAATCATCGACTTAAACTACAAGAACCCTCACGTCAGTCCATTTGACGAGTTCCAACGTTATAAGCAGCACCCTGTTATTAGTCAAACATTAACTGGCGGCGAGCGCTTAACATATGGCGCCCGCGCTATTGCTAAAGGCGGCTTAAACTCATTACCTAAAATGAGTTTCCCTGGCGGCCTGTTAATTGGTTGTGATGCAGGTACCTTAAACTTTGCCAAAATTAAAGGAACCCACACCGCAATGAAGAGCGGTATTGTGGCAGCCGAAACCTTAGGTGAAGCATTAATGGCTGGTGTTGAAGCGGGTAAGGATCTTGATTGTTTTCAAACTCGTATCGAACAAAGCTGGTTACACGAAGAGTTATTCCAATCACGTAATTTTGGTCCAGCTTTACATAAGTTTGGTACTTATTTAGGCGGTGCATTTAACTTTATCGACCAAAACTGGTTTGGCGGCAAGTTCCCAATCACATTGCGAGATGAAGCACCTGATCATGCTGAAATGGGACTGGCTAAAGACTTCACACCAATCGAATACCCTAAACCTGACGGCAAGTTAAGTTTTGATAAATTGTCATCGGTGTATTTATCAAATACGTTCCACGAAGAAGATCAAAAGTGTCACCTACAGTTAAAAGATGCTTCTATTCCAATCGCGGTTAACTTAATCAAATATAATGAACCTGCACAACGTTATTGCCCTGCAGGCGTGTATGAAGTCGTCGCAGAAGGTGCTGAGAATAAGTTTGTGATTAATGCACAAAACTGCATTCACTGTAAGACATGTGATATTAAAGACCCAAGTCAAAACATTACTTGGGTAACCCCAGAAGGCGGCGGTGGACCAAACTACCCTAATATGTAATCAGCAGAAATTAATCCAATAAAAAACGCACTAATCAGTGCGTTTTTTTATGGTTTAAATCTATGTATAGAAGAGCCTTATTTAATGAAGTTAATCGTCATCGGGTAACGATAAGCAACACCCTCTCCCGCTTTAATTATTGCGATAATAGTGCAAATGATATCCGCTAAGGCTAATGCCATAAGCAGTATAAAACCGATACCAACAATCGCTAAAATGCTGCTGATAATCACATATATAAGTAGGCTCAATTTAAAGTTAATGCAATTTTTGCCACATTCATTAACGAACTCAAAATCATCACGCTTCATTAGCCATACGATAAGCGGGCCAATAATGCTGCCAAGTGGAATGATATAACCTGCAAAGCTCGCTGCATAAACCAGTAACCCCATATCTCTGGCTTCTTTCTCAATCACTTCACTCATTCTTGTTCCTTGTCGTTATTAATTTTTATCTATCAAATGCGCTTAAGCAGGATCGCCTTCTGGGCCATATAACCGGTATTGCCAATTCTCTATTTTCTGAGTATCGATACGGTTTTGCATGCTCGCTACCCAGTTTTTAGCCAAACCTTCACATTGCATTAATTGCTGATACTGCTCAGGGTCTATTTCGGCTAAAAAATAGATCTTCATGGCTTGAGCAATACTGATATCTGTTTTTCTCTCGATCAATATCACACTGTCGCCTGCCTTAATCACACCTTCTCGCAAGACTTTATAGAACCAGCCACACATTCGGCTCTCTTGCATTGCTAACGCAAATTTAGGGTGGCCAAATTGCACATTAAGTTTAAAGCATGGCGAGCGCGGTTGTGTCACTTGCAAAAGTACATCACCAATTTGAATAATATCGCCAATATTCACCTGAGATTCATCTAAACCTACCGTACTGATGTTCTCGCCCATGGCTGGCACATCTTTAAAGTTAGTGATTAAATCCCAGCGACGGTATTGGCCATAATGCTCTCGCGGAAAGTGATGTAATACACGCTCCTCACCGCCGTGATGAACAGGATCTGCTTGAGTATCGCCATCAACGCCAGACTTATTCACCTTAAGGCTTGGCACAGCTAGCTTGTTATCCATGGCCGTTTCAATACCTTTATTGACATCAATTTTATCACCGCGGAATAAACCTGAAATCTTCTTTGCTAACACATGGCCTGCCATTACTACTCTCTCGTCGTTGAATTTGTATTAACGTTTTCGTTTAACCATAAAACAATTAATTAATAGGATAAGACTACCTGATTCCGTCCTTGCTCTTTCGCTTGATATAAGGCGATATCTGCACGGTTAATTAACTCTTCTGGAGTTTCTGTTTTACGGTACTCTGCCACACCGCAGCTGATGGTGATATTAATATCACTGCCATTTACTTTTATGTTTTTCGCTGCAACAGACTCTCGTATTTTATCTGCTAAATCATGTGCTTGACTGGCATTGTTGTTCGGCAACAATATCAAAAACTCTTCGCCGCCCCAGCGACATAGTAAGTCGGCATTACTTAAATGTAACTTGAGCACATTAGCCGCAGACTGAATAACTAAGTCCCCAATATTATGACCATATTTATCATTCACCTGTTTGAAATGATCAATATCGAGTATCAAAACAGCCATGGGAATCGACTCAACCACCGCACGAGATATTGAACGAGTAAAGTACTCTTCAAATGCTTGCCTATTTGCCGCCCCCGTTAATTTATCGGTAGAGGCCATCATCTCAAGTTTTCGTTGATATTTACCTAGAGTCATATTGGCAATAAGTAATATCCCAAAGGTCACCACTAAACTCAGGCCAATGTTCACCCAAAAGGTGGTCAGTAACTTTTTCTCAGCTAACACTTCATCTTGCTCTACCATCAAATACCATTGGAATTCTTCCACTAATCGGCTGTTGAGGTATATCGTGCGATTATCCCGTAGATAAGAAAAAGAAGCACTTGGACTCGTTAAAATACGTGTGGCTAACTTTTCTAAACCTTGGGTAGACTGCAATGTTGAAGCGCCATCAAACCCTTCACTACGTAGAGTAATGTTGCCTTGTCTATCAGAAAAGTACACTTTACGGTTATAGCGAGTTTGATAAAGCTCAATCATCTTTTTAACGCTTTCAACTGCTAAGCCAACTCCGGTGACACCAATAAAGTTTCCATCAAAGTCATACACTTTATAGTTCACATAAATAACCGTACGATTTTTATTTGCTGTATCGGTATCAATATTGATTTCATAGTCTTCAGATGTTGGTAATGAGCGCACTCTAAAGTACCAAGCATCATCAACAGACACGTCTTCTATTTTTCGTAATACACCCGTGGAATGATAATAATTTCGGCTAGCTTCTGACACAAAAAAACTGGTGACAGTATTGTACTTTTCTTGAATTTCTTTGAGGTATCGAACTAATTTTTCAGGTTCTTGTTCATCATTAATGGTCCAGTCTCTGACAAAAGTGTCTTGTGCCATTAAGGAGGATATAAAGATAGGTCGTAGTAGGTCTTGTTGAATTTCTGAATAGATATTGTCACTGGTGAGTGGCAATGTATTGTCTTCAATTTGTTCGCTTAATGACTCATGAGCGACTTGATAACTAATACCGCTGGTGACAATAAATGCGGCTAACAGCAATATAGATAGCATCCATATAAAACGCTTCTTATCGTTCCAAACTTTATTTCCCATAACGCCCCTACTAAATCTTAGTTCTTCAAAGCCTCAAACGATGATGGCATCTAAAAGAACTGGTATATGCGAACATGTTAAACCAATGTAAATACTAACTGAAAAGCATTAAAGACGCATCGACTTTTATCGCTAGAGTTGAGTATGGATCAGGCTGAGTGATTAGGTAGTTTGTTTATTAGATAAAAAAGGCCCTGCAAATGGGGGAATACAGGGCCATAAATTCAAACAAAATAAATAGGATTGCAATTAACTTCCAGGAAGTAGGAAGGATTATTTAAAACTAATCTTTAGCGGAAAAGATTGCCTTTCAACAAATTACGGCAAAATTATAAATGCAGTTCATGACAGAACAGAGACAGTTATATGACGGAAGAATGAACTTGTCATTATGACTCGTTTTACTATGTTTCTAGGTAGGTTTTTAAGCCATCTCCTGGTACAGAACTTGGTGTAGCAACAGCAAATGCAGCCCATCTCGCCCCTTCTTCCATTGCTTCACCAATGGTTTTTTGCTCACACAGGTAATGAATCAAGCCTGCGGCATAGGCATCACCAGCACCTGTAGTATCCACCACCTCTGATAAAACCGCAGGCACATGAACTTGTTCATGCTCACTGTAGGCAATGGCTCCATTCTCACCATCTGTGACCACAAAGTAACGTAAAGACTCACCAGCAATGCTTGCAGCAAAGCCCCACTTATCACCATTACAACGCCCTTCCATATCAGTGATTGAAGCAATCAAAATATGACACGGACGCACTCGCTCGTCTTTAGCTAATTGAGATACAACCAAGCAAGAATCCAGTGCAGACTCTGTCCAGCGACTAATACCTTTAGCTGAAGAGTTAGAGTATAAAGCATCAAATTGTTGCCACTTTGGCGGCGAAGATAGCTCAAAAATAGGTCTTTCAGGACGGATTATCGTGCGTTCGCCATCAGGTGTCATTACCAATAACATTTCACAGGTATTACCTTGAAAGCGTTCTACTAAGCGACAATCTAAACCTTGGGTGCTTGCTTGAGCTAAAATCCAGTTGCCAATTTTATCATTTCCCACTTGGCTTACTAACGAAACAGAATGACCAGCCCACACAAGGCCAATACCTGTATTAGCTCCGCCACCACCTAACCTTAAGCCTCCGTCTTGATAATGGAAGCGTCCACCTGTTTGCAGGGGTTTATCAAGTTCAAGTAGTCGGTCACAATTAATATTGGCAAGCAGTAAAATGTTGGCCATAGCAGTCTCTATATTCAGCGTTTAATCTCAAATTGAAGGTCTTAAAAAAGCGCTTTAAATGAATAGCACCTTCGGTCGATATCAAAATCAGTATACTGCAAAAAACAAAAAAGGCAGTGATGATTATCACTGCCTTTATTCTAGCTATTTAGAAACAACTGGTGTCAGAATTACATATCTTCAGGTGTCAGTGGCTTACGCAGTTGTGCGCGCACGTTATCCATACCTGAGTAGAATTCTTTCATCATCAATAAGCCCATCATTTTACCGTTATCGGTCCAAATAATTTTATCAGGGTCATTCGGGTCATTTTTAATGGCGCCCATTAATTTCATTGATGCCATTTCTTTAAATAACGCAGTATCTAAGTTTACACCGAACGTATCGCGGAAGTATTTGCGAGAAAGGCGACCAGAGAACATGCCTAACAAGAAGCGGTATTGCATAACTTCTTTTTTGCCATATTGCTTTTGTTGCTCAACCCCCATCAAACCGTTTTCAATACGCTGTTGGTATTTTTTGAGCGAGAAGGTATTTACGTACAAGGTGTCATCCAAAAAGCTGAATGAACCAGAACCGACACCTAAATACTCATCGAAATCGATAACGTATTCGTCGAAGCCTTCATTATTGGCTTTACCAAATGCCCAACCTGAAAGCTGCGTGTATTGACCATTTAAGCTATTCAAAATCTGACGATACTGACGGGCCATATCACCGTGCGGCGCAGCCAATTTCCCCTTAACACTCTTACGAGTTTGGTGGGTAATCATTAATGGGTAAGTGGTGATTTGGCGTGGGTCTAATTTTGATGCCATATCCAAATCATGTTGAATAATCTCATCTGTTTGACCACGGAAACCGAAAATCAAATCAACATTAATAATTGGGAATAACTCTTTTGCCGCCATGATGCGGTCAAAAGTTTGCTGGCCATTACCAAACTTCTCAATTCGGTCTGTCATGGTCAAAATGTCATCATTAAAACTTTGAACACCGATAGACATACGATCCACTAAGCCTTTTAATTGCTTAAAGCCATCGCTATCTAAGTGTTGTGGATCAGATTCACACGACACTTCTTTAATATTTGGGAATAAAGTTTTAGCATGTTCAATTGTGCGTGCTAGTTCGTCTTCGAGTACCGTAGTCGTCCCGCCACCAATGTACATAGATTCGAAGTCGTAACCTAAATTTTTAACCATATCCATTTCTTTACGCAGCGAAACAAAATAGCGACGCGCTTTTTCTTCCTTAAATAGGAAGCGATGGAAAGTACAATATGAACATAAGGTATGACAAAAAGGCACATGCGCATATAGCATGTACTTTTTACCTTCAACAGGCTTTGGCATCATTTCAGCTGAAACAGTATCTAATCGTAAGTTACGATCAACATAAAACTGCATCACTTTTTCCATCCCGCTAATCATCCAATCTGGGGTGGTAATATTCGCTTCATAAGGCGATTGGATAATTTTATCTGATGGCTTAATTATCGATGACATAGCACTTCCTATCTAAAAATTTGTACACACTAGCAACGCTACTTGGTTGCAGATTGAGCAGAGTACTCTCAATCGAGTAACCATTATGTGAACTATCTATAACTTAGGGGTTAATCACAACTATATCTGTTGATTTTTACCATGAAGATCACAGATTAGTACTCATTAATTAATCAGAATCTAATATACACTATCCATATGTTAAATATAATAAAGATTGATGTTGCCAGGTTGGGTTTAAAGTTTCAGATATAAAAACACCCTCAAAAGCGATGCTGTTGAGGGTGTTTACGACTTAATATTAAGACTAATTAGTCTTTATATTTAAGCTCGCCTTTTTCTTTGATTTCGTCATACCAAAGGTTGTGATGCTGCTTAGCCCACTGCTCATCACAGTAGCCAGACACCATACAATCCATACCACCTTCTGACATAGCTGTTGCCATGAAGATATGTACGATAGAGAAAGCACAGATAACGATAGCACTTACTGAGTGAACAATAAGAGCAAGTAAGCTTAGGTTACGGCTTGGTTCAAATAAGTTCGGGAATAGTAATAACATTCCTGATACTGAGATGAATAGACCGAATAGAGCGAAAGCCCAGAACCATAGTTTTTCACCTGCGTTAGCAAAGCCAGCGTCAGGGTGCTTACCTTTAAATGGACCGAAGTTAATGTAACCACCAACAACCATCATCCATTTAATGTCGTACATTTTTGGCATTTGGTTTTTAGCCCAAAGTACTACCATTAACGCCCAACCCAACATGAATGGGATAGCCATATAATCATGGATAACTTTAGAAGCATTTACCATACCAGCCCACATTCCTTCACCGATATACGGTTGGAAGAAGAAACGACCAGCAAGTAGTACTAAACCTGTCAGAATCAATAACAAGCAAGGAATCGCACCTAACCAGTGAATTGATACATCAAATTTAGACCAGCGATACACCATCTTACCGGTGAAACCACCGTGTAATTTTGAAATACCGTTTATTTTAATAAACAGTAAGAAGATGATGATCATGCCAAATAACGCAGCCATTAAAGCTGGCGCTAATAAGTCACTACGAAGTTCGAATACACGTAAATCATAAGTATTGATTGGTTGTGCATGGAACTCACTGGTAGATGTGGTACGTCCCTCTACACCGTCTTTAAGCTGTGCCCATAATTGCGCATTGCCATCTTGAACGGTAAGAGATTCTTCACCACTTCCACTAGCGTGTGCGAATGTCATAACACTGAACATCAGTGCGATAACAACGCCAATTTGTTTGAACCACTTGTTCATAATACATCCTCTATGCTATTCGATGCCCGAGTTGCCTCAGGCATCATAGCTAAGCTGACTAACTTAGGCGGAGATTAACCCCAAACACCTTTGTTAGCACCGCGATAAGCAACACGCTCACGGAAGATGGCAGAAACGATTTCTGCATCACCAGCAAGTAGCGACTTAGTTGCACAAAGCTCAGCACACATTGGAAGCTTACCTTCAGCGACACGGTTTGCACCGTACTTCTCACGCTCAGCGTGTGAATGATCTTCTTCAGGGCCACCGGCACAGAAAGTACACTTGTCCATTTTGCCACGGCTACCAAAAGCACCAGACTGAGGGAACTGAGGAGCTCCGAACGGACATGCATATAAACAGTAACCACAACCGATACAAGTATCTTTGTCGTGAAGAACGATACCGTCTTCTGTTTTGTAGAAACAATCTGCAGGACATACAGCCATACAAGGTGCATCACTACAGTGCATACAAGCAACAGAGATAGACGCTTCGCCTTTAACACCATCATTGATGGTTACTACGCGACGACGTTGAATACCCCACTCTAGAGCAGAGTCGTTTTCGTTTTTACAAGCTGTGACACAACCATTACATTCAATGCAGCGCTTGGTATCACATAAAAATTTCATTGTAGCCATTTGGCAATTCTCCTAGCTTAAGCTGCAATTACGCTTTTTCAATTTGACAAAGCGACGCTTTGGTTTCCTGCATTTGTGTTACAGGGTCATAACCATAGGTCAGTGCAGTGTTAGCTGATTCACCTAATACGTAAGGTACAGTGCCTTCTGGATAGTTAGGTGCAAGGCTTTCGCCGTGCATTTCACCCGCGAAGTGGTATGGCATCCAAGTTACACCAGGCTTAACGCGTGGAGTGACCATTGCTTTAATCTTGATGCGTCCGCCTTCAGCACCTTCTAACCAAACTGTATCGCCATCACGTAGACCACGATCAGCTGCATCTGCAGGGTTAATTTCAACAAACATTTCTTGTTGAAGTTCTGCTAACCAAGGGTTAGAACGAGACTCTTCACCACCACCTTCGTACTCAACCAGACGGCCTGACGTTAATGCAAGTGGGTACTTAGCAGAGTTGTCATTGTCTTGAATTGACTTGTACAGTGTTGGTAAACGATGTACTTGCATATCAGCGTACGTTGGGTACTTAGATACTAAGTCACGACGAGGCGTGTATAACGGCTCACGGTGAACAGGTACTTCATCAGGGAATGTCCATACAATACAACGAGCTTTAGCATTACCGTAAGGGATACAGCCGTGCTTCATTGCAACGCGTTGGATACCACCAGAGATATCAGTTTTCCAGTTTTTACCTTCTGCGTGAACTTTTTCTTCAGCAGTCAGTTCGTCAAACCAGCCAAGCTGTTTAAGCATGTCTGCAGTGAACTCTGGGTAACCGTCAGTGATTTCAGCGCCTTTAGAGAAGCTGCCTTCCGCTAACAAGTTTTTACCTTTGTATTCAATACCGTAACGGGCACGGAAGTTACCGCCGCCGTCAAGCACGTGCTTATGCGTATTGTAAAGAATTTGAGTACCTGGATGCTTCTGCTCCGGAGTACCCCAACAAGGCCAAGGTAAACCGTAAGTTTCGCCTTTAGCAGGTCCGCCAGCAGCTTCAAGAGTCTTGTTGCTGAACGTGCCCCAGTTTTGAGTGTGTTCTTTGATACGCTCAGGGCTTTGACCTGACATACCAATAGTCCACATACCGCGGTTAATTTCGCGAGTAATGTCTTCAATGACTAGTACATCATTTGCATCTTTAGCGATACGCTTAGTGTACTCATCAGCAAAACCAAGCTTTTGAGATAGACGATACATAATCTCAAGGTCAGTTTTTGATTCAAATAATGGCTCAACAATCTTTTCACGCCATTGTTGTGAACGACCAGAGTTAGATACTGAACCTTCAGTTTCAAACTGAGTACAAGCTGGTAGCAAGTACACGCCGTTTTGACGACGGTGCATAACACCAGCCATTGTTGGGAAAGGATCCACAACAACTACTGTGTCCATCTTGTCTAGTGCTTCACGAACATCATCTTGACGAGTTTCAGTGTTAACTGATTGACCCCAGAAGAAGCCCATACGTACACGGTCTTTTTGAGCTAATTTTTCAGGCGTTTCTAAAACACCATCATGCCAGCGAGAACAAGGGATACCCGGAGTGTTCATTGGAACACGGCCAAGGTATTCATTTTGGTCAAAACGGCTAGAAACCCAATCTCTATCTAGGTCCCAAACGTTTGTCCAGTGATCCCATGCGCCAGAAGTCAGGCCGTAGTAACCAGGTAAGTTATCGAATAACAAACCTAAGTCAGTTGCGCCTTGAACGTTATCGTGACCACGGAAAATATTTGTTCCGCCGCCTTTAACACCCATGTTACCTAGTGCTAATTGAAGGATACAGTAAGCACGAGTGTTCGCATTACCGACGTGATGCTGAGTACCACCCATACACCAAACAACAGTACCTGGACGGTTATCTGCCATCATTTTCGCAGCTTGGTAAACTTCTTCTTCGCTACAACCAGTGATGTCAGCAACTTCTTTCGGTGGGAACTTTTTCACTTCTTCGCGAATTGTTTCCATTTCGAAAACACGTTCTTGGATGAACGTTTTGTCTTCCCAACCATTTTCGAAGATGTGCCAAAGCATACCGTAGATGAATGGAATATCAGTACCAGGACGAAGACCACAATGTAGGTCAGCGTGCGCTGCAGTACGAGAGAAACGAGGGTCAACAACGATAATCTTAGCGTTGTTTTTCTCTTTCGCGATTAAGATATGCTGCATTGCAACTGGATGCGCTTCAGCCGGGTTTGCACCGATGAAGAAGATTGCATTTGCATTCTGGATATCATTGAAAGAGTTAGTTTGCGCACCGTAGCCCCAAGTGTTAGCAACACCAGCTACCGTGGTAGAGTGACAAATACGTGCAGAGTGATCGACGTTGTTCGTGCCCCACATTGCCGCAAATTTACGATACATGTAGCAGCCTTCGTTCGAGAACTTAGCACTACCCATAAAGTAAACTGAATCAGGACCTGACTCTTCACGAATATCAAGCATTTTGTCGCCGACTTCGTTGTAAGCTTGTTCCCAAGATAATTTTTTCCACTTGCCATCAACAAGTTTCATTGGGTACTTAAGACGCTTTTCACCGTGACCATGTTCACGTAATGCAGCACCTTTAGCACAGTGGCCACCAGCATTAAATGGGTGATCGAAAGCTGGTTCTTGACCAGTCCAAACACCATTTTGTACTTCTGCGTATAAACCACAACCAACAGCACATGCAGAACATACAGTGCGTTTGATTTCAGTAGGTGCATCATGCGGTACATCATGAGCTTCAGCTCTACGCATCATACCTGTGCCCATTAATGAAGCAGCGGCGATACCACCAGTTGCAATACCTGCATTCTTCATAAATTGACGACGGTTGATACCGAGCGACTTGGTAGCAGCTTTAGGAGCTGCGGTAGACTTGCGAGTTAACTTCATCGCTTATTTCTCCTGAATTATCCGCGTAAGCTATCGTAGTAGCTACGAATATGCGCAGTTTCTTTGTAACCTTTAGCATTTTTGCTGCTAACGTTACTCTCGGTTGCTTGAGCCACACTCACACCTGATACAGCGATAGCTGCAGTAGCAGCGCTACCTACGGTGATGGCTTTCAGCAAAGATCTGCGGTTCAGATCAGGCTGTTGCTTCTTCATCTTTACTCCCGGTTTAAATCACATCAACTCTTTGGTTGATGCCCTCATAGGCCTTTTCGACTTTTCAAAACAGTTGTTAACAACAAGTTAATGAAAGTAGACCGAAAAGGTAAAAACACTTCTAAATGAATAATGTTCCAAAATTTACCGGGCTAATATATAGAGAGATAAGTTGAAATAAATTGATCTGACCCCTGTTCATATTCCAAAAAACGACACAAAATCGACAAAGCGTTAACTGAGTCATACTTTGAAATGGGTATCTCTCAATAGTCCTCGAACGGGCCTTGAAGCAGGGAGGAAACGATTGTTAAAAACCTTAACATCTCATCAAGTTAGCACTGTTTGTCATACTTTATTGGTAGTGATAACTCTTCCTATTTACATATAGCATTTAGTGCTTAAAACTAGATAGAATAGTACTTTTAGCTATTAAAAATAAACAGAGAATAGGGTTAATTACCTTTAATGAATCCATTAACAATCAAATGACGTTCTTGTTTAAATGAAGCTAAATCGAGAGAGGTTATATGTCTTAGTTCAAAGCCAGAAACAACAATATTTTTGTGCCTGCACTTCTGATGAAAAACATCAATCTAGATAAAGGTCACTTTTTGAAATAAAGTCAATGAGAGATATGCCCAAAGCATATTTATCGGGAGTCTTTTGCTCATGAATATGGGCCGTTGAAAGACAGTCTGTTTACAAAGTAAAAACTTAATCAGTAATACTCACCATTAGCTGTACTTGAAAGCTTATCGACACTTCCACAAAAAAGAAGCTTCCAAATAAAAACACCCCAACGAGATAATCTCAGTTGAGGTGTTTTTTACTGCTTAAACGTTAAAGGCTTTAGCTAATTTACTTTTGGTATTTCAACGTACCATTGGCTTTGATTTCATCGTACCAAAGATTATGATGCTGGATTGCCCAGTTTTCATCACAATACCCAGATACCATAGATTCCATACCGCCTTCACTTAATGCCGTTGCCATCCAGATGTGCACAATCGTAAATGCAATCAAAATAGCAGCGCTCACACCGTGAACGAGTAATGCAACCATCGAGGCTTCACGTGGTAAATCCAAACCAGGTAACACTAACATCATGCCAGATACACTGATAAATAGACCGAACAAGACTAATGTCCAGAACCACATTTTTTCACCCGCGTTAGCAAAACCGCTATCAGGGTGCTTACCTTTAAATGGACCAAAGTTGATGTAACCACCCACCACTAAGAACCATTTGATGTCATACATTTTAATGGTTTGAAGTGGCATCCACTTAACGATACACAGTAACCAAGATACGATAAATACCGGACCAACCCAATCATGTACAAACTTACAAAAGGCAATCACTCCCGCCCAAATGCTGTCGCTTACGTACGGTTGAATTGCAAATTTACCCAGTATGATCACTAAGCCTGTCAGCATTAAGGTTAGACAAGCAATGGCCATAATCCAATGTAGCCAAATGTCTGCTTTTGACCAACGCTCGACCATCTTGCCAGAGAAGCCTTTGCTTAATTTTGCCGGGCCATTAACAAAGTAAAATATTAAAAAGGCACCAAATACACCAACCAGAGCAAGTGCTACTCCTGGAGTAATGTAGTTATCCCTAATTAATCGACCTTCGTTGCCGCCAACATTAATCAATACACCTGGTTCAATACCTTGAGCTGTCGTAAAACCGCTGTCTCCAGCCTTAACTGCTCGCCATAAATCTGCCGGGTTTTCTTTCCCTGCCTGCTGCTTACTTGATTGTTCATCTGCCGCTAAAGTTGTGGTTGAAAACCCTAACCCCATCACCAGAACCAACAGAGCAAACAAGCTACGCAGTGATTTGTTTAACTGTTTGTTCAACATTGTCACTCCTTGCTTGGTTACGGACCAAAGCCCGCAACCTTTTGCACTGCCTATACCAAATCACCTGTTTTAGGATCATAGCCCCAAATGGTATTCGGGTTACCACGTTTCGCCATACGCTCGCGATAAATGGTCGATACAATCTCAGCATCACCAGCTAACAATGCTTTGGTTGAACAAAGCTCTGCACACATAGGTAATTTACCTTCAGCAATACGGTTCGCACCGTATTTCAGGCGTTCAGCTTCTGAATGGTTCTCTTCTGGGCCACCGGCACAGAAAGTACACTTATCCATTTTGCCTCGGCTACCGTATGCAGTCTTTTTCGGGAACTGTGGAGCACCGAAAGGACAAGCATAAAAACAGTAACCACAACCGATACAAGTATCTTTGTCATGCAGCACAATGCCGTCGTCAGTTTGATAAAAACAATCTGCAGGACAAACGGCCATACAAGGTGCATCTGTACAGTGCATACATGCAACTGAGATTGATGCTTCGCCTGGTTCACCATCATTGATAGTAACCACACGTCGACGTTGAATTCCCCACTCTAGAGCGGAATCGTTTTCGTTCTTACAAGCTGTGACGCAACCGTTACACTCGATGCAGCGTTTTGTGTCACACAAAAATTTCATGACTGCCATAGTGGCTTATCTCCTCATCAAGTTAATTAGGCTTTGCTGATCTGACACAAGCTAGACTTAGTCTCTTGCATCTGAGTCACAACATCATAACCGTAGGTCATTACGGTATTGGCAGATTCACCAATCACATAAGGAACCGTTCCTTCTGGGTAACTCTTCTCTAGGCTCTTGCCTTCGAAAACACCCGCGAAGTGGTATGGCATGAAACATTCACCAGCAATGACTCGTGGAGTCACCATAGCTTTAACTGTGATTTTAGCGCCTTCTGGACTGTGAACAAATACGTCATCACCATCACGTAAGCCGCGATCTGCTGCATCAGCAGGGTTAATCTCAATAAACATTTCTTGCTGTAATTCTGCAAGCCATGGATTTGAGCGCGTTTCTTCACCACCACCTTCGTACTCAACTAAACGACCCGTTGTGACTGCTAATGGGAAGTCTTTAGCAAAGTCTTTATCTTGAATAGACTTATACAGAGTAGGAAGACGTGCAACCATACGGTCTTCGTAGGTTGGGTACTTAGACACTAAGTCACGACGAGGGGTATATAAAGGCTCGCGATGGATTGGGATATCATCTGGGAAGTTCCAAACAATAACACGCGCTTTCGCGTTACCGTAAGGGATACAACCGTGATTAATCGCTACGCGTTGGATACCACCAGAAATATCTGTTTTCCAGTTTTTGCCTTCTGCGTGAACTTTTTCTTCAGCGGTTAAATCATCCCACCAACCAAGCTGCTTAAGCATGTCTGCGGTAAATTCAGGATAACCGTCTTGAATTTCACTGCCTTTCGAGTAAGAACCTTCTGCAAGAATGTTATTACCTTCATGCTCAACACCGTAACGTGCACGGAAGTTACCGCCACCATACTTAACTTCACGTCCAGTACGATAAAGGATCTGTGTACCTGGATGTTTGTTTTCTGGTGTGCCCCAACAAGGCCAAGGTAAACCGTAAGTTTCACCTTTAGCTGGGCCGCCTGGTGCTTCTAAGCTCTCGATATCGAACGTGCCCCAGTTTTCTTGGTGCATTTTCAAACGCTCAGGGCTTTGGCCTGTGTAACCAATGGTCCACATACCTTTGTTGAACTCTCGAGTCATATCTTCAATCAACGGCTCATCACCATTCACTTTGATATGTTTACAGAATTCGCCTTCGATACCCCATTTTTTCGCCAGCTTATACATAATAATGTGGTCAGCTTTTGACTCAAATAATGGTTCGATAACCTGTGTACGCCACTGTAGTGAGCGGTTTGAAGCCGATACAGAACCGTAAGTTTCAAACTGAGTTGCTGCTGGCAATAAGTAAACGCCATCAGTACGCTCGTGCATAACACCCGCCATTGTTGGGAAAGGATCCACAACAACTACTGTGTCCATTTTGTTCAATGCTTCACGCACTTCACGACCACGAGTTTCAGTGTTTACAGATTGGCCCCAGAAGAATGACATGCGAATGTTATCTTTCTGAGCAATCTTAGATTTGTCTTCAAGTACACCATCATGCCAACGAGAACAAGGGATACCTGTTGAGGTCATAGGATCTTGACCTAAACGTTGCTCTTGATCGAAACGGTTTTTAACCCAGTCATATTCAAGATCCCACACATTACACCAATGTTTCCAAGAGCCTGTTTTCAGGCCGTAGTAACCAGGTAATGTATCGAATAATAAGCCAAAGTCAGTCGCACCTTGAACGTTATCGTGACCACGGAAAATGTTAGTACCACCACCTTCAACACCCATGTTACCAAGGGCTAATTGCAGGATACAGTATGCACGCGTGTTAGCATTACCAACGTGATGCTGAGTACCACCCATACACCAAACCACAGTACCTGGTTTAGTTTCAGCTAGTAATTTAGCCACACGATGCATTTGCTTTTCAGGTACACCGGCAACATTCTCAACTTCTGCAGGATTCCACTTTTTCACTTCCTCACGGATACGTTCCATACCGTATACACGTTGGTCGATGAAAGTTTGGTCTTCCCAACCGTTTTCAAAAATATGCCACAACAAACCATAAATGTAAGGAATATCCGTACCAGGACGAATATGCACGAACTCGTCAGACTTAGCTGCAGTTCGGGTGAAACGAGGGTCGACTACGATAATTTTCGCGCCGCGCTCTTTACCTTCAAGGATGTGTTGCATTGAAACTGGGTGAGCTTCACAAGGGTTCGAACCGATGAACATCATCGCTTTCGATTTACGAATGTCATTAAATGAGTTCGTTTGCGCACCGTAACCCCAAGTGTTTGCAACACCGGCTACAGTGGTAGAGTGACAAATACGTGCAGAGTGGTCGACGTTGTTCGTGCCCCACATTGCCGCTAATTTGCGGTACATATAAGCTTGTTCGTTAGAGAACTTAGCACTACCCATGAAAAATACTGAATCTGGACCAGATTCTTGACGGATATCTAAGGCTTTTTGGCCAACCTCTTCAATCGCTTGTTCCCAAGAAAGTTTTTTCCACTTTCCGCCTTCCAGCTTCATTGGGTATTTAAGACGTTTTTCACCATGACCATGCTCACGTAATGCAGCACCTTTTGCACAGTGGCCACCAGCGTTAAATGGATGATCGAATGCTGGCTCTTGACCAGTCCAAACACCATTTTGTACTTCAGCATAAATACCACAGCCCACTGAACAGTGAGAACAAATAGTACGTTTTACTTCAGTTGGTGCATCATGTGGTACATCTTTGGCTTCTGCTTTACGCATCATTCCAGCACCAAGCATTGATGCCGCAGCAATACCGCCTGTAGCGAATGTAGCTGACTTCAAAAATTGGCGACGATTCAGTCCAAGTGCAGGTTTATCTGCTACTTCAACTTTCTCTGTTTTGCGGGTTAATCGCATCACATATTCTCCTTTAATTACTTACTACGTAACGTATCGTAGTAACTACGTACATGGCTTGTTTCTCTATAACCATCACTTTTACCCACAACTGGTGTGGCTTCTGGTGAGGCGGCTAGAGCTTGTCCGCTAACAGTAGCAACTGCGCCAGCGGCACTACCGACAGCCAATGCTTTTAGCATTTGACGACGATCCATGACGGAAGCTTGCTTCTTCATAGTCTCTCCTTAATAAACGCTTAAATAACAGGGTGGTGACACCCTAGATTGAGTGGGAGTTGCCTCCCGTTTCGGTCTATGCCACTGAATTAACATTCAGCGGCATAAATCTTTGCACCTGCAATAACTAAGGCTAAATTAAGATGCCAATTCGTTAGTTGAAGGTTCAATTTTTTCAACACTTTCTGATGCTGCAGCTTCTGCTTCACTACCAGGGCAGTTCACAGGAATGTCTAAGCTTAATTGCTCAAATTCATTTGCTTCAATTTCAAAAAATGCTTTTGCTAACTGTGCAACAGGTGCGTAAAACGCAGCACTTGGAGTTTTTTCCAATGTGTCACAGAAACGTGCAATCCAACTGCCAATATGACGTTGGTAAAAAGCTAACTGGCGGTAACCAGGCGCTTCTAAAATCAAGGTACCCATGACTTCACATAATGCAGCAACATGATCTTCAGGCTCTTTAACTTCATCTTCACGAGCAAAACCTAATTGCAGTAGGTCTTGACGTAATAATGCTAAAGGCTTGTCCATTAATGAACCTGTCATGAACCAACTACCATAAGGCAGTACTTCACCACGACCCACACCATAGAAAATGTTGAAGTATTCTTCTTCAAGTTCTTTTTCTGTGTATTTGGTTGCAGCAACTTTCAATGCAGCCCAAGCCGCTGTGATGTCACTTTCTTCTTCTGCATCAATTTCAAGTTCTGCTAAAAACGCAAGCAGTTCAGCACTTGGATGACGACGTAATAAGGCTGCTAATATTTGGTAAATATCTGCCCGTAGCTGATCGTTTTCTGAAATTTCTCTAACTAATTCGGTCATATCGGGTCTCTTATCGAAGTTGCTTCTCAGGGTCTTCAAGAATGTCTTCAAACATATCTTTTACGCGGCAATCACCACACATTTTCAAACGCTCAATATTGGCGTTAAATGCTGAGTGACCTCCAATCATATCAATCATGCGATGAACCATAGATTGAGTTGCAAACGCGGTACCACAGCGAATACATTCAAACGGAGGCTCTTCTTTTAGCGTTTGACGTTGCTGACGTGATGCTTGGTCTAAATTGATTTGCGAGGTAATGCTAATCACATCTTCAGGACAAGAACTTTCACATAAGCCACACTGAACACAGTCTTGCTCAACAAAATGAAGCGCAGGTTTATCACCGCCATCAGTCAATGCTTGAGTAGGACAAGTCGCAACACACGACATACACAAGGTACATTTGTCAGCGTTAACTTCGACTTTACCGTATGGGACATTGCTAATCGCAATGCAGGTCTCAGTCGCTGCAGCTTGTTCATTTAAATGATCAATTGCAGCGTATAAGGTTTCACGCTTAGTGCTTGGTGTGAACGCAGCAGGAACGATTAATGGCCAATCTAGGCTAATAGCCAATTTGTCATTCAACGATGCCAATGTTTGGGTATCAATTAAGCTAATGCGTTGAGGCTGACCCATTTCATCTAAAATGGTGTTAGCTAATGACAATTCACCGTTAAGCATTTGCGTCAATGTCGGCGCTGTCGCATCAGTATTTAGAATTAATACCTGACGTGCCCCCCACGCAAGTGCTGACATCCAGTGATCGATACTCGCAACGGTGATTTCTTCCAGTTCCACCGGAATGATATCACCCACTAAATCAGCGGTAATGAGCTCTGCACCGACGGCACTGTCATGGAATAAGATGACAGGCGCAGCTTGTGCTTGCTCAAGGTAACGACTAACTAATTTTTGAATGTAGCTATGAAGTGCTTGTGGCGTTGGTAAATCAAATGCTATGGCACCCGTTGGACAAGCATTAGTGCAACTGCCTGCGCCATGACATAGGTAAGGATCGATTTCGATTTTTTGCTCAATGCTGCTAATAGCATCAGCAGGACAGAAATTCAGACAACGGTTACAACCATTGACGCCATTACGGTTATGAGCACAGATATCACTGTTCACTTTTACATAACGCGGTTTATCAAATTCACCGACTAAATCTGGAATTTGATCCAATGCGTCCGCTAGTTTTTCAGCATCTTGACCAACGTAAAAGTAACCAGGTGGCAGCATTTCAAGGTTTAAACATGGGCTCATGCTCAAATCGAGTACAATATCAAAGTGTGGCTTGCGGATAGCAACTAGGCTCAATTCAGCAGCGTTGCTGTCTTGACCTTCACTTTCAACCGTGACTTGGAATTGCCCTAGAAAGCCTTTTACTGAGATAAGTTTGTTGTAATAGCTTTCGCTATTCACGGCAGCATTCATTACCGCTTCAAGATGCGCTTCATCTTGGCTAGTAATGGCTTCATTGGCCAAAATCACAGTATTGGCCATAGTAGACAATTTGTCTGCAGCTAATCGAGCCAAATCTTCTGGACCGATGACTAACACATTACCTTCAGTTGTGTAACTCACTGTCGGTGGAATCAAGTTTTGAATCACTTGAGTCTGTGCTAATACCTGCTGACGAACTTGTTGTAGTTCAAGCGGGGTTTGACTATTGCTCACATTGCGTTCCTGAACAGTTTTAGTGTGCAAAAGACTTATACTGTGCTGTAAATCCATTAGTCATTGAGGCTTTCATCTTTAAGCATCAATCACATCAGCTCGAAATCTATAAGTTCTTAATCTGACACTAAATAGTGGACATAAAATTATTTGCTTATAACTAAACTTTAGTTTGGGCTTGAAGCGGTTGTTCCGCATTCTGTGCCATAACCAGATCATCACTCTGATTAACTAAGTCAGTCTCTGCGACTAATTCACTCTTCTCATTTAATACTTGCGGGGCTTCAGTTGCATCACCAACTGAGTCATCTCCCTCGCTTGCTAATAACGTTTCATCTTCAGCAGTTTCTTCTTCGTCTTTCATCACGTTTCGGAATACTTTTTTAGCCAACTCAGCTGAGACTTCTGCGCTCAATTTAGGTTGGTTGCTGTAATCAAGAGCATACTCAAGTAGGCCATCAATTTCGTTATACTGCGGTTGTTTCCAGAGCGCCTTTAATGCTGCTGATTTAGCTTCAGGAGAGACATTTGCTCCCATGAAAGAAGCAAAACTGCCACCCACTTCAATTTTCTCTGGATCCGGTAAATCTTCTGCTTCAAGTATTTTGTCTGCTTGATCAGCATCTGATGCTACCGTCTGGGTCTCAAGATGTTCACTGCCATCTGTTGACTCAGTTTGCGCTGACTCAGCGAGTAACTCTTTATCAGCTTGCTCTTGTGCTGCTTCAGCTTCAACTTGCTCTCTACGTTCACTCCAACGCGAGAAAAAACCTCTAGGCTTATCGCTCATTAATGACTCCGAAGGTGATCTACGCTTGGGCCTTGCCCTTTACGACGATTTACATGCTTACGTCGCTTAGCTGATATCTCAACTTCTCCATGACGAGTAATAAATGCTTCGACCCAGCAAGCTAATGCTTCTGGCATAGGTACATTCAGCACAGGGGTTTCTGACTCCAAACAACCTGCTGCCACGTTTTGGTCGCAAGAGATTGCTGCTGGAACTAACGATTCATCAGCTAATTCATCACAAACGATATATAACATGGTGTTGTCCATATCGAGATTGATTCGGTAACTGCCACGCTCATCTTTATGTAATTCAAATAAAACTAATTTCGCCCCTTCAGGAGCTTCATGTGTCGCAGGAAGTAATTGGTCAACTTCCCAAGTGACAGAGGGCCAGCGACCAACCATCTTCTCGACTTTCTTTAGCGAAACATACATAGGCCAAACATCTTCAGTGTGTTGCATAAAAGCTTTGCCCTTAAAAACATGAACCAACGAGGAATAAACAAAAATACAATAAATACATCAAGTTGATTAACAACTGTGTGACTTAAAATATTGAAATAAACAGGCTTATTCTTCTAATTAGTGATTAAAATGCAAAAATGATGCCAGATAAAATGAAACCAAAAATTTGACCTAGATCGCTTAATCAACTCTAAGAGTAGGACAATTTGTCCATATTGCTAAATTTACTAGGACATAAGGCTACGTTAATTAGCTGTTACTGATTAACTTTAGTGTTAGATCACGCATTTACAATCTACTTACTGTGAGAGGAACAAAAGTTGCTATGCTGATATTCAGTTAGTTTTAATCACGATTCTCATCTTTTAGCCGATGATGGCGATAGATGACACAGTCAGAGGCCACAATATCAATGACGCAAACCAATACACGCACCAAAGCCCCACTAAAACTGGTCAAAACCCAAGCTGAAGTACCATTAACTCTGCCCGTTAAAGCCATAAATGAATTAGGTGAGAGCATTGATAAATTTGTCGCCTGTGAAAGACCACTAACGGTTTACTTGAATTGGCAGCCGATTGTGACTTTGATGACATTAGGGGCTAAGCCTGAGTCATTAGCACTAGGGTATTTAAAAAACCAAGGGTTTGTGAATGATGCGAATTTGCTTGAGTCGATTATTGTTGATTGGGATGTCAATTCTGCTGCGATTTTAACTCAAGAAAAAACAGCCGATTTAGATGAAAAACTTTCTGAAAAAACAGTAACATCAGGTTGTGGCCAAGGCACCGTCTACGGCGGCTTCATGCAAGGGCTTGATGACATCAACTTGCCTAAACCTGAACTTAAGCAGTCTACTCTGTATAGCTTACTGAAGAATATTAATGCCTACAATGACACCTACAAAAATGCTGGTGCAGTGCATGGCTGTGGTATTTGTAAAGACGATCAAATTCAAGCATTCATTGAAGATGTAGGTCGTCACAATGCTGTTGATACTTTAGCTGGTGACATGTGGTTAGAAGGCGAAAGTGGTAACGATAAAATCTTTTATACCACAGGTCGCCTTACATCAGAGATGGTGATCAAAGTGGCTAAAATGGGTATTCCTGTACTGCTTTCTCGTAGTGGTGTCACTCAGATGGGGCTTGAACTAGCACAGAAGATGGGCATTACCATTATTGCTCGTGCTAAAGGTCGTCATTTCCTTGTTTATCATGGCGCCGAAAACATTGATTTTGATGCCAATAAAGAAAAGTAAAAGTATATCTAAAGGTTAACAACCTCCATTATATGAGGTTGTTAACTCGGGTAAAGAACTGATTAGCTTTAAAATCTCCGTCAGTCATGTCACTGCTTTTTATTCACTAATTTTGCACTAACTGAATGTGAACTCACTGCATATTTCTAAATTTAGCCCACTGTCTTCGCTGAACCTCAGTCAAAAAACTCCAAGCTAATACTCGAGTAATTTTGTTCCCTTGCTGCATTTCAATGGTTTTGACACTGTCTGCAGATAGCTTTTCTAGCAAAGCATAACAAGGCTTTAAGTTTTCTGACTTAGAGACTAAAGAACTGAACCACAGACACTGCGAAGCAAACTGTTGGCTTTCAGTAATCATATTGGCTAAAAACTGTTGCTCACCACCTTCGCACCAAAGCTCAGCTTTCTGACCACCAAAATTCAAACTGCTTGCCGCTTGTTTGTTAGCGTTTGCAGTTTTGGTTGCTTGCGGCTTGTTTACGCCTTTCTTAGCTCTGTTAGCTGCTAAATTGATATTCTTTTTAATACTTCCTTGCGTTGCCTCTTCTAACGAACGATGAAAAGGGGGGTTACACAAGGTGATATCAAAGCGTTCATTATCGGCAATAATACCGCTAAAGATATGGTTAGCGTCAGCTTGCAGTCGCAAGCTAAGCTTTTGGTTAATCAGTTGATTTTTATCAGCAACACCAGCTACAGTCGCAATTGAAGTAGGATCAATGTCGCTTGCTACAAACTGCCAGCCATACGATTGAATGCCCAATAATGGATATATGCCATTAGCTCCTGTTCCAATGTCTAGAGCCTTTACTTTTTGACCTTTTGGTACCTTGCCATTCACACTTAATAGGTCAGCAATATAGTGCAAATAGTCCACTCTACCCGGCACTGGCGGACACAAAAAGCCTTCAGGTATATCCCAGTGCTCAATCTGATAATCGGTTTTTAATATAGCCGCATTAAGAGCTTTTACCGCTTGTGGATCGGAAAAATCTATTGATAAATTACCGTAAGGGTTAGGCCTAACAAAGTGGGACAATTTGGGACACTCTGAAATAAGTTTTGCAAAATCATAGCCTTGATTATGCTTATTTCTTGGATGCAGCGCCTTTGAGATAGATTTTACTTTTTTTGCATTTGTTGGGTGATTCTTTTTATTTTGACTTTTCACATGCTTGGCACTCTTCGCGCGACTTTCGGATTTGCGTGCAGTGCCTTTGGTATTTGTATTAACTGCTTTTGATTTACTTTGAGGTTTCATTAATCGTATAAGTACTTGGTAAATAATAAATTAACCACGATTTGTTGTCCGGTTTCTTCTTCTAAAAGCTTATTAACGGTTTCATAGCACTCACGGCGAATATCTTCACGACCCGTTAATGATTTCACTTTATCTTCAGCTTGATTACCTAAGACTTCAACAATCGCGGCACGCAGTAACGGATCATGATGTTCAATCAATAAAAGGTGATCAGGATCTTTCACCATCAGTTCGACACTTATTTTTACAAATCCTAATTTTTTTCGATTTGAAATGTAATTGGTAACAATGTCTGGCTCAAAACCATAGTAAGCAAAGTTTTCAACCGCTTTTTCATCGGCACTATATACATTCATTGAAAACATCATTGAAAGTAAAATTGCGTATACGTACTTTGCCATAGTTAAACAAACTCCATTATTGATATATGCGCTACCGTGATAAACTGCACTCGTTTTGTACATTGTAACGAGTAAAGAATGACAGTGACCAGCCTAAGCTTTCCCTACGGTGAATCAATCCAATGGTTTTCACCTGAGAAGTTCCATTCTATGCCAAAAACAGCCCTAAAAGAATGGTTACTTGCCACGGGCAGTTTAACTCAAAAATTAAGAAGCTGTTGCCAACATTTTGAAGTCAAAGTTCTTGGTGAGCACCTTACTGCTCCATTAGCTGGTGAATGCCCTAATCAAAGCCGAGTTTGGGTCCGAGAAGTATTGTTATGTCTTGATGGTGAGCCATGGGTATTTGCCCGCACATTAATACCTGAAAGCTTATCGGCCAGTCAGCAACATAACTTTAAAGGATTAGGTACTAGGCCTTTAGGCGAACTGTTGTTTTCAAGCGACAATATTACTCCAGGCAAAATCGAAGTTGCAGAGTTTGAAAGTTGCAGCAAATTAGCCAAGCTTGCCACCAGTTTATCTCAAGAAGTGGATTCACCACTATGGGGACGTCGCCGCTATTTCAATTTAGCTGAGCAAGACATTATCGTCAGTGAAATTTTCTTACCTGCCGCTGTCGCTAAAATTAATCTGGGATAAGCCTTTGTCTCAAAGCTTATATAAACCTATAACTTTCAGCAAAAAGAAAGGCATGGTGTTCACCATGCCTATTTCTATCTAGTGATGGACTTCGAACACTAAATCTTTCTTTTAATATTGAGTCTGTTGCGAGTTAATAAACTCAGTATCAATAAGGTGAACCAGCCTAAGCTACCACCGCTACTGTCACCACTATCGACGTTTTCTTCGGTTACAACTATCGGAAAGGTTAAGCTTACTGCATGAAGGTGTTGATTGCCTTTTTCATCTGTTACTGTCAGTAAGATGGTATAGCTACCATCGGCAGCATAGGTGTAATCAGCTGGATTTTCACCAGTTACAGTATTGCCATCCCCCATATCCCATGAGTAGTTCAAATCACCAAAGCCACCAGAGGTATTATTGGTCAAACGAACTGTCATATCATTATCGCCCACTATTGTAATGTCAAAGTCAGCTGCTATAGGAATGACTACCTCAACGATTCGACTATAAGTAGCAGTCTCACCTGCTGAGTCTGTAACGGTTAGTGTGACGACAAAACCATCTGAACTCGTATAAGTATGTGTTGGGTTTGCTAACGTGCTTGTTACACCAGCCTCACCAAACGCCCATGCATAAATGTAATCACCCTCACCACCTTCAGCGTTAGCGGTGAACACAGCTGTATAATCGCTGACAACAACATCAAAGCTTGCTTCCAGTGACGTTTCGCCTGGGTCAGTGATAACAACACTACGTTTAAATTCAACCGTCGCGGTATCACTGTTGGTCGATTGCGCCGTCACATTCATGGTTAAACCTAGCTCTCGTAATATCATGCCTGACTGCGGTTGTAATGGTGCACTATAGTCACGACTATCATCAAACAAGCTGATATTGCTTAGGTGTGCGTCTGACGGATACGTAGTCTGTGGGTATAAGCTAAAGCTCGCATCGCGAATTTGCACATCAGTTGAGCCATTCGTGATTAAGTTTTGATCCGCATCAACCAGACCAATTAATCCGTAACCTGCATGCTCAGTAACGTTATTGTCCTCATAATTCTCATTCTCAAGCCATAAGAGAACACCTGACTCATAGCCGATATTAGCTAAGCCTTCATCAATTCCTTGATAGTTTCTAAGTTGGACAATATAACGTTGCGGCAAGCCTGGTAAGCTGTCATCTATTCGTGCAAAACCATCTAGGGTAACTGCATCAGCAGATTCTGCGCCGTCTTGATAAACCACACTTCCTTGATGGGTCAACGCGATATCATCAATGGCTATCCCGTATCCACCAACGGCTTCATCAGTGATGTAATTAATTTCAACTTGTACATTTTGACCCGCATAAGCAGCTAAGTCGTAGGTCAGCTCGACCCATGAATCAGCACCACTAGCTGAACTAATATCACTCGATAAGCCTGAAATATAATGGGAAACGTTACTGTAAAGAGGATTAGAAGCGGCCGTGTGATTACCTTCAATAGCAACACCGTTAATTAATACTTGGGTATAGTCATAATCCACCTCAATATCCCAATGGGCTTGGAATGACAGTAATAATGGCGTCCCTTCTGGTACATCAAGATTAAAATTCATGGTGTTTGTCATTAAATGACCTTTACCTGAGTGGTATTGATACTCACCTGTCAGCGGTTGCTTAAAATCTACTGAGGCAGTTGGCAGTGCGATTGACAGTTGATTCACTGCATCAGCATTGACCGCCGAAACTAAATCGGCCGAAAAGCCTGTTTCACCAATATCAGCCCAATTGATGGTTTGTTCGTTAACCCATTTACCTTTATAACGCTGTTGCAGATAAGAACGTGCATAAGGGCTGAAGCCGGAAGGCCTAGTACCAGCAATATAATTGCCTGCCGTTTCTTGGCCAACCCAAGAGCCGCCAGACATTAATGACCAGCTACCGACAGGAGAGCCAGAGCCTGCTGTGCCTGAGGTGTCATATTCATCAGGTAATCCAAGATCATGACCGAACTCATGGGTAATCACCCCAGTTGCTGAATCAATTGGCTGAACGGTATAGCCATAAACTTTCATTGATGTGCCTGGCAGCGTACTACCAAACGTGCTCACACCAACATAGTATCTGTGAGACCAAATAGCATCTGTACCTAGCACACCACCACCAGCCTCTTCACCGACACTTGAATGAAAAATAACAATATGGTCAATGATGCCATCAGGCTCATCAAGATTGCCGTTATTGTTGATATCGTAAGGATCTTCAATATCGTATTGAGCTAACTCAGCGGTGGTCATTCCTGCCACAGCCTTTGTCACCGCTTCCATTACTAACTCAGGCGCCGCTTTATCATCATCGTTATTGTTGGCGTCATTGCCGCCATAAAATGCAGCGTTGTTATCTGCAGTCACCCAACCTTTCACTTCACCATCAAAGGTAAATGTTTCGCCCGATGCTTGATCAAAATACTGAAATGCAGTTTCTAGATTCTCACCATTAGGCCCAGTAAAACCCGTTTTCGAAAATAAAATGTCTTCGTAGTGCTCCACAGAATAATTGCTGTAATACATCCCTGTATCGGCAGAAGTCAGCCTATTGTCGTTGTAAGGCAAGTCAGGAAAATCAACCAATACAGCAAGCACATTAACCGCTTTTTTGATGTCGCTATCGGCGAAGGCAACCACAGAGCTAGCATTCTGTTGCTGTTTAGTGCGCGCAATTTGATTAACTCGTTTTGTTTGCTCTGCTGGCACAGCATGGTTGTTAGCACGGGCTTTACGGGTAAAATTCTGCAGTGCTATTTGTTTTTCGCCATCAGATGCATCGACGCTTAATTCACCGCGTTTGGTTAGCCAATAAATAATTTGTTGTGGGTTTATCACGCCAGCATCGGCAGGAGATGTATGTTTTATCGGAGCTGCTATGGAAGATACGCTGAATAATGCCGCCAAAGATAATGCTACCGGTGTAATCAAAGATGTTCGAGGTTGCTTAAATTTATTAGCCATAACTACTTCCCTTGTTTACATTTTTTGTAGGCATTATTGCGTTTCGCTATATATTCATTAACTACAGCTTGTTGCTCTGCTTCAGTCATATCGAGGGTGATATCCCCACGCTCGAGTAAATTATCTCTTATCCCTTGAGTATCAAGTAGCGGCGGAGTGGCACCACACTGTATTTTCGGTGGTTTAACCTCTGCATGAGTGTTTTGAACTGCAGTTTGGTGGCTGCACGCCAGCAAAGAACCGCTTAAAAGTACTGCTAAAATCCGTTTCATAATTCAACTTACAACATTATAGGTTAACCGAACATTAACAGTTATCACTCAGCAGTTACAATTGGGGTGCGAGATTTTTTAACCACATTTACACAACCAATGTTCGCATAAATATACACCAGCCCAATAAATAGGTTAATACCTCTAAATAACAAAAACTTATCGTTAAACATCAGGTACAAAAAAGACCGCTATGGCGGCCTTAATATACGAAAATTATCCCTGTAAGGATCATCGCTAATCTCATGCAGTACTTTTCAAGTAACTCGATACCCCATCAAGGAACATTTGCACCGATATCATTACTAGCACCATTCCCATTAGTCGCTCTACCGCGGTAAGGCCTTTTTCACCCAATAGTCGCGTGAAGACTTTATAAAACAGCAAAATAACCGCACTTACGCCCCATGCAGCAAATAAAGCAATCGTCCAGTCCGTCATTCGTGAGCTATCACTATGAGCAAGTAAAATTAACGCCGCTAACACTGAAGGGCCAGCCATAAGCGGAATAGCCATAGGTACGATAAAGGGTTCTTCACCAGCGGCAAGGCCTACTACACCACCAGGCTGTGGAAATATCATTTTAATTGCAATTAAAAACAATATGATACCGCCAGCAATACTGACCGACTCTTGACGTAAATTTAGAAAATTAAGAATCGCTTCACCAGCGAATAAAAATAGCAGCATAATGGCAAGCGCAATTAATAACTCGCGGATTAGTACTCGGCGACGCTTTTTAGGTTCTATATGCCTCAAGATTGATGCAAATATTGGCAAGTTCCCTAACGGATCCATGATCAAAAATAACATCACTGCGGCTGAAAATATGTCCATTACATTTATTCTATTAATAATTAACAAAGAAACGCTATTGTATACTTAATACAGCTATTTAGGAGGTATGAGCAGTAAAATTAGTTTATTTTTTAACGATTTCTATTAGGCTTTACCGTGTAAATTCTCATGATGATGGATAATCAAGCAACCCAAGTATTAAGTTAAGCTAAATACTAGGATATACTTGATTGTTTTTTCCGTTTCTTAGATTCTTTTGGATTCCATGCTCTATCTTGTCGCTAGTTGTATCGCACTTTTATTTGGGCCGCTTTGTTATCGCTACTTTTCTTCTGGAAGTGGACTACATAAAGGCCTAGATGGATTTATCTTCGTCTCTTTAGGCGGGCTAGTGCTTATCCATATTTTGCCAGAACTGCTTGAACATGGCGGGATCCTCACCCTATTTTTTGTTGTCCTTGGACTTTGGGGGCCAACCGCTAGCGAAAGACTATTTCACCGTTACTCAGATATTACCCATAATGTCACCCTAACCTTAGGTATCGGTGGCTTACTCCTTCATACCATTACGGATGGTGGTGCTATGGTATTAGCCCAGCAAGAGGGCAATTCCATTTTGCTAGCTCTCGGCGTAGTCATGCATCGTTTACCAGTAGGAGTAGCGATTTGGTGGCTGCTGAAACCACAAGTAGGTACCCGATGGGCGAGTGCCGTCCTTGCCGCAATGATGATTTTAACCGGTGTGGGATATTTTACAGGCGAGCAGCTTCTTCAACATATTAGCATCGACAATACCGTTTATTTACAAGCCTTTGTGACTGGTTCAATCTTGCATGTTGTATTGCATCAACCTCACGGAAATCATGATGAAGATCAGCAAGGGCGCTATCAATATCAAGCAGGCATTGGCAGCTTATTGGGTGTCGCTTTACTTGCCGTGTTAGTACTTGTTGATACTGGTGGTCATGATCATGTCCATCATAGTCATGGCTCAGGCCAATTTATTAATTGGTTACTGACCGTTTCACCTGTTGTCATTATCAGTTATTTAATTGCGACCGCTCGCTTTAAAGCTGGATTATCGCCTCAAAATAACAGTTTATCCAGCCGTTGGTTACAACGCCTTGCTGGTCCCGAAGCCCTATTTATTACATTGCTATTGCTTGGCCCTTGGTTTGCTCTGTATCAAGCGATTGGTTTGCTACTTGTAGGATTATTATTAAGTTTAGGGAAAGTCGAACTGACCGACCCTCATGAGAACTTGCCGACTTCATGTTGGCGTTTTGGCTTTGCACATCTCGTTGACCGAAGTGCACCTTGGATTGCATTAAGCCTGATTTTGGCGAATCTGATTGGTCATCCATCAGTACATCTTGAGCACCCAGCATTACAAGTGATGATATTACTGGCAGTATTTTTACCAATGCGTTTCTGTAATCTCGGCGCTGCAGTATTGGCACTCTCTTTAGCTTATAGTGGCTGGAGTAACGTTGCTGTCGCTTTCGCATTGATTGCTGCACCAGTACTTAGTATCAGCCAGCTTAAATTAATGAATTGGACCATGCGCGCGGCATTAACAGCAGTATTAGCCATCGCGTTATTATTTGCAGAACAGTTGTTAGGCGATTGGCATCAGCTATTAATTTTACCGAATAGCATCAATATTGCCGGCGTAGTGATAGTTGGGTTAATTTTCAGCGCAAGCCTACTACGCTTAGGCCCAAGAGAGTTTCTCAGCCGTTTGATGATCAAGTTTAAAGGCCACAACCATGACCACGAACATGCTCACAACCATGGCTCTGACTCTGGTCAAAAACATAACCATAAACATCACCATTAATTGAATGGTTAAATCGCTCATTGCCCTAGCTAACCTTCGGCATTGAGCGTTTGTCTTGGCTAACAACTCATCAAAGGAACCTTCTCCTAGTCATCTCCCAATTCTCCTTAAATGAGTAATCTTCTTTTGCTAATGCTTAGCCTTTAAAAATTAGGTTATGATGTTTTATCACCTTCTTTTGGTAGAGTTTATGTGCATTTTATTTATCGCTGTCGACATGCATCCTAAATGGCCGTTAATCGTTTGCGCTAATCGTGATGAATTCCATCACCGCCCTACTGAGCCAGCTCATTGTTGGCCACAAACAATTAATACATCGCAAATCATTGCTGGTAAAGACTTACAAGCAGGTGGCACTTGGTTAGGCGTAAACAAGCTCGGACAGTTCGCTGCACTTACCAATATCCGTCACAACACTGAAAGCGAAGGCATGCGCAGTCGTGGAGAATTAGTGCTTAAAGCCTTATCGAGTGATACCGATTTTAATGAGCAATGGCTAAAGCAACACAGTGCCAATTACAGTCCATTCAATTTGGTTTATCAGCAAGACAAAAAACTGTGGTGTTTTAATAGCTCCACAGCTGAAAATCTACCTTTGAATAAAGGCTTTCATGCTGTAAGTAATGGCGCTTTAGATGATGTATGGCCAAAGATGGCTAAAGGGCAACAAGCGTTAGAGCAGCATGTATTGAGCCATAATGAGCCAGATATAGAACAAATGCTGAACTTGATGCGTGATGAATCCGAAGCGGACGATGCCAGCTTACCGAGTACTGGTATTGATCTAGAATGGGAAAGGTTACTGTCAGCAATTTTTATTAAGCATCCAGAGTACGGCACACGATCCACCAGCATTGTGATACAAGATGCCCTAGGAAATATCCAATTTACTGAAGTGCGTTTTGATGGCAAAGCGAGAAATTTAGGGCAACAGAAATTCAATATTAAACTTGAATAATTGCCCTAGGATCTAAAGTTTACCTTGATAATGACTAATCTGATGAATGGTCGTGAGTGATAACCCATTTATCATCAATACGCTCTATCAATAAGGTAAATACACCGCTAGGTTTGTCCTTGGCCCGCTCTAGTGTCCAACGTCCAACGACTAACGCTGCGTAGTTACTCAACATTTTGATTTCGCGTACATTGAAGCTGAGTTTACCCATACGTTGTGCTGTTGGGTAACTGCGCTTATAACTGGCAAGAATAGAATCCCAACCATAATTATATTTGCCGTTTGATACAAAACGTAGTTTGTCACTTTTCCAGTAACCTTCCATGTAGGCATCAATATTGCCACTATTCCAAGCCTTCTCTTGGTTCGAAATCACTGAACGAATACGATCGGTTGGGATAGCACTATCAGAATTCACTTCATCTAGTGAAATAGGCGCTGCATCTTCAGGATTAATATCAACCGCGGCTACAGGTGTGATTGGAGTAAATGTTTCAGGCTGTTTTACGACCTCATCTGTGGTGCTATTAACAACATCGTTCACTGTAGCGGCTTCTGGTTCACTGGCTAGTGTTTCTTTAGTATCAACACTATCAACAGGCTCAATTGAACCCACTTCGACTTTTTCTGTGGTCGAGGGCTTTAGCGGCACAGTTTTCAATGCTTGCTCGGTTTGTGTTTGGCTAGCCGTTTCGCTCGCTGCTTGTTCCTTTGCAACCTGTTCCTCTACAACTTTATCTGCTGCAATAGCTTGCGTAATGGTTACCATTGAAAACAGCATACAAATGACATTAATACTGATTATTGTAAGGTGCTTCACACACTCTCCTTGCTCATTGCCTAATCGTCATTTCTACAAACAAATAATCAATTGGCACTTTTGTATTACGGCAATGAATACGATAGGTTAGTTAACTATCACAGCACTGACGTTGATACTCATTAATGGCTCAACTTGTCTTTCTACCTGATATTTTTCAGATAAAAACGACACTGTTGCTAAAACGATATCACCTTGAACACTTACAGTCCTCAATATGATAATCGTAAAATATTTCATTATCTTATCGCTAGATTCTAGCGTATCAGATACAAATAAACTGGAAAATAGTCCATGTTTCGTAAAATTAGTTTATGGCTACTTAATATTAATGGCTGGCGCTTTGAAGGTAGTGCCCCTCGTGAAGGTCAATTCATCATGGTTGTTGGCCCTCATACCAGCAACTGGGACTTTATCATTGGTATTATTGCTCGCTCAGCATTAGGGATAAAAATTCACTTTCTGGGTAAGCATCAATTGTTTATTCCGCCATGGGGATGGTTTTTCAGATGGTTAGGCGGTAGCCCTGTTAATCGCAGTAAGAATAACAATATGGTCGATGCCGCAGTGCAGCTTTTTGAAGCTGATAACCAATATAAATTGGCGTTAGCCCCCGAAGGGACTCGCAGTGCTGTTACCCGATGGAAAACAGGGTTTTATCATATTGCAGTTAAGGCCAAGGTTCCTATCATTACCGTTGGATTAGATTTTTCACGCAAATCTATTGTGCTCAATACTCCAATGGATACGAGCGGGGATATGACCACAGATATGAATCAAATAATGGACTTCTTTAGAGGGATAACGGGACGTCACCCTAAAGTGATCCCCGTGTATGAGCCCAGAATGGAATCATCAGAAACTAAGCCAAACTAGGCTTTGGCTTAGTTTGACTTTAATAGCTTGTTTTTAATCGATGGCTTTTAAAGTACACAGCCAATCCAATAGTTTGAGTATTATTAAAAGAAAAGCAAAAAAGCTCGCTTAATGAACCTCTGCTTCAGGTTTAATACTACGGATGTCATTACCTGTCGGATTTTGAAATGCCTTTAAACCAAACTCAGGCAAAATGGCAAACACATGGTCGAAAATATCCGCTTGGATCCCTTCGTAAAATGCCCAACGGGTATCATTGGTAAATACGTACAGCTCAATAGGTAAACCTTCAGTGGTTGGCGCAAGCTGACGTACCATTAAGGTCATGTCTTTATGAAGCTTATTGTTGTGACGTAAATATGCATCTAAATAAGCTCTAAAGGTACCCACATTCGTCAAGCGGCGACCATTAACAGGCATATCAAAGTCACTGACTTGTTCATTTGAATGAGTGATTTCGGAGATTATTTTAGGGAAGTAATCTTTTAAATAATTCACTTTAGATAATCGCGCCACTTCTTCCGCTGATAAAAAATGAATGCTATTCACATCAAGGTTAATCGAACGCTTAATACGGCGACCGCCCTTTTCAGACATACCACGCCAGTTTTTAAAAGCGTCTGATACTAGAGCATAAGCTGGGATCATCGTAATAGTGTTATCCCAATTACGAACTTTAACCGTGTTAAGA
Organism: Shewanella sp. KT0246; assembly: GCF_019654955.1. Classification (GTDB taxonomy): domain Bacteria; phylum Pseudomonadota; class Gammaproteobacteria; order Enterobacterales; family Shewanellaceae; genus Shewanella; species Shewanella goraebulensis. The sequence continues at coordinate 31,558 of NZ_BPEV01000019.1, read as the reverse complement.
GAAACTTCATCTACCGCGCCATCTGCGCCGTATTTATCCATTTGAATCCAGTCACCTTTGCTCACCATGCGGTTTGCAGCAAGCTGAATACCAGCAACGAATCCTAAGATGGTGTCTCTAAACACCAACATCACTAAACCGGTCGCAACACCTAAACCACTTAAAAAATAAATTGGCGACTGATCTGCAAGTACTGATACCGAAATAATGGCACCAATGAAAAATAAGAATAATTTGGTCAGCTGTACAAAGCTTTTAACAGGTAAACGACGGCTGATTAATTTGACGTCAGCAATTTCGTTCATGGCATCGAGACCTGAATACAATGCGCGAATGATAAAAATCACCACCAGTACACTTAAACTGCGGTCAAGTATGATGCCTAATAATTCCTGATGGGTTAATACAATAGGCACAAACAAGTCGAGAATGAATGCCGGAACTAACAAAGCCAACTTTTCCAATACGCCATAGCGCATGAAAATATCATCCCAAGTTACCGCAGATTTTTGGATGACTGTATTCACTGCTTTTACAAACACTTTTTTAGTGATGTAGTAAGCAATAGTTGCAATCAAAAAACTAGCAAACAGTAAAATCGACGTCGCCAAACTGTCAGAGGGCTGACTATTTACACCCGCTTCCAATAACCATTGGGCAATATCTGTGCGTAACTCGTTATCCACTACTTTATTCCTTTAATGACCTACAAATCATTGGCTAACATACCATATTTCTTGTTTTAAACGATGATAATCAAATATATGACAAAACCTCATTAAGCCACCCACTGACATAAAACAAACTCACAACAACAATAGAACATTCCATGAGATCTATGGTAAATCTACGAGCAAATATTGACCTCTGTTTCTCAAACCCTAACAATAACGCCATCCAAACAGGTAGAGGTACTCAATGAAACAATTCTGGCTTACCATCGCGCTTACTTTTAGCTTAGTAGCTTTTAGTCAACACGCTCAAGCAAACACAACTGATGAAGAGCAAAACTTCACCCCTTCAGTTGCATTATTAGTCGATTACATTGATACCCGTGGCGATATGTTTGGTGTCACTATTGCAGCGAGACACTTTGATCCAGATTATGCTGATTGGGGGTATTACATTGGTTACGCTTGGGGTAGTGAATATGACATTGAAGTGCCCGATCCTGCCGGTGAAGGTTATGCCAAAGAATACATGTGGCGCTTTGGTTTAAGCTACAGTTTAACTCAAGATTTAAGTGTTTATGGCGGTGCTACTGTATTCATTTATGAAGAAAATACCACAGATAATATCGTACCACTAATCGTAGGCGCAGAGCCTGTTTGGGAACGCGACCGCCAAAAAGAATGGGGCGCTGAGGTCGGCATCCGTTACACCTTTATGGAAGGGTTTGTGATTGGCGCGGGTTACGATACCAGCGCAGAAGCAGCGATAATTTCAATTGGTTTCACTATGTAACTTTATTGAAGAACCCTGTTTAAAGGCAATAAAAAAGGACCTGAAGGTCCTTTTTTATTAACTGTCATTCATTAGAAACTAGCTAATAGGCCTGCTGGCAAGTAGCGATTAAAACTCGCGCTGTACAACAAATCAGTAGCATTATCGATATCTGGGGCAAAGAAACGGTCTTTGTCATAATAATCGACCACTTCACGTAGCTCAGCTTTGGCGCTTGCCACGGCATCACTTGGCGCTAAAGGTTTACGGAAATCGAGCCCTTGTGCCGCTGCCAGTAGCTCAACAGCTAATACACCACGAGTATTCTCAGACATATCACGTAAGCGACGCGCCGCAAATGTGGCCATAGAGACATGATCTTCTTGGTTTGCTGAAGTCGGTAAGCTGTCTACAGATGCTGGATGAGCATAAGTTTTATTTTCGGATGCAAGCGCTGCTGCGGTAACTTGAGCAATCATAAACCCTGAGTTAACGCCGCCATTTTCAACTAAGAATGGAGGCAGCTTAGACAGGCTAGAATCAATTAACAGCGCAATACGACGCTCTGCAATTGAGCCAAGTTCAGCAATAGCAATCGCTAAGTTATCAGCAGCCATGGCCACAGGTTCAGCATGGAAATTACCACCTGAGATAATATCGCCAGTGTCTTGGAATACTAATGGGTTATCAGTTACGCCGTTTGATTCAACAGCGAGTACTTCAGCAGCATGGCGAATTTGGGTTAAACATGCACCTAACACTTGTGGCTGACAACGCAGTGAATAAGGATCTTGTACCTTTTCACAATCTACGTGACTAGCACTGATTTCAGACTCATCACCCAGCAAATTACGGAAAATAGCCGCAGAATCAATCTGACCTTTTTGACCACGAGCCGCGTGAATACGTGCATCAAACGGGCTACGACTGCCCATTGCAGCTTCAACACTCATAGCGCCAATTACCGAACTAGCCGCAAATAAATCTTCAGCATGGAATAAGCCTTCAAGGGCTAATGCTGTTGATGCTTGCGTGCCATTTAACAATGCTAAACCTTCTTTAGCAGCAAGCTCAATTGGCTCAAGCCCAGCAATCTCCAGCCCTTCAGTCGCTGTGATGATTTGCCCTTGGTAGCTCATCTCACCTTCGCCTAAAAGTGGTAAACACATATGTGAAAGTGGCGCTAAATCACCTGATGCTCCTACTGAACCCTTTTCAGGAATACATGGGTAAACACCCGCGTTAACTAGCTGAATAAGGAAATTAATCACCTCTAATCGAATGCCCGAAAAGCCACGACTTAATGAATTAATTTTTAACACCATCATTAAACGTACAGTTGCATCTTGCATGTATTGACCAGTGCCCGCAGCATGTGACAATACAATTGAACGTTGCAGTAACTGTAAATCTTCAGGGGCAATTTTAGTGTTCGCCAACAAGCCAAAACCAGTATTAATGCCATACACAGTGCGACCTTCATCCAGCACTTGTTGGACAAGTCCTGCACTGGTGTTGATATCCGCTTTGGCTTCTTCCACTAAGGTAATATGAACCGACCCACGACCAATTTTACGTAACTGAGCTAATGATAAAGTACCTGGGTTTAGTAGTAATCTATGTTGTGTCGCAGTCATTACTTTGCTCCTTGCATTGGTAAATCTAGACCTTGCTCTTTGGCACAGTCAATGGCGATATCGTATCCTGCATCAGCGTGACGCATCACACCTGTTGCAGGGTCATTCCATAACACGCGGCCCAATCTTTGCGCTGCATCATCGCTACCATCAGCCACAATAACCACACCAGAGTGTTGACTGAAGCCCATACCGACGCCACCGCCATGGTGTAATGACACCCATGTTGCGCCACTGGCAGTATTTAATAAGGCATTCATTAATGGCCAATCTGATACGGCATCAGAACCATCAAGCATTGATTCAGTTTCACGGTTAGGACTGGCAACAGAGCCAGAATCTAAATGATCTCGACCAATCACAATCGGTGCTGATAACTCGCCATTTTTAACCATTTCATTAAACGCTAATGCCAAGCGTGCGCGGTCTTTTAAGCCCACCCAACAAATACGGGCTGGTAAGCCTTGAAACTCAATACGCTCACGGGCCATGTCTAACCAATTGTGTAGATGCGGGTTATCAGGAATGAGCTCTTTCACCTTGGCATCGGTTTTATAAATATCTTCAGGGTCGCCAGATAAAGCTACCCAGCGAAACGGTCCAATACCTTCACAAAACAGTGGGCGAACATAAGCGGGAACAAAACCTGGGAAATCAAAGGCATTTTCAACACCTTCTTCAAATGCCATTTGACGGATATTGTTACCATAATCGGTTGTTGCCGCCCCTGCCGCTTGCAGTGCTAGCATGGCATTAACTTGAACTGCCATCGATTTTTTAGCAGCGCTTACTACTGCTGCTTCATCAGTTTTGCGCATTTCAGCAGCTTGCTCTAACGTCCAACCTTGAGGTAAATAACCGTTTAATGGATCGTGAGCAGAGGTTTGGTCTGTCACAACGTCTGGCGTTACACCACGTTCAACCAATTCAGCAAAGATATCAGCTGCATTACCCAGTAAACCGACAGAAACAGGGTTACCAGAAGCATTAGCCTCATCAATGATTGCTAATGCTTCATCTAATGACGTGGCTTTTTTATCCACATAACGGGTGCGTAAGCGAAAATCAATACGGGTTTCATCGACTTCACATGCCAGTACTGAGTATCCTGCCATAGTGCCAGCCAAAGGTTGTGCACCGCCCATGCCGCCAAGACCACCGGTTAAAATCCACTTACCAGCAGCACTGCCGCCAAAGTGTTGTTTTGCCATTGCTACAAAGGTCTCGTAAGTGCCTTGAACAATCCCTTGAGTGCCAATATAAATCCAAGAACCCGCGGTCATTTGGCCGTACATTGCCAAACCTTTCTTATCGAGTTCGTTAAAGTGCTCCCAATTAGCCCAATGTGGTACTAAGTTTGAGTTTGCAATAATCACTCGTGGCGCGTTGCTATGGGTGGTAAATACGCCCACAGGTTTACCTGATTGCACTAATAAAGTTTCGTCATCTTCAAGGCGTTGCAGCACTTCAATAATTTTGTCATAACACTGCCAGTCGCGGGCGGCACGGCCAATCCCACCATAAACCACTAAGTCTTCAGGGCGCTCGGCCACATCTGGGTGCAGGTTGTTCATTAACATGCGCATGGCAGCTTCTGTTAACCAGCTTTTACAGGCGAGTGTAGTGCCGTGTGGCGCAATAATATTGCGGCTAGGATCATGTCTATTATTCATGCTTTTTCCTTTTATTAATCTTCAACCACAACACCATTTAATGAAGTCGTTAATGGGGCTATGGTTTGACTGTATTTATTGTTGTTGCTGTTTTTATTGATTAAACGTTAAATGGCCACCCAAGCTGAACTTACTGCCGGGATGGATTAAACGGGCAAAACTCACCACACCTTTACGGGACCAGGTGCGACGTAAAATTTGTAGGCAAGGCTCAGTTGCTTCAATCGCTAATCGTTGTTGGGTTTGCTCATTGGCAATCACCGCTTCTACGGTGTGGCGCGCCTCAGTTAACGGCGCAACCTTAGATAAATACTCATGAGGCGTCAGCAGATTGAAATCTTGTTTTAAATAATCGGGGATCATGTGCGGATTCACATAACGCTCTTCCACTTGCAAAGGTTGGTCTTGCTCGCAATGAACTAATACCGAGTAAAACACCGGACTACCCTCTGCTAACCCCAATGAAACTGCCACCGCGCCTTCTGCTGCAACTTGGGTTAGTTCTAATTGTTTAACGCTATAGCCATGACCGCGGTCTTTAATTTCGTCAGCAATGTTTCGAATCGCCAACAAAGAAGATTGCGACTTAAGCCCCGCAACAAATGTACCTAAGCCTTGGCTTCGCTCTAACACACCAGATTCAACTAACTCAGTTAACGCGCGGCGAGCTGTCATTCGGCTGCAATCCATTAACTCGGTTAACTGATTTTCAGATGGCACACGATCATTTTCTCGCCACTCGCCCGCTTCAATACGAGCTAGAATGTACTGCTTAATTTGTTCAAATTTTGCTAGTGCCATCGTCTTATCCATTGGTGGTTGTCAATCTAATGTCATCAGTGATAATGGTTTTAAACCGCTCTTTATTGCTGTAAACAACACCGATATCATGAGGATATTGGCGATTAAAGCCACTGACTGACTAAAAACTCGGCTTTAACCTTACCTTGTATATACAAGTAAAAACAAGTATTGTTTTGTCACTATTAGAATAAAATTTTACAGATAATGGAGTTGCTATGTCGTGGGATCATGTTTGGATTGACGTCAATATCGCTACAATGGATCCAACTAATTCAGCCGCTTACGGCGCAATTACCGACGCAGCTTTAGCAGTAAAAGATGGCAAAATTGCTTGGATTGGACAGCGAAAAGATTTACCTGAATTCGATGTATTTGATATTCCAGTCTACCGTGGCAAAGGCGGTTGGTTAACTCCAGGACTTATTGATGCTCATACCCATTTAATCTTTGCTGGTAGCCGAGCCAATGAGTTCGAAATGCGCTTACAGGGCGCAAGCTATGAAGACATCGCTCGCGCTGGCGGCGGTATTATTTCTACCGTAAAAGCCTGTCGTGAAGCTGATGAAGCGGAATTATTTGAGTTAGGTCGCCAACGCTTAAATGCCTTAGCCAAAGAAGGTGTCACCACTGTTGAAATAAAGTCTGGTTATGGCCTCGATACCGACACAGAAGTGAAGTTATTGAAAGTTGCCCGAGAGTTAGGTAAACATCACCACGTTGATGTAAAAACCACTTTCTTAGGTGCCCACGCTATTCCACCTGAATACAAAGACGATGTTGATGCCTATGTGGATGTGGTTATTAATGACATGCTGCCAACTGTGATTGATCAAGGTTTAGCTGATGCCGCTGATGTATTTTGTGAAAATATAGCATTCAACTTAGACCAAACTGAGCGAGTATTAACTGCCGCGAAAGAAGCAGGTCTTGAGATCAAGCTCCATGCAGAGCAATTATCCAATATGGGTGGCTCGGCAATGGCAGCCAAACTTGGCGCAAAATCCGTTGACCATATTGAATACTTAGATGAAGACGGCGTTAAAGCCCTTGCCGCCAGTGGCACCTGTGCCACCTTATTACCGGGTGCTTATTACTTCCTGCGTGAAACCAAAATGCCGCCAATTGATTTATTACGCCAACATCAAGTGCCGATTGTGGTTGCCAGTGATTTTAACCCAGGTTCATCCCCTATTTGCTCAACGCTGCTGATGTTAAATATGGCATGTACCCTATTTAGATTAACCCCAGAAGAAGCGTTAAAAGGCATTACTGCCAATGCAGCCAAAGCATTAGGGATAGAGCACAGTGTCGGCGTATTAGCTCAAGGAATGCAGGCAGATTTTTGCTTATGGGATATCACCACTCCTGCACAACTGGCCTACTCATACGGCTTGAATCCGTGTAAAGATGTCGTCAAAAATGGCGTAGTGGTTCATCAGTAACTTAATCATTTCGCCAAAAAGTAAAAAGCCGACATTATGTCGGCTTTATTCTGCATGAATACAAAACTACCACTTTATCTTGATTTGCCCTGACGAAAATTCATCACTAAACTTTACTTATCGAGGTTCACTTTCAGCAGCATTAGAATTGACTCAACAAGGTAAAAAACATATGGTAGGCCAAATTTTCAATCAGTATGAATCATGACTTCTCAGTTCGAACCAGTTAGCCTTTTCAAATCCTTAACAGACCCTATTCGCTTATCTATTGTGATGCTGTTGGTTGTTGAGAAAGAGCTGTGTGTCTGTGAATTTACTGAAGCTCTAGATGTCATCCAACCTAAGATATCTCGTAACCTAGCCTTATTAAAATCGGCAGGCATTGTTGTCAATCGACGACAAGGGCAGTGGATTTATTACTCGATTAATGAGCAGTTACCAGCATGGGCAAAACAAGTGTTGACTGATACTTATTCGGGTAATAAAACATTAATTGAAGAAGCGTTATCCAAGCTTAATTTGGTTGGCGAAAATCAGGACCGCCCAAAAATCTTGTGCGGCAGTTCGACTAAGTAACCATTCCTTCGATTCTATTTCAGGCAGAAAAAAGAGATGCAGCTTTAACACCTGCATCTCATTTCTAATCTTCAACACGACTCACTAAAACTTAATTTTGTAATGCTGTTTAATACAAAGTTTTCACGTTAAAACTGCGAATGTAATAAACATTCGGCTTCGTACCTGCATCTAGATTGAGCTGTTGAGTCTTGTTCATTTTAATCAAACGTGACGCTTCACTATTTGGATCGTCAAAGTCACCAAATACTCTCGCGCCAGATGGACAAGCCGTCACACATGCAGGACTTAGCCCTTTATCTAAGCGATGATCACACAAGGTACATTTTTCAGTGGTTCTTCTTGGGCGAACTTCAGGATAGGTATCACCACGCTCAGGGTTCATATATGGAAAAGTTTTAATGTCTACTTTTTTCAATAAAGCATGAGGAGATCCAGTAGCGCCAGCCACTAGAGCTTTATCATCTTGCCACTCACGATGAGGCTCTTGTCTGTTATAGCTAATGACCCCATAAGGGCAAGCTCGCTCACATTTTCTACAACCGATACATTTATCATTATCTTGCAGCGTTAATCCACGTTCGTCTTTATACATTGCACCTGTAGGGCACACGTTAACACAAGCAGCATTGGTACAATGGTTACACATGGTTGGTATGTAACTGTATTGCACGTCAGGAAAACGTCCTTCCGTTTTAGTTATATGATCCGACCATTTAACGCCATCAGCAGTGTTATTTTCGGTTTTACAGGCTAAATCACAGCCACCGCAACCTACACATTTTTGTAGGTCAATTACCATTCCGAGTCTCATAATCTCTTACCTCAGGCTTTTTTTACGTTAATACGAACATGGCCATAGTACGCTGATGCGCCACTTAATCTGTCATATCTATCAGCGATAATGTCGTTGTTTGAACCACCTCTCGCCTCTTTACCAAATGTCTTGCTCGCATGGCGACCATAAGCCCAGTGTCCTTGGCCAAAACATTTTGCTACAGTGCCAGGTCTTACTCCTTCCCATAACGCAACTGTGCAAGTTAACTCACCTACAGGGCTCGATATGACAATCTTGTCACCGGTTTTAAGCCCCAGTTTTTCACCGTCAATAGGGTTGATTTTCGCCGTGTCTTCATTGGCAATATCTCCAGGATCAAGATCTTTAAATTCATAGAACCATGGTGTATTGGCTGAGCGACCTTCTTTACTTAATCGCGCCTTTTGATCCACCAGCAATAATGGATACAGTTTTTCATCACCGAAGCGGTATGGGTCTTCGTAATGCGGTACGAAAGCAACTTTACCTCGGGCTTGGTAATCACATGCCTCCATGACCTCATCAACACTGACATGATGGTTCTTCGCATGTTTATTAAGGGCTTTCTCAAGGGTTTTACTATAAAACTCAAACTTATGGGTCTCAGTTTTAAATTTCCCCCAGCGGCTTTTCAGTTCATAAGGATGGCTGTTCCACACGCCTTTATCGGTGAACTCTTTCCAAGACGTCATGTTATCGCCATATTTGGCAGCACCGTCAGTCCATAATGGCGAAGTCACGTATTTCACTAGTAGCTCACCAAAGTCTTTTTCGCTCTTAGCTGGCTGCTTAGTTTCAGGATCAAGTAACTGTTCATTGATATAGCGCCAAGGCATATCAAAACCTTTATCAGCTAACTTTTTAGCTAATAAATATGGGATTTCTGACTCATCTTCTTTAGTGTTCCATATGCGATCAATTGAAGGCTGTTGCACTGACACTTGATGCACGCCATTACCAATTGAATCTAATACGCCCCACTTTTCAAACATGTGGTGGTTAGCAGGTAAAATGATGTCGGCAAACCAACTAAACTCTGAAATATTGGTGGTCACGTGTGCCATGAAATCAAGCTGACTTAACGCTTCATTCCAACGCTGGCCTTCAGGTGATGAGAAATTAAAGTTGTTGAAGTATGCCAACATGACTTTAATGTCATACGGATCAGCACTTAGCATGCCATTAGGCGTATTGCTGGTGACAACACCACCGCCTGGTTTACCTTTTTTAAGCGCAGGGAAAGCTAAGGTGCCACGTTGATCAATTTTAGGGTGCTTAACCCCTTTCTTAGCCACGTTATCAAGGTACGGCTTAGAGTCAGGGAACTTCTTATTTAGTTTGATTTTATTAGCAGGGAATACTCCCCCTTTATTATCAATGCCACCGAATAAGCCATTTAATGCATGACAAGCAAGTGAAGTGTAAGTTCCGCGGGTATGCATCACAGCCCCACGTGATGTCCACACTTGTACTGCAGGTGCAGCTTTGCCCATATCGCGCGCAATATTGATAATGGTATCAGCAGGAATATTAGTGACAGACTCTGCCCATTCAGGAGTGTAATCTTTTAAGCTAATGTTCCACCAATCAACCACGCCATGAGTATGTAACTCATTAAATGCTGCAGCATCGACTTCTTGACCGGCAATGAACTGGTTTTGCTTATTAGCAAAGTCCCCCACAAATGGCTTATGCCACAGACCTTCAGTTAATGCCACATGAGCAATGGCTAACGCTAATACACTGTCTTGTGACGGCTCGATTGGGATCCATTTGTGAGCCTTACTGGCTGATACCGATAAACGAGGGTCTACTACGACCACTTTTGCGCTATCTAGCGCTGCGCCCCAAGTTTTTGAGTAATAGGAAACTTGGCGATTACTCGCAATGGGGTCGGCACCAAATGAAAGAATAAATTTAGCATTTTCAACATCATACTGGTTATAACCCCAGTTACCATCTTGGTAGTATGGCCCCATTTTATGGGCTTCTGCACATATTGAACTGTGGGAAATATTATTTGGAGAACCAATCATTTGAGTAAGATGTTTATACATCAGCTCATTGATATGGGAATAGCGACCACGCAATAAAGCATATTTATGAGATTCGTCGGCAGCTCGAAGCGCTAGAATTTTATCAGCCAGTAAATCTAAAGCTTCATCCCAAGAAATCGGTTTGAACATAGGATCATGCTCTTTGCCTTTCTTAGGGTTTGTTCGCATAAGCGGTGTTTTCACTCTATCTGGATCATAGACTTGCTGAAGACTAAGGTGCTGCCTTGGGCAACTTGCTTCACCGTGCACTTTAGAATTAACGTTACCTCTTAATTTAATCGCACGCCCGTCCATCACATAAACTTGCTTGGCACACCAAGAAGTACATCCTTGACACGTTGTACCTACCCACTGACCAGTACCAGTAACTGTATCTTTACTTGGTAGCTCTTGCTCAATTCCCTTCATTACAGGTTCAATTGAACTCGAACTACTACAACCTATTCCAGATAGTGCAGCACCTGCTGCAGAGGTTTTTAACAACGCTCTTCTACCTGTATCTATTTTATTGCTCATCTCAATCCCCTTGAACACACTACATATCATCAACTGCATATACGCTTATTTATATATATACATTTGTAAATGAGCATTTAGAAGACAAATTAAAGGGCATGAATCACAGAATATAAATTTAACAATGGCTAATGCTTGAGCTAACTTTGCAACATTTAAACCTTAAACAATTGAAACAAAAGTGAAATATATGATGAGGAATAAAAAGCAGAAAGAATAAGCATTGGCTTAATGAATATCCCTTTAGGAGTATTAGTTGACTAATTTAGTGCGGAATAGAATGTTGAAATAAAACGCAGATATAAAAAAACCGACTTAACGTCGGCTTAATCACACAGAGATATGAAAAGAAAAAAGGCAACTCTCAATGCTATTCAAGCTCATGAACCGGCAGCCAGTTCACTTTTACTCCTGCTTGCAAAAACATATCTTGGCTGACTTTAATCTTATCGCCCCAGCGAGATAAAAAGTCCTCACTTTGCTCTGGGCAATACACACCCGTAATACCGGTTTGAATGATTTTAGCGGCGCAGTTAGGACAAGGAAAATGGGTAACCCAGATATCACAATCGCCTAAATCGCGCTTAGCGAATAAGATGGCATTCTCTTCTGCATGCAAGGTTTTCAATAACTTCATTTCACGATCGTCAGTTTCTGCGCTATCAGAAATCCCATGGGGATAGCCATTAAACCCGACAGACACGATACGATTATGTTTAGTGATCACCGCGCCCACTTGTGTTGACGGGTCTTTACTCCATGAACCAACAAGTTCAGCCATCTGAAAGAAACGTTTTGCCCATTTAGAAATCATAGCCTGTCACCTTTAAGTGCTTGGTTTAATTATCACTGCTTTGTTTATGCATAATACCTAAACATAACAGCATTGGCAGCTAATAACAGTGGAATATCATTGATTTGAGTAATCCTTACCTTTGTTGTTCAATTTGACTAGCCATCAGACCTAATAAAGCTTAGGATCTTGGTCAAGCACATTTAAGGATTGGAGTACGTAGACATTATGGGTATTAGAGCGATTATCGTAGATACAGCTGGCACCACGACTGATCTAGATTTTATTCAAGATGTACTATTCCCGTATTCAAAAAAAGCCATGGGTGATTTTCTTGATAAAAATCAACATAACCCACTGGTTGAATACTGTATCAGCGACGTTCGCGACCTTGCACTAGAGCAAGACGCCTCTGTTGAACGCGTAACAGAAATCCTATCCCAGTGGATTGATGAAGACCGTAAAGCAACGCCACTCAAAACCCTTCAAGGTCTTATTTGGAAGCAAGGTTACGCAAGCGGTGAGTTTACCGGTCATATTTACCCAGATTTCATCGATGCTATTCCACGTATTGAAGCAGCTAATATCCGTATTTACAGCTTCTCTTCAGGTTCAGCTGAAGCGCAAAAAATGTTATTTAGCCACAGCGATGCAGGGGACTTAACACCTAAGTTTAATGGCCATTTTGATACCCGTACGGGGAACAAATTAGACAAACAAGCTTACTGCAATATCCTCAATACCGTTAGTTTGAGCCCGAAACAAGTCTTGTTTGTTTCTGATGTGGTTGAAGAGCTAAAAGCCGCCGATGCTGCCGGGCTACACACTGTGCAAATGGTACGTTTTGATAATCAAAAGACCGCTAAGTTTACTCAAATCAGCGATTTTTCTGCCCTGAAAATTGATTAATTATCCCCTATTTAGCAACAAAAAAACGACCTTCAAGGTCGTTTTTTATTGGCCATCATTCAGGCTCGATTAAATATCTTCATTCAACTCGTTATTAAATATCTTCATTAAACAATAGCACCAAGCTACCGCCACTTAACGCACTATCAATATTCACCGTAACTCCAATTCCTACATTAGTTAACCATGAAGATAATGCAGGAGTTTCAACAATCCAGCCTAGTCCTGTTTCGTAATAATGATTGGTTCCCATGGTATCCACTGCATCACCGGTTAAGTCAATTCGCTTAAACAAAAAGCGCATTTCATTGCGATAACTCATAAGCTCTGGCAGTGGATAATGATAAATAAACGTATTGCTAAACCGGCTAACCTCAGGCGATCCCGATTGAGCAGACCCGTCTGCATGAACGATATTACCGAGGGCATAATTATAACGGCTAATAAACTGCCATTTATTATTCCAAAGATGACCTTGATAATGCACTTGTACTGAAGGGTCAATCATCCACGCATCATAAGAGGTATTAAATACCTGCCCATCAAATAACTCGCGATAGAACTCTATATCAGGGCTATAATCAAAGTCATTACGATACCAAATGTAGTGACCACCCAATCCAAGTTGCATCCCCCAGTTTTCAGATAAGCTATATTTCCAACGCTGTTCTGCTGATAATAAATAACTCTTTTCGTCTAGCTTTTCGGTCATGTTTGCTTGATCAGAAAGCAGTAAAGATTGTTTCGAATTGATGTAAGAGAACTTAACAAAGCTGGCCATTTGCCAATCAGGGGTTAATTCAAGCCATTGACTTTCCCATGGGATCGAGTAAACGCTCAACTCTTTACGGCGCTGAATTGATTCTTTAGACCCTGTATCAATGTTGTCCAAGTCAACGATATTGCTTGGGTCAAAATTAACCACTCCCAAAGACACTAAACTGGCATCCGACAATACAATTGCAGTGGCAATATTACCTTTGGTCACATCACTCAATTTTTGATCAAGAGCACCGTCAGCATTGGCAAAAGACGGGGCACTTATTAGCCCAAAAGCATAGCTAAATACAATACAGTTTAAGACTAAACGCATTGGCTTATTCATCATTCGCTCTTAACCGGAAATGCGGGTGAAACACAAGCTTTTACCAAAAAGTCATAACCGTATCGACTATCCTCTTCATCGGATGGAATGATTTCTAATATCTCGTAGTCATTTAACTCAACCACTTTACTATCCGCTTGAGATTCACAGCGAGAAAACTGGTTACCCTCAAAATAGTAAATAAAATTAGCAATCGTCATTCTCACCATCAAGCGATAACTCTCGCGGATAATATCGTACCGTCGTTCAGCGACTTCATCTGCCCCAACACTCAAACGTTTCACTTCATTTTGCTGCACTTGTTTAATTGATTGCTGAACTGCATCCTCAATCACCTTTTGAGTGCTCGCGGCGATATCTGGAGGAGTATCTTTGTTAGAAGTCGAAGTCACAGAACCAGGAACAGAAACAGGTGCATGCACTGGCTCTGTAGAGCTAAGGCTTTCTATGTCATTATTCTCAGCGGCTAAAGTTGTTTCTGTTTCTGCCTCTCCCTTAACCTCTCCCTCAGCCTTAGCTTCAACAATTTTCGCACCAACGGCTGACAGCTTTTGCAAACCAGCATCAATATCTTCAGGTTTTTCACCTGTTTCCTCTTCTAACAATTTGATCATTTTGGCTCTGGGATCACTACTTTCAAAGGTGTTTTCAATATCACTTAATAAATACAGGTTAGCTAACACCACATACGCCAATATCATTCGTAGCAATATAGTGCGTTTTCGATAATGCTCACTATTAGTAAAACGTATTGATTTAACACCAAGCAAGCTAAGTAGTGGCATCAACACAAAGTAAATTGGAATTACCGCTTGCAGCAGCATTAACGCCACTCCGCTCACCAGTACAAACCATACTGGCATATAGAGCAGAATAACGAGATTGTGGGTATAGGTTAAATGATCAGCATCAACGCCTGATACTTCATTAACAACGGATGCAGCCCACACTAATGAGAAGTTAGCGATAATGGCATAAAACAACAACAAAAAAGCTTTACCGGCTAAACTATGCCAAGTTTTAGTAAACAATGGCCAAAACTCAATCATCATTGCAATCATGGCAATGATCCCCACCATCGTCACTCCATCGGTGGTAAACATCAAAAGGAAGGCGATGAAGTACAGCTTTTGCGCCACAGTCAACTTATCGATGATGGTCTTAATATAACTGAGTATCACTCGGGGTAAGGCCGATACACTCACAACAGGACGATAAAGTAGCTGCTGTAATCGTGGGTAGTTAAAGGAGTTCAAGCGGCACATTCCATAGCAAATAGTGGTTTAACATTATCAAAACATATTGCCTAATTGATAGCAAAGCATTCCATGCTTGTTGAACTAGGTTTTGCCTGTTAACCTGAATAAAAATCAAACAAGCGTTTAACTTTATTAGGGAGTAAGATTTATATGGACCAGTTTATTCAGCAACATGCGATTATTACTGAAATTCCAGTAGCATGGGGTGAAATGGATGCACTCAATCACGTCAACAATGTGGTGTATTTTCGCTACTTTGAAACCGCTCGAATTGATTTTTTTAGCCAGATAAACATGATGGCCGAACTTGAAAAAACCGCCGTTGGTCCTGTTTTAAGTGAAACCCACGCGCGTTACAAACGACCAGTGACATTCCCTGATACGTTATTAGTCAGCGTCAATATTAGTGACGTAAAAGAAGACCGCTTTATCATGCATTACCGTATTTTCAGTAAGGCGCAACAAGCGGTAACAACAACTGGCACTGCCAATGTGGTGATGTTTAACTTTAAAACGGGACAAAAAGCCAAGTTGACACCAGAGTTACTTGATGCGTTAAATCAACACTTAGAACAAGCATAAACGTCAGGTTTTAGCTAAGAATTTACAGGGTATGCCACCCAAGATGAGCTAGAAACTTTGATCTGTGCGCGAGCTTTTTATTACCCGCTCGCGCTTTATCACCCATTAACCTTAAGCCGTCATATCTCCAGTTAATGCCGCCAGTTGTTCCTTCACTTCAGCAGTCATCGGTTGGCTTTTTTCAGCCTGATAATCGTAATGCACCATAGTGGTTTTAGCCTCAGCAGTTTGGCGTCCGTTTTGCCAGCAACTTTGAGCAATCTCGAAACTACTGTTGCCCACTCGGCTGATATGAGTTTTAACGAGTACATCTTGGCCGTAAAAGGTTGGCGCATTAAATGCGATGTTAAATCCTGCAATGATCATGTTCCATTTTGATAAATCTTGGCCTGGATTAACGATTTCAAAAATCGGATCTCGTGCCGCCTCAAACCACACAGGAATGACTGTGTTATTAATATGCCCCAGTGCATCGGTTTCACAAAAACGTGGCGTTAGGGTTAAGCTAAATTGGGTTTCTGACATGCTGACCTCTTGTTATTATTGGCTTTATTGGCTATTACTTAGTTTTATAACTTGTTTAGTAAATAACAAAACTGCTCGCAGTGTAAGTCAGCCAAGAGTTGGGGTCAAAATATTAGATATCATCAAAGAAGTCTTTATTGCGAATGTATTTATGCATGTAATGAAAGGCAAACGGTGACACTATCCAGCTTACAAAGCTCAACAAAAAGCGTTTTATCGGCGGCGTATTTTCATAGACACGTTCGTTGTGCAGCCAGAGCATTTTACCCACATGAAAGAAAATCCCCGGAAGTGGCGGCAAAAAAGTCACTACGTCGATATCACAGCAAATACGATAAGTACGTCGTTGTAATAAATACGCTTTTTGGAAGCTCTTAAAACCAGGAGAAGGCTGGCCAAAGGTCACCACACGTTTGATTGAGTTGGGATATAAGCGCTCTAATCGATCAGCAGCTAATATCGCCATCGCGCCACCTGATGAATGCCCCGTCAAAGAAACCCGCTTACCTGCGACTATCAAGGGATAGAGCACCATCTGTAATTGGGAGAATAAACTGATATTAGGATCGTAATGCGGCTGTATAGGATTAGTTTTTTGCTCTAAAAGGTAATCATAGCCTGCATGAACATGGTACTTACAATCGTTAAACTGTTTCGCTTTAGGCCAGCACTGACAGTTAATCAGCCACTCATTGAGGGTTTGCGAGCCTCGAAACACCACTAACACTTCTTTTTTATCTGCATGCCACATTATCCGAGCACAAATATTTCCCCAGCGATTGGCGATATCTCGATAATGTTCATGAGAGAAACCTAGCTTTTCAGGCGAAAAGTCATCTCGATAAGTGACTTTGCATAGCACAGCATAACGTTCATATTGATAGCGTTTTAATTTTTTCAAA
This sequence comes from Shewanella sp. KT0246, assembly GCF_019654955.1. Classification (GTDB taxonomy): domain Bacteria; phylum Pseudomonadota; class Gammaproteobacteria; order Enterobacterales; family Shewanellaceae; genus Shewanella; species Shewanella goraebulensis. The sequence goes on along the minus strand of NZ_BPEV01000019.1, from coordinate 14,518 downwards.
GTAGCAGGTTCAGTTAAGCAAACTGAATTGAGAATATAGCCCTTTTATGACACTACTGTGATGGCTTACTGTTAACGTTAAGCTTAAATTTTATATGGTTGCCTAATAACAGTTTTCCAGTTGTCAGGGGCTGCACGACGAATGTCGGACAAATATATCTCGTGATGTTTACCCGATAAGGTAAACCCAGCAGACTCAATAAAGCCATGTACTTTAGCAACTGTTGGGCCTTCTTCTGAAAAGGGCCCCACATGCAGAATCTGCGCGCATGAACCTTCACTGAAAGATGCAAAGCGTACCAATTCTATCGCCGCTAAATCCTTTTTCAATTTCACTTGGCTGATGGCCGCTTCAACTAATGCCTTATCAACCCAATCAGGCTGCATAATCATCATGGTCCATTGCCAGTTATGTTTATTATCATTGATAAAGTCATCCATATCCTCAGCCCACCATAAACCTTCAAGTGGGAGTACACCGTAATCAACGTCGGTGACGCCCTTTTTGATCATAAACTTAATAGTATAAGCGGCTGAATATAGTGCCTCTATAGCCTCCGCATACTGTGGGCTTCCAGGCTCACCTTTGCCGACTACCATCAAGTAATGCATTGGTGGCACTTCAACACTGACTACCTGTTTTTTCGACGGCTGATATAAGTGTTTCAGTTGTTTCTTAACATCGATTTTAGCCATGGTTTACTCGGGTAATTTCAGATAAGGCATATAGAACTGATCATAATACCTATAACTGATTGCTGCTTGAATGCTTTCCTTAGAAAGCAGGCACAAAAAAGGGCACCATTAGATGCCCTTTAAAAACTTCATTTAACTCTAGACGAGATTACTTCGCGTACATCGCATCAATCTCATTAACGTACTTTGAGTAAATCTTCTTACGACGCAGTTTCATGGTTGGGGTAATTAAGCCCGACTCCATCGAAAAGGCTTCTGGCAATAAGGTAAATTTCTTAATTTTCTCAAATCCCGCTAGCTCGTGTTGTAGCTCTTTCAAACGTTGCTCAAAATGCTCTACCACTTGGCTATGGCGTAACAGCTCTATTGGGTTTTCAAACTTAATCTCATGTTCTTTGGCCCAAGATTCAAGTGACTCAAACGCAGGTACAATTAACGCCGATACATAGTTACGGGCATCAGCCACAATCGCAACTTGTTCGATGAACGGGCAACAGCTCACTTTACCTTCAACACGTTGCGGTGCGATGTATTTACCGTTCGAGGTTTTCATCAGCTCTTTAATGCGGTCGGTAATGTATAGGTTACCTTCAGCATCTAACATGCCTGCATCACCGGTTTTTAACCAACCATCTTCAAACGCTTCTTCAGTATCTTGTGGACGGTTAAAGTAACCACGCATCACGGTGTCACCACGTACTAAAATTTCGTTATTAGCACCGATTTTCACTTCCATAGCACTCAGTGGTTTACCGTTTGAACCAGACACTCGATTATCAAGCGTATTACACGTCACGGTGGCACAGGTTTCAGTCATGCCGTAGCCACACAAGATTGGCACACCAATACTGTGGAAAAAGCCGCCAACATTAACATCTAATGCAGCGCCGCCAACAGGCATAAACTTAAGGCGACCGCCTAATACATTCTGTAATTTGCTGAATACTAATTTGTTAGCCAGCTTCCATTGCACAGATAATGCGGCGCTGGCTTTCTTGCGACCTTGGCCGACTTCAAACTGTCGTGAACCCACACCAATAGCCCAGTTAAATAGTTTTTGACGTATTGCTGGCGCACTGTTCACTTTGTCATGCACAGCGCTATACACTTTTTCTAAAAAGCGTGGCACGACACATAAGGTATGCGGGCGAACTTCAGCAATCGCCTCTTTAACGCGGTTTGTATCAGCAAGGTAAACATTATGACCACCACGACACAATACATAAAAACTCCAACCACGTTCAAACACATGGCTAAGTGGTAAGAATGCCAATGAGACATCACCCGCTTTAAAAGCAATTTCTGTATCGTGTTGTTCGATCATCGAGGCAATATTACGATAATCCAGCATCACACCTTTAGGATCGCCAGTCGTACCAGAGGTATAAATAAGGGTTAATAAGTCATCAAGATTGGTTTGCGATAAACGCAGCTCAAGTTCAGCTTCGCTTGCAGGCGTTGTCTCTGCAATCAGGATATCGTCAAAATGGAAATGCTCATCTGAGGCCAGCTTAACATTGCTGTCAAACACCACGACATGCTCAACAGTTGGACACTGTGCTTGGATTTTACATGCTGTTGCGTATTGACTCTCATCACCTGCAAAAATGACTTTAGCGCGGGCATCATTAACGATGAAAACAGCTTGTTCCATTGGGCTTGTTGGGTAAACAGGTACGACTACGGTTCGTGCTTTAAGTGCGCCAATATCTGCACATGTCCATTGTGGGCTGTTTTGCGCAACGATAACCACTTTGTCTTGGGCTTGTAGACCAAAATCAATTAACAGCTGTGCCACTTTATTAGTAATAGTATCAAATTGGCTCCATGAAACTTTGTTCCAAGGGGCTGCCATCTCAAATCCTTCGAGTGCGATGTTATCTTCTAATGCTGTGCTTTGCTGCTGTAGAAGTCTGACTAAATGAAATTGTTCGAGAGACATTAATAATTACCTTTTAGCTTACAAGTGTTCCGCTTTTTGGCATTCTACTTTAAGCCATACAGAAAAATAAGAGTTTTTAGTCTAAATTAGCGTCAATTCACAGATTATCGCTACATTTTACAAACTGGCAACACCATTTTTCCATAATTTGTTTCTGCTGATAACCAGTAAAACAGCCATTAACAGTAATAACCCTAAATCTCCCCAATAATATCCAAGACTTATAGCATTCTCTTCTCGTAAGGTAACGAGCGACGTCGATAACCATACAGAGCTAAAGATCACGATCAGCATTGAAGAACTTACTTGAAGTACCGAACGGCTCATCGCACCAAAAGCAAGTGCTAAGCCAGATGCCCAAGTAGTACTGGCGACGACATGTAAGCCGACCATTAACGAAATTTGTGAATTAAACTGAGCAGATAACAAGGTAATCAGTGACATAATTGCAATTACGATTATCAACAAACGTAATTGAGAATTAAAAAACTGACCTACTAAACCCGTTTTACCACTAAAGCTGGGCAGCATATATAGGGTTTCAGCTGCCCGCCAACGCTGAACACGTGTCCAGTGAATTAAACAGCACACCATAATCATCAATTGCGACAGCACCATTAATACCGGGACATCAGCTTCCATGTATGCAGACAGAAAAATAGCGGCAACACTCAAAATAGGTACGACAATTAATATCATGCCGAGCATCGGGCCGACAAAGTAGCTTGCAGGATGCAGATAACGACTCAATTTCATAAACCAGCGATTTTGCCCTGCAATAGGACCAATCATCCAACCAGTTTCTAAGCCATTTAAATAAATCGCTCTGGCATCGTCATTCCAGCTTAGACGTAATAATTGTCTATCAATTAAAAAGCCAAGTAGCACAGGCAGAAGCACTAAATAACTCACAATCACTTCAGGTAAATACACGATCACTTCGGGTGCCAAAGGGATAAATACAAACACAAATACCGATAAGTTAAATCGCTGTGGCTTGATTAAACACACATAAATAAATCCCATACCAATACTGAAAAACAGCATTAACGTCCCTATGCTCTCCTGCTCAGTGGACTCAAATACTATGTAGCAAATCAATGACATCAGAATAAAAACACTAATGGCTTGAACCATTACTTGCTTACGGTAATGCGGAATAAGCGCTGCGTGCTCACTAGCAGTCAATTTAATAAACTGCCAAGCAACAGTAGCGGAGACAGATAAAATACACATCCCCAAGGTAAGATTAATCACTTCAACTTTTTCAGGCTTAGTCAGTAACGTCAGTACGGCAAGCCCTAATCCAAGTAAAGCCACCAGTAAGAAGCTCAAACTGCCAAAATCGCGGATCCATATCGAGTAAAAACCTTTATATGGATTACGAAATGCACCTTTATTCGACTTGGGCTGTAAGTTGCTCATGGGCTGTCGACTATTCATCGGTGTAATTCCATGAATAGTTGCTCTAAATTGAGCGTGGTTTTGTTTAATGCGCCTGTTATTTCAACTTGATCAGCATTGTCCACCAGCACTTGTTGTTGATTTCGATTCAATACCCTTACACCATCAGGTAAGGTTTGGTTTTCAGCAAGCTGTACTAACATCACTTCTTCACGTAACGCATCAATTTCTTTAAATAGTACGAGTTCACCTTGTTTAATTAAGGCTACATGGCTGGCAACACGCTCTAAATCTGAAGTAATGTGTGACGAAAACAACACGGCAGAACCTGACTCTAAAGCAAGCTCAAACAAGTCCCCCATAAACTGACGACGAACGATAGGATCTAAACTGGCAACGGGTTCATCAAGGATAAGTAATTGAGGGCGATAGGCCATGGCCATGATAAGTGCTAAGGATTGACGTTGACCCACTGATAATTTTTGCACTTGTTGGTTAGCTTCAAGCCCAAAGCGATTTAACCAATCTAACTCGAGCGACTTATCCCATTCAGGGTAAAAGCTGCTGTGCAGTTCAAGCGCACTAGCAATGGTAAAACCCTCATAGCCAAATGGTTGCTGAGGTACGTAGCCAATTTTAGACTTTGCCTCGATAGATAGTTCAGCTGCTTGCTCACCTAAAGCCGTAATTTCGCCCGCATCAATGTTCAGTATGCCTAATGCAGCACGCATTAACGTCGATTTACCCGCACCATTTTGACCTAATAAGCCTACGACCATGCCAGCTGACAAGCTAAAACTTAACTGTTTAAGCACCACATTATCGTCAAAACACTTGTCGACTTGGTTGAATTTTAAAATTGCCTCAGTACTGATATCCATTTAACGTATTCCTTGTTAACTTACTGCTGTTATGGCTTTTTTATTATTGTTTCCACTGAGTTGCCACTAACGCTTGCAACTCCTCAAGGCTGATACCTAATTGCTTTGCTTGATTGATTAGATCAAGTGCTTGGGGGACAAGTAATTGCGGACCCGACGTGTCATCGTTAGATTGCCTATTCGCGACTCGAGTAGGTTGCCCACGTCGACGTTCAAGCCAACCTTGCTCTACTAATTGTTGAATCGCTCGTGACACTGTCATTGGATTAACCGCTAGGTGCTCAGCAAGTTGTCTCACCGAAGGCAACACTTGGTCCACTTGTAATTGGCCACCCACAATTAACCGTACAATTTGCTCATGCAATTGTCGGTAAATGGGTTCGCCACTACTGGGGTTGACTTTTATTAGTTCTAGCATTAGCCTTTACTTACTGTATTAATACATTGATACACCGATACACTAATGTTAAGTTACCACAATCATCCTGAAATGCAAAAAGGAAAGATGTAATGAACATCGGAAAAGTTATGTTGCAAGGAACCTATAACAAGGTAAGCAATGCCCGTTGGCTGACAACAAAATCAAAGCTGATAAGCGCCGTTCAAGTTGGTTTACTGTCTATGATGAGCTTATCTGCTGCGGCAGATGAAAGCACTGTTGCTATTGAACAAGCTCCACTTTCAGCGTGTTATGTTGATGGTTTATCTGAGCAAGTGCAGTGCGGCTCATTATTATTGGCTGAAAATCCAGCCAAGCCTGATGGCAAGAAAATCACCGTTCATTACGCTGTATTACCAGCGATTAAACCCAGCTTTAAAAAACAAGCCATGCTTGCCATTGCTGGCGGACCAGGACAATCAGCCATTGAAAATGCCGCAGGGTTTGACCGCGTACTGGCTAAAGTCCGTCAAGATCGCGACATTTTATTGATTGACCAACGTGGGACTGGGCAATCTAATATCTTAGCCTGTGATGATGACGATATGTCAGTGCTATCGTTTAATGATGACGATATGGACTATGTGAAAGACACTCAAGCCTGCTTAGATGAAATAGATGCTGATGTCACTCAATATGGCAGCTTAACGGCGTTAACTGACTTTGAAGCTATTCGCCAACACTTAGGTTATGAAAAACTGCATTTATATGGTGTATCGTACGGTACCCGTATGGCGCAGCTATATATGCGTGAACATCCAAATGCGGTCGCCACCGTGACTTTAGATGGTGTTGTACCAATGCAGCAAAGTGTTATCGCTATTGGTGAAGCCATCGATAGAGGCTACGCCCTTCTTTTTAAAGACTGTCAGCAAAACAGTTTATGCGGTCAGCAATTCCCGGATCTTGAACAAGATTTCATCTCTGTCGATAATCAGTTAGCTGAATCCCCAGTCAAGACACAAGTACGCGATCCACAAACTGATGAGCTAACCAGCTTTTTGCTGACTCGAGGTAAATTTAACGGTGCGATTAGAATGGCGCTATACATGCCCAACATTCGCTCGTTAACGCCGCATGCAATTCATCAAGCCGCTCTGGGGAACTACCAACCCATATTAGGCATTTACACCTTAACCTCAGATAGCACAGGTATCGCCATGGGAATGCACGCCTCTGTAGTTTGTGGCGAAGACATTCATCGCATCACAACAAGCATGCGCGAACAAGCACAAGACTCTTACATGGGAGGCACCATGATAGAAGGACTAGAGGCAACGTGCAGCGTGTGGAATATGCCGCAAGTAGATAACAGCTTTAGCGATGCTATCGCAAGTGACATTCCTACCCTCTTGCTTTCAGGTGAGCTAGATCCTGCAACGCCACCAAGCTGGGGCGATATGGCCACAGAAAAACTCACTAATGCTAAACATTTTGTCTCTGAATTTGCTACCCATGGCGTGGCTTATCAAAGCTGCGGTAACGATCTCATCGCAGATTTAGTTAGCAGTGGCTCGATAGATAACATTGACGGTAAATGCTTAGAAAAGGATGTCCGTAGAAGCTTTTACTTAAATGCCAACTCAGTTGAAACCCTTTCAGCTGACGCTGAGGAAGAATAATCATGATTACTGTATCGAATTTATCGAAAAAAATTGGCGACGTACAAGCACTGGATAACCTCAGCTTTAGTGCTCATGACGGTCATATTACTGGACTACTTGGCCCAAATGGCGCGGGTAAAACCACCTGTCTACGAACAGTGTTTGGCTTATTAGCGGCAGATGAAGGCCATGCCGAAATCGATGGTATTGATGTTGCCAAAGAGCCGACAAAAGCAAAAGCACAATTAGGTTTATTCCCAGACCCATTTGGTTTATATGAGCGATTATCGCCAAGAGAATACATTAGCTACTTTGCCGAACTCAGCGGCATGTCAAAGGCTGATGCTAAACAAGCAACAGCCAATGTCATCGCGCAATTAAAACTCGAAGATATTGCCGACCGTCGATGTAAAGGTTTCTCACAAGGGCAACGCATGAAAACTGCATTAGCCCAAGCGATAGTGCACCAGCCAACCAACATCATTTTAGACGAGCCAACACGTGGCTTAGATGTCATGAGTACCAGGTTACTGCGAGATATTTTAATTGAGCTTAAAAAAGCAGGCCATTGCGTGTTGTTTTCAAGCCACGTCATGCAAGAAGTGGCCGCTTTATGTGACCAAGTCATCGTGATGGCTAACGGTAAAGTGGTTGCCACAGGTAGCCCAGAAGAGCTTTGCCAACAAACGGGTGAAACCTCACTGGAAGAAGCCTTTATTAAACTCATCGGTACTGACGAAGGAATCGCAGCCTAATGAAAACAGTTATAGCAATGGTTCGCAAAGAACTCATCGACGCAATGCGTGACAAACGCTCAGTAATGGCAGGTCTATATTATGCCATCGGTACCCCGCTGTTAATGTGCGGCATGTTTATGGTGTTGATTGGGCAACTATCGACCCCTGAAGATCTCAACATCAAGATCACCAATGCCGACAACGCGCCTGATCTAGTCCGATTCTTAAATAATCGCGGCATTAACGCTTCAACTGACGAAGGGGTTACAGCTAAAGATGTCAAAGATATCGAGCTCGTCATCAGTGACGATTACGCAGCGCACATGGCGAAAGCAAAGCCTGCTGAAATCACCTTAATCGCCGATAACTCAAATGAAAAGCTACAGCAATCCATTCGCAGAGTTGAAAACCAACTGCAAGCCTACAGCGGTGAAATGGGCAGCTTACGTCTCATTGCACGTGGGATTAACCCCGCTGTTGTGCAGCCAATTAAAGTGGTAGTAGAAGATCAAGCAACGCCAGATTCTAAAGGCGGCTTTATTTTAGGAATTGCCATTTTCACCATGATTTATTCGGTGTTTATCTCAGGCATGAACCTGGCTATTGATACCAGTGCGGGCGAACGTGAACGTAATTCATTAGCACTGCTGTTAAGCCACCCTATTAGTACACGCCAATTAGTACTAGGTAAAATCATTGCAGTCACCTGCTTTGCATTGCTGGGCTTATTGCTGATTTTAATCGTGTCTAAATTTGCCTACACCTTTGTGCCTTGGCAAGAGCTTGGCTTTAGCGTAAATATTTCGCCAGACTTTATGGGGCTAATGCTATTTATTGGCATTCCACTCGCCATTATGGCGGCGACCCTACAATTGTTTGTGTCATTTATGGCCAAAACATTTAAAGAGGCTCAGTCCTATCTCACCATGGTGCTGTTTGTCCCGCTCGCTTTATCAATGGCAGCGAGCTACAACATCGCCCCTGATGTACTGGAATGGTTACCTGTTTCAGGTCAACAGCAAGCCCTAATGGCCTTTATTAAAGGACGGGAAATACCAATGCTGCAATTATTGGTGTCATCTGCAGCCACACTGGTACTGTCAATTGCACTGGCATTAGGGCTAGAGAAACTGCTGAAAAGCGAGAAAGTAGTATTTGGTTTGTAAACGTTAAAGGCATGCATGGGTAAGGTTGAATACCAAGCTTGCTCATCATGCTAATACCAATCTGGATAAATAAGTGATCATTCTTATGCTGATTGGTATAAACCCTCATATAGGAAGGAGTCTGTTATGGAACAAGAATACGCCATTGTAGCTTTAGTCATTGTGATTACTGTTGGCACTACAGCGACTGAAATTTTTAAGCAGTATATGAAGTCAAAAAGCGCTAATAAGTCAGGTCATCAAACTGAAGAAATGAAGTTACTGCGACAACAAAACAATGAACTCAAGCAGCGAATTGCCACTCTTGAGAAAATTGTCACTGAGCCAGAGTATGATTTAAAGCAGCAAATTAACTCACTTTAGTTGGCACTCAAAGCCCAAAAAAAGTATCGCTAGCAGCAGGCATAGGTATTAAATTTTTGTCGATAAGCACGCGGGCTTAAACTGGTAAGCTGGATGAATAGTTTTCTAAACGAGCTAACATCCTCATACCCGACCCGCTCGACAATTTGCTCAATGGCCAATTCTGTTGTTTCTAGCAACCTTTTTGCTTCATCTACTCGAAGGCGCTGCATATAGCTCGCTGGCGTTTCATTCACGGCTTTTTTAAAGCGCCTAATCAACGTGCGCTTGCCTACGGCAAACTTATCTGCAATGTCATCTAACAACCAGTGTTGGCTCAAGTCATCCTGCATCCAACGCTGGACGTTATGTATTAATTCGTCTTTATGCTGTTCAGGATTAATCGCCATTGTCATAAAGGGTTGTTGAGAGCTGCGATTAGGATCGATCAGCAATATTTTCGCCATCTGCTGCGCCATTTGTTCACCCGCTAAAATCGAAATAAGATGCAGCGCCAAGCTTAAATTTGAGGTGGTCGCGCCTGCGGTATGGATATGGCCATCAGACACCACTAATGAATCCATACATAACTTCACATCTTTGAAATTGCGCTCAAACATCTCGCTAAGCCACCACACTGTTGTGGCTCGCCTTTGGTTTAATAAGCCAGATGCAGCAAGCAGTAATGTTGCTGAACAATAAGCCGCAACAGGCTTTTCAGCAGCTGAAAAGCGCGACAGTGGTGCTATTAAAGGCTCAAAATCGGTTAAAAATGCTTGAAACTCAGCCCGATTAGTCACAAAGGCCGAGGCCAGAATAACGGCATCAGCCTGCAAAATATCATCAGGATGCGCTAGCCCTTTGGCGGGTACTTCAAAACCTTGATTGGTTTTTACGTTATGACCGTCAGCTGAAATGACATGACAATGAAACAAGTCTTCTTTGACATCTTGATTAATACGACGCCAATAGGCATTACAAAAACTAAATACATCTAAAAAGCTCACCAGGCCGCTCGCCACCACGTTACCCGCCGCTAAAATATAAATTGTTTTCATCACGACCTCAAAATGTCACTTTTGACTTTATATTTGTCAATAATGACACTTAAAATCAATTTGTCTAGTTTTTATACTGTTAATCACAGTGAGTCATTAGCAGTAAGGACACAAGTCATGAAAAAAGTCAGCCAGCATATTATTGTCAGTTTGAGTTATCTTTTCGTCAGTTGGGGGTTATTACTGTCACTAAACTTCAGTACTGCACCCAATGTATTTGTACATCTCATTGCCATTCCATTTCTTGCCATATTTTCTGGCTATAGCGCGCATTTGATCTTTAGAAAAGGGCTGTAGTCATTAGCTGCAGTCATCCGTTATGTCGAAAATAAGCAACTAGCGATAATTGAGAAGAGCCGCAATAGATAGGCTTACAAGTGCTCATTACAATCATGTGATGATGACTGATAAATGACGGGCTAAGCGCGGTGTAATACAGAAGAGTTAAGCTTTGATGAATGGTTTGAAATGTAGCTATAGGGTGAAGACATAAGCATTTCACCCTATAGTAAACAAATATTAGATTACTTTGCTTTTGGTCTGAACGGCTTGATGACTGACTCATCACACTCTAAGAATGGGCCATCCATTAAATCAATGCAGTATGGAATTGCTGGGAATACGGCATCTAAACATTCACGAATTGATTTTGGTTTGCCAGGTAAGTTAACAATCAGCGAGTCACCACGTAAACCAGCTGTTTGACGAGATAAAATAGCTGTAGGCACAAACTTTAATGATTCAGCGCGCATTAGCTCACCAAAGCCTGGCATCATGCGATCGCAAACGGCTTCTGTCGCTTCAGGTGTCACATCACGCTTAGCAGGACCTGTACCGCCAGTAGTGACAATCAAGCTACAGTTTTGCACATCGGCCATATCAATTAACGTGGCTTCAATATCTGCAGTTTCATCAGGAATTACCTTATAAACAGGTTCCCACTCTGATGTTAAATACTCATTTAGCACATCAATAATGGCTTTTCCCGATAAATCTTCATACACGCCTGCACTTGCACGGTCGCTTACCGTAACAATACCGATTTTAGCTTTGGTCATGACAAAATCCTTAAACTTGATCATTTAATTGCTGTACGTCTAAATAAAAATTAGACTTTAGATGCGGCTAAAATACCACAATTTTACTCTTTAGGCGGAGAGATTGATCAAGAGTTAACAACACAGGTTTGTAGATCTTAGACTTAGGTAAACTTGCTCATCGGGAATAGGCAACGATAAAAGAAAACAGCATTCGCCACCAATAAGATCAGCACTATAAACGACTCGCAAACCAATAGCGGGGTTTCCAGTAAACATTATCCATACTGGAAATCATCACCCCTTTTTTAGTCGACACATGCAAAAAACGATGGCCGGATAAATAGATCCCAACATGGCGTCCACTACCTGTGGTTTTAAAAAACACTAAATCACCACTTTGCAGATCACTTTTTGCAATACGGTTGCCCAAGCTGGTTTGTCCCCGCACCGTTCTTGGAATACTTGATCCGATAAGATCTTGATAAGCAACATACACCAGCCCAGAACAATCTATGCCTTTTGGAGACAACCCGCCTAAACGATATGGCGTACCTTGCCATTGCTGATGAAATTTCAGTAACTGCACTTCATTCCAAAGTGTACCTTCAGCCTTAACGGGGATCCTCTCTTGACTAGCATCGCCATGGGCCTGCGAGCTATTTGTATCAGGCTGACTCGCACATGCTGATAAAAACAGACCAATGCACATTACCAGACTCAATCTGAGCATGCTTTATTTCCACCTATCTACTAGTTAAAAACTAGCATAAACCCATGCTAGAACAAGAAGTGCCAGTGTAATACCGTTTTACTTGAAATTCAGTGCTAAAATCAGCAATTTCCCAAACGCGATCAACTTAACAACTAAACAAAAAACCACCAACACTTTATATATTATTGTCACCAAAAACATACAAATCAATAAACTGCATCTCATTTGTATTTTTTATCTAGCTGAATAATATAGTGTTTAGGTCATACAATAGTGCCAAAATACCTCTAAAGGGGTAATCTGTGAGTTGAACACGGTTTAGACACTGATTGTTATGATAAGTTCCCAAAATCGGAATAACTCAAGCACTTGGTAAAAATGAATGCAAAAGCAACTATCAAGATTAGATTATTTTACTCTTAAGGTCCTTATTGGCCTCTTTGAGTTCAAAAATGGCAGTGTGGTTGCCGAAAAGCTCAACAGCACTCAGCCAAAGGTCAGTCGCGCACTTAGTACCATGCGTGAAGTAATCCATGATGAGTTATTTATCAGACAGCAATATGGCTTACAGCCTAATGCGATGGCCGAACGTCTTTACCCTCTCGCAAAAAATATCGTGTCTGCCTATGATCAAATGGCTGACGTGGCTAACACAAAGCCAGAGCATCATCGTATGTTGCATATTGGCGCCCCAGAACAAATGTCGACCTTCATCTTAAAGTCGATTGAAGAAGCCAGTGAGATCCTCGGTATAAGCCACACGGTAGATATTCACCCTTGGGTTGAAAATGTGGAGCAAATGATTGTACAAGGCAAACTGGACTACTCCATTTCTTCTCGTGAATTTCAACACGAAAGTGTCATCAATAATAAGTTAGGCGATGTTGAATTTTGGTTTTTGGTAGTACGTAAAGATCACCCCATTCTTCAAGGTGAAATTACCCTAGAGGCGATTCTGAGCCATAGATTAGTCTTCATTCATAATGGGCCGACTTCAGAGCTCAATGAACTCGTTAGTCGCTGTTGCGAAACTGTCGATCTTAAAGCCAATATTAGCTTAATTACTTCAAGCTTATTAATGGCATTCGAGCGAGTCGTTCACTCTGATGATGTCTGTTGGGCACCATCAGTTTTTCCGTTTGAATTAAGTAAACAACGTGATGATGTAGAGCTAGTTGATATGACTGAATTCTATAAAGAACACTTTAAAAATATTAATAATTTACGTCACCCCAGTCATTTTTTGCAATTTCATGAAACGCATCAAAATGAATTTACTTCTCTTTTATCTAGTATTATGCAAGATAACTTATAGTCATATCAAAATTTATATAAAAACCTTAGTATTGATAAACTAACTAAAAATGGCAATATTAAATAATAGAATTAGCTATTTCAGATTTAATTTATTTTTATATATAAATTAAACCAAAAATAAAAAGCCACTCATCATTGAGTGGCTTTTTATTTATAAACCCTCAGCAATTTTAATGCAAAGCGGAATGAACTAACCCTTGAATTTTTTCTGATAACCACTGGAAATTAGTTTCATGATTATTCTTGTTATAAACCATATATAAGGTTGGTGGTTTGACTTCCATAAACAACCTTTCTGATTCAACTTCTGCTAGCCGACAAGCATGCAAGCCAGGCGTCGTATTGATCATGTTATATATAGAGCTATAAGGCAGTAACGCAACTGCGTTAGTTTGTCTTAGGTATTCGAATAAGCTAGAAACACCATTTAAATCCATTTCTGTATTTAGTGATATCTGTTTACGGTAGCAATACTCTTGAAACGCACTCATTTTCTGTTCCGCATCACCAACATTACTATTAACGTATGGGTATTTGGCAATTGACTCTAAGGTAATTTCTTCTTTTAGAATTGGATGTTTCTCATCACAAATCAAAAAAAGTTTATTTAATTTTTTTAACGGTAATACAGCTAAGTTATCATCTATACTTTCGAGATTACCTATCGCTTTACTGCAGCAGATACCAATATCAATATCCCCAGAAACAATATGATCAAGGGAAGACTTATTCCAAGCAGAGATATTAAAATTGACATCTTTACCTGCATCTCTAATAGATGTTAATAGCATCTTAGGAAAAGGAAATGACACTAAATCAGGAGCGACAATTTCAAAGTTATGAACATTATCAGCAATAGCCTCACCATGCAGCTGCTGCAGGCTATTAGAGCATTCCAAGATCTGCTTAGCAATGGGATAAACCTTGCCTGCGAACTCGTTAGGTACTAGGCCATACTTCTTACGTATAAACAGCTCATTGCCAAAAATTTCACGAGCATGTTTAAGGCAACGGCTTATCTTGGGCGCTGGTACGTTCAATTTATTAGATACATATGTCGCGGATTTGTTTTCATAGAGATTCACTAGAATATTAATGCTTAATAAATCTAGGTCACTATAGCTAATATCTCTCATCTAAATACCTCCCAATGATAAGTTCAATTTAATAATACCCAATTT
>NZ_BPEV01000018.1 GCF_019654955.1 Shewanella sp. KT0246 | reverse complement strand
CGGAAGAATCTACATCCTGTTTGTTACATATTGCTATGAACACTCATCGTTACATTGATAATAATTTTGATTGCCACCTAAGTGACAATTTCGATTAACTCAACACCTGTGAGTGTCCACACAGATTTACTTGTTTGATTGTTAAAGAGCGTTGACCGTGTTGGTCAGGGATGCGTATTCTACGCTTTCCCTCGTTGGCGTCAAGTGTTTTTTCAAACTTCTTTTTGCCGTTGATTTGAGGTAGTTAAAACCGCTTCAAATCAAGCTGACTCAGTGTTGGCTAGTGCCTGTTGCCGTGTCAGTGGATGCGCATTATAGGCAAATACTGAAACACCGCAAGGGCTTTTTTAAATATTTATGACAAACACGACTCAACTGAACAATAGTTAATCACAATGTGGTCTTTTTGCTCTAATTAGCCTGTTTTTAGTGTATTCGCTCGAAATAAACACCTTTGAGAAAGTATCAAAGTAGCGGCCGTGTTGTACTTAATTGCCATTAATAGCGAAATCTACTTGTAACAATATTCATTTAGCTATTGGTTTTATGTGCTATTTAGCCTATTTTAATTTTATTAGGGAAAATTATGCTTCACCATATTGTTAGGAATATCTATGTTCAGTTTACGTCTGCTTGCTTTTTTACTTTGTAGTAGTGTTAGTCATATCAGTTTTGCCACTGTCATTTATACATGGGTAGATAAGGATGGTGTGTCTCATTACAGCCAACAGCCACCAGCAGGTGTCGACTCAAAAAAAGTATATAGTGAAGATATTGAACCTGCACAAGTAGGTTATGTGCCAGTGTTACCCACCACATCGTCAAGCAAAACAAGTCAAGATTCAGACTTGGCAGCAAAAGCTAAACTCATCAAAGAAAAGGACGCTGAACAAGCCGCTTCAATTTGTGAAAGTGCGAAACACAGTTTAAAAGTATTAAGTACTTATCAACATCTGCATCGTAAGGATGCGGAAACAGGCGAAGAGATTGTAATCACCGAAGAAGAAAGACTGGCGCAGATTGAAAAGAATGAAGAACGTAAAAAACTTTTCTGTAATTAATTTAAAAATACCATAAACATTTAAAGCTAAAAAAGGAGCCCTAGGCTCCTTTTTGTTACTCACTATAAATATCGACTGAAATATTTACTGCGCGTTACGCACTGTATACATAGAACGAAACTCACCATCATTACAAGTTTCTGTACCTGAACGCCAACCATCTTCGAATGCATCAATACCAGATAAGGTTTCATCTTTCATAGACTCTAAAGATTCATTGGTTTGCTTTTCCTTCAATGCACCACTGCAGCCCTTGTTATATCCGTAATGATAAAGGCTGTTATATTCCACATTACCGACACCGATAATATCAGATTCACTTTTTTCAGGTGAACTACTACAACCTGTAGCAGCTATTGACAGTAATGCGATACCTAATACGACAGTTTTCTTCATGGTATATCCTTTTACTTGAATTTAGATTGAAGATTAATAACGCCTCTTTAATCAAATTAGTTTAAAAATTACTCACTATCAAGTAGTTCATCTCAGTTATAACGTCAAACTGGCTGGTTCTGTATCTAATGTGTTCGGATTAAAACGAAAGAAGGAACGATACTTTTGCATCGTTCCTTCCTAATTATCGTTAATAAAGTTTAATTACTGTTTAAATGTCAGCAGTCCATCTACAACATCAATTAGAATTTGCTTACCTGGTAGCAACTCACCTTTTAATAAATGATGCGCTAATGGGTTTTCAATTTCTTGTTGTAATGCCCTTTTAAGTGGACGAGCTCCGTAAGTTGGATCAAAGCCAGCTTCTGCAATCAAGGCTAAGGCATTTTTCGAAATAGACATGGTAAAGTCTTTTTCAGCTAAACGTGCTTTTAAGTTTTCTAACTGGATCTCAGCAATATGAGCAATATGCTCAGCCGCTAAAGGATGGAACACTACGGTTTCATCAATTCGATTCAAAAATTCAGGCCTAAAGCTTTGGGTCACCACACTCATAACAGCTGACTTCATTTGTCCATAGTCTTGAGAGGCAAAGCCATCTTGAATAATGTCAGAGCCTAAGTTGGAGGTCATAATAATCACAGTGTTTCTAAAATCGACTGTTCTTCCTTGACCATCTGTTAAGCGACCATCATCTAATACTTGCAGTAAAATATTAAATACATCTGGATGTGCTTTTTCTACTTCATCTAACAAGATGACTGAATAAGGTTTACGACGCACAGCTTCAGTTAAGTAACCGCCTTCTTCATAGCCAACATAACCAGGAGGTGCGCCAACTAATCTCGATACCGTATGCTTTTCCATAAACTCAGACATATCGATACGTACCATTGCAGATTCAGAATCAAACAAGAAATTCGCCAGAGATTTACATAGCTCGGTTTTACCAACCCCAGTAGGGCCCAAAAATAGGAATGAGCCAATTGGACGATTCGGATCAGCAAGGCCTGCTCGGCTGCGTCTTATCGCATTCGATACCGCTTCGACCGCTTCGTTTTGACCAATGACGCGTTGATGCAGCGCACCTTCCATTTGCAATAACTTATCGCGCTCGCCTTCAAGCATTTTTGAAACAGGGATCCCCGTCGCTTTAGATAACACTTCAGCAATTTCAGTATCAGTTACTTTATTGCGCAATAAAGTCATGTCCTGCATTTCTGCTTGCGAGGCTAAATCCAGTTGTTTTTCTAACTCTGGAATACGACCGTATTGAAGCTCAGACATACGGGTCAAATCACCTGCACGTTTGGCCACTTCCATATCCATGCGTGATTGTTCTAAATCCGCTTTAATATGTTGAGTACCTGCAAGTGCTGCTTTTTCTGTATGCCAGATTTCATTTAACTCGCCTGCTTTCTCTTCTACTTGCTTAAGCTCAGTTTGCAAATGATTTAAACGCTTGCGACTAGCTTCATCTTCTTCTTTCGCCAATGCTTGCTCTTCAAGCTTAAGCTGAATAGCACGGCGATCTAAACGATCAAGCGCCTCAGGTTTAGAATCGATTTGCATACGAATGCTCGATGCCGCTTCATCAATCAAGTCGATAGCTTTATCGGGTAACTTTCTGTCTGAGATATAGCGATGCGACATGCTTGCAGCCGCAACAATAGCAGGGTCAGTAATTTCAACATGGTGGTGCAATTCATAACGCTCTTTCAAGCCACGTAAAATCGCAATGGTATCTTCTACATTTGGCTCTTCTACTAGCACTTTTTGAAAACGACGCTCAAGCGCTGCATCTTTTTCAATGTATTGACGATACTCATCTAGCGTAGTCGCACCAACACAATGTAAATCACCGCGAGCTAAAGCAGGTTTAAGCATATTCCCTGCATCCATCGCTCCTTCGCCTTTACCGGCACCGACCATGGTATGAAGTTCATCGATAAATAAAATCACTTGACCTTCTTCTTGAGCAAGTTCATTTAGCACTGCTTTTAAACGCTCTTCGAATTCACCACGGTACTTGGCGCCAGCAATTAACGCGCCCATGTCCAAAGATAATACGCGTTTATTTTTAATCCCTTCGGGTACTTCACCATTAACAATACGCTGAGCTAATCCTTCAACAATGGCAGTTTTACCGACACCTGGCTCACCTATTAGTACCGGGTTATTTTTACTGCGACGTTGCAATACTTGAATAGTGCGACGAATCTCTTCATCACGACCAATCACAGGATCGAGTTTTCCTTGCTCCGCACGCTCAGTGAGATCGACTGTAAACTTGTTTAATGCTTGGCGTTGATCTTCCGCATTGGGATCATCAACCTTTTGTCCACCACGAATTTGCTCGATAGTTTTTTCAAGTAATTCTTTACTGGCACCTGCATCTTTTAGGCACTTACCTAATGGATCTGTACCTTCAAGTGCCGCCAAAACAAACAATTCAGAAGAGATATACTTGTCTTTACGCTTTTGAGCCAACTTATCGCACAAGTTTAATAAACGGATCAGGCTTTGGGATAATTGAATATCACCACCAGCACCTTCAACTTGTGGCTGACGCTCTAATTCTTGGCTAAGTGATGAACGTAAGCCGCTCACATTGATCCCAGCTTGGGTCAATAATGGATGAATTGAGCCTGAATCTTGATTTAATAACGCCATCATCAAATGAATAGGTTCAATAAACTGATGATCACGCCCTAATGCCAAAGATTGGGCATCTGAAATAGCGATTTGAAATTTGTTGGTCATACGATCGAGTCTCATACGGCCTCCTACACAATTTAATAAAAACGGAATGTTTTGATAATTAAAATATGGGGATGTTTATGAAAATTTCAATCTTGGAAGATAAAATCAGTACATTAGTGTTAGATTAATTGATTCAGATCAAATCGAAAAAACAGATTAAGACTTTAACCAAATAAAAGAAGCCATACGACCTGTTTGTTGATCGCGGCGATAAGAAAAGTAATCTTTATCTGAATGCGTGCAGGTATCAGCACTAAAAATTTGCTTAATACCTAACAATGTTAAGCCCATTTTTGCTAGCGCGTTCAAATCGGCAAGATATTTATCAGATGGCTTATCACATGATTCGTTAACAACAGGCTTGAAGTATTGCGCAGAGTGTTTATTTACCATCACAAACTGTTGTTTCACTTCTACACCGACTTCAAATGCTTCAGGTCCAATCGCTGGGCCTAAATAAGCCATTAACTCGGAAGGGGCACAGCTAAACTTTTTTACTGCTGTTTCGATAATGCCATCGCACAAGCCACGCCAACCAGCATGCACCGCCGCAATTTCTGTTCCTGCTTTATTACACAGTAATACCGGCAAACAATCAGCCGTCATAATCGCTAATGAAACATGAGGGGATGACGAATAACTGCCGTCAGCTTTGGGTGGGACATTATTGACTAACGATGCAGCAGACAAATGAGTGCAATCAACAATCTCAGTGCCATGTACTTGTTCAAGCCAAAACAAAGGAGCAGTTATAGATAACCTTTGCTGAATTAAAGCGCGGTTAGCCAATACATCTGACGCCTTATCTCCGACATGTAAACCTAAATTAAGGCTATCGAAGGGAGGCTTGCTTACACCGCCATGACGATTTGTCATAGCGATGCTAACATTATCAGGGATCGGCCAACTGGCTTTATACACGTTTTGCCCTTTTCTTAGCAGAAGTTAAAGATACTCGATTGGGTTTTCTTCAGTATCTTTACGCATTGCTTTAGCAAGCATTTGCATATCTTCAGGAATAGGAGCCTGCCACGACATAATTTCATGAGTGAAAGGATGCGCTAACTCTAAACGTACAGCGTGCAAAGCCTGACGATTGAAGTTTTTCAAAATATCAAAAAACTCAGGGCTGGCTTTTTTAGGCGGACGAGGACGGCCACCATAAACTGGATCGCCCACAAGTACGTGACCAATGTAATCCATGTGAACACGAATTTGGTGAGTACGACCTGTTTCTAGACGTAATCTCAAACGGGTATGCGCTCGGAATTTTTCAGCAACACGGTAATGAGTAACTGAAGGACGTCCACCCATAATGACAGCCATTTGGGTACGACGAGTTTCATGACGCTCAATCGGCTCATCAACAGTGCCACCAGCAGTCATAGTACCAATAACAATCGCTTCATATTCACGAACGATGTCACGGGCCTGCAGTGCAGTCACTAAATGCGTTTGCGCTTCAACGGTTTTAGCAACAACCATTAAACCTGTGGTGTCTTTATCTAAACGATGAACGATACCCGCACGAGGGACGTGCTCAATATCAGGACAATGATGTAATAACGCATTTAATAATGTGCCATCAGCATTGCCAGCTCCTGGGTGAACCACTAGGCCAGCTTGCTTATTAACGACAATAATATGGTCATCTTCATAGACAATATTAAGCTCAATATTTTGCGCTTTATCTTTTACTTCTTCTTCAAGCGTTGCTTCTACCGCAATTAACTGCGACTCTAATACCTTCTCACGAGGTATATCGACAACAACGCCATCGACAGAAACTGCACCAGATAGGATCCATTCTTTGATGCGTGTACGGGAATAATCAGGGAACAATTCAGCCAAAGCTTGGTCTAAACGAAGACCCGTTTGATTTGCTGTGATCTCGCTTTTTAGGTTAATCTCTTGTGTCATAGGAACCGTACCCCTTTTTTGGGGTCCAAAGTGAATGTGCTATCTGTTACAATCGGATTGTTTTCTATTTTACAGTGAAATGGAAAAATTCTTAACAACAACTTATAAAAGAATTGAATTTACATATGTCTAAATTTGCCAAAGGCGCCGCCCTAGTATTGTTTTCATTAGCTTTATCAGCTTGTAGTACCTCAAAAGGTTTTGAGGATGAAGACCTAAATGGTAAGTCTCCAGAAGGCCTTTATAGCCAAGCAAGGACCTCAATGGAGCTTGGGAACTATTCTAAAGCAGTAAGAACCCTTGAAGCTTTAGACTCTCGCTACCCATTTGGACCGCATAAAACTCAAGTACAACTTGATATGATTTTTGCGTATTACAAAATGGATGACGTCGCATCTGGCATTGCCAATATCGATCGTTTCTTACGTTTAAACCCAACGCATCCAGATATTGATTACGTGTATTATATGCGTGGTTTAACAAATATGCAGGCTGATAATTATCTTTTCCATGACATGATGAATATCGACCGTACCGATCGCGACCCTAAAAATGCTCAAGATGCATTTAAAGATTTCGATCGTTTAATCAAAAGTTACCCAAACAGTAAATATTCTGCCGATGCACAACAACGTATGCAGTATCTTAAAAACCGTTTAGCACAATAC
This sequence comes from Shewanella sp. KT0246, assembly GCF_019654955.1. GTDB lineage: Bacteria > Pseudomonadota > Gammaproteobacteria > Enterobacterales > Shewanellaceae > Shewanella > Shewanella goraebulensis. The sequence goes on along the minus strand of NZ_BPEV01000018.1, from coordinate 103,377 downwards.
TCGATTAAAGTAGCTGAGTATTATATCAAAATGGAAGCATGGAGTGCGGCTGCTGTTCGTGCTCAATCTGTGATGGAGCAGTTCCCAGGAACGCCAGCCATTGAACGTGCACTGGAAATCATGTCAGAAGCTTACGGTGAATTAGGTCAAGAGCAGCTAAAACAGAATGTATTAACCGTTATGGCAGCTAACTTCCCTGATAATAAAGAGTTAAGCAACTAACAATTACTAGCCGATTACTTGTAAATACAGAAAAGCCCGCACTCATATCGCGGGCTTTTTTATTGCTTCAACTTAATTTTTAGCTTACACAATGCTGATAAACAAAACCGCCATAAAGGTATTTAGTTGCCTCAGCGCCTAGCACTGCAACCTTATCACCATCTTGTAATTTACCAGAATGAATCAAATTAGATAAACTCACCCAAATAGCTGCAGAACCTAAATTGCCGAACTGTTTCGCATCATTAATGATTCTATCTGGCGTCATCCCTAAAGCTTCGGCCATTAGCACATCAATATGACCATTCGCTTGATGAGGTAAAATATAAGCAAAGTCATCCAACTGGTAGCCGCGGCTTTGTAGTGCTTGCCAGCCAAGTTCAAATAGTTGACTACCCTGCTCTCTAACTGCATGGATATTATGGTGAAAACGCGCCATTCGTTTTTCGCCAACATCTTTTGAGCCGCTATCTAAATAAAACCCAGGTTGTTTTTGGTGGCCTATTTGTCCTAAATAGATATCTGAGACTTTAGCCTTCCCTTCGGTTAATGGCCCTAATACTGTCGCGGCAGCGCCATCTCCCATTTGCACATAATTTACTAATTGTTCGGTGTCGATAAATGTCTTATCCATATCAAAATAAACAGAACCTGTTTCAACCCCAACAATAGCAACCGGTTTTTGATTCACCGCGCAAAAAGCCGAAGCTATCTGTAAACCGTTAGCAAAGCCTGTACATGCTTGCCTTAGCTCTAAATATGGCCCGTGATACGCCATAACATCAGCAAGCCATGCGGCATTAGGCGGCACTTGGGTGTGGGGAGTACAAGTATGAGTGAGTAAGTAATCCAACTCATTACTGTTTATAGCGGCGTTTTGTAATGCTTGAGTTAAAACCTGCTGACTTAACTCAATACTGGTTGGCGAAGCTGAGCTTGTTGCTTTAGTTAAATCTCTCACCAAGTGACGGCCTTCAATACCCAGCCGTTTAGCAATACTTTTAGCTTTACGCGCATTTAAACGACCACATTGTTGAGATAAACAAGCCAAAAGCATTTCATTATCAATATTTATACCCGGCAATTGATGGGCAATTGAATACAATGACAAATCATGTTGAGCAAATTTTACTGCCATTTTTCCTCCAATTTATCTTGTAAGGCATCCAAGCAAATTCCCATATGTTCAAATGCCCTGTCTTGGCTTCGCAATAATTGAAACAGGTTTTGGGTAATTGACTCTTGTTGTTGGTTAAATTCAGCATTATCCGCGCCTAACTCCATTGCATGGTGACGACTGATGTAAACATGTTTGGCTTCATCTTTTTTAATTAAGCCACAGAGCTGACTAAAAGGATGGTTTGCTCCTAAATGGCTATGTTCAAAAGCCTGCATAATTTGAGTGACGCAGGTATCTAACACTGCAATACGGACAAAATGATGACTGTAATTATCTACTCTGCCAAGGCTTGTATAAAAACGTTTAGCAAGCCGTTGCACTTTCGCAACCGAATCAACTTCAGGTAAATTATCCACCACGCTTTGCAAAGCAGTATCATGTCGACACTCGTCAGACTCAACTTCCATCAAGGATGAAATCAGCCTTTCAGAATGCGCAGATATAATAGAGTGATGCTTGATTGAGTTATCTCGTAATCTGATAATTTCTTGGTTGAACACCAGTTGCGCCGATTGCTCTCCACACAAAAGGAGTGGCAATAAATGCGCCATAGCCTCGGTTTGGCGATCATTAAATGACAAGGATGAATGACCAAAGTGGTTTATCCAGCTTTGAAGCCGAAGCGCATTTTTCCCATACAAGACTTGAGGTGAGGCTTGCTTACCAAAACAACGTTTAACGATCTTACTGCTGCCCATATTGATAGCGCCTCCATTGATGATAAATAACCGGTAAGACCAAAACATCAAACAACCACGCTAATGCAATCACCATACAAGACAACAGACTAAGCTGCGCTATAGGGGCAAAGTCGGATGCTAAACCAATACCGAAGCCCAATACTAAGGTTAAGCTGGTAAAACTAATCACAGGAATGATGGCTGAATATTTAGGCCAGAAAAGGTCAAACGCCAAAGCCTTGCTAGGCTCTGGTAGCTTTAATAGAAGATGCAAAGTATCGTCTACAATAATGCCTAACATGATCCCTAACACGACAGCACTACCAATACTGATATAGCCTCCCATTAACTGCCATGCGCCAAATACCCATAGTAGTGGCAAGAAATTCACCATTAAGCCAATCAACGCAAATATCAAACTGCGTTTAATAACACCTAAAATGATACTGAGCATCAGTAATGCAATAGCGAAAGACCACAGCATATTATTAGCATTCTCTACTGATAAATGTGCAAATAACAAACTGTTTCCTAATGCGGGGCTAACGGTAAAATCAGGTTTGTTTTCCCCTAGCCAATCATCTACCTGATGCTCAAACGCTATCATTTGTTTAGCCGTTAAAGGGGCAAGGTAAATAGATAGTAAACTTGATTGATAATCTGCAGATATTTCAGCGCCAAGTCCGAGGGTATTTACTGAATTTTCACTGACAACTCGCTTAAACTGGCTTTGTGTTAATCCAGCACTTTTCACCCAATCGCCAATATGTGTCACCCTGTTCACTTCAGGTTGTTGTTTTAAAAAACGTGCGAATTGATAGAGAAAACTTAAGTATTGTTTGTCATAAATAGAATGCGAAGTTTGAGTGGCACCATTTGAAACATCATCCCCGCTCGCATTATCAGAGCTATCGTCATCTGAGATAGCAGCATTTACGCTGATTTCATAATTAATTAAATTTACTCCATCAAAGTATTGCTGCATCTTCTGCTTAGATTGACTAAAAGGATTTTCAATTGGGAAGTAACTAAATGGATCATCATTGAGTTCAAGTTTGGATGCGCTGAATATCGCCAAAGTTGAGATTAATGCCACGCTAACGAGTATGGCTGTAGGGTATTTAATTCCTCTTTTTGCCATAGTCTCAATGGGGAAGTGAGCTATTCGACTCTGGTCTTTTCGACTAAGAAGCTCGGGTTGTTTTTTTGTAGATCTTTTACCAAGCGAGCTGACAATAACGACCATTAAACTATGACAAAGCACGTAATGACATAAAACGGCTATAGCCACCAAGATACCGAAAGTTTGAATTGGTGGTGACGGGCTAAAACTCAATAAACCAAAACCTAACATGGTTGTTAGTGTGGCATAAAATAATGGCAGCTTATTATGCTGAAAACTAAACTGAAGTGGGTCGTCATTTTGCTGTTTAAGCGCCAGTTGCCATGCCAAATATAAATGAGCGGAATAAGCTAACGACAAGGTGATAATAATGACGGGAATAAATGCACTAATCGCGGCGATGGTTAGTTTAAACCAACCTGCAATTCCCAAGGTTAGCATTAACGTAACCACACAATTTAATCCAATAGCCAGCAACCATAATTGCGCTCGGATAAATAAAAATGCCATTAAAGTGATTATCAATAATAAACACGGTGCAAACCAAGCTAAATCATGACGTAGCACTTTTGCATATTGCCAATTAAGTGCTTGCTCACCACTTAGGTAAACATTTACTAATGTGTTTTTATTTGAGTCCCAATATCCGTTAGCGCTATTCAGTAAGCTATCTACATTGTGATCACGCCATAAGGTCTCATTGGCGAAATTTTGTTTACCTACATCACTGAAGCTAATGTTAAGCAGTATGGCTTGACCATCTTCAGATATCACCAGCGGCAATCGTGGATTTTGTTTATAGCTTAATAATTTGGCACGTTTATTTGCATCATCCCCTTCCACAAGATGGAGTATTGAATCATCTATATTAGAAACATCAATAAACGAGGCATAACCACCCACTTGCGCAATAGTACTATCTTGCGCTAACTGTTCGATAAAGTGGGTTAACAACAATTGCTGCTTGGGTTGACGCCAATCTTGTTGGTTTTCCAATAGCAAGAGTAAATTATTTCGCTGTTCAAATTTATGGGTAATTCGCTCAAGCCCCAGAAATCCAGCATCGTCATGGGCAAAGTAATCATTGAAGTTCACATCAAGGTTAATTCTAAGTACGCCAAGGACACTGAAAGTAATTAACATCGACACTACTAAACATACCCTAAAAGGATGTTTTTTCGATCGGTTAATCAGGGTCAATTGCCAGCTCAATAGCCTGTTCCTAATGTGAGAATGAGATGATATCCATTGTATTCAATCAATAAGACCTTGTTGCGGTGGATTTCTATTCAAACATAGCTGAAATAGTTGAAAAACGTCTGCACAAGCTTTGCTGATGACCTTTCAAGCTGTTAGTTTAATCCATTAGTTTTAGCTGAACATTTGAGCCTTTTGCGGAATTCTTAGTCAAACAAACCTAAAAATAACCTTATCACTAAAAAAAAGTTGACTATAGACCGCAAAAAACGTTTAATTGCGTCCGTCGCCCGAATAGCTCAGTCGGTAGAGCAGAGGATTGAAAATCCTCGTGTCCCTGGTTCGATTCCGGGTTCGGGCACCATATTTAGATTTGGTGGCTACTGCGACCAAATAACAAAAAAGCCTCGCAATGCGAGGCTTTTTTGTATCTGTCTATTTTGTAATAAGTGTCAAACAGACTCGAATGAATACCAGTGCAGTTACTCAACTATACTGGCTTAAACAAAATAACGATGACCAAAATACTATTATCTATGTTGCTTTGTATAAACAGTCACTTTTCAACAATTGCTGTTATCCCCAAAAAGCTAGGCCGGCTCAATATAATCCACTAGCATTTGCACCGTTTGATTGCCTCTAAACTCGTTCACATCAAGCTTATAAGCCACTCTTGCATGCTTAATTGTCGCGTCCGGCCAAGTGGCTAAATCGACATTAAACGCTATCGCATCCATCATCACTGAACCACAGTCGGTTTCAAGTACTAACTTAAGGTGTTTCTCACCCACTATTCGTTGTTGGATCACGCTAAAGTGGCCATCAAAAAGTGGCTCTTCAAACGACTGCCCCCACGGACCAGACTCCCGTAATAAAAATGCAGTTTCAAGATTCATTAACTGAGCAGGTAACTCACCATCTGATAAAACTTCACCCGTTAGTTGTTCAGGCTTTAGTATTTCACGTACCGCTTTATCATAGGCTGCTTCAAACTCAATAAAGGCATCTGCTTTAAGCGATAAACCTGCAGCCATTGCATGACCGCCAAACTTGATAATCATGCCCGGATGACGGCTATTAATCAGCTCAAGTAAGTCACGCATATGCAGACCTTTGATTGACCTAGCAGAACCTTTAATTTCTCCATCGCCTGCATCAGCAAAAGCAATAACCGGTCGATGATATTTATCTTTGATCCTTGAGGCTAAAATTCCAATCACCCCTTGATGCCAATCATCTTGGAAAATGGCTAAACCCCAAGGCAATTTAGATTCATCTAGGGTGAGTTTTTGCAGGCTTTTAAGTGCTTCTTGCTGCATACCTGCTTCAAGTTCGCGGCGCTCACCGTTGAGGCCATCGAGTTCATCAGCCATTCTGCGCGCTAGCATCATATCTTCACATAAGAGGGTTTCAACACCCAATGCCATTTCATCAAGTCGACCTGCTGCATTAAGTCTTGGCCCTACTGCAAAACCAAAGTCAGATGCCACAATGCGATGTGGGCTTCGTTTGGCAACTTCTAACAGTGCGGTAATGCCTACACGACAGCGACCACTTTTGACTCGCTGAAGTCCAGCCTGAACTAAAATGCGGTTATTACTATCAAGAGACACCACATCTGCAACCGTACCTAGCGCCACAATATCTAAAAGGCTTCCTAGATTAGGTTCTGCAATATGATTATTTTGAAACCAGTCTCGGCTTTTAAGCTCTGCTCTTAAAGCTGACATCAAATAAAAAGCCACTCCGACTCCCGCAATCGACTTACTGGCAAACTGACAACCATCTTGATTCGGGTTAACGATAGCGTCTGCATCTGGCAGGCTTTTACCTGGTAGATGGTGATCTGTCACCACTACTTGCATGCCTAATTGCTTAGCTGCAGTAACACCATCAATTGATGAAATACCGTTATCAACGGTAATCAATAACTCTGCGCCTTTTGATTGTGCAACGGCGACAATTTCAGGACTTAAGCCATAACCATAATCAAATCGATTCGGAATAAGGTAATCAACTTTAGTCGCCCCCATCATCCGAAGAGCAAGTAAACACACACTAGTGGATGTGGCACCATCGGCGTCAAAATCGCCAACAATCAATATCGATTTTTGGGCAGCAATCGCATCGGCAATGATCGCGGCGGCTTCAGGCAAGCCCAACATAGTATCAGGTCTAAGTAGCTTAGATAGACTTAACTCACACCCAGTTAAATCGACATTTCGACGTGCATAAAGTTGTTTTAACAAAGGATGGATAGTCGCGGGTAAATGGCTGTCATCTACATCAGCACGGCGAACAATTTTGTGAGCCACAAATAAACCTTATCGATAGAAATGAAAAAAGATCAAAAGCAAGATAACAAAAAAGGCGAGCTAAGTGCTCACCTTTTATTAAAATAGCGCGATATAATTATATGAACGAGCCATCGACAACCATCATCAAACCCTACAAGTTAAATGTTAGTTTTAATGGTGTTTAATAACGCTTCTGGTGGCTGGTAACCTGGTACTAAAATACCATTTTCTAACACGATAGCTGGCGTGCCATTAATACCAAATGCTTGGCCTAAACGATATTGACCTTCGATGTTAGCATCACAACTAGCCGCTTTAACGTTACCGCCAGTTTTGGCATCTGTCATTGCCTTCAAAGGATCTTTAGCACACCAAACCGCTTCCATTTCCTGCGCGTTTGCAGATGGAATACCCGCACGAGGGTAAGCTAAGTAACGTACGGTAATACCTAGGTCATTATAACCGTCCATTTCTCTGTGTAGCTTTCGGCAATAACCACAATCTACATCAGTAAAGATAGTCACAACGTGCTTTTCGTTCTTAGCTTTGTAGACCAACATATCGTCTTCAAATGGTTTAAGCATATCAACACGAGGGCCGGCAAGAGCCGCTTCGGTCAAGTTTTGCATGCCATTTTTAAGATCGTACATGTTACCGTGAATTAGCTTAGTTCCATCGGGTGAAACATATAATACACCACGATCAGTAAATGCTTGATACAGACCATCAATAGGTGATGACTGGATTTTCAAAACATTGACACCAAGTACATCTGATACTTGTTTTTTCAATTCAGTTTCATTGGGGATATCTGTTGCTGAAGCTGCCTGTAGCAGAGGCGCAACAGCTAGCGTAATCGCAAAAGAGAATGCTTTGGTTAACTTCATTAATTAATCCTATTGGGTAAAACTGAATGTCTCAGCTAATACATAGACCTGATATTGTCGGCAAAAGTTACAGAGAATATTTTACTAAATCAACCTTAACTCTTTTATTGGTGACTACTACCACCAAATTTTAAGTAACAATTCATTATAGAGTGCTGCATATCACTAGCCTCTTGGGTGGTGCTCACTATGCAATTGCTGCAATCTAGCTTTGGCAACATGAGTATAAATCTGGGTTGTTGATAAGTCGCTGTGTCCTAATAAAAGCTGCACCACGCGCAAGTCTGCACCGTGATTCAGTAAATGAGTAGCAAAGGCATGGCGTAATGTGTGCGGCGATAAATGGCAATTAATGCCTGCCCGAATTGCATACAACTTTATTCGATGCCAAAAGGTTTGCCGTGTCATCATTTGACCGCGTTTAGACGGAAACAACACATCACTTTGCTTGTTATTCAGTAATTCAGCCCGTGCCGCTAATAAATATTGCTCAATCTCAGTCACTGCGAGTTCACCCAAAGGCACTAAGCGCTCTTTGCCGCCCTTGCCTACGATTCTCACTAGACCTTGACGCAGACTGATTTGCTCAAGCGTCAGGCTCACTAATTCAGTAACACGCAGCCCTGTTGCGTAGAGTAACTCCAGCATCGCTTTGTCGCGACACTCGATGGCATCTTCAACATTTGGCTCATCTAACAAAGCATCGATTTGGCTCTCGCTTAACGCATCAGGCAGTTGGCGTGCAAGTTTAGGTGACTCAATTAAACTGGTAGGGTCAATTTCAATAGTCTGCTTAACAATCAAATAGCCATAAAAACGACGCAGGCTACTAAGCAGTCTAGCAGTGCTAGTTTTAGCAAAATTATGTTCAACTCGATAGGCTAAATAATCTCGAATAGTTAGCTGATCAACTTCAATCAAGCACATACCTTGGCTCAGCACAAAACGTTCAAAATGACGTAAATCGGTACGGTAGGATGCAAGGGTATTATCACTTAAGCCTTTTGTTGACCAAAGGTCATCTAAAAAAGCATCTATGATGGGGTCAGCTTGATACTTATCAGTCACTTTTAATCCTAAAAAAACGGCGTTACTTCACATGAAGTAACGCCGTTAGTGTAACCAAAATTAGTTTACTTTGACAAAGTTTGTCATAAGTAAATAATTGATTAGCTTGCTGCAACAGTTTGGTTTTTAGCTGGCACAAATAAGCATGCCACAATCGCGATACCGACAGGTAATAACCAAGCCATACCTTCACTGTGAAGAGGCATAAAGCTTAAGAAGTTAATTTCGAAACCAGCAGCTTTTAAGCCATCAAACACACCGAAGAACAAGGCAACCGATAGCACTAAACGGTGCGAAAACTCAGGGCGTGCAAAGCGTTCAGTTAAGAAAGTAATTGCCACTAATGCAATCGCAACAGGGTAGATAGTCATCAATACTGGAATACTGATATTAATTAACTGAGTTAAGCCAACGTTAGCAACAGTTGCACATACTAAGCTGAAAAAGATAACGAATGCTTTATAAGAAACCTTTGGCAGCAATTCATTGAAGTATTCAGAACAAGCAGTGATTAAACCAACAGCAGTTGTCAAACATGCGATGCTCACGACAGCGGCCAATAACACAGTACCCATAGTACCGAACTCGTGGGTTACATAATTTGTTAGAATTTGACCACCATTTTCAGCGCCAGCTGCAATCTCACCTGCAGTCGCACCTAAATAGAATAATGAGATATAAACAAATGCTAAACCAGACGCAGCTATAATCGCGGCGCGAACAAGGTAACGAGTTTGCGCTTTTGATTCAGTGATGCCTTTCTTACGTAAAATATCAATAATCAACATACCAAAGATCACTGAAGCCAGTGTATCCATAGTGTTGTAACCTTCTAAAATACCTTTAGAAAGTGGGCTAGTAATATAGTCACCTGTTGCAGCACCTACTGCAGCGCTCGGAGTAACAATGACTGAAACCGCTAAACCCACTAATAAGAAAATCAAAATTGGGGTTAATACTTTACCCACGCTATCAAGCAACTTACCAGGGTATAAAGACAACACCATAGCTAAAGCAAAAAAGCCAATGGTGTAAAATAGTTGAGCTTGATTAAGCGCTAACGCGCCTATTTGAATAACCGCTTCTGCATTATCTAAAAACGGACGAGCGCCAATTTCAAACGCAACTAAACCAGTACGAGGCGCCGCGAATGCAGGGCCAATAATGATATAAATAGAGACAGCAAGTGCTGTTGCAGCAAAAGCGGGCAACATCGCCATGACCTTACCATTTGCCTTAGCGACTGCAATCAGGCCTGCAAGAGGTAAACCCACGGCTGTAACAAGAAAGCCCAACATTGCGAGAGTCATATTCTCGCCAGCTAACATACCTGCAAAAGGAGGAAAAATTAGGTTACCCGCACCTAAGAAAAATGCGAAAGTCATAAAGCCTAAGCCTAATGTATCGCCGATACTCATATTACTGTTTTGCACAAAATGCCCCATCTTGTTGTTTTGTTTTTTAACAAACTTAAGTGATTCATTGATAATTAGCTACCGCTAATCAAAACCAGCCTGTAAGAATGTAAACTTAAAATTACACTTAGTCATATTAAAAACTACTCATAAATGGTTATAAAAAAGCCATTTACTCGCTTTTACAATACTCATTTGTGAGTCGTATTTCATTTTCAGCCATTTAATTGCGCGAAACGCCTTTAAACGGGTAGGAACTAATATCAAATAGCGTTTAGATAAACAAGCGCAAAACCAGCACAATGCAAAATTAACCTTCATCTGAAAACAAGGTTAAAACTCACAAAACATTCCTGCTACAGGCCAACCACATAGCGCGCATTTAGCAACATCTACGCAACGCTAATTATTTTGGGGAATAAACTAAAAGCAGTTACCATGTGTCCTCTAAAGCACCATAGTTAATATCAGAATAAAACCATGCCATTTACCTTTAAGCAGTTCCACATTGATGATAGCCATTGCGGAATGCCTGTCAGTACTGACGGCGTCATATTAGGCGCTTGGGCAAAACTACCGATTACGACTGATGAAAATAAACCGAGAAACCGCTATCGTATTCTCGATATTGGTGCAGGAAGTGGTTTGCTATCATTAATGGCGGTCCAGCGAATCAATAACCTTAATACTGATGTCATTGCAGTTGAACTCGATGACGGTGCTGCCCAAGACTGCCATTTCAACTTTGAGCAAAGCCCATGGCATTCGCAGTTGAGGGGTCAGCACCAGAGTATTCAGCAATTTTCTGATGAGATTGCACGGTCTGGTTCTGCGTTATTTGATGCCATTATTTGTAATCCACCCTACTTTGAAAATGGTCCACAATCTGATGCTAATCAACGTGCAACAGCAAGACATACCAATACATTAAACTTTGAAACACTGTTAACGCATATTCAACAGTTACTCTCGGCGAATGGTACGGCAAGTCTGATCATTCCTATTCAAAGCGAACTTGGCTTTTTGGCCGCGCTTTCGCAAACTGAGCTGGTTATTACTGCCAAAACCACCATTTGCACAGTTGAAACCAAAGCCACTAGTAGGCTCCTTTTAGCGCTTAAACATCGTTCAGCCTTAAGCAAGCAACTACCCATACTAACCTCGTCAAATTTGATTATCTCAGACGGTAAAGGTCAGTACACAGAGGCAATGAAACAACTTTGCCGCGACTTTTATTTGAAACTTTAAGGTTTAATCTGCTTTTAACTGATTACTCTCTCGCTGAGATTAACAACTTAGGTTATAATGTCCGGCTATCAATCAGTGAGACCCAAAGCGCATGCTATTTGAAGATTTTGACCTAGATCCACGCCTATTAGACTCTCTAAAGGCCATGGGACATTTAAGCCCGACTACCGTTCAACAACAAACATTGCCAATGGCTATGGAACAACGGGACATTTTAGCTAAAGCGCCTACAGGTACCGGTAAAACTGCTAGCTTCTTGCTACCTGCTTTACAACACTTGATTGACTTTCCGCGCCGCTTTAACGGTCAAGCCAGAATATTAATTCTGACACCGACTCGTGAACTTGCTAGTCAAATCCATCGTTATGCTTGTCATTTAGCCACAGATCTTGAACTAGATGTTGGGATCATCACTGGTGGTGTGCCGTACGGGCCGCAGGAAGAACAACTTGAAGAAAATATCGATCTATTAATCGCCACACCAGGTCGTTTAATGGAATACCTCGATAAAGGTCAATTCGAAGCGACTGAAGTCGAAATGCTGATTATTGATGAAGCTGACCGCATGCTAGACATGGGCTTCTCATCAGTGGTTGAAACTATTGCGATTGAAGCTCAAGGTCGTAAACAAAACATGCTTTTCTCTGCCACCTTAGAAGGTAGCGGTGTTGCCCGTTTTGCTCACGTATTGTTAGAAGATCCTGTCACGATTGATGTTGAGTCTCCACGCAGCGAAAAAGCTAAAATCCACCAATGGGCTCACTTAGCTGATAACAATGCCCATAAATTTGCATTACTGTGCAACATCCTTCAGCAAGAGTCTGTTAAACGCACCATTGTTTTCGTTAAAACTCGTGAAGTGGTTGCTAGCCTTGAAGGCTTACTACTCAAAGCAGGTATTCCTTGTGCTTTCTTGCGTGGTGACATGGAACAAAAGAAACGTTTCCAAGCCTTAAGTAAGTTCAGTAAAGGTGAAGTGAACATTTTGCTCGCAACTGATGTTGCTGCACGCGGTATCGATATTGATGGTATTACTCATGTAATCAACTATGACATGCCACGCTCAGCTGATGCTTATGTTCACCGTATTGGTCGTACTGCCCGTGCTGGCGCAAAAGGGACTGCTATCTCATTAGTTGAAGCTCACGATATGCGTATCGTCAGTAAGATTGAGCGCTACATTGAACAACCATTAAAGCGTCGTTATATCGACGGCCTAAGACCTACGCACAAAGAGGCGAAGGTACCGGGTAAGAAAAAAGATAAAAACAAGATTGCTGCCAAGAAATCTAAGAAGAACAAAAAGAAGAAATAATATTTCTTGATTAACATTTTCATAAAGCCCTGAATTGTAAACACAGTTCAGGGCTTTTTTATGGTCTAAATTCGAATTTGTAGCGTAATCAACTACTCAAGCACAAAATAAATTTCCTGAAACATTTATTTCACAACTAACGCTTTTTCTTCAATTGGTTGTCTGTTAATTTAGAGCCTATAGTGCTCTAAGTTGTTAATATTTTAATAAGAAAACTGAGTTTGAGCTGAGTTTCAAGCAGAGCCGCCCTTTAGAGTTAACATTGTTGTTTTAGTATGGATACGTTTACCGATGAAAAGAATTTTAAGAATCCTCTCTCCTTTCCTTATTCTTATCGTGTTTATTGCACTGGCAGGCTTACTTGTCAGTACCCAGCAAGCACCTGAGCAAAAAGAAGAACAAGAAAAAATCGCCATCGTCGATGTAATAACGGTTGAGCAGCAAACCGTATCATTGAATCTTCCTTCTTACGGTGTGGTTAGCCCGAAGTATAAAACTCAACTGGTGACTGAAGTACAAGGTAGGTTAGTCAGCTTAGACCCAAGCCTTGTTGCGGGCGGAATCGTTCAGCAAGGGCAAGCTTTGGCTCAAATTGAACCTTCTGATTATCAAGCAGACTTTATTCAGGCGGAAGCGACACTTGCCCAAGCCAATGCCGCACTCAACGAAGAAATCGCTCGTGGCGAAGTCGCTAAGATTGAATTTAAGGATTTTGATAATGGCTTACCGCCAGAGCTTGGTTTACGTATTCCTCAGTTAAAGAAAGAACAAGCTAACGTAAAATATGCAAAAGCCGCATTAGCTAGAGCCCAGCGCAACTTAGAACGCACGGTCATTCGCGCACCATTCGATGGGATCATCAAAGCCCGTAATGTTGATTTAGGTCAGTACGTATCATTAGGGACAAACTTAGGCGAACTATACGATACTAGTATCGCAGAAGTGCGCTTACCGCTAACCAATAATGATCTCGCCTATTTAGAGTCTGTCGACAACCCTGATACCTCTGTCATCTTAAGTGCTTCCCTTGCCGGAAAATCATTTACTTGGAACGGCAATATTGTCAGAAGTGAGAATGTCATTGATGAGCAAAACCGCATGGTGTACTTGGTTGCAGAAGTAAAAGACCCGTACCTGCGCAATCAACGTCAAGAAGGTGAATTACCACTTAAATACGGCAGCTTTGTCACGGCAATAATTAAAGGCCGAACGGTAAACGGGATTGTTAAGCTCCCACGCTATGTCGTACGCCAAGATCAAGTCGCAATCATCACCGCTGACAATACGATAGAAATACGTAAAGTGAATATCGTGCGCACCGATATCGAAAATGTATTCATCAAAGACAGCTTAAAAACCGGTGAGCGCATTTCAATTACCGATATTAACAACATGGTGTCAGGTCAAAAAGTTAAACTGCTAGGTGAGCAACAAGAAGCTGAAATTGAGTCAGAACCTGATAGCGCGGAACAAATTACACTAGCAGGTGAGCAGTAATGGACAATAATAAAGGCATAATAGCTTGGTTTGCCCGTAATAATGTCGCGGCAAACCTACTCATGTTTGCGCTGCTAATCGGCGGTTTATTTAGCTCATTATTAATCAATAAAGAAGTCTTCCCGACTTTTGAGCTTAACTTACTCAATATTTCAGTTGCCTACCCAGGCGCAGCTCCTCAAGAGATTGAGGAAGGGATTAATATTAAAATCGAAGAGTCGATTCAAGATATTAATGGCATTAAAAAAGTCACCTCTGTAGCCAGTGATGGCGTCGGCTCAGTCACGATTGAAGTTGAAGATGGTTACGAAGTTCAGCAAGTATTAGATGAAGCTAAGCTACGTATCGATGCGATTTCTACTTTCCCCGATAACATTGAAAAGCCCAATATTTATCAGATAAAACCTGAGAACAATGTAATTTGGGTGTCTGTTTATGGGGATTTAAGCCTCCATGAAATGAAAGAAATGGCTAAGACCATACGTGATGACATTACCGACTTACCCGCTGTCACTCGTGCGCAAGTTACTGGTGTACGGGACTACGAAATAGGTATTGAGCTTTCTGAAGATAAATTACGTGAGTACGACCTAACCTTTTCTCAAGTGGCCCAAGCCGTACAAAACTCATCGATTGATTTACCTGGTGGCTCAATTCGCGCCCAAGATGGCGACATCTTACTTCGTACTAAAGGTCAGGCTTATACTGGGGAAGACTTTTCACGCATTGTAGTTACAACCCGCCCTGACGGTAGCCGTATTATGCTGCCAGAAGTCGCCACCATTAAAGATGACTTTGAAGAACGATTAGAGTACACCCGCTTTAATGGTAAACCTGCAGCAATTATCGAAATCACCAGTATTGACGATCAAAATGCGCTCAATATTTCAGAACAAGTCAAAGCCTATATTGCTGAACGTAAAACCACTTTACCCGCCAATATCCAGCTTGATACTTGGGGGGACTTAACTCACTACCTCGAAGGTCGTTTAAACATGATGTTGTCGAACATGTTTTACGGGGCTTTATTGGTGTTTATTATTCTTGCTCTGTTCCTAGATCTTAAATTAGCGTTTTGGGTGATGGTGGGATTACCAGTGTGTTTCCTTGGCACCATATTACTGATGCCACTGGAGCCATTTAACCTATCAATCAATATGCTAACCCTGTTCGCCTTTATTCTGGTGCTGGGGATAGTGGTGGACGACGCCATTGTCATAGGTGAGAGTGCCTATAGTGAAATTGAAAAGAATGGCCAATCACTCACTAACGTGATTACTGGCGTACAAAAAGTTGCGATGCCAGCAACCTTTGGGGTACTAACAACCATTGCTGCATTTATTCCGATGATCATGGTTTCAGGACCAATGGGGATCATTTGGAAATCGATCGGTATGGTCGTTATCCTTGCATTAGCATTCTCGCTCATTGAATCAAAATTAATTTTGCCTGCGCATTTAGCCCACATGAAAGTGAAGAAAAAGCGCCCTCCAACCAATATTTTTTCGAAGTTTAAAGTGAGGCTCAATGAGAAACTGCAATACTTTATTCATAATCAATATCGCACCTTTCTAGGCAAGTGCATTGAAATTCGTTACAGCGTTGTAGCCATATTCATTGGCGTATTAATCCTGTCTTTGGCGTTAGTTGCTAGCGGAAAAGTGCGCTGGGTATTCTTCCCTGATATCCCCTCAGACTTCATTCAAGTTCAGCTTGAAATGGAAGAAGGCAGCTCTGAACTTAACACCTTAGATGTGGTGCAAAAAGTGGAAGAAGCCTTGTATGCCATGAATGATAAGTTTGCAAATGAAGTTGGCTCAGACGTGGTGAAACATAGCTTTATCAATATGAGTTCAAGAAGTTCTGCGTTCATTTTTGCCGAACTGTCAAAGGGCGAAGATCGTGAGATAGACGGGGTGACGATTGCAGAAGAATGGCGTAAACAGTTACCTGAGTTATTATCAGTTAAAAAGCTCAACATCGCTGCCAGTACAAATGATACCGGTGGTGATATCTCTTTTAGATTAACCTCAAGTAACTTAAGCCAACTATCTGAAGCCTCAAAAGAGCTTAAAAAGAAGCTTGCCTCCTATGAAGGTGTTTACGATGTTTCAGATAATTTCTCGTCAGGCAGCCAAGAGATTCGCCTCAATATCCGCCCAGAGGCTGAAGCGCAAGGACTGACATTATCAGATTTAGCGCGCCAGGTTCGATATGGTTTTTACGGCTATGAAGCTCAGCGTATTCTTCGTAATAAAGAAGAAGTGAAAGTGATGGTACGTTACCCACTTGAACAGCGTCGCACCATTGGCCACCTTGAAAACATGCTAATTCGCACACCTCAAGGTGTTGCAGTGCCCTTCTCAACAGTGGCAGATATAGAGTTGGGTGAATCTTTTGCATCGATAACACGTGTTGATGGCCGCCGCGCGATTACCATCTCAGCAAACGTCAACAAGAATACCGTTGAGCCATCAAAAGTGGTAAACGAAATTCAACAAGAGTTTTTACCTGAGCTTACTGACACTTACAAAGAAGTGAACGCTTCCTTAGATGGCGGAAGTCAGGATGAGCAAGATGCAATGCTAGGCTTGCTGCAAGGTTTCTTCTTTGCCATGTTTACCATTTACGCATTAATGGCAATACCACTTAAATCTTATACTCAACCCATGATCATCATGTCAGTGATCCCATTCGGCATGATTGGCGCGCTGTTCGGCCACTATATTCTTGGGTTATCAATGAGTGTATTGAGTCTGTGTGGCATCGTGGCACTAGCGGGGGTTGTAGTAAATGACTCATTGATTTTAGTCGACTTTGTTAACCGAGCCCGCAAAGAAGGCCATTCAATTTTGGAGTCTGCGATTAATTCTGGTTGTTACCGTTTCAGAGCAATCATTTTAACCTCAATGACGACCTTTGTTGGTTTAGTGCCGATATTGCTCGAGAAAAGTCTACAGGCCAAAATTGTCATTCCAATGGCGACTTCACTAGCCTTTGGTATCTTATTCTCCACTGTAGTGACACTGATTTTAGTACCTGTGCTGTACATTATTTTAGATGATGCAAAGCGCCTTTTACGCAGGTTATTTAACTGGTGGTGGCAACCTAAAAACGACGATGATGAAGCTTATAATTAACTGTTAATGGTAAGAATTAGTTACCTTAAAAAGGGAGCTTTGCTCCCTTTTTATCATTACATTAATACAGAACAAAAGTCCGCATCGGTACTAAATTAGCATTACTGATGTAAATTTTTAGGTATTGCCCAACTTACGGTTTTCAATTTCCCTTGCCAATTTTCTATCGTTAACCAAGCTCTATGATCTGCTTGAATTACTTTAGGTGCAATAGCATGTACTTCTTGCGCATGCTGACTTCCGTGCAAAATCCCTGCGTCAGCATCCTGCATATCAGCAAGTGATAAGGGTGCTGCACCAATATTAAAATAAGCCTGTCGAATATCGGCAACTTCACCCTGACTAAATAATAATAAAAAGTCTTTAGTGTACGTCCCGTCATGCATATAAGGTGAATTAAGGTTATATGGCATTGGCGTGACTTCGAATGAACCTATCGACTTCGTGCTCCAAGCATCTGGGAACTGTGGGAATAAGTTTTTATACAAGAAAAAACAACTTAAAATCAGCACAAGCCCGTTTACTTTATACTTGTAGCGATCCCACATACTGTTAGATAAACGCGCCATTATTTTCCATCCTGTTGAACTAAATGAGTTACAGGTACTTTAGAGAAAATAGACCTTTGATTATCAGTATCTTTAGCAGCTTTCACTGTTCGACCACCCCAGATTAAAAAACCTGTTATGGACATCCCTGTTAATAAGGCACCAAATATAAACCAAATAATTTTTGTCCACAGTCCACCGATATTGCCATAATGTAAAGGGTTGGCGATATGGGATAAGGTTTGTAACGCATTCATTTTCTCAGGGGATCTTTCGCTCTCAACCTTGCCAGTCCAAGGATTGACCGTCACTCCATAAGAATACTGATCATAAAAGATTCCATCACCTTCACCATAAACTTTATATGTATCTCTAAAGTGCTCAGGTAGCATAATGTAAGTGCTTTTGAAGTTTGGAAATTTCTGCTCTGCAATGTTAACCGCATCAGCTAAGCTGTACGGCCTAACTGGAACATCAGCTACACCATATGGAAGTTGACTAACTTCAACTACAGGGGCATGAGCTTCAATTTCAATATCATTTTGCCACATAATGGCTTGAGCTAAATACCATAAGCCCGTGATGCTCATGAGTATTAAAAACCACATCGACCACACTCCCGCTAACCGATGTAAATCAGCTAAAAACGTTTTCTTTCCTTGATGTATTCGTAACTTAGGTTGGGTGTACGATCGCCAAAACTTTTTATAAATCATTAGGCCAGAAACCAGTGCACCCAACATAACAAACGCCATGAAACAAACAAGGTAATAGCCAATGCTATAGCCATTTTGCCATGGAAAAAACAGCCAAGCATGCAACGAACGCATAAAAGATTTAAAAGTAAGACCTTGGATAACCTCTTGAATTTCACCTGTATATTGATTTACATAAGCAATGGCGTAAGGTTTATCGCTATCGGTAAATATAACCGTATTGGCTATATAAGATTCAAAACTCATTACAGTAGAGATACTGGCTGTCGGATATGCATTTTGAACAATATCAACCAGTTGAGATTTAGGCTTTTCAGCTAATTGTTGAGGATTACTTGCACGCGAGTCAGGATTAGTTAACCAAGTCAACTCATGACTAATGACTGATATCGTTCCGGTTAGGCAAACGAAACAGAATATTATCCAAATGGGTAAAGAGAACAAGCCATGAAGCTTGAACCAAAATCGATTACTAAGTTTTGCCATGTTAATTCCGAAATTTATGCAACTAAACACTGAACAGTCAAAGTACAAAGCCTGACGGGAAATTCCACGCCAGACTTTGATTATCAAGAGCGACTTGCTCATTTACCACATATACTTAATGCTACCAACGATGCTACGTGATTCACCGTAGTAGCAGTACCAATTACAAGCCGATATGTATTCATCATCAAGTACATTATTCACGGTGAGTTGTGCACGCCAGCGAGTATTGATGTCGTATTGGACCGATGCATCCCATATCCAATAAGCCGGTACCTTGATGGTTTCAGTTGTCACGGTTGAGTCTTCAGAATCATAAGATGAACCAACGTATCGAACCCCTGTAGCAACACGTACTTGGGGCAACATTTGGTAATCGAGATATACTGATGCCTGATGACGTGGGATCATCGGAGAACGCTTCTCGCCTGTATCGTCATTATTATCGATGTGAGAATCTGTATAAGTGTATGCTGTATTAACTTTAAGTTCGTCAGTAACTTGTACTACAGCTTCAAACTCAATACCTTGCGAGACCATTTCACCTGTTTGAGTAGCACCAAATAACCAATTCCCATCAGGGTCTTGAGCACTTGTACTCACAAGGGCATTAGTTTGCTTTAAGTTATACCAAGCCAGATTAAAATAACCATCCATATAATCAGGTGTATATTTAAAACCAACTTCTGTTTGCTTACCCTCTAACGGCTTATAAAGTTCGCCTGTTATTTGATCAACCGTACTGATCACTTCAAATGACTCTGCGTAACTCACATAGGGGGTGAAGCCAAAATCACTGCGATACATTAATCCTACATTAAATGAAAACTCGTTGTCGACACGGTCATATTGCTTATTGTTGGTCAAATCTTCGTTCTGAGTATCTACATAATCATAGCGACCACCCACAATACCAATCCAGCGGTCATCTAGTACAAGTTGATACTGACCATAGGCACTCAACTGATTCTTATCAATACGGCGCTCTAAGGCATCACTTGTGTCTAATGGATCAGAGTTCCCCGGAGTGAAATTGAATGGATCAATAATGTCATAGGCATAATTGTCCAACTCTTTACCTTCATTTTGGTGGCTTTGAACATCGAGTCCTAATAGCAGGGTTTGTTCTGTGCGATCTCCAGACCAGTTACCAATAAATCGATTATCGAGGGTGATGCTTTGTAACGTTCCCTCACGATATGTCACTCCTCTAGCATAAGTATCGCCAGAAGGATCTCCCCAGTAAGGTGTCGACATAATGTAAGTACTATTTAACAGCAAGTCGTTATAAGCGTAATTGAAATTTTGCTCAAAATCCCAAGTATCATTAATGATATGCTCTAGCTGAAAACCTGCAGTCACTTGGGTTCTGCGGCTGACATCATAATCTGGCTCGCCAAAATTAGTTGTTGGATCAATTTCACCACGAGTGTCATCCACTTGCGTGCCAATCGCAGGAAAGAAACCATTCGTAGGCGTGCCATCATCATGAATGGCAGATGCTAATAAAGTTAACGTCGTGTCTTCCGACAAGTCCATTTCTAAACTTGGCGCGATGTAATAACGAGTATTCTCAGTATCATTAAGTTCACCGTCTGCCTGACTAAACTTACCCACGACACGAAAACGCTTATCGTCAGTAATCTCATCCGATACATCGAAAGCAACACGAGCAGTATCTTTATTACCTATTTGAACATCCACTTCTCCTGCGGGTTCAAGTTTAGGCTTCTTTTGCACTGCATTCACAACGCCACCAGGAGGTGCTTCGCCGTATAAAATTGAAGCGGGACCTTTGAGTATTTCAACTTGCTCTAATCCATAAGGTTCGAGCATCCATACATAGAAGCCATCTTTAAATAAACGGCTACCATCAAGGTAAGTAGCTGCCTCGAAACCGCGAACAGTTAACCAGTCTGTATCGTTATCAGCTCCATAAGGCGAAGACAACACCCCTGAGGTATAGCGAAAACTTTCATCCAGCTTATTAACATTACGAATTTCAAGATCATCTCGTTCCACAACAGACACTGATACAGGCGTCTCGGCCATTGGAGTATGGATTTTCAGGGCTGAAGCTGTAACTTGAATTTTTTCCATTTCAGGCAGTTCTTGTTCAGCGTAAGCTGAATTACTGCTAAATAGAGCTAGGGATAATGCTAAATACACAGGAGAAAGTTTCTCTGCTTTGACTGGTAACATGATAGAGGTATCTCATAAATCACTACAATAATTATGAGAAGTATTATCATTAAGATTTGCAATCATAACAAGGCGATTTTTGAGGTGGCCTTCACAGAAAACGAACAATCTCTCAAAAAACAACGTCAATTAATAATTTTACGTTAACCAGTGTAATAACTGACAATAAATTCTAGTAATCATATACAGCTTTTAGTTGACCTTACACAGCTCAGTCTTCGCAAAATTAATAACCACAGTTTGTTCCCAAATCAGCTCCATAGGCTAATAAAAATTGCTTAAATTGCGAGTTAATAAACGGATATCCCTTTAAAAACTCTTTAAACTACCAAATTGGCTTTTGTTTTAGGTTTTAACTTACATGCACAACTCAGCAAAAAATCATAAACTTACTCTAGATCCATCGTCTATTTCTACAGTAACAGAACAAGATCATCACTCATCAACATTGGTTTATGATATCCGCCAAAGCCGTTACCTTAACATCACTGGTCGCTGCACATTACGATGCCAGTTCTGCCCAAAGCACAACGGCTCTAAACAAGTACATCAATATGAGTTATCACTTGATAAGCAAGTAAAACCAGCTGACATCATCCCTCTATTAGGTCATGTTTCAGACTTTGATGAGTATGTTTTTTGTGGTTATGGCGAGCCTACACTTAACTTAGAAACACTTCTAACAGTTGCAACTCATATCAAAGCGCAAGGTGGGAAAACACGCCTAAATACCGATGGTTTAGGTAATTTATTTCATCGGCGTAATATCCTGCCAGAGCTGGCAACATGTATCGATAGTTTATCAATTTCATTAAATGCTGATACTGAAGCCCTTTATCTTCAACATTGCAGACCAAAGCTAAAAGGCGCTTATGAAGCACTGTTAGCGTTTATTGAGTTAGCACCCCAATATATTTCCCAAGTTCAAGTCTCAGCGATTAACGGCCTAGATCAAGTCGACATCGAACAATGCCGTAAGATAGTGGAACAAAGAGGAGCTGAGTTTAAACAACGTGAACTTGATATTGTCGGTTAACCTGAAACAAGTATGGTAAAAATTTAGTTAAAAAAGCTTTACTAAGGTCAACCTAGTAAAGCTTTCGTGATAACATTGGTTATATCGGGACTGTTAATATAAGTAAGTGAATGTTTAAAAGACAAACCAATAAAAACGTCTCAAAGTTTCTACTCATTTCAGCGCAAGATATCCACTGGAGTCGTCAACAGATCTTAGCCTTAGCAAGCCAAGTCTCTGTGATGGTTATCAGCATCATTATTTTCACCACAATGCTACTCAATTTAGGCGAACGTCGCCTGCAAGAAGATTGGGCCGATAAGCGTTACAGTGAATTACAAACTGTTGGCACACTGGCCTCAGATAAAGTTAACTTCTTAAAATTTCGCACACAAGCTTTCGCCAAAGCTGAGTTAATGAATCAGTACTTAAAAAATCCTTCAGAACAACAAAAGCAAAAGCTAGTCAACAATTGGTCCGGGTTACTGAATCATATTCCAGAACTTTTAGGCTTAACTTTATTTGATCCTCAAGGTAATAAACGTATTGCTAGCACTGATGCTTTTGATAACGTGCCACTCCCTGACGTTGTTCTTAATGGCGACAAAACTATGGGCGGCAATGACGTTTTTTCATCACAAATAAAATTTGTACCCATTAATGGTAAGCTAATCCCTTTTGTTTACCAGCTTGCTTGGATAGAAAACCCTGATCAAAGTATTCGTGGATACTTAGTGACTTATAATTCGATAATCGAAGTTCTGCAATCGATTAAACCTGCCTTTTTTAACCACAACACACCGCTATTATTATTAGGTGAACAAGGCAAATTATATTCAGGCGCAGGACAACAAAATCCACTCAAAAAAATGCCTAATACCTTAGGCGATAGCTTACAGCAAAGTTACCCTAGCCTTTGGCAGCAAATGGCTAATACCAATTTTGGCCAATATCATAATGATGTTGGAACATTTGTTTTTCTTAAAATAGAACTTGCTGCGCACGATACCCTCATTAGAGAGTATTTTTTGCTTTCATATATTCGCCATGAAGATATTGCCGCAAGGTTTGAGCAATGGCGTTATATCTTGATCTTTTTCGGAACACTCATCGGTTTACTCGCGACAGGCTTATTATTCACTCGCCACCGTTTTCAACTTGAGAGAACCGCAAACGCTAACAGCATCAATTTATCAAGTAACTTGTTTAATGTTCACCAAAGTTGTTTATTAGTAAATAATAGCGGACGAATTATTAAAGCAAATCAAAAGGCTGCTGAAACCTTATCTTTAGAGATTGATGAACTGTTAGAGAGAAGGTTACAGCGCATACTGCAATTAGAAGATCACACTTATCAAACGTTAGTTCAGTCAATGAATGATAATAAGCGCTGGACTGAAACCATTAGCTTTAACGATCAGCCTTGCACGATTAATTTATGCGTTCAGCCTGGTAAAACAAACTTAACCAGCGAAAGTTATTGGGTCGTCACCTTTGAAAATATCACTGAATTATCTGCAGTAAAACAGCAAGCTTACAGTTATCGATTACTTTCAGAAAGTGACGTTGCTACCGCTTTGACCGACGTAAATGGTGAACTCATCAAGTTCAACCATAAGTTCAAAAAACTGTTGGATGTAGAAGATAACAGCAATGCTAGTATTGTTGAGTTACTGGGTGAAGAGGTGACTCAGCAATGGGCCGATATTTCTAGTCGTTTAAGTTTACAAGGTAAGTGGAAAGGCCAAATTATTGCCAATACGGGCACACGATTTGCCAATAGCCTTAAAGCAAGTATTCAAGCCGAACATTCCATTGATGGTGATATCGAATACTTAGTAATAACACTGCAAGTTTTAAAGCAGCAAACATCGATAAAGCAGTTGCCTTCACAACAATCGCCGTTAAGTTCGATGGTTTTGCCATTATCAGAGCTTGAAGTACACTTTAGTACCTTAACAGAGCCTAATCGTGAACAAACGTGTTTAATGATAATGGACATTAACCCTGAAGGGTTAATCAGCCATATCAGCGATATCGATCACCTCGAAAAACGTCAAAAAGACATTGAGATCCAATTGCTCATCGACTTGCCCACCGGATACCAAATTGCTCATTGGCGTTTGGGCTCATTAGTCATTTTACTGCCTCTGAGCGATTCTATTCAGGCACATAAATATGCCATGAGCACTATGGATAGATTAGAGCAAAATGACTTAAATGAAGGGATTAATATTGGCATTGCTGGCTACCCTGAACAGCAAAGCTTTGAAGGTTACTTAGCCAATGCAGAGGTAGCACTTAAGCGCGCAAAACAAACTGGCGACCAAAATATTTGCCAAGCCTTTACCCGTAAAGTTTAACCTGTAGTTCAGCTGGCTATCGCTTAATTACTTTGCCGCTTAGTCGCTCATTTCTAATAAGTTATTAGGTAACTTGCTGCGAGTAATTTCAATAATATTGGAGCGGCTCATGACCACTTTATAACGGGCGTATTCTAATGGCCCTTTACCATCCTTTAATACCGCCACTAAATTAACTTGGTAACGCCTTTCAACTGATTCATTGCTGACCTTACCGTCTTGTTCTTTATATATTTTTGCCTTACCGCGCTCTAGGTGCCTTGCAAAAGGCACTAAGCTGAAATTCACTTGTTCCTGTATTTGTGAATAGCCCGCTTCAAAGTCTTTGTTAGTGACTTTGGTAGCAATCCGATAATGCAGTACCTCTGCATCAACCTTATTTTGACTATGACGCTGTTTCATAATTTCAGCGACTTCAGCAGGAATGTCTTGTGGCCGAGTAAAATCAAGCCAGACAAGTTGTTTCGCCACTACTGTTTTAGTGGTGGTATCACGAAGAATACGACTCCAGCGAGGACGACCACGTTGAATGAAACGCCACAGCGCATTGCGAACATCTTCTTTAAAAATTTCCCTAAAACCATAAATAATCGCTAACGTAACGATTAAACTCATGGTTAAGCCGCTAAAGACGCCCTGAGCTTTAATAATCATTGCAGAGACAACCAACATCACCAAGGTTGTCGCTAAGCCTGTGACAAACTTTTTAAGGCCGACACCAAGGGTTTTCAGTTCTTCTTTAAGTACCACACCTTGTTGGATCAAACGCCGCAGTAGCAACATCTTATTAGAGATACGATTAGCGTCTTGCTTAGTGCCTGCCGAGTTGTACTTTTTCTCTTCTTCACGGTAATGATTTTCAGCACGGCACAAGTTAACTATCTGCTCTTTAATATCACTGTAATCAGCATTGCGTGGACGATACGCTAGAGTTTTAAGTAACTGCTGCTCACAGAACCAAGACAGGTAATTGTCTGCATTAGCAAAATAAGACTGTAATCGCTCTTCGCTTGGCTCGTTACGACGAAACTTTTTTAGTAATTGAGAGACTGACTTTCCAAGCTCGTCTAAAGCGGGGTAAAACTCTTCTGCCTCAGTAATTTGTCTTAGCTCTTTAGCATCTGTTTCAATAGCGACAGCAAATTGATAGGCGAACAAGTTGAGGTAAAAACGGAACTCTTCTTTAGTCCGCTTATTGATACTGACAAAACGGTTTTGTACTAAAGGTAAATGCAATCCTTTAGAGTAATATGAGCGTCGACCGACTATCGCACTATGATAGTACTCTTCTTCATCTAAGGTTTTATCACCAATGCCCATTTCGGTAGGCAAATAAAAATATAAATCCAACGCACGTTGATGCCCAACCTCCATTTGATGGCTGAACTTAATAGATAATGCTTCTTCTTGTTTTACTTTGATTTTTGCCACTGAGGTGGACTCAATAACGGAGAATATAGCTACTATAGCGAATTTAATTAAAAATGAGAAAAGAGATATGAATTAATCGTGTAATCGACAAGCCCAAAGTGTGTTGTAGGGACTGAATTTAATCAAAATAAAATCTTTTTTAGTATCCATTTCTAACACTTGTAAAGCCACACTTATATCACTACCAGTCACAAGCATACTCTTGACTTCGTCGAGTTCATTAACCAAATAATCTTGCAACTGCGGATCGTCAAGCTGGTATTGTGCATCGGTGATTTTCAAATCTAATTGGTACATTAATTTACCAATTTCAAGCTCTTTCAACTTCCCCTTTAACGAGACTAACTCTCGTTCACCTTCTTTCTCAGCAGTATAGTAGTCCAAATTAATTTGTTTGTTTTGAACCGTTAATGAAAGATAAAGGGGTTCATGTTGGTGGTTCATTATAACATTATCCACCATTTCAAATTGGTATATCTTGCTATTACAATCAAACGCCCAAACACTTCGAGAGTCGGCAAAATTTTCAAGCAACAATATCGAACAACAAAATACTGTTATGCTGATGAATAAAAACACCACTCGACCAAGCTTAGTTAATAGAAATTTAGCAATTCTAGTCAGCACAGACATTGACCTCTTTTAACCAAGCTGGATTCACTACTGATTGCTCGATAGATTCTCTAATCAATTTAATATTGTGAAACTTCCAACCGTCTAAAGTGCGCTTTATCAGGACGACACTGACCGTTTTATTATCACTAGCTGTTGTTGCGGTAATACTATCCCAAAGCATCACTGGACACTTTTTCAGTTCACTAAGTGCATGGTTAGCTCGGAATATGAGTTTGTCACCTTGATACTCTTCACCAGAAGAATAGATGCTTAATGTTGCTAAGTTGCCTTGCTGGGTAAAAAATCGCTCACTAAACGCTGGTACAATATAGTCAGGATCATTTAAGTTTGAATACACGAAATACGAAGCTATTAATGTCATTAAAATAATCAGTATATAATGGGCATTAGAAATAACTTTGACTGGCGTATCCAGTAAACTCGAATGATTGACTGCAACTTTGTTATATAAAATTGCGCCTTGATCTGTGATTAACTCAATTAAACCACGGTGATTACTGCCAAAGTAGTCTTGAAAGTTTTCAATGACTTGTTCCATCTCTGCTATAGATAGTTTTTGTTGATAACCATCAAGCCCTTCTGGAAATGATAACAATTCGATAGGCACAACATGACCCCGATGTTTAGCAAGTATGCTTAACACCCAGTACTCATTATTATTGAGTTGCCATTTAGTAGCATTGGATTGGTTGATAAGCTCTTTGTGCTCACCATCAAACCAACAACAACCGATTTGCATGCCGTAATATTCTCTTAAGTCAATATGGAAAAATATTATACGCCAGCAAAATGAGGTAATTTGTGATCAAAACAACTGATAACTCTCCAAGCTTAAATTTCGTGAACTAGACCTCGTAATTTCGAACCTGATCTTTAATAAATCTAAACCTAAAGATACAAGTGTTAACAACCTTAACAATTGCAGCGATTATATCAGTACGTTAGTAGAACAAAAAACGAACTAACATACAGACCTATCCAACCATGACTGTAAATGCAAGCTCCAATATACGAATATTCCACCTGCAGAAATGTAACACTCGTAACAAATAATATAAGCGTTGCCAAGAGGTTAACTTTCGTTCACACCAATGGAGTAAAATAAAAAAGAAGGCACAAAAAAGCCGAGTCATACTCGGCTGATAAACGTATAAGCTAGCTAACTTAAGTAATTAGAATGCGTATAGTAATGTCATATTGGTTTCTGTATCAGTACTTTTCTTGTCTTCTAGTGGGTCACTATTATAACGAACAATAACAGCAAATTTCATTGCTAGTGCGCCGATAATATTAGCCGTAAGTGCCGTTTCAGAGCGTCCCTCTAAGCTATCACCGTAATCAGCGACAAACAATTGAGTGAATTTTGAGCTCTCTGTAATTTCATAAGAAAAGTTTAGCGCACCGTGAGCAACCACACTGTCTTCAGTATCATAACCAAGGAGTGCAGTCTGTTCATCATCAAGCTTTTTATAAATATAACCAGGACCGATTTCAGCACTTAAAAAGGTGCGCCCAGTATCAATGAACTTATGACCGTAACCCGCAGAAGCGATTGCTTTGTAATCATAACCTGTGAACGGATCAACTTCATAGTTACCAGTAATATACATATAGTTCTTTTCATCGAACTTATAGTCACCTTGAATACCTGCATAGTATCGCTTAGCAGTGTTTTCACCAGAATCTTCTTTATATAAGCCTTCTAGTAAATATGCATTTTCCCAGTTACCTAGTTCTTGCTTAAGGCCTAGACGTGCTTTTAGTGAAGAAGTATCAGTGTTACCTGTTGTTAACGTTGCACCTAACTCCGCTTCACCAGCAAAAGTCTTATCACCCTCTACAAAGTCAGCGCCAGCATTGGCAGCAAATGGCATGGCAAGCGTTACAGCTCCAGCAAGTAGCAGTTTTTTCATGTCATTAAATCCTTTATTTACAAATAATCTAAATTCACCCCAGAAATTGAACCGCATACTAACACTTTGGTATCAAAAATGAAAAAACTACTGCTTTTTTAATGCTTAATGTAGGCAAATACTGTGTTTACGCCAGTACTAAGCTTTTTGACTGCCAACGACCGCTACGCCAACGCCACAACATGATTAATCCACGAGTCCACTCATCAATAGCAAGGGCGCACCAGATTCCAACTAGGCCCATATCAAGGTAAATTCCGAAAAAATAGGCTAAAGGCACCGCTATGCACCACATTGAGAAGATACCCGCTATAAAGGGAAATCTTGCATCGCCACTAGCACGAAGTGCATTAATGACAATGAGGTTAAACGTTCTTCCTGGTTCCATGAATAAGGTCAGTAAAAATAGCTGCCCGACCATTGCCAGAATATCTTGGTCATCAGTGAAAAAAGCTACGAGGTTTTCACCAAGTAATGCAGCCAATGCAGCTACCGCAGTAGTCAGTACTAAACCAATTTTTAGAGCGCGATACATTTGGGTTTCTGCCGATTTATACTGTTTAGCCCCTATCATGTGACCAATCATGATTTCGTTACCGATCCCAATAGATAAGCCAAACAATAAAATGAACATGCAAATTTGAAAGTACAAAGCCTGGGCTGCCAGTGCTTTCTCTCCCATCAAGCCGACAAAAGCCGTCACTACCATAAATTGCAGCATCCAAGAGATATTCTCACCTGCCGCAGGCAAACCAATATGAAAGACTTTGGCTAGCAGATGCTTTTTAGGTTTAATGATTTCGGATATTTTAAGTGGAGTTTTGGTGTACTTAACAAATAAATACGCCATTAACGACATACCCACTAAACGGCCAACGACGGTACTTATTGCCACGCCAGCAACGCCCATTTGCGGAATACCAAACCAGCCGTAAAGCAGTAATAAATTGCCGCCAAAAGTAATTACATTCATCAGCAGCGTCACCCACATAGCTTGCTGGGTAAAACCATGAGCGCGCATACCAGCTGCTAAACACATAGCCATGGCTTCTGGGATCAAACAAATCCCCACAATTTGTAAATACAGTTTAGCGTCAGGAATTAAATCTACTGGAAGATTCATCAGGTGCAATATAAGCCCTGCCCCCATAAATACACCCAATGCTGCGGCTACACCCACCATTAAATTAAAGCCGATGGATGAGTAGACTACATCACTTGCTGTTGCTCTATTTTTAGCGCCTAAGTATTGGGTTATGACCACGCTGGCACCAATACTGACGAAGCTGAATAAGGTAATTGATAATTCGAACACCATATTGCCGACAGACAATGCTGCGACACCTTGATAAGAGACGCGGCTGATCATTAAGGTATTTAATGCTGCTGTTAGAAAGTGCAGCGCGAAGTCGAAGAATAATGGCCAAGTTAACGCAAATAGCGATAGTGGTGCGTTGGGTTTTACATGCATTTTGACACTTCAATAATGGTTAAAGGTGAGCATATTCCATTACAAGGATAACAAGCATAAATGACAGTTCATTGATCATTTACGCCATAGGTTTTGGCTTCATTCCATTTTTAAGGGCGGGGATAATGCGCTATAAAACGCTTTGATACAAGCTGTTTCATTCAAGATTATGCATAAAAAAACCAGCGATGGTCGCTGGTTTTTATGAAGCTTTATTAATCAATTAGTTACGTATTATAAAGTGAGTAAACTTCATGTAACTACAAACCAACTATTAGTTGATTTGTGGGTTTAGTTCACCTGATTGATAAGCTTTGTACATTGCTTGTAGAGACTTAGGCTTAATTTTAGAACCCATGCCAGCACAACCAAATGCTTCATAACGAGTCGTACAAATGTCAGCCATTGCTTCCATTGACGCCTTTAAGAATTTACGTGGATCAAATTCTGATGGGTTTTCAGCAAGGAACTTACGCACTGCACCTGTTGATGCTAAACGTAAATCAGTATCGATGTTAACTTTACGAACACCGTGCTTAATACCTTCAACAATCTCTTCTAACGGCACACCGTAAGTTTCAGGGATTTCGCCGCCGTATTGGTTAATCACTTCTAACCACTCTTGTGGTACTGAAGAAGAACCGTGCATCACTAAGTGAGTGTTAGGAATACGTGCGTGGATCTCTTTGATACGGTCAATACGTAATACGTCACCGGTCGGTTTACGGCTAAACTTGTAAGCACCATGGCTAGTACCAATTGCAATGGCAAGTGCATCAACATGAGTATCAGCAACAAAACGTGCTGCTTCTTCTGGTGTTGTTAGCATTTGATCCATTGTTAAGATACCAGCTGCGCCAATACCATCTTCTTCGCCAGCTTCGCCTGTTTCTAAGCTACCTAAACAACCGATTTCACCTTCAACTGATACACCACAAGCGTGTGCAAATGCCACTGTGCGACGAGTCACATCAACGTTATATTCGTATGATGCTGGTGTTTTACCATCAGCCATCAAAGAACCGTCCATCATTACTGAAGACATACCTAACTGGATAGAACGCTGACAAATATCAGGATCAGTACCATGGTCTTGGTGAATACATACTGGAATATCTGGGTATTGCTCAAGAGCTGCAGCCATCAAGTACTTAAGGAACTGAGGACGAGCATACTTACGCGCACCCGCTGAAGCCTGAACAATGACAGGGCTGTCAGTCGCTTCAGCTGCTTGCATAATTGCACGCATTTGCTCAAGGTTGTTTACGTTGAATGCTGGAACACCGTAGTTGTGTTCTGCAGCATGGTCTAACATTTGACGTAGAGATATTAAGGCCATTTTTTACTCCAAAAATAGGGTGATGTCTCACCTAGGTCGCTATCGCTTTGGATTGATTTTTATACCCTATATTACTCACTGCATTGCTATTTATCTGACGATAACCAACAATTCATTGAAAAACATGGGCGGTTTTTTTCTAATAATTATATTTTTCTAAATAGAAATCTTGCTCGGTTAAGTTGACAGCATGACGTTTACTCTTTGATAAACTGTCAGGCTGCATATTCAACTTAACCTTTTAAATTTTTTCTAATTACGCGCCGCGCTTTTCTAACATTGCAACTGCAGGTAGCTCTTTGCCTTCAAGAAATTCAAGGAAAGCACCACCACCAGTAGAAATATAAGAAACCTTATCAGCGATATCATACTTATCTACAGCCGCTAACGTATCGCCACCACCAGCAATTGAGAATGCATTTGAGTCAGCAATCGCTTGAGCTATACGTTTAGTGCCTTCGCCGAATTGATCAAATTCAAATACGCCAACAGGTCCGTTCCAAACAACCGTACCAGCAGCTTCGATGATTTTAGCTAAAGCTTCTGCGCTATCAGGGCCAATATCAAAAATCATATCGGTATCTGATACATTGCTAACAGATTTTAATGTTGCTGCAGCGGTTGGGCTAAACTCGCCAGCGACTACAACATCAGTTGGCACAGGGATATCACCGCCGCGACTTTGAGCATTAGCCACTAAACGCTTAGCTTCATCGACTAAGTCAGCTTCAAATAAAGATTTACCTACTTGATGACCCGCTGCCGCGACGAATGTATTGGCAATACCACCACCAACAACTAGCTGGTCTACTTTAGTTGATAAGCTTTCAAGTACAGTTAGCTTAGTTGAGACTTTTGAGCCACCAACAATGGCAACCATTGGACGTGCCGGGTTATCTAATGCTTTACCCAGAGCAGATAATTCACCCGCTAGAAGTGGGCCTGCACAAGCTACTGATGCGTGAAGTCCAACGCCATGAGTCGATGCTTGTGCGCGATGCGCTGTACCAAATGCATCCATTACATAAACATCACAAAGTGCAGCTAATTTTTTAGCTAAAGCTTCATCGTTCTTCTTCTCACCAAGGTTAAAACGTACGTTTTCAAATACGACTACTTCACCGACTTTAGCATCGACGCCATCAAGGTAATCAGACGCTAGCGTCACAGGGCAATCAAGAGCTTCATTTAAATAGTTAACTACTGGCTGCATTGAGAACTCAGCATTGAACTCTCCTTCAGTTGGGCGACCTAAATGTGACATCACCATTACAGCTGCACCTTTCTCAAGTGCTAACTTAATCGTAGGTAGAGAAGCGCGCAAACGTGCATCACTGGTCACTACACCATCACTCACTGGTACATTTAGATCTTCACGAATAAGCACGCGCTTATTAGTTAAATCCAAGTCAATCATATTGATAATAGCCATTGAGACTTTCCTTTTAATTTAAAAACAAAACTGCTTTTGCTAATGAGCGCTTTACCCAAATTAGATAAAGCGCTCAATAGCAGTAAAATTAGTGTTCAGTATTCTTAGCGAGGATCATAGCTAAACTGGTATCTAGCATTCGATTGGCAAATCCCCACTCGTTATCACACCAAAGCAATAACTTGACCAAGTGGCCATCACTCACACGAGTTTGGGTACCATCAACAATACTGGAACGTGGGTCGTGGTTAAAATCACACGACACTAATGGTGCATCAGTATAGCCTAACACTGCATTAAATAACCCGCTGGCCGCAAGCTCTAAAACATTATTTATTTTCTCAATATCAACACGCTCATTTAAGGTCACCGATAAGTCAATTGCGGTGACATTAATGGTCGGAACGCGCACTGAAATCGCTTCAAATTTATCTTTCATGTGCGGCAATATTCTCTCAATACCCCGCGCCAATTTAGTATCCACTGGAATGATTGATTGCCCCGCAGCACGGGTACGACGTAAGTCATCATGATAAGCATCAATCACTTGTTGATCGTTCATTGAAGAATGAATGGTGGTGATTGCACCACTTTTAACACCAAAATGATTATCTAGCACATCAATGACAGGCACAATACAGTTGGTGGTGCATGACGCATTTGATACCACTGTATGCTCGGCTTTAAGCAAATTATCATTCACACCAAATACAATAGTCGCATCCACATCAGCTGAAGATGGGTGACTAATGAGAACTTGCTTGGCGCCGGCTTTGATATGCGCTTCGCATTCAGCCCGATCGCCTAAGCTACCACTGCATTCATAAACAATATCAATATCAAGATCAGACCAAGGTAATAAACTGGCATCAGGCTGATGGAATAATTGAATAACATCATCACCGATAACTAGCTGGTCGTCTTTTAACTTTACTGTATTTTGGAAACGGCCATGAGTCGTGTCATATTGCGTGAGATGACTGATTGCGGCAGGTTTGGCAAGTTCATTAATTGCCACGATCTGGATTTCTTGACGTTTACCCGACTCGTATAATGCACGAAGGATAGAACGGCCTATACGGCCATAGCCATTAATAGCGACTCGGATCATTGAGGGTTAAGCTTCCTCTTAACAGTACTCAGTAAAAAGCAGATAAAAAAACGGCCTGCAAGTGTTTGCAGGCCGTCATTATACAGACTTAAAGGATAAAAGTTTACCCTTATTATTTAACTGTATTTGGGTTAAACCAGTGAGTTTACTGTGTTAACCACATTTTCAACGGTAAAGCCGAAGTGCTTCAATAAGTCTCCGCCTGGCGCTGACTCACCAAAGGTAGACATACCAACAACTGCACCGTTAAAGCCAACGTATTTGTACCAGTAATCAACATGAGCGGCTTCAATTGCAACACGCTTAGTAACAGAAGCAGGTAATACAGACTCTTTATAAGCTGCATCTTGCTTATCGAATACGTTAGTAGAAGGCATAGATACTACGCGAACTTTCTGGCCTTTTTCAGTTAAGGCAGCAGCAGAATCAAGTGCAAGTTGCACTTCTGAACCTGTTGCAATCAGAATCACATCAGCAGTACCTTCACAATCAGACAGTACGTAACCACCTTTAGCGACGTTAGCTAATTGCTCAGCGTTACGTGCTTGTGCTTTTAATCCTTGACGGCTAAATACAAGCGACGTTGGTGCTTTACGGTTTTCAATTGCAGACTTCCAAGATACGGCTGTTTCAGCAGCATCACATGGACGCCATACCGTCATGTTTGGCGTCATACGTAAGTTAGCAAGTTGCTCTACTGGTTGGTGAGTAGGACCATCTTCACCTTGACCAATTGAGTCATGGGTATAAACGAATACGTTTTGAATGCCCATTAGCGCAGACATACGTACTGCGTTACGTGCGTACTCCATAAACATCATGAAGGTTGCGCCGTAGTTAATGAAACCACCATGTAGCGAAGCACCATTCATAATGCCGCTCATACCGAATTCACGTACACCGTAGAAGATGTAGTTACCCGCAGGGTCGTCTTGAATACCTTTTGAACCAGACCAAAGCGTTAAGTTAGAACCGGCTAAATCGGCACTGCCGCCTAATAACTCAGGTAGCATTTCACCGAAGAAACCAATCGCATTTTGTGAAGCTTTACGACTTGCGATACCTTCAGCTTTATCTTGACACTCTTGAATGAAAGCGTTCGCTTTCTCTTCAAATTCAGCAGGAAGCTCGCCAGTGATAACACGACGTTTGTATTCTGCGGCTAGCTCTGGGAACGCTGCTGTATAAGCTGCGAATTTTTCGTTCCAGCTAGCTTCGTTTGAAGCGCCAGAATCTTTAGCATCCCAACCTTCATAAACGGTTTCAGGAATTTCAAATGCAGCGTGATCCCAACCAAGGAATTCACGTGCAGCAGCAATTTCAGCATCACCAAGTGGAGCACCGTGACAATCATGGCTACCTGATTTGTTTGGCGAACCAAAACCAATCGTGGTTTTACAACAAATCATTGTTGGCTTGTCTGTTACAGACTTAGCTTCTTCGATTGCCGCGCGAATAGCATCGCTATCATGACCATCTACGTTAGCAATTACATGCCAGCCGTAAGACTCAAAACGCTTAGGCGTATCGTCTGTAAACCAACCTTCAACATGACCATCAATAGAAATACCATTGTCATCCCAGAAAGCCACAAGCTTACCAAGGCCAAGTGTACCCGCTAATGAACATGCTTCATGAGAGATACCTTCCATCAAACAACCATCACCTAAGAAACAGTAAGTGAAGTGATCAACAATGTCGTGACCTGGTTGGTTGAATTGTGCAGCTAAGGTCTTTTCAGCAATCGCCATACCTACAGCGTTACTGATACCAGCGCCTAACGGTCCAGTGGTTGTTTCAACACCTGGTGTGTAACCATATTCAGGATGACCAGGGGTTTTTGAGTGAAGCTGGCGGAAGTTCTTCAACTCTTCAATAGGTAATGCATAACCTGTTAAATGCAGTAAAGAGTAGATAAGCATTGAACCATGGCCATTTGATAAAACAAAACGGTCACGATCAACCCACTCAGGGTTGTTTGGGTTGTGCTTAAGGAAGTCATTCCATAGCACTTCAGCGATGTCAGCCATCCCCATTGGTGCACCTGGGTGGCCAGAATTGGCTTTTTGAACAGCATCCATGGTTAATGCACGGATTGCGTTAGCGAGTTCTTTACGAGATGACATGCTCTCTCCTGCTTGTTATATGAGGTCTAGCGGGCAATTGTGGGGCATATTTTCCCCTACTAGGCGGTGTGACGCAAATTTTTATTAGATCTATTAACCATTTTTTACGTCTAACAGACTAATCCAAGCTAAACAAAGCGATTATTTAGGCAGACTGACACCATATTACCGATAAAATTTATATAGCTTTTTCTATCAACTAATTACTTTATATCGCTGATATTGATCCCAAACGGTAATATTCCGTAATAACAATGCGTGAATATTTATTGCCAATGGGCAATAAAAAAACCAACAAAGTGATAAACATCGACTAAAGTTATTGTTTTATTTTTAACCTTAAAGCCCTTGATCGTTACGCTATAAATAGAATAATTAGCATAAAATTCATAAGATTAATTTATTAAAAATCTGAAACAGGTCATTTTCAATTTTTCTAAATCTTTGAATGATTGCACAATTATTAACTTATATTAGTTCTAAGGGGTGTTATCCAACCTGATTTGAATTATTATAGACGTCTAGATGTAGATGCTTCTACACGTTCAAATTCCAAAAGACGAGATTTACCAACTATGGCAAACCACTTGTTCACCTCTGAGTCCGTCTCAGAAGGTCATCCAGATAAAATCGCCGATCAGATTTCTGATGCGGTATTAGACGCAATTTTAGAGCAAGACCCTAAAGCACGTGTTGCTTGTGAAACTTACGTTAAGACCGGTATGGTTTTAGTCGGCGGTGAAGTCACAACTTCAGCTTGGGTTGATATCGAAGAAATCACACGTAAGACAGTACGTGAAATTGGTTACACTCATTCAGATATGGGTTTTGATGCTGATTCTTGTGCGATTTTAAATGCCATTGGTAAACAGTCTCCAGACATTAACCAAGGTGTTGACCGTAGCGACCCAGCAGAGCAAGGCGCTGGTGACCAAGGGTTAATGTTCGGTTACGCAAGTAACGAAACCGACGTATTAATGCCTGCACCAATTACGTACGCTCACAAATTAGTGAAGCGTCAATCTGAAGTTCGTAAAGACGGTACATTACCGTGGTTACGTCCAGATGCAAAAAGCCAAGTCACTTTTGCCTATGAGAACGGTAAAATCAAGGGTATTGATGCCATCGTGTTATCAACACAACATCGTGAAGATGTGACCCAAGAAGACTTAATTGAAGGCGTAATGGAAACTATCATTAAGCCTGTTTTACCATCTCAGTGGTTAAACAAAGACACTAAGTACTTTATCAATCCAACAGGTCGTTTCGTTATCGGCGGACCAGTAGGCGATTGTGGTTTAACCGGTCGTAAAATCATCGTAGATACATACGGTGGTATGGCTCGTCACGGTGGTGGTGCTTTCTCAGGTAAAGACCCATCGAAAGTTGACCGTAGTGCTGCATATGCTGCACGTTACGTTGCTAAAAACATCGTAGCAGCTGGCCTTGCTGAGCGCTGTGAAATCCAAGTGTCTTATGCCATTGGCGTTGCAGAACCAACTTCAATCAGCATCGAAACCTTCGGTACTGGTAAAGTGTCTGAAGATGTACTGATTAAGCTTGTGCGTCAGCACTTTGAGCTTCGTCCATACGGCTTAACTGCAATGCTAGACCTTGCACGTCCTATCTATCAAAGTACTGCGGCATATGGTCACTTCGGTCGTAATGAGTTCCCTTGGGAAGCGACTGACAAAGCTGAAATCTTACGCGCTGATGCGGGTCTATAAGTTTTAAAACTTATCGACAATTAAGCTCAACGTCTTAGAAATAAAAAAACCGTCAATTGACGGTTTTTTTGTACCTTTAAAAAGCGAGTTTATCTCACTCAACTCATAAGAATTAAACTAAGACTCGATAGAATAGGTAAATAATAATCGCCCCCACAGTTAACACTGATGGGTAAAACGTTAAACTGAAACCAATCGATCTTGCTCCTGCGCCTTTATCGTATCCTCGCATAAACAAAATTCGGCCAATAAAGAATAAAACTGAAATCAACGCAATTAACGACATGTAATCAGCTGGCATGATAAAAGCCCATAAAAAGTAAACACTCATTACAATACAAAATTGCTCTAAGGTATTTTGCAGCACGTTTTGTAAACGCCTTACCCGCTCCGACTCTTTATTAAAACTGCGTCCATCAATATCTTCAGAGTTAAAAAAACGATGTTTAGCTACTCGGGCAACAGCAATAATCAAACTTAACGTAGGCAAAAGCATGCCATAGGCATAAATAATCAACCTTTCAATTAAGGACTGTGGTTCACTAAATTCAAATGGATTAGCTAACGCGCCATAAATGACGACTGCAAAGGAAACAACCATGCCCACCACTATTCCTTTGGTGACATCACGTTGCTGATTAGCAAATTTTGTTTGGTTTGGATCTACTCTTAAAATTGGCATTATCTCTCCCTGTAATTAATGCTCAACTATCTTTAAAATAGTGACCTAGATGATCCTTCATTGACTCGGTCACTTTCCAAAGCTCACTCCAATGAGCAAGCAGTGCTTAATAATCGACTATCGATTTAGCTGGACCTTCTGCCTAGTTAAACTATAGTCATTGCCAGCCATTCTGCCGATGGCATCTAACTTTTCACTGTCTATTTTAAAGTCGGTGACTGCATCATCACGTACATGAATTGCTACCACATCCCCCAGTACAAGATGCCCAGACATAGGTTCTTGGCCTAAATCAACTATCTGATTTAACCGACATTCAAAACTAACTAAAGCTTGTTTGACTCTATGAGGAGCCACAATTGATGATGCCAGCTTTTCAACACTCGCATATTCAAACTCATCTTCATCGGCAGGTAATTGATGGCAAGTTTGATTCATCACCGCTAAGTCTTGATAACTCACACTATTGATCACAAACTCTTGCTGTTCACGAATATTAGTCAAGGTATCTTTTTCTAATCCTTTATCTGTGCTCATTGGGTTAAAGCACAACACTGGGGGGTTAGCACTTGCAACCGTAAAGAATGAAAATGGTGCTAAGTTACTCACCCCACTTTTTGATATCGTTGAAACCCAAGCAATAGGTCTTGGACTTACACCACCAATTAATAATTTATAAACCTGTTGCGCTGTTAACGCCTGCGGCAAAAATTCCATTTCAATCTCTAGCTGTTTTAAACAATAACTCACTATTTCCAAACACGGGTGATTTGGCGGAAATAATAAATTAAATAAGTTACTTACTAAGCTATCACCCAATAAATCTTCAAACAAGTCTAAATAAACCAAGTCTAGATGAAACAAGCTATTAACATAATTTATCAGTCATTTTTATTAAATTTTGTATAAATATCCCTCAAAACCACCACCATTAATACGCAAATAATCACAAATAAGCGATACTTTTGCCTCTTTTTAAAGTCAGCTTGTCTGTATTTTCAACCTCGCTGCTTAATTGAAAACCTTCCAAGTCGTGATTTGTTACTATGGAGGTTAATGACATTAAAGGTATATCTTCAACATTAATTAAGGACAAATAATGCACACTGCAAAGTGGTTTTATCCTTCAAAACTTAACTTAAAGAGTGACACGAAGAATGGCCAGATATCTAGCGATCAAAGGAAGTGGTCTGAGCTAAAGCTGTTTTATCGTCAACATTTACCTTATTCTAAACCCAATATTAATGATCAAATAGCACTCATAAGCTTAGCCACTCAGTTGGGGCAGTCAAACCATCAGCCTGATTCGATTCAGTTAGGTTCGATAAAGGTACTCTCTGACTCCGACTTGCAACAAACGAGTGTAATTAATGAAAAGTTACTTAATGAGCAAGCCAAGATAACGGCTGCTATTAGATTAAAAACAATAGGAAAGAGCCAGTTAATCACAGGGCTTGTTGTCGCAAAGCATGCGAGAGGAAAAGGGTTAGCTCACCAGTTAATGAACTTTATTCGTCCTAAACTGCTGAAAACACGCAGTTACGTTTTCGCGATTCCAGAGTTAGAGAGTTTTTATCAAGCTTATGGCTTTCATCAAATCAAAAGCATTAGTCAAAATAATTTGGTTGATAATGATGTACTACAACAGTTTGATAAATACCATAGTCTGGAAAGGCCTCTAATACTGATGAAGAAAGCCACCGAATAACAAGCCTGAATTAACAGTGATCAAAATGAGATGTTTCTACGCACATAAACGAAATTTGCTGCAAGCTAAGCACTGGCACATTGACGGTCTTAGCCGCTGACAACTCAACTGTTTTATCTTCATCTAGTAAAGTTATTGCTTCTTCATAACCATTGGTGCGACCGCAATCGATAACACCCAACTCAGTGTCGACGATATAAAAAAATCTTGATTTCGAATTACTATCAGTACTTAGTTCGAGCTCATATGCTGAATAGCTTTTATCCAATGATCCCAGTACCCCAACGACAATTTTTAAGTTCTCAAACGCCCCTAACCTTAAATGTAAGTAAGGCTGAAATATTTGCTCAAACTGCTGCTGATTATCTTGCTGGTTTTGTTCCATATGATTACTACTCACCATTAAATACATTTCATTTGATTATTTAGTGCTGTTTGCTGCTAAAAGTTAATTAGTTCTTCATGACCAACAAATAATAATCACGTTGTTGAAAGCTAAAATAGTCCACCACTTCCATTGCTGATTTTTTAGTATGGGCAGCAAAAGAAATCGCATTATCTTCTGCGATAAATGTGACCATAAAACTGTATTTCATCGCAGCTTTACGTTGAATACCTTTTACTAACTGCTCAAAAATCCCTTGCCCTCGATGGGATGGATGGATCCAAATCGGACCATATTGGCAGCTATTTTGCGATGTCACCCGGCTAAAACCTATTTCGACATCACTGAGTTTTCGTAATACCTGCGCATAAATACCCCAAGCTTGAAACCAAGACCAAGGCCCTGCGATCACGTAACCAATAATCGATTTAACGCTAACTCCTGCTGAAGCAGTATCAGTGTTTAATTCAGCTAACATTATCCAGCCTTGTTTTATTAGCTCGCTGATTTGTACTTTAGAAAAACACTGGCCAGACATTGTATCGGCAGAAGAAGACAATTCATCATTCATGTATTGCAGCTCTAGATCTGCAATATTTACGGCATCAACCTCTGTGGCTAAACGGTATTTAATGCTCATTTATTGTGTTCGTCACTTTTTTCATGTTCATTAGCCTTATTATTTTGATTGGTATGCTGTTTTTGCGCCCAGTCAAAAACGAGCGCTACAGGATAAGGCGCCATAATGAGTAAACCTACACCTATTAAACTGGCGATTATCAACATCCCACTTATTTCATTAGCGACATCAGTGAGTAAATATAATCCTGCACCAATACCAACACACAACAAACCAAACATATGCAGAACTTTAAAAAATTTACTCATGTGAGACTCTTTCGCTAAAAAAAATTGATTTAAAGGATTTCAGTTTGCCATCTGAACATCGAATAAGTTCAAAAACAGCACAATGCATGGTGTGAGTGACAAATATTAGATTAATTCTACTTCAGGATGAAAATAACCCCAAAACACAGTATATACTATCGGAAATAGCGTCCCCATTGGAATTAGTCCATCATGATAAAACCCATTTTCACCGCTTGTGTGGTTATTTTCGGTCTTAGTGCTTGTCAAAGCAACAGCCATCCGGCTGAAGAAATTAATCTAATCGGTAATTGGTATGTAGAATCAGCTTTATCTGAAGCTGTCATTAATCACAGTCCTGCTCAAATTACCTTTGCCGCTGATGGCAAGTTGTCTGGCAATAACAGCTGCAACCAATTTTTTGGTGAATATCAG
Source organism: Shewanella sp. KT0246 (assembly GCF_019654955.1). Taxonomy (GTDB): domain Bacteria; phylum Pseudomonadota; class Gammaproteobacteria; order Enterobacterales; family Shewanellaceae; genus Shewanella; species Shewanella goraebulensis. The sequence continues at coordinate 61,515 of NZ_BPEV01000018.1, read as the reverse complement.
CAAAATGAAAATCAATTAACTCTGTCACCTGCTGGTTCAAGTATGATGGCTTGTGTCGATATGCTTATGCAGCAAGAGCAACGTATTATGAAGGCTATGCCAATGGTGACTAATATTAAGCGTTCAAAATCTGGCAAGCTATTATTAAAATCAGATGCTGGCGCTAATCTACTGGTATTAAGCCAACTCGATGAATAAGTGCCTTCATTGATTTAAATAGTTAACAATCGTAAAAACGAGTAAAAAAAAGAGTGAAGCCATGGCTTCACTCTTTTTTATGCGTTTAGTACGTAACTTTACCAGGTTAACTGCTTGTTTTGATGTTGTCTTCAACCTTTTGAGCTAAATCAACTTCAGCATGTTGAGCAATAATCGCTGATTGCTCCATGTCAGCATTGTAGTGTTCAACATCTAATTCATCTTCTGAACGAGCAATAATCGTCGTTGCCACTAAATCACCTGATACGTTAACCACGGTACGTGCCATATCTAGCACACGGTCAATACCAGCAATAATTGCCACACCTTCTAACGGTAAACCAACTGTGGTTAATACTAACGTTAACATCACAAGGCCTGCACCAGGTACGCCAGCAGTACCAATAGACGCAAGTGTAGCGGTTAATATAATGGTGATGTAATCAACCCATGTTAAATCGATACCAAAAGCTTGAGCGACGAATAACGCCGTTACACCTTGATAAAGCGCAGTGCCATCCATGTTGATGGTCGTACCCAGTGGCAGTACAAAACTTGATATTTTCTTGTTGATACCTAAGTTTTCACTGGCACATTTCATACTCGCAGGTAAGGTACCCGCAGAGCTAGAAGTGGTAAATGCCACCGCCATTGCATTACCGATGCCTTTGAAGAACTGCAGTGGATTAAGTTTACCAAATACACTTAACACTAAGCTGTAGAAACCTAAGATATGTAATGCACAACCAACGTAGACTGCCACAATGACCTTAATCAATGGCAATAACATGTCGAGTCCATACTCACCAGCAACCCATGCCATCAAACCAAATACACCATAAGGTGCTAGCTTCATCACTAAGTCAGTCAGTTTAAACATCGCTTCAGCTAAGCTTTCAAATACGCGAATAGCAGGTTTACCGTGATCACCAATTAACACCAATGAAATACCCAGTGCGACAGCAAACACAATCACTTGTAAAATTTGACCACTTGCTAGAGCTGCAACAGGATTAGTCGGCACGATATTGATCAAAGTGTCCATTAATGTCGGCACTTCTTTCACTTCATTTATAATTTCGCTGCTCTGTAAGCCAAGACCAGCGCCCGGCATCATGATATTACCGACTAGCAAACCAATACTAATTGCGATAGACGTTGTACCTAAATAGAACGCAAATGACTTAAAGCCAATTCGCCCCATTTTGGCCGTGTCTTGCATTGAAGTCACACCCACAATTAAAGAACAAAACACGAGTGGCACAATTAACATTTTAATGGTGTTAACAAACAAGGTACCAATAGGCTTAAGGTAACTCGCATCTTCACCTAGGCTGACCCCGGCGATAATACCTAGCACCATCCCAATAAGGATTTGTAACCATAACGGAACTGACATCCAACGCGACCAAACTCGACGTGGAAAAGACGGAGCATGTTTTGACATGATGTAAACCTTGCTGATTGAGTAAATAAGTAGTGCGTAATTCGCTGCCGAACGGCTTATTAAATTAGAAGATGGCAATAATCAATAAAATCGGCGCGGCATACTAGCACGACAATCATGATTGATTGGATGATCTATATCATCTTACGCAGGTCTAGTAGTGAATAAATTACATTAGGCCTCAAAAATATACTCAACCTTGCCTTTTCCAACTTTTGTAGGATATAACGCTGCTGGCGGTCTCTCCCTTTCAATCAAATAGCTCCAATAATCATCATCAAATCCAGCAAATAGATTTTTGTGCTCACCACGAGACTTTAAAATTAGCCACCACCACACCATCGCCCATAATCCAAAAGTGAATAAGGTCAAAATAAAGTGCAACACATGATTAATTGCAGGCTGTGCATTAGCGGAGGCTGTAGTAGGATGTGACACCTGTATAGGCTTGCTCGCAGCGCAACCAATGCGATTAGAGCGAGCAAAGTAACGGTATACTCTGAATTGATATTTTGATTTATTCATAGCATTCTCTCAAACCATACAAGATGAATATTAAGCATAGCAGCTTAGACTTTAGTCGAATAAAAATGTGGTGAAAATTTATTTATTTTTCGCCTCAAGGAGCCACAATGAAAATAAGAAAAGGCCAACTATCAGATTTACCAGCATTAGTTGAATTCAATCAAGCCATGGCAATGGAGACAGAAAGCTTGTCTTTAGACAATGAACTGCTCACCAAAGGCGTAAGCACTATGCTTAACAGTCCTGAAAAAGGCTTCTATTTAGTGGCCGAAATAGAGGGTGAAATTGCAGGTTCATTAATGGTCACACTTGAATGGAGTGATTGGCGAGCAACAAACTACTGCTGGATACAAAGTGTGTATATTCGCCCGCAAAATCGTCGCCAAGGGATATATGCCAAACTTTATCAAACGGTAAAATCAATGGCTGTCGATATTGGCGGCGCGGCAAGTTTTAGATTGTATGTTGAACACGATAATTTACGTGCTCAAAAAACCTATGAATCATTAGGGATGGAGCAAAGCCACTACCTGATGTACGAAGAGCTTGCTGAGGGCACAAAAGAGTAACGCTTAATACTAAATAGCGTGGCAAATAAAAAACAAAAAAGGCTTTCATTTGAAAGCCTTTTTATTGTTTACAACACTAAGTAGATTAATTAGCGCACGTTTATGCACACAAATTAGTGACCTTAATTGCTAACCCACCTTGGCTCGTTTCACGGTATTTAGAGTGCATGTCCTTTCCTGTTTCGTACATAGTCGCAATCACTTTATCTAAACTAACCCGTGGCTCTGAATTACGGCGTAGCGCCATACGAGATGAGTTAATCGCTTTAACTGACGCAATTGCATTACGCTCGATACACGGTACCTGAACTTGGCCTGCAACAGGATCGCACGTTAAACCTAAGTTGTGCTCCATGCCAATTTCTGCCGCCATACACACTTGCGCAGGTGAGCCGCCCATAAGCTCAGCTAAGCCTGCAGCCGCCATTGAACACGCCACGCCAACTTCCCCCTGACAACCCACCTCGGCGCCCGAAATCGATGCATTACGTTTATAAAGCGAACCCACCGCAGCTGCAGCTAAAAAGAAGCGGCTACATTCTTTTGGACCCACTTTTTGAATGAACTTATTGTAGTAAGCTAGCACAGCTGGAATGATCCCTGCAGCGCCATTGGTAGGCGATGTCACTACACGACCACCAGCTGCATTTTCTTCACTCACAGCTAACGCAAATAAGTTAACCCAGTCAATTATTTCCATCGGATCATTACTGAGTTTTTCACTGCGCATCAATTCACGGTGTAAAGCAGGAGCACGGCGAGATACCTTTAGCGGGCCAGCTAAAACACCTTCAGTATTACAGCCTTTATCAATGGCATTTTGCATTGTTTTCCAGACTAAACTGAAGCCAGAATACATATCTTCTTCACTGCGAAAGCATAACTCATTTTGCTTCATCAAGCCGCTAATGCTTAAACCCGAGTCTTTACAATGAGCGACTAATTCGTCTGCAAAATTAAAGTGATAAGGCACTTCAACACCATTTACATGGCTTTGGTTAAACTCACTTTCTTCAACGATGAAGCCACCGCCGATAGAGTAATAAGTGTTGCTATAAACACATTTGTCACCAATCCAAGCGTGTAATTTCATACCGTTTTCATGCAAAGGTAACGTATCGCTATGGAAAATAAGCGCATCATGTGGAAAATCAACGTGATGAATCGCATCACCAATTATAATTTCCTGAGTTTTCTCAACCTGAGCAATAAAAGGTTCAATACTGTCGATTTCAACCGTTTCAGGCTCGTTACCAGCAAGGCCCATAATAATCGCAATATCAGTATGGTGACCTTTACCAGTCAAAGACAGTGAACCGTATACATCGACGGTAAACTTAGTGATTTGTGTTAGTTGACCTTGCTCGATTAAATCATTAATAAAACAATTTGCCGCTTTCATAGGCCCAACGGTATGAGAACTAGAAGGACCAATACCAATCTTAAAGATTTCAAATGCACTAAACATAAATAAACCTCAATGCTTTACTGCTCAAAACAACAAAGCTAAAAACAAGAAAAAGAGGAGCACGCACTGCACTCCTCGAATCACCACTCACTTGAGTGAGTGGTTTAACTTTATCGACGAATACGAGCGATTAGCTCATTAAACCGAATAGAATTGCTGTCATGGCCAGTAAACCAGCAATCACAACAAACACATTGCTGATACGACCACGGTAAGCTTTTAAAGCAGGCACTTTATGTACAGCGTACATAGGCATAAGGTAAAGAATAGCAGCGATAATTGGACCGCCTAAGGCTTCAATCATACCTAGGATGCTTGGGTTAATTACCGCGACAATCCAGATACTGAAGAACATGAAGGCTAGGATGAACTTGTTCAATTTAGCATCAGAGACTTCTTTATTGCTGCTACGTAATTGCTTAGTGATCATGCCTTTCAAGCCTTCAGTCGCACCTAAGTAGTGGCCAAAGAAAGAAGAGATAATCGCAATGAATGCAATGATAGGACCGAAGTAGCTCACAAAGCCGCTTGAATGTACGTTGGCTAAGTAAGATAAAATCGCTAAATTTTCACTTTTTGCTTCAGCAAGTTGCGCAGGGCTTAAAGACAATACACAAGAGAAAACGAATAACATAACGAAGCCAACCAGCATCATCGATGTATTACGTAAAATCACGTCCGCTTTTTTAGCAGCATTGTTGCCATGTTCACGTTTAAGTGACACAGAGAACTGTGAAATAGCAGGAGAATGGTTAAATGCGAACACTAATACCGGAATAGTTAACCATACAGTACCTAAGAATTCACCCGTTGAAGGAACCACTTGCAATGCATCCATCTTCCAATCTGGAATTAAATAGAAAGACATAAAAGCAAGGATTGCTACTAATGGGTAAACCAAGAATTGAGTCACTTTCAACATGAATTTTTCACCCGCTACCATTACTGACATCATGCCAATAATAAGAACCGCAGATAAAAGAATACGTGGAGGTGAAGCAAAACCAAGTTGGTTAACAATGAAGCTGTCTACCGTGTTAGTAATACCAACACCATAAATAAGCACAATAGGGAAAATAGCAAAGAAATATAGAACTGTGATTGCTTTACCCGCACTAACGCCAAAATGCTCTTCAACCACTTGAGTGATGTCACTACCAGGATTTTTAGAAGAACAAACAAAGCGAGATAGACCACGGTGAGCAAGATAAGTCATAGGGCCAATGATGATTGCCATTAATACTAACGGCCAAAATCCACCCATACCTGCATTGATAGGTAAAAACAAAATACCTGCACCAACAGCAGTACCGAATAAACTAAGCATCCAAGTGGTATCTTGACGTGACCAGCCTTTTACTGAGGTTTGCTCTTCTTGAGCTGAAATTGCAACATCCTGCGCACTGATTGAATCTCTTTGCATAAAAATGACCTTAAATGAGGTAACTAATTTCACAGCGAAGAATATAGAATTCTAAATAGTGAAATATGATCTAGATCATTTTTAATTCCGACTTTTAATAAATCCAATCAATTTGAGAGCGGCGCACGCAACTGGTACGATGAGTGGTTAAAATGATTAACAGAGTTAAACAATTCGATTAACAATTAAACTAATAAAGCAACACCTAATAAACCGACAGTACCTAATATGAGTGGATTTGAAGTGGTAATATCAGGTGTTAATACAACTACCACTTTATCTTGAACAATCACTAAATAGGGACATTTGTACAGGAGGTAGGGTTAGCCGGTTCGAAGGGCTAAAATAGCTTGTAGATCGATCGGTTTATCGTAACGGGCAAATTCAACAGTCTTTTGATCAATAGCATAAATAGACATGCGATCAGCGAGTTCATTGCCCTCAATACCAATATGAGCTGCAACATGAGCGATATCCAGCTTATCTTTCATTGCATCGTATAATTCATGAGCTTGTTGAATCACTTCCAAGTTAGCAATATCTCCAGCCACTTTGCGCTTCCAACCTTTGGTTTTCCAACCATAAGCCCAATTGGTAATGCAGTTAATCGAATACTGTGAATCGCTCATGATTTTGGCAGTTTGTTTGGCTTTTACCGCTTTTTCAGCCACTAATAACGCTTGATATAAGGCATTTAACTCTGCGCTATTATTGGTGCCATTAGGATTAAATAAGCCATACCAAAGTTCACTGATTTCACCTTTATGGTAAACCGCCATACCAGATCCTGCTTTGCCAGGGTTTGGTTCGCAGCCACCATCAGTAAAGACGATAATATCGTGAGTACTCAGATCCACATTTTTGGTTTTGATTGACTCAATACCACTACTACTTGTCGATTTCTTGCTGCCTGATGAAGAGGTTGATTTAGTAGCGCTCTTGCCAATGCTACTTGAGGCAGTCCCCGCAAATGCCGCTTTAGCAGCAGCTTCAGTTGGGAAAGATTTATATTTTGCTTGCGGGAATTTGTCCACTAGCTTCTTGGTGTAATCCCAGCTGGTAAAAATACCAGTCTCTCGCCCTGCCCACACCACATAAAACTTCTTTGCCATGATGACTCTCTATATAAATCGGGTAATATATTCAATGTGCATCAGTGTAGCCTATGGCGCTATTAAAAATAACTCACTGAGACAAAAACAACGTCTGAACCTACTCAAGCTAAAAAAGAAATCACCATGAAACCATTAACGATCCTTGTCGGCTCAAAAAATCCTGTAAAAGTGAGTGCAGCAAAACACGCTTTCAGCCAATACTTTCCTGATTGCAATATCATTTGTGAGGGCATTCATGCCCCATCGTTAGTGGCTGATCAGCCAATGACCGAAGCAGAAACAAAACTGGGCGCCATTAATCGCGCCGAGTATTGCCAGTCACAGCAAACTGCTGACTTTTATATTGCAATGGAAGGCGGCGTGGATTGTTTTGATCACGGCCCTGCAACTTTTGCTTATATGGCGATCCTCCATAATCAGCAGCTATCTGTCGGTCGTAGCGCTTTACTGCCATTGCCTTTAAAGGTGTTTCAAGCTCTTGAGCAAGGTGAGGAGTTAGGACATGTCATGGACAGACTATTTAATACCGATAACATCAAGCAAAAAGGTGGTGCTATAGGATTACTTACCAAAGGGTTAGCAACCCGTGAAAGTATTTATACCCAAGCCATTATTTTAGCCATGGCACCTTTTGTTAATGATGAAATATTCAACAACTAGTTCGATGATGGAAATAAGTCGCTTTGTTTTATGAATAAAGATTGTTAACTTCAAAGTAACTGCATTCCATAGGAGAATTAAATGGAATATCAACGCATACCCCATTCTAGCCTTGATGTGAGTAAGATTTGTTTAGGTACCATGACATGGGGAGAACAAAACTCCCAGCGTGAAGCATTTGAGCAAATGGATTACGCCATCGGTCGCGGTGTTAATTTTATCGATACTGCTGAAATGTATCCCGTGCCACCTAATGCTGAAAAACAGGGTGAGACTGAACGCATTATTGGTAACTACCTTTCTCAGCGTGATAACCGTGATAATTTAGTCATCGCTACCAAAGTCTCTGCAGCTGGACCTAAAAGTGATTTTATTCGCCCTAACATGGCACTCGATTGGGTTAATATTCACCAAGCAGTTGATGCCTCATTAGAACGCTTGCAGGTCGATACCATCGACTTGTATCAATTACACTGGCCTGACAGACACTGCAATTATTTTGGTGAGTTTCTTTATGATCATATAGAGGATGAACACCAAACGCCTATTTTAGAAACCCTAGAAGCACTCGCTGAAGTCATTCGCCAAGGTAAAGTCCGTTATATCGGCGTTTCTAACGAAACCCCATGGGGCTTAATGCAATATCTGCGATTAGCAGAGAAACACGATTTACCCCGAATCATCAGTGTGCAAAATCCCTATAACTTACTTAACCGTAGCTATGAATTAGGCATGTCTGAAATCAGTCACCGTGAAGAGCTACCATTACTGGCTTATTCACCACTGGCATTTGGCGTGCTCACTGGTAAATATGAAAACGATCAATGGCCAGAAGCGGCGCGATTAACGCTGTTTAAACGCTTTGCCCGTTATAACGCAACTCCAATGGCGCTTGAAGCCACTCAAGCTTACGTCAATTTGGCTCGTGAATTTAATTTGAGCCCTGCGCAAATGTCGTTAGCTTTTGTTAACTCAAGAGGCTTTGTCGCTTCAAACATCATAGGCGCCACAAACCTTGAGCAATTAAAAGAGAATATCGATAGCTTAAATGTCAGCTTATCACCAGAGTTACTTGAGCGAATAAACCAATTATCCAATCTATATCGCATTCCCTGCCCATAAGGCAAACAAGTAAAAGCAAATGTATGCTTGCAATAAGCGTCACTTTCTATGAAGATCGTGGCGCTTTCTTTTTGAGTTAACTATCTAGCCATACTTAATCAATAAAACACTTCGTCGATAATGAGCCTTTAATGACTATAGCCTTTGAACATGATGCGATCAGAGCCCAATTTCCTACATTAGCCCAGCAGTTGGAAGACCAACCTCTGTGTTACTTGGATACCGCCGCCACCAGTCAAAAACCGCAATCAGTCATTGATGCCATGAACCACTATTATCAACTTGATAATGCCAATGTTCACCGAGCAGCCCATCAGCTTTCAGCCCGAGCAACGCTAAATTACGAAAAGGTACGCGAACAAGTACAAGGGTTTATCAACAGCGCGAGACTCGATGAAGTCATTTTTACTCACGGCACCACTGAGTCCATCAATATGGTGGCTTATGGTATTAGTCAGCAAGTTAACGCCAATGACATCATTTTAGTCGATAACGCGGCGCACCATGCCAATATTGTTCCTTGGCAACAACTCGCTAAAAAAACTGGCGCTATAATTAAGCCAATCCCCCTCAATGATGAGTTATCTATCGATCATGCTGCATTTGATGAATTACTGAAATTAAGCCCGAAGTTAGTTGCTTTTAGCCATGTAACTAATGCATTAGGCACAGTAAATGACGTTGAAATACTAGTACAAAAAGCAAAATCTGCTGGGGCGATTACCCTTGTTGATGGCGCTCAAGCGATCGCCCACTTTGACATTGATGTCCAAGCAATTGATTGTGACTTTTACGTATTTTCAGGCCATAAAATGTATGGGCCTACTGGTGTTGGTATTCTTTATGGTCGGTTTGATCAACTCGATCAATTAGCGCCTATGCTAACGGGTGGCGAGATGATCAAAACCGTCAGTTTTGCAGGCACTGAATTTGGCGATTTGCCGAATAAGTTAGAAGCGGGAACGCCCGCAATTTCTGCAGTTATTGGATTAGGTGCTGCCATCAGTTTCATCAATGCCTTGCCAAAAGAACAAGTCAGGCAACACGAACAATCACTGCTAACATATTTACAGCAGCAGCTCATCCAATTAGGTGACATTAGGCTTTATGGTGCCAATAAACATAATTGCGGCGTAGTAGCATTTAACGTTAGCAGTGAGCATCATCAAGACGTCGGTATTTTGCTCGATCAGCAAGGTATTGCAGTTAGATGCGGGCATCATTGTGCGATGCCGTTAATGCAACAACTTGCGATTAAAGGCTGCTGCCGTGCATCTATCGGCATTTACAATAATAAGCAGGATATTGACCAATTTATAACTGCACTGCGTAATGTGAAAGAGTTACTGTTATAAGCACCCTTTATAAGAGTAGCTGCGATAACTGTAAGCTGTCTGGCAGACTAGCTGTAACATAGGTCCATTTATAGTAAGTGAAACAATCATTCTAAAACATTGAATGACTCGCCATTGTAATTAGCCCATTTTTTAGAGGTGACTCTTGAGTCAAAACATCACGTCTCAATCTGAAACACTGCAACCTGACAATAGTTACTTTTCACCATTAAGTGAAAAAATATCAGATGCCGTTACCACCATTGAACAAGCTAAAAACTGGCAAGATAAATACCGTCAGATCATGTTGATAGGTAAAGTGCTTGCACCCTTAGCAGAAGCCTATAAAGTAGAAACGGCTCAAGTAAAAGGTTGTGAAAGCCAAGCCTGGCTATATCACCACCAAGTTGAGTCACAGCACTTTTTTTGTGCCGACAGCGATTCACGTATAGTTAAGGGTCTTATTGCTATACTGCTAAATGCAACCCATGGAAAGACCACGACTGAGATTGCCAATTTCGATTTAGATCATTATTTCCAGCAATTAGGATTAAGTGGTCAACTCAGTCCATCTCGTACCAATGGGTTAACCGCACTAGCCAATGCTATAAAGCAATTTGCCGCAGCATAATCATGCAACATTGATTACAAGCGTCTAAAAAGGAAACCATATGACACCTAGCGCTTGTAACCAAAGCCGCCGACAATTATTAAAAGGCATTGCCGCTGCCAGTATTCTTTGCCCGCTATACGCCTCATCAGCCATGGCAAAACCTAAATCACGTCTCTATATTGATGGATTAAGTTTCTTACCAGAAAACCTCGCAGATGTTCGCGCATCAAAACTTGATGCCTACATTTGCGATATCTCTGATATTGAAGCCATTACCCAAGCAGATGGTACAACCAATTACAAACGTAGTTACAAAGCTTGTATCGCCAGCATTAAAAAGGCACAAAAAATCGTTAGTGATAACCCAACGATTTTAATGCAAGGCTTAAGTGGTCGCGATATTGCCGTTGCTCGCGAAGAGCAGCGCACTGCCGTTTACTTTCAAATCCAAGGTGCGGATTGTGTTGAAGAGGACACTTTTGAAGGCGATAGCCTAAAAGGAGAAGGTGAACATTGGCAACATCTAAATGAATTCCATCAGCACGGGCTTCGCGTACTGCAACTTACTCATCATTACGGAAACCGTTTTGCCGGCGGCGCATTAGATAATGACGGAACCCAAGGGTTAAATAAGCCACTTACCGCCGATGGCCATCAACTTATAAATGCCCTCAATCAACGTAACATTCTGATTGATGTTAGCCACTCAAGTCCGCAAACGGCGCTTGATACAGCTAAAGTTAGCAACATGCCGATAGTGCAAAGCCATGGCGCTGTGCGCTCTATTGTGAATAATGCTCGCTGCTCACCAGATGAAGTTATTCGTGCGATTGCCGATACTGGAGGTGTATTTGGTGTATTCATGATGAGCTTTTGGCTCACTAATGAACCAGTTCCAACAATAGAGGACTATGTGCGTCAACTTGATAGAGTCGCAAGAATTGGTGGCGTTAACGCCGTAGCAATTGCCAACGATTACCCTCTAAGAGGCCAAGAAAACCTTTTAGCGTTAGACAATAATAATGCCGAAGGCGTGAAACAATACCATGAGTGGTGGCAAAGCCTAGCAGCAAAGAATGTATTAGGTTTTGAAACCCTACCGCAGCATGTGGTTATTCCTGAGCTTAATCATATAGATAGAATGAGCCGTATTGATGATGCTTTAGCAAAAGCCCGCTATAAATCGAGCGATCGAGACCGCTTCTTAGGTGGCAACTGGCAAAGAGTGTTAAACCAAGTCTTGGTATAAGTTTTTCAACTTTCATCTACTTTTAAAGCTTATTGTTTAGAACAATAAGCCTCGCTCGTCATGTAACAAATACCTATTCAATAATCGAAATAACAAACACAAAAAAGGAAGGCATCTGCCTTCCTTTTATTTTATCGTATTGTTAACTTTTAAATTGCTCAAGCGAGCTAAACTTGCTTCACATCGCTTTCATCAATCTTAACGGGTTGTAATACGCTTTTTGATAGTCAAGCTTCTAAAAGCGCTTTAATTCTTTGGCCGTAGTCAGCATCAGCTTGGCTGAAATGAGCAACCATTTTTTGCTGAACATCAGCAGTCACTTGGCTAAGTGTACCTGCAATCGTTTCAACTAAACGTTGTTTCTCTTCTTCGCTGAAGATGCGGTAAAGGTTACCCGCTTGAGTATAGTCATCTTGGTCATAACGGCTGTATCTATCCGCTTCACCGTCTAGTCTTAGCGGTGGCTCAGCAAATTGACTCGTATCTTTAAGGCCGCCATCGACAGTATTTGGGCCATAGTTTGTACTTGAGTCAGCACCTGTTTGACTACCATTGTATGGACATTGAGTGCCAGCCATCGCTCCTGCACGCTGATGATGGTTAGCTTTAGCAGCATGTGGGCAGTTAACTGGCAGTTGATTGTAATTAGTGCCAATACGGTAACGCTGAGCATCTGCATATGAAAATAAACGTGCTTGCAGCATTTTGTCTGGCGATGCGCCAACACCTGGCACAAAGTTACTTGGCGCTAATGCAACCTGCTCAACTTCCGCAAAGTAGTTTTCCGGCATACGGTTTAATTCAAGCTCACCGATTTCAATTAGTGGGTAATCTGAATGAGGCCAAACTTTGGTTAGATCAAATGGGTTAATAGCATAAGTGTTGGCTTCTGCTTCCGGCATAATTTGAACATTGACAGTCCATTTCGGGAAGTTTTTATCAGCAATTGCTGCAACCATATCACGCTGTGATGAATCAGGATCAATCCCTTTTAGCACATCAGCTTGCTCACCAGTTAAGTTCACCACACCTTGCTGTGATTTAAAATGAAACTTAACCCAAAAACGCTCGCCTTTAGCATTCCAGAAAGAAAAAGTATGCGAACCATAGCCATGCATTTGGCGATAGTTAGCTGGAATACCACGGTCTGACATTAAAATAGTAACCTGATGCATGGCTTCTGGATTAAGTGACCAGAAATCCCACATTGCTTGAGGATCTTTTAAATTGGTTTGCGGATTACGCTTTTGAGTATGAATAAAATCTGGGAACTTAATACCGTCTCTTAAAAAGAAAGTTGGGGTATTGTTACCTACAATATCGTGGTTACCTTGCTTAGTATAAAAACGTAAGCCAAACCCTCGAGGGTCACGCTCTGCATCAGCCGATCCCATTTCGCCGCCAACTGTCGAGAAACGAATGAAAGTTTCAGTTTCTTTGCCAACCCCATTAAAGTGTTCTGCAATTGTATAGTCGCTAAGATCTTTAGTTAAAGTGAACTTACCGTAAACACCAGTACCTTTAGCATGTACGATACGCTCAGGTATTCTTTCGCGATTAAAATGAGCAAGTTTTTCAATTAAATGCCAATCTTGAAGTAGTAAAGGACCTCTCTCCCCCGCAGATAATGAATTTTGATCATCTGCGATAGGTGCACCATTTTGACTCGTTAGATATTGTGACTGACTCATAATTTATTCCTTTTAGTGATCCTGTAACCACAGTTCAATTAAATCGTGGATGGTAGCCATAATGCTCTCTCCTGGCTCATTCATATTTCGATAAATCAATAATAGCCAAACACAAAAACCATTAAAAACGATTAAAACAGATAATAACAATCTAAATTAACGATTCAACATTAGCAGTTGGCTATTGGATATTAGCTGTTGGCTGTTGGCTGTTGGCTGTTGGCTGTTGGCTGTTGGCTGTTGGCTGTTGGCTGTTGGTCACTGAATTTATGAGGAAAAACTTGTAAGTTATCTAGTAAATTAATAGGTTTTATTTTAAAAGGAAGGATTTAAATTTTAAGATAAAAAAAGAAAAGCAAAACGCACACTGACGAGATATTGGATATTGAATAAATACCAAGCCATTCAAACTACTTGTTGCAAATAAAAAGAGCAGCTCACCGACACTAAGGCTAACCACTCTTATACATATAAGCTAAGTTTGAAAATTAAGCTAAATAGATACTAACTAAGAAGAGCTTTAGCTAGGTGGAGATTCAGGCTCTTTATAAAGTTTCACAAGGTAGTAAATATCAATCAGTACAATAAAGAAATTAACTAATGCGACTGGAATGGCTCCAATAGCAAGGCCATACGCTACAAACAAAGCAGCACCAATTAAGTTCCACCAGCGAAGTTTTTTAATATTGGACATCATTAATGAAATTGCTACCACTACCGAAGCAAGATAACCTACCCATTCCCAAATTGTTGCAGCTTCCATTCATATATCCTTCTAAAAAGCGTTATACCATCAGTGTAGTTAATTTTGGCGGCTTACACAGTCTCATGCTAAGACAATTAGCATTATGAAACAGCTTTACGCGCAACCACTGCTGCAGTCATTCTTGAAATACAACATAACTCACCAGCACTATTAGTTATCAACACTTCCCATACCGAACTTCGTTTACCAATATGTACTGGTTTTGTAGTGGCAATTAACTCGCCTTTTCGCGACGCTTTTAAATGGTTCGCGTTAATTTCTTGGCCTACACAATAAAAATGTTCAAAGTCGACGACAAAATTTGCAGCATAACTGGCTACGGTTTCAGCTAAAGCAACATTAGCACCACCATGAACAATGCCCAGAGGATTATGAACAGATGGATCTGCAGGCATGGTTGCCACCATATAGTCATCACCAATTTCGGTCACTTTTATGCCTAATGTTTTCATTAAGGTGCCTTTTCCATGCATCCCGACATCCATTTTGGCACAATCTTCTAATGTAACTTCTCTAAACCAAATGCTCATGACATCCATCCATAGTATAAAATTATCTTTAGTCTACTGATTAGCCTTTTAATATCAAAGCATTTACCAATAAAGTTTGAACATAATAAAAGGGATGGCAAGCCATCCCTTTTTTACTTAATTAAGATTACAATCTAATAACCGTTAAAAAGCGGCAACGATAGGATCTGAACATAAGCTTGTTGCTGTCTCACAGATTTTATACGTTACTTCTGCAGGTGCATTAGTAAAGCGATCACGATATCGACCATCATTCGGCGTTGTAGCAACCATGACATCATCACGGTAAATTGCCACATCATCACCGACTGCACCGCTCCAGGTTAAATCAACCAGAGCACTGCCTCGACGCGATTTCATGGTACGAGTCACCGCTGCATCAATTGAATACTCAAACACTTCGATATCCATAGATACGGTATCGGTTTGACCTTCTGCATCAGTCACTAACAACGACACATTATAAGTGCCACCAGTTGCGTACATATAAGCTGGCGACTCATCTGTTGCCGTACTGCCATCACCAAAGTCCCAAGCATAACTAACAATATCGTCATTAATATCAGAACTGGTGTTTGTAAATGTGACCATCAGTCCGTCAACATCATAGTCAAACCCAGCCACAGGTGCTGCAGGAGCTGCTTCACCTAGTGCAGAAATATCTAATCCCCAACTATTAAGTGAACCAGTATCACCGCCGACATTATCTGAAACAGATAATGTCCAAATACCTGCTGCAATCTCACCATCGAAATCAGATAAACTCCAAGTTTTAACGATATCGTCCGCGCTTCCACCTTCACGATCATGCAAAACAACTTCTGTTCCATCCGGTGAGGTCAAGCTAACGACTAAATCACCAATCCATGTATGAGTAATGTCGACACTAACAGCCAAATCAAAAATTTGTACTGGGTCAGCAATCTCAATTGTGCTTGTGATTAAGGTATTATCAGTGATATCTACAGGTGTATCATTACCATAACTAAAGTCAGTTAGCCCTGCAGGGTAAACCGTTAGCGCAACAGCTTTATCTTTAACTGTTACACCATCGTCTGCAGAAACGGTAATCACATAATCGCCCCAAGCTGCATCATCTAACGTAGCAACATCTAAGGTAAAGTCGTCACCAGCCATAGCACTATTGGTTGATAAACTCACACCGTCAAGTGCTGGTGATGAAGCCACAGTTAAGCTAACTTGATCGTCCCAACCAGCAATGCTACCTACAGAGAAGTCATAACTTACTGCACTACCCGCTTCAACCGATTGTGAGCCTGGTGTCACTGATAGCTTAAACGAAGGGTCCGGATCTGCAGCAGCAATAGCATTTGCAACATTCAATCTTGTTCCTGCAACCGTCAATCCAGTTAGATCACCGTTAACATCACCTGAAGTCATCAGTAACTGTTTCATATCCACAGCAGTAATATCTGGCTCAACAGACCAAACTAATGCTGCTGCACCAGTTACATGAGGGGTTGCCATTGAGGTACCCGAAATCGTGCCATATGAATCATTAGGGAATGTTGACAGAATTGAGCTGCCTGGTGCGCCCATATCCACACTTGTTAAGCCCCACTGTGAGAAACTAGACATGTTATCGTTTCTATCTGTACTTGCGATAGAGAGTACGACGTCTGACTCGTAACTTGATGGGTAGTGTGGGTTAACATCATTATCAATGGCATCGTTACCTGCAGCAGCAACAAAGAGAATACCTTGATCGCCAGCAGATTCTATTGAGTCTTTTAACGCTTGGCTAAATCCACCGCCACCCCATGAGTTATTGGTCGCTTTAACATCAACACCATGATTAATTTTAAGGTTGGTGAAATAATCGATACATGCAATCGCATCTTCAGTGGTACCAGTGCCGCTGTCTGACAAGAATTTACAACCAATCATGGTCACATCCCAGTTAACACCTACAACACCGACACCATTGTTACCTGTAGCACCAATTGTTCCGGCAACGTGGGTACCATGACCATTGCCATCCATAGGATCACCGCTGCCAGTTATAGGGTTATAACCATGGATATCATCAATAACACCATTAGCATCATCATCAATGCCGTTTCCTGCAATTTCTCCAGGGTTAACCCACATGTTGCTAACAAGGTCAGGGTGGTTGTAATCAACACCTGTATCGATAACACCAATGACAACATTATCGCTACCAGTGGTGATATCCCAAGCTGCAACAGCGTCAATATCAGCACCTGCAGTGCCTGCTGATTGACCGGTATTATGTAACCCCCATAATTCAACAAAACTAGGATCGTCGGGCATTCCTAATGCTCTGTATGTATAGTTTGGTTCTGCATATTTAACAGCTGGATGCTGACTGATTATCTTAATTGCAGCATCAATATCACTGCCATTTTTGAGCTGTAATCTTGCTAATCTACCAGACAACAAGTGCTGAAATTTATCATCAACACCGTCTAAATTTTTGTCCGTTAAGGTACCACTCACTAGACGCTGAGCTGAGAGTTTCTCAAACTTAGTGACATTGTCTTTATAAACAACAAGCAGTTGATCTTGCTTATATTCTACTTTGTTTTTTGCGATAGCAGGAGCGACATTCATCGCCATTACTGAGGCAATTGCAATTGCAATTGGAGACATTTTCTTGATCATTTTCTGGCTTCCTATATTCCATTATTAATTCCCAGAACCGGTACTTCAACACTGGTAGCGTATCCATTTGCTTGAAAGCGAGCTGGTTTTCCACAAAGTGAAATCCGGAAATGTTGTAGCCATTTGATTGTTGTCATATTCAAATCAGAATAATAGTGGTCAGAAGCTAAATAGTAATAAACTACTAATCCTATTAGTGTAGGCAATTTACCACCGCACCATCAAAACTTAATAAAAACGCATTAAATCAAAAGGTTGAAACTAACTAATACGAAAGTTCTGTTGTTTATTTTCTTCTAAAAAGTAGCCATTCTTCCGATTGAGCTATCAGACCTCAATCCGTAAGTTAATCGTGTAACTTGCCTAAATAAGCTAAAGGATGCGGTTTAATAAAATCAAGAGTATCGATCTCACTCAAACCTAACCAAAGCATTAGTTTTAAGCTTACTTAGGTTTACTTCTTGATGATTAATGCCCTAGCTATGTCTTATTAGTAAAAAGTTAGTGGCAAGATTACTTAATGTTCGCTTATTCCACTCGTCAATTATTGGTTGATATCTTCAGCCGAATTGATGAGTGTTTACTGAAAGTGAATTTAATCATTGAAGAGATGACTGTACGAGCGAATAAGTCACTCAATATTTAAACAGGGAGCGTCAAATGAAGTCGCAAACAAAATTATCTTTAATTTCTCTTGCCATAACAGCCAGTCTAGCCTTACCCGTTTCTGCTACAGGGTTTTCACTTCCTGAAGCAGCATCAACTGAAAAGTCAGCTGCGGTAATCGCTGCTGTTAATAACCAAACAACTGTTGAACAGACTGGTGTAGGACAAGACGCACTTGTTTCTCAATCAGGTACACGCCATGTAGCAGAAGTCACTCAAATTGGTAATGATCAAATTGCCGAAGTGACCCAGTTAGGTGATTGGCAAGAGTCATATATTACTTCAGAAGGTGATGGAAACTTTGTAACGACTAACCAAGTAGATGACTGGCATATTTCGAATGTCGGTATTGAAGGTAACGATAACCAAATCACTGTTGATCAGTCAGGTTTTTGGAATACTAGCGAAACCACAGCTATTGGTAATAATAATATCGCAGATACTTTACAGGATGGCGCTCAGAACAATAGCATTATCCAACATGTAGGTAATGATAACCTGACCCAAACCACTCAATATGGAGGTGCTAACTTGGCAGTTTTCCGTGTTGAAGGTAATGGTAATGAAGGGGTCATTACTCAAGATGGCAATAATAACCAAGCTGGACTTGTCGCTTCTGGTGGTACTGCCAATGTTGGTGATGGCAATAGCTTATTCGTTGATCAAATAGGCGATGATAATTTTGGTGCAGTCATCGGTGTAAATGGTAATGACAATAGTTTTGAAATTAACCAGAATGGTTTTGCCAATACTGGTGTTGTAGCAAGCCTTACAGGATCTAACAATGATATTGTTATTGACCAGACCGGCGATTTGAATGGTGCAGTGATTGAGTTCGCAACTGGGGATAATAACCAAGTATTTATTTACCAAGATGGCACAGATAACCAAGTCGGTGATACTAACGTGGCGGTAATATCAGGAAACGACAATATCATCGATATTGACCAATCTGGTATTTCAAATCTGACTGAGTTCGAAACTATTGGTGACGGAAACTTAGTAACAGTGCTACAAGATGGTGAGTCTAACTATGTTGCATCAGGTACGTATGGTTTTGATAATGAAGTGACTATTAGCTCTGAAGGTATGAATAACGAAGCTGCTGTGTTCGTGGAGTTAGATCAGAACATGGTTACGGTGGAACAATCTGGTGAAACCAATTTGGCATATGTTGACACCTTCGGTTTTGAAAATGAAGTATCAATGGAGCAAATTGGTTCAGATAATGAAGCAACGCTAACTAATGTCGGTATTGCTCAAGTCATTGATATAGCTCAAGACGGTGAATTTAACCTGACAGACGTAGCGTCATTTGGTGATGAACATGCCATTGATATCGTTCAAGAAGGTACTGGAAACTGGATTGGTGGTGACGATGGTTACTTCTTGGTTGAAGGTTACAGCAATAACTTGACCATATCTCAAATGGGTAACGATAACTTAGTGATTGGTGCACAAACTGGTGATAACGGTATGATTAATGTCTCGCAAACGGGTGACTTCAATACCGCTACTGTTTACCAAAATTAATCTTAGGTAATTTACAATAAAAAGGGAGCCTTATCGGAAGGCTCCCTTTTATATTTTTGCTAAAAAATTAAATCAAGCACCTGATTTAAGCAAACTCGAAATGGGCTTGATAAGTTTGCGCCCAACGTAATAACTCTACGCGATTTCTAGATTGAGTTTTACGGAAAATTGAAGATATGTGCGCTTTAACGGTATGCTCACTGATACATAAACGATGCGCAATTTCTTTATTTCTTGCCCCACTTGACACTAATTGGATAATTGTTCTTTCGCGACTTGTCAGCATCTGCAACATAGCCACAGTATCTGGTGGTATTTCGGTATTTGCATCTAATTTTTGTACTAACCTGCGGAATATTTTACTGATTAATGGTCTGTCATACCACAATTCATCAGCAACCATTTTACGTAAACCTGTTAGCATTAAATCCATACGTTGATCCGAGTACAGTAAACCTCTCACTCCGAGTAATAACGCAGACTCTTGATCTAAAGAGCCTCGTTCAACTTGATAAAGTGCTACAGGAACGTGATTAACTAAACGTGAAACAAGTAAAGGTATCCCTTTGCTGTCTAATGCTGCTCCTTTTTGAGCAACTAAATAGAAACTATTGGTATTTTTGTCGACTTCCAAATCACTTGCGTGTTTAACAATTCTGGTTTTAAGACCTATTGATTCCGCAAGAATGGCAAGATTACATGGCGCCGCAACTTGGTGTAGGAAAACTAATTCATCAATATTTGAGCTCATCACTTTTCTCCCTGAAAAGCACACCTAACATCTCGACTTAACGAGTTTCTTCCTGAAATGTTGATAACAAAATCACAACAATACTCTATATTAGTACATTTTACCTAGTTCATAAGATATTTTTGTCATACGAAGGCATTAAATCAGTATATAAGTTGTTATAAAACACTCTATTAATAGCATACATAACCATTATTAACGCTAATAAATTAGCATTAGTCACTATTTTTTACTTATTAAATAGTGATGCTAACTGCTTATTATGCCAATGGGTGAGCAACACTAATGCACTAATACCTCCTAATAAGGCCATAAACATATCTGATTGAGTATCCCAAACATAACCTTGGGTCCCTAAAAAGGCCTCTGCGTTTTCGCCTGTACCAACGGCGACCCACCACTCGATTAGCTCGTAAAAAGCAGAAAAAGCTAACACAAAGCACACCGATAAAAATTGGCACCAGTAACCGGGTTGTAAAACTCGATTTCTTAAGAAAACTTCACGAGCTAGAATCGCGGGAATAAAGCCTTGGGCTAAATGGCCAATTTTATCATAGTTATTTCTGTCACTTCCCATCCACTCAGCAATCCAGTCAAACAAAGGCACTTCAGCGTAGGTATATTTCGCACCGACCAGTAACACACAGCAATGAACCAGAATTAATACATAAGAAAGTGACGTTAAGGGAAATCGCTTGCGAGTGAAAAATAAGATAGGAATAGCCAATAAAGCAGGAAGTGCTTCTAACCACCAAGTGAACATATCTTTAGGCGAAGTCACCGACCAAATTAACACTGCACAATAAATTACTATCCATATAACTTTCTTATTCAAACTAAATCCCTCTTAGATGATATTGTTCTAGAATTAGAATATTAACTTTAGCCATCTAGCCCTCTACAAGTGTTAAAAAAAGTGCTATTTTGGTCGAGCGTTTATATCAGCATAACATAAGCATAACTATTGATAAGAGGGTACCCATATCATGGCGAAACACTCGCTTGACAAGGATAAAATAAAAATCCTGCTGTTGGAGGGCGTCCACCAAACTGCGGTCGATGTACTTGAGCGTGCAGGTTACACAAATATTGAATACCACAAAGCATCTTTACCAGAAGATGAGCTGCTGCAATCCATTAAAGATGCACACTTTGTCGGTTTACGTTCCCGCACTCAATTAACTGCAGACGTGTTAAACCATGCTGAGAAATTAGTCGCCATTGGCTGTTTTTGTATTGGTACTAACCAAGTCGATATTGCTGCAGCAGAAAAGCTCGGTGTACCTGTATTTAATGCACCGTTTTCAAATACTCGCTCGGTCGCAGAACTCGTATTAGGTGAGATCATCATGCTAATGCGTGGGATCCCACAACGAAATGCCCATGCTCATCGTGGCGGTTGGTTAAAAAGTGCAAGTGGCAGTTATGAAGTCCGTGGTAAAACTCTTGGGGTGATTGGGTATGGGCATATTGGTACACAGTTAGGCATTCTTGCTGAAACCCTAGGTATGCGAGTCGTATTTTACGATATCGAAGATAAGTTACCTTTAGGTAATGCTAACCAAATCCACTCTTTGGAACAATTATTGGGCGAGGCTGATGTTATCAGCTTACATGTTCCAGAAACTCCGCAAACAAAAGATATGTTTGGCGAGAAAGAGTTCTCTCAAATGCGAGAAAAAAGCATTTTCATTAATGCTTCTCGTGGCACCGTTGTTGATATTGATGCACT
Source organism: Shewanella sp. KT0246 (assembly GCF_019654955.1). Classification (GTDB taxonomy): domain Bacteria; phylum Pseudomonadota; class Gammaproteobacteria; order Enterobacterales; family Shewanellaceae; genus Shewanella; species Shewanella goraebulensis. The sequence goes on along the minus strand of NZ_BPEV01000018.1, from coordinate 39,477 downwards.
TTCAAACGCATTAAAATCAGAACACCTTGCTGGCGCAGCAATTGACGTATTCCCAGTTGAGCCTAAATCAAATGATGATGAGTTTATTAGCCCATTACGTGGTCAAGACAACGTCATAATTACCCCGCATATTGGTGGTAGCACAGCTGAAGCCCAAGAGAATATTGGGATTGAAGTCGCTGGGAAACTAGCCAAATATTCTGATAACGGCTCTACAGTGTCTGCGGTTAACTTCCCAGAAGTCTCTTTACCTCAGCACAAAGGCACATCGCGTTTACTGCATATTCACCATAACCGTCCTGGTGTACTGATTAAGATTAACCAAGCCTTTTCAGAAAAAGGCATCAACATCGCGGCCCAATACCTGCAAACAACTGCAGAAATTGGTTACGTTGTTATGGAGGTTGATTCTAATCAAGCAGAACAAGCTCTTGGCGAATTAAAAGCGATTGAAGGCACGATTCGAACTCGTGTTTTATTTTAAAATCGAGCATTGAAAAATTGCCATTTAACTAGGCATATAAAGTGTGAAATAAAGCTATCTTCATTCAATTGAAGATAGCTTTTTCTTTTGAGCGTAACTGAATTCCGTTACACTCAAGCCATATCTTTGTTGGTCATCTTAGGAATTAGTTTATGACACTTGCAACTGCGCAGCCTGATTGGGATTTTTTAAACACTTCCCCAGACTTATTAGTCGCCAATCTCACTCATTTAGGCTTAATTGAAATTACCGGTGAACAAGGTAAAACTTTTATTCACGGTCAAGTGACAACTGACATAGTATCTTTAAAAGATGATCAATGGCGCTGGGGCGCACATTGTGATGCTAAAGGTAAAATGCTTTCAAGCTTTAGAACTTTTGCCAATGAAGATCAACTCATGGTACTGCTGCCTGTTTCTGTACTGCCTCTAAGCCTTGCCCAGTGGCAAAAGTATGCGGTTTTCAGTAAAGCTGAGTTAACAGATGTCAGTGCAGAAAAAGTCATTCTTGGCTTTGCTGGAGCAAATGCTGAAACATTTATCACTCAACAATTCGGTGATGTCACCGCTGAATTAAGCAGGTTTGATAATGCGACTATCGTTAAAGATAATGAACGCTTTATCGTCATCACTAACAATGAAACAGCTATTGAACTGGTTACAGCTTCAAATCAAACGTTACAAAATTCATCGACTTGGCAAGCTCTTGAGATAAAGTCAGGCTACGCCAATATTGATGCTAACCACAGTGGTGAATTTGTGCCTCAAATGTGTAACGTACAAGCCGTCAATGGCATTAGCTTTGAAAAAGGCTGTTACATGGGCCAAGAAACGATCGCAAGAATGAAATATCGTGGCGGCAATAAACGTGCGTTATACATTCTTACAGGTACCACTTCAGAAACTGTCACCAGTGAATCTCAGATAGAAATCGCTGATGAAGATGGATTTAGACGTGCAGGTAAAGTGATTGAATCCGTGCAGCAAGATGGCAAAGTGTTGCTGACTGCAGTGCTTGCCAACGACACCGAAAATAATGCCAAGCTGCGTATTAAAGAAGATGCAGCAAGCGAGCTAAGTGTTATTCCATTACCATACTCTTTAGAAGACTAATGGTTATCTAGGCCGCTTATTTAGTTAAACGCTAGTAAGTTAAGTGCTAGTAAGTTAAGTGCTTAGCAAAATATGTTTTAGGCGCTTTAGCAAAAAAGGATAAATACCTTAAGTATTTATCCTTTTTACATTTCTAAATCACGTAATGGTTTATTTGAACCAAATCAAAATGTTTCTTCATGTTGTGCTTTAATCGTTTTCACATCATCTAATACCGACTTAAACTTCTCCACCAGCTCTGGATCAAAATGTTTACCGGACTCTTTTTCGATTAAACCCATAGTATCTTCAACCGTCCACGCTTTTTTGTAAGGCCGCGCTGATGTTAACGCATCAAATACATCCGCAATAGCAATTATTCTCCCTTCAATAGGGATTTCCTCTCCACTAAGTCCATTGGGATAACCGCTACCATCCCATTTCTCATGATGACTTAGGGCAATACGTTTAGCCATTTGCAATAACGGATCGTCATGATCGCCAATAATCTCAGCGCCTATAGCCGCATGAGCTTGCATTTCTTTCCACTCATCCGCATCAAGCTTCCCCGGTTTTCTTAAAATGGCATCAGGAGTGCCTATTTTGCCAATATCATGCATAGGCGCTGCGTTATATAACAACTCACAAAAGCGCGAAGAGTGGCCTGCTGCGATGGCAAGTAATCTGGCATAATGGCTCATACGTATTACATGCAAACCTGTTTCATTATCTTTATATTCTGCAGCTCGCCCTAGCCTTCGAATAATTTCAAAGCGTGTTTCTCTAAGCTCTTTAGTTCTAAGCTCAACTTCTGATTCTAATAGCCGCTTTTGGTCATACAAACTTAAATGAGTTTTTACCCTTGCCTTAACAACAGCTGGACTTACAGGTTTAGTAATATAATCAACAGCACCGAGAGCGAAACCTTGGGTCTCATCTTCAGTATCAGCGAGGGCGGTAACAAAAATCACGGGAATGTGACAGGTTAATGGCTCACTTTTCAATTTTTGACAGACTTCGTAACCATTCATTCCTGGCATCATTACATCTAGCAATATCAAATCAGGAGAGGATTTTTGTGCCAATGCAAGGGCTTTAGGCCCATCAATAGCGACTTTAATTTTGTAATCGGCTCCCAGAATCCCCACTAAGATATCAATATTCTCAGGAGTATCATCAACTATCAGCACGGTCGCTTTTTCCATGTTAATTACCTATATTCCTTGTTTATATTAATCTGTCGATGAATTAAGATTCTGCCGTAATTGCTTTATCTGCTCTAACGCATCTTCAAATTGATAACCTTTAATCATTAACCCAACTGGTTTTAACTGTTGCCAAGTTTGCTGACTCACTTGTTGCTGTAAGCTATCAATCATATCTGTTGCACTAGCATCGCCTTCATCTAGTAACTCTAAAAGCTTATCTAATAACTCAACAAAGGCGTCATTGCTAATGAGTTCAATCGATTCAACACTTTCCTTTAGCTCATTATTATTCAGCCATAAATCTATCGCGTCACATAATGATTGAACCAATTCGTCTGTGGCATTAAGTTCAACTGAAAACTCAACTTCGTCAATCAAGTTCTTTTCAAGTTCCTGAGCAAGTTCAGAGAGTTTATTGCTTGCTAAATTTCCAGATACTCCCTTTAGCGTATGGGCAAAACGAATAGCGTCATCTCGATTATTAGTTTCTACAGCTGTAGATATTTGCGATGCAATATTGCGTTTCCCTTCGACAAAACGGGTCAAAATCTTTCGATACAATCTCGCTGAGTTTTGTACTAACTGTAACCCACGGTCGACATCAATATCAGGATGCTGTGGCCATGTTTCCACTATATCTACAGATGCTTTTTGTGGGCTGGCTAACTCGATAGCGACATTATTTTCGCCCAAATATTTAATTAAAGTTTGATACAGTAAAGAAACTTCTATGGGTTTTGCCACATGATCATTCATGCCAACGTTTAAGCACTTTTCTTTATCACCCGCCATCGCATTTGCGGTCATGGCAATAATAGGTAATAGCTCGTAAGCCGCATTTTTACGAATATGCTCTGTTGCTGTATAACCATCCATCACAGGCATCTGGCAATCCATCAATACTAAGTCAAAGTCTTGCTGGTTAAGTTTGTCTAATGCAATTTGGCCATTGTCAGCAATGGTGAGTTCAATCCCCACTTGCTCTAAAAACTCAGTGGCGACTTCTTGGTTCATATCGTTATCTTCAACTAACAATATTTTCTTGCCTTTGAGCTGGTCTAACAAAGCTTCATTAAGCTCAGTGGCTTTCGCTCTCACAGGCATATGCCCCTGCTTGCCTAGAGCTGACATAATGGCATCAAGCAAACGTGAAGCACTCACTGGTTTGGTTATGTAGCCATTAATGCCCAAGCGATTAATTGAATCAGTAAACTCAGCAGTTGCATGCGCCGATACCATAATCGTCAATGGCGGATTAGCGCTTTGATTGATAATCGTCTCAGCAGATTTTAATCCATCAAGACCCGGCATTTTCCAATCTATTAAGGCTAGTTGATAATCGTTAGAATGGCACTTGGATATAGCCTCTGTACCATCTTTGGCTAGCGCCACATTAAAGCCCATACTGGTAAGCATAGTTTGCAAAATATCTCGGGCGGTTTGATTGTCATCAACAACCAATATCTCCATTCCTTCCAACTCTTGAGTGACCTTCAGTTGTAAGTCGTCAGCCTGACTCACATTAGCAGTGAAGTAGAATGTACTACCTATACCACGCTTGCTTTCAACTCCAATTTCACCGCCCATGAGCTCAACCAGTTGCTTACAAATCGCTAAGCCTAAGCCAGTACCACCATATTTTCTGGTGGTTGAACTATCAGCTTGGCTAAATGACTTAAACAGTTTATTGCACTGCTCAGGAGTGAGGCCAATACCGCTATCTCTAACACTAAACTTAAGTTCGAGTTCATCACCTTGCTGAGTGATAGATTCAATCGCGAGGATCACTTCGCCCCGCTCAGTAAACTTGATGGCATTATTCATCAAATTAATCAGCACTTGACTCAATCTCAACGGATCGCCCATTAAGTGACTAGGGATATTGGGCGCAACAGAGAACAACAACTCCAATTGTTTATCGGCGGCTTTTGCGGCAAACATATCGCTGAGATCTTCCAGCATGGTATCAAGCTGAAACGGCACTATCTCAATTTCCATTTTGCCGGCTTCAATTTTTGAAAAGTCCAGAATATCGTTAATGATCCCAAGCAAGGATTTTGATGCACGCTCAATTTTTTCAACGAAATTATGCTGTTTTTTGTCTAAGTCCGTTTGTAAACACAGATGAGACATACCAATAATCGCATTCATAGGTGTTCTAATTTCGTGTGACATGTTAGCTAAAAAGTCACTCTTGGCTTTACTTGCCGCATCCGCATCATCTTTCGCTTGTTTTAACTCGTTCGAGACCGTCATTAAGCTGGTAATATCAGCCATAGAAACTACAGATGAAGTCACTTCACCTTGATCGCTCTTAAGCGCAGCAAAGGTCATGTCCATCCAAATAGCTTCACCGCTTTGGCTGAGCACTCTCGGTTCAATATTAAAATTATCAAAAGCGCCACTGACTAACAGTTCAAATCTTTCTCTGGCGAGTTTTTTATCCTCGACGGCCATAAACTCGAAAAAGAGCTTACCTTCTAAATCATTTGAGTTAATGCCGATATTACGACCAAAGTGTTCATTACAATTAATGATCACACCATGAATATCGATATTCACAATGCCCATTTCCGCGGTGTTAAGCAGGGTTCGTAAATGCTTTTCTCGGTCTGCAAGGCGATTTTCGGCATTTTTCCTGTCAGTGACATCCATTAAGTAGCCATTCCAGAGCACTGCATCATTGGCTAACGCCTGACCTTTCGCCCCAGCTTGCAGCCAGATAATTTCACCTGAAGGATGTCGATATCTAAATTCTGTGACCCAATGAAGGCCCTGTGTACTTTTACCCGATAGATCATCAATGACGGTTTGTCTTTCGCTATCAATAATTCGACCAATCAATAAATCAAAATCTTGCATTAACATGTCACGTGGAAATCCAATGATGCTTATGCAGGCTTCTGATAAAAAGCTAAACTCCCGCTCAGTCTCTGAATGCCATATCATTTGGTAAACTAAATTAGGTAAGGATTCTGTGATATTCTCTAATTGTTTTTGAGAGTTTTGGATGGTTTCAAGGGCACTTTTTCTTTCAGTAACATCATTGATGCTGCCGTCAAACCATAAAGGTGTGCCCTGCTCGTCATAGCTGGCTTTACCTTTTTCTTGTATCCATTTGATACTGCCATCACGGTGATAAATACGGTACTCAACATCGAAACTTTGCTGAGTGTTAATTGCCTCAGATATTGCAGCAAAACAAGCTGCATCATCATCAGGATGAATAATGGTATTAAATTGCAGCTTGTTACTTTCAATAATGTCAGATGCTGGATAACCAGTAATATCAGCAATATTGTTACTGACATACTCCATAATCCAATGATCACCAATTCGAGTTCGGTAAATTGCCCCTGGAATATTTGCTACCAAGCCTCTAAATCGACTTTCGCTATCTTTGATCTTTCTTTCTATTGCCATTTGATTCGTTAAATCACGGATGGTTGCCGCTATTTGTTTTTTGCCGTCATGTGCAATAGGCAATAAGGCTAAATTAATTTCCACCTGCATTTCAGATGTATCAGACTTTAATGCAACCCAGCCTTCTTTAGGTGTAGTGAAACGTGTTAGTCCTTGCTCTAAAAACACTGCTCTTACAGCATCATGTTTGCTCCTATATCGCTCAGGAAATAACAACTCCACATTAAGCTTTAATAGTGCATCAGCTGAATATCCGAATAACTCTTGGCAGCGGGTATTGGTAAAAATAATCCCCCCCTGCTCATCCACAATTAACATCGCTTGTGGTGATGACTCGATTACTGCATTTGACCATACTGCAGCAGAGAATTGCTCGGTGACATCGGTAAAAAGCATTTCTACAGAAATTAGCTCACCAGAGTCGGCAACTAAAGGTTGCATGAAAACATCTAAGCGTCTTATTTCACTATCACCAGCGAGCATTTCAACTTGATGGGCTGGCACCGATTTGCCCTCAAGTGCTTGTTCCATGTAATTCCAATTAGCTTCATTAATTGGATCACTGGTAAACATACGTTGGTACTTGCGTTTTAGTGTGTCGGCATCGACTTGCAACACCTTTTTAACCCCATCACTCACTTGAGCTAATTGCCCATTAGCATCTAATGAACAATAAAATGATTTATCACTCATACCATCGATTAAGCTTGCGAAACGACTACCGGTAGAGTCCTTTAATGCCAACTCTCTTTCTTCAAGCAAAGCAGCTAGTTGGTTAAATTTTTGGGTTAATGTTGATACCTCGGAAATATTAGAACGATCGGCAGTTAGGCGATCTATCCTACCTTCCCCAAAATCCATAATGCCATTTTCGAGATTTTCTAAGGGTCGACTTAGACGCTTGGAAGCAAGAATACTCGTTAATAACAGCGCAATAGATAAGAGTAATAATATGAATGCTAATCTTGAAAAATTAGACAAAAAGTATTGTCTAAGTTCACTATCACTGGTAGCAATAACCACTTGCCATTTTAACGACGAAACATTGGCAACACTAACAAGAAAACGGTCACCAGAAACGGTTACCGCTTCAGTTTGCCCTGCTATATTATTGGTTAAAAGTGATTTTAATTGGTCATTTTGAGGGTTGTCAGATAGCCACCTATCACTGCTACCTTTTAAGTCACTATTCTTTTCATCGTAAAAAATAATCTGATCATTACTGTCAAGAATCACGAGATTTTTACTGGGGATTTTCATCAAACTTGGTAAGTTGTTTAATGCAAGATCGGCGGTAACAACACCATATCGAGCATCAACAGCTCCAAAGGCTTTAGAGTAAGTCATCATTAAGATGTTACCAGCGCCTTCATCAAAATAAGGCTCTGACCATACTCCGGTTTTGCTTGCCATCGCGTCAGTCCACCAACTCCAACTTCCATCAGTGTAGTCATACGCTTCTGCCCCAATATCCATAATATGGATCTTGTTACCTTCACGGTAAGCAAACGGAGCATAACGCAGCTTTTGAGTTAAAAAGTTGGGACGGTAAGCAATTGCGCTACCAAAAATACTAGGATTACGTTCGAGTCGGTTGATAAGTAAGTTTTCAACTTTATCGATATCATCATATAAATCATCACTATCGATATAAGTTAAGTAATCAGATAAACCACGAGTGGTATTTTGAACTGAGTCCAGAACAAAATTAAGATGATTGGCTGAAAGAACAGCTTGTTGCTCTAAACGATCATAGACATCATTTTCATGTTCTTGGTAATTAATCCAGCCATTAAACCCATATACTAATGCCATGATTAAAATCAATGGCAAGGCAATATAAGCCAAAATTCGACTTCGAAAACTATGAAGCTTTTGCTTATTTTTATCCATAAATACAAGTCTCATTAACAAGTCGAAATTAGGTTGTCGTCAAGTTAACCCTGCTGATATCCATAACTTGGCTTACTACAGCAACATTCACATTACGTTATGGTTTGATAATTACCAATACATCATAAGAAGGATTAAACTGCTCAAAAAACACTCTTACCACTATAAACCTTAAGCCTATGATTGCAATTACAAATACATCTAAACAATCCACACTCAGTATAAGCTTACTCCCTTTAAAGGCTAGTCATCGTCGCCATTAGATACAACTAAAGTCGCAATATATTTTCTGAACTATTTTTAATGAATTTAAAATTCCCTTTTAAGATCGATCCTTAAGATCGAAACTATCGTATGATGATGTAATTAATTGATTTACTGGATCTTGTTATGCGAAGCGATGTGAGCCAAGTTGTCAGCCAACTAACGCAGGTATCAAAAGGGTTTACTGATGGTGACCAATATCATCAAGTACTCGATTGCGTCGATTTAACATTGAACATCGGAGACACCATTGCACTAACAGGGCCAAGTGGAACTGGGAAAAGCACCCTACTTAATATTATTGCAGGTTTTGAAAGAATCGATTCTGGTGCACTGCAGCTATTAGGTCAACAAGCTGAGCAATGGCAGGACAATCATTGGAGTGACTTTCGTCGTCAGCAACTCGGTATTGTATTTCAGCAATTTAATCTACTTACCCCATTAAATGTCATCGATAATATCCGCTTTCCATTACAATTGAATCAGTTGAAATGGAGCCCTTGGTGCGATGAACTGATTGATAAACTTGCACTCACTGAGGTGCTATCAAGACCCGTCGAAACCTTATCCGGTGGCCAACAACAACGTGTTGCCATTGCTAGAGCACTCGTACATCAACCTGCATTACTACTCGCAGATGAACCAACGGGCAACCTTGATGAAAAAGCCGGCCAACAAGTCATGCAATTGCTATGTGAATTAGCACAAATGGCTAACACAACAGTTTTGATGGTGACTCATAGTAATACTTGCGCCAATTACATGCACAGACGTTGGCATTTAGAGCAAGGTAAAATCCATGAGTAATATTCGTGCTCAAACTGACGATGCTAACAAACCAATTGTGTCCAAGATAAATACATTATCTGAGATAGGTTTTAGTTTACGTGTTTTCTTTGCCCATTACCGGCATGCGCCTTTGCAAGCTGGCGCTATTTTACTTGGCATAATCTTAGCTGTGACCTTACTTATTGGGGTTAAATCAACTAACGAGAATGCTGTTCGAAGTTATAGTGAAGCAACTGAACTCCTAAGCCAAAGAGCCAGTTTACTTATTACACCTACAGCCGGAGAGCGTTACCTTAATGAGCAAGTTTATTTTAGATTACGTCAATCTGGCATAAGCAACGCCTTAGCCATTGTGAATGGCCTTGTAGTCGACTCACAAGGAAGACGCTGGCAAATTCAAGGCAGTGATTTATTTGCAGCAATCAATTTACAAGTTAACCAGACAACATCAAGTGACAACAATGCAGATGATAACGCCAGTCAAAATAACGCCTTTGTTAACCCTAATATCCCTATAGCTAGATTACTCGCGGCTGAAAACATTCTATTAATGAGTGAGTCCTTGGCAGATAAAATCGCCCCTAATGGTGAGTTTTATTTGCAAGATTCCAGCAAGGAGAATGCTGCCACTATCAAACTAGACGTCATCGGATTAAATGATGATTTTGGTCTAGGTAACGCCATCGTGGCTGATATTTCACTGGCACAAAAACTATTACATCAGCCAAACCAGCTCTCTTACATTGCGTTATTTGATAATCCTGAGTTATTGATTAAACGTATTAATCAGCAAAACCTGCTTCAAGAACAAGCTAATATTACCGAACAAGATCAAGGCCAAGCTCTACAAGAGCTCACTCGTAGTTTTCATTTGAATCTCAATGCCATGAGTATGTTGGCATTTGTAGTTGGACTTTTCATCGCCTATAACGGGGTGCGCTACAGTTTAATGAAGCGGCAAAAATTACTGGTGCAATTGCTTCAGTTGGGCATTCAAAAAAAACGTTTAATGCTGGCATTAATTTGCGAACTAATGCTACTGGTTATAATTGGTTCAATAATCGGTTTTATCCTTGGACTGCAACTAAGTTTGTGGCTACAACCTATGGTGGCAATGACCTTAGAGCAACTCTACGGTGCTAGACTTATGCCGGGTTCATGGCAATGGCAATGGTTAGCGCAAGCAATTGGGCTGACTTTATTTGCCGGACTATTAGCTTGCTTACCTCTATATAGACAACTCACCAATCAACCCCTTGCACGAATAAGTACTAAAACTAACCAGGTTCGCCACCTCGTTCGAACCCATAAGGTTCAATTTATCCTTGCAGTACTGAGTCTAATTGCTTGCGCGATTGCCTTTCCTTTTGCCAAGCAGTACCAAGTCAGTTTAGGGTTAATGGGCGTGGTGATTATCGCAATCCCTCTTTTGCTGCCGCTTACCATATACAAAATAAGCCAATGGCTCGCACATATCTTCCCAGCGGGTATATGGCATTACATGATTGCTGAAACCAAAGAGTTAATCGGGCCTTTATCGCTTGCCATGATGGCAATGCTATTAGCGTTAACGGCCAATATCTCTATGAATACCTTAGTGGGAAGCTTTGAAGTCACCCTAAAAACATGGCTCGAAAGCCGTCTACATGCTGACTTATACATGCGCCCTTCAGGCGATAAAATTCTCGATATACAAGACTTTTTAAGCGATAAAGAAAAAGTCAGTGGTGTTTATACCCAGTGGACTGTTCAGTCACAGTATCAAAATATGCCAGTTGAATTGGTAACCCGTGACTTATACTCAACCAAAGTCACCAGCTCATTAAAATCTCAAACCAGTGATTTATGGCAAGAATTTCAATTAGGCAATCAAATCCTCATCAGTGAGCCTATCGCCATAAAATACGGTTTAAACCTTGGTGACACTTTTGAAATAGAAGCTTTTATACAAACCTCGAGCTCACAATTATCTCGAAATACCTTGGGATCTAGTGACACATTACCCACCATTGGCGGAATATTTTTTGATTATGGTAATCCTAAAGGCCAAGTCGTCATTGACCAGGAATTATGGAAAAAAGTAGGTTTACCCGAAAAACCCAAAAGTATTGCAGCCAGTTACCAAGGTGACATCAGCGAACTTGAGCAATTGTTAGTCGACAGTAAACTAATCTCTAACGCGCAAATGTACAACCAAGCCAAGATAAAGCAACAAGCCATCGCCATGTTCAAACAAACGTTTTCTATTACCATGGTGCTCAACAGCTTAACCTTGATGGTTGCGGCCATTGGCTTGTTCAGCGCTTGTTTAATGTTAACCCAAGCTAGGCAAGCACCACTGGCTAAGCTTTATGCTTTAGGAATAAGCAAAGGCAAGTTAAGAATCATGACATTTGTGCAGATGCAGCTCATTGTGCTTCTCACATGCTTGGTAGCATTACCTACTGGCGCCGTTTTGGGGTACTTACTAATTAACAAAGTGACCTTACAAGCCTTCGGCTGGAGTATCGCCATGTTATGGGACTGGCAAGCTTATATTCGAGTGGTGTTTATAGCTTTAACCACTAGCGCTGTCGCCATTGCAATTCCACTTTACTGGCAAACAAGAAAGCCGCTGATTAATAGTTTGCAGCAGGAGGCCTTATGAAACCGATAATCTGTCCATCATTTGTTGTATCTGTTAAAGCCAAGCTTGAAAGAACCATTTCATGGCTACTGTTGCCAGCTTTATTGATGTTAGTGGCTTGTCAGCCTGAGCCCGCTACAACTATTAGTATGGGCGGTTTATTGGGTGAGTCACCTTCACAAATGGAAGATTACGACAGTGTCACACCTGATTATCAATTTTCTTTTCCTGCCGATCACCAAAGCCATGACAATTTCCGTCAAGAATGGTGGTATTTAACCGCCAACATGCAAACACAAACAGGTGAGCAACTTGGTATTCAATGGACACAATTTAGAATTGCACTTGCAACTAATAGCTCAAGCGATGATAAAAAAACTAATTGGGCAACATCACAGATGTATATGGCTCATGCCGCGTTAACCTCAAAAAGTAATCATCAAGCAGCCGAAAAATGGTCTCGAGGCCATCCAAACCTTGCCACTATTAGTGCCCAGCCATTCACTGCAAAATTAGATAACTGGCAATGGATTAGTGAATCGGATGGGCTTTTTCCTGCGACATTATCTGTAGCAAACGACGATTTTAGTTATCAGTTGTCTTTAATAAGTCACGCTCCAATGCAACTGCAAGGTAATAAGGGTTACAGCATTAAAAGTGCTGATGCTGCCGTCGCCTCCTATTACTATAGCCAACCATTTATAGATCTAACTGGCACGATTACACGCAACGGAAAACAAGAATTGGTTTCTGGTAAAGCTTGGTTAGATAGAGAGTGGAGTTCACAATTTCTCACCAAAGCCCAACAAGGTTGGGACTGGTTTTCCATCAGATTAAATGATGGCTCTGCATTAATGGTGTTTCAGCTTCGCGGCGCAAATGAAGATACGCCCGATTTTTATAGTGCTAGACGAATGTTTTCTGACGGCTCAGGACGAAATATCAATAGTTCGCAATCACCTGATGATATTTCAATGACGCCTATTAATTGGCAGCAAACCGACAGTGGCAACTACCCCACTAGTTGGCAGCTAGCAATAAATAGTGAGCAAATCGATGTCACTATCAGTGCGCTAAACCCTGATAGCAATATGCCATTATCCATTGCTTATTGGGAAGGTCCCATTAACGTTATTGGCAGCCATAATGGCAATGGTTATATGGAGTTAACTGGATATTAGTGTGCGTTACTCCCTATGTGATACACACTAAACAATCCGCACAGAAAGCACTAAGGTAAATGGTAAGAGAATAAAGAGTGAATGATTAAATTAAAACCAACTTATGAACAAAATAAAAACAATCAATAAAACCATTTAAATCTACTACTTCCCCTTCATTTTCTCCCATCTTCACCTAGAATCAATGTATCGCTTAAATTAACACCAGCTAAATAAGTGACTGAGTAACTTCTAAAATGTGTTATAGATCACATGATAAAATGTGATCTACGACAATAAATCCCCAGTATACTCATTGCGAGGTATACCCATGATAAATGTGAGGTTTAAACTCAACATTATAGAGATGAATAAAGCCATTATTTGGCATATAAAACGATGATTAACCTTTCAAGGTTATCAACTAACAGCAAAGAGTGAGGAAACACCATGAGCATAAGCCGTCGCGAGTTTCTAAAAGCCAATGCCGCTACTGCAGCCGCGTCGGCTGTTGGGCTTGCCTTACCAATCAAAATGGTTCAAGCAGAAGAAAAATCTGCAGAAATTAAATGGGATAAAGCCCCATGTCGTTTCTGTGGTGTAGGTTGTAGTGTATTAGTCGGAACAAAAGGCGGTAAAGTTGTTGCGACTCAAGGTGACCCAGAAAGCCCTGTAAACAAAGGTCTTAACTGTGTTAAAGGCTACTTCCTTTCTAAGATCATGTACGGTAAGGACCGTTTAACTTCGCCATTATTAAGAATGAAAGATGGCAAGTATGACAAAGAAGGCGAATTCACTCCTGTTAGTTGGGATGTTGCTCTAGACACTATGGCTGACAAGTGGAAAGAAAGCATCGCTAAAAAAGGCCCGACTTCAGTTGGTATGTTTGGTTCTGGTCAATGGACCATTTGGGAAGGCTACGCTGCATCTAAATTGCATAAAGCTGGCTTCTTAACCAACAACATCGATCCTAACGCTCGTCACTGTATGGCATCGGCGGTAGGTGGTTTCATGCGTACTTTTGGCATTGATGAGCCAATGGGTAGTTATGACGACTTCGAAGCGGCAGATCACTTCGTGCTTTGGGGCGCGAACATGGCAGAAATGCATCCAATTCTATGGTCACGCTTAACTGACCGTCGCTTAAGCCATGCTGGCAGCAAGGTTCACGTGCTTTCTACTTTCGAAAACCGTAGCTTTGAATTAGCTGATAACGCGATGGTGTTTAAGCCACAGTCTGACCTAGTTATCTTGAACTACATTGCTAACTACATCATTCAAAACGATGCGGTTAATAAAGACTTCGTTAGCAAACACACAAACTTCGCAGAAGGTGTGACTGATATCGGTTACGGCCTTCGCCCTGAGCACCCTCTTGAGAAGAAAGCGAAAAACCCTGGTAATGGTAAGTCTAAGCCTATCTCTTTTGAAGAATACGCAAAGTTTGTCAGTACTTATACTGCTGAATACGCATCTGAGATGAGTGGCGTGCCTGTTGAGAATCTTGAAGAAATGGCTAAAGCATATGCTGATCCTAACATCAAGATCATGAGCTTATGGACTATGGGTATTAACCAACATACTCGTGGTGTTTGGGCAAATAACATGCTTTATAACATTCACTTGTTAACCGGTAAAATTGCCACTCCAGGTAACAGCCCGTTCTCATTAACTGGCCAACCATCAGCTTGTGGTACTGCTCGTGAAGTCGGTACATTCGCTCACCGTCTCCCTGCTGATATGGTAGTGGCAAATCCTAAGCATCGTGCAATGACTGAAGATTTATGGCAATTACCAGAAGGCACTATTCCGCCTAAACCTGGTTACCATGCTGTTCTTCAAAGCCGTATGCTTAAAGATGGCAAACTAAACTGTTACTGGACTATGTGTACCAATAACATGCAAGCCGGTCCAAACATTAACGATGAAATTTACCCAGGCTTCCGCAACCCTGAAAACTTCATTGTGGTGTCTGATCCATATCCTACAGTAACGGCAACAGCAGCTGACTTGATTCTTCCTACTGCGATGTGGGTTGAGAAAGAAGGTGCATATGGTAATGCAGAACGTCGTACTCATATGTGGCATCAGCAAGTTAAAGCACCTGAAGGCGCTAAGTCTGACTTATGGCAGCTTGTTGAGTTCTCTAAGCGCTTTAAGGTTTCAGAAGTTTGGCCTGCAGAGTTAATTGCTAAAAAGCCTGAATACGCTGAAAAGACTTTATATGACATCTTGTTTGCGAACGGCGTAGTGGATAAATTCCCTACTTCTGAATGTAAAGGCGACTACAACGACGAAAACGATGCATTCGGATTCTACCTTCAAAAAGGTCTGTTTGAAGAATATGCTCAGTTTGGTCGTGGACACGGTCACGATTTAGATGCATTTGACAACTATCATGAAAACCGCGGTAAACGTTGGCCTGTAGTCAATGGTACCGAAACGGTTCGTCGTTTTGTTGAAGGCAGTGACCCATACGTTAAAGCGGGTGAAGGTTATAACTTCTACGGCAAGCCTGATGGTCGCGCAGTGATTTTTGCTCTGCCATTCGAGCCTGCTGCTGAAGAGCCAAATGAAGAGTTTGACCTATGGATGTCAACCGGTCGCGTACTTGAGCATTGGCATACCGCCAGTATGACAGCCCGTGTACCTGAACTACATAAGTCATACCCTGATGCACAAGTATTCATGCATCCTAAAGATGCGAGCAATCGCGGTCTTAAAAATGGTGATGAAGTGAAAGTGATTTCTCCACGCGGTGAAGTTAAAACTCGTGTTGAAACCAAAGGCCGTAACAAGCCACCTGTCGGCGTGGTATTTATGCCATTCTTTGATGCTAGACAGCTGGTAAACAAACTATTACTTGATGCAACGGATCCATTATCGAAAGAAACGGATTTCAAGAAGTGTCCTGTGAAGATTGTTAAAGCCTAACTTGACTGAAGCGATGTCTTATCAAACGGAATATAGGCATCGCAATCACTAATTTTCTCTATCCATTTACAAAAAATAATGGATATGACGGAGTGTAAACCATGAAGAAAATACTCAGCCTTGCTGCGATAGTGCTCAGTCTTAGCGCATGCTCAGGTCAACAAGCACCAGAAACAGCAGCTCCTGTGACTGTTAAATCACTAGCTGGCGATGTAGCCATTACAGCAACAATGCCAGCAGACGCTAAAGCGACTTACCCAAGCCGTGGTAAATCATTAGAAAGAACATTTGTGCATATGCCACCACTCATCCCGCACAAAGACTCTTATAAAATTACCATGAAGAAAAATGGTTGTTTATCGTGTCACAGCACAGAGAAAGCAGCGCGTATGAAAGCTACGCCTGTTGATGCATCTCACGTGAAAGCTGATGGCGAATTTGACGATAAGTACTACTTCTGCGTCCAGTGTCACGTTGCTCAAGCTGACAACAAAGAAGCCATTGTTGGTAACACTCACACTAACTAAGCTTTATTGAGTCTGTATAGTGCAAGCAATAAAATGCCACCGTCCTATGACAGTGGCATTTTTGATGGCTGTTAATTTTCTAAAGCACTTTATAAAGTATTTTACAGTACTTTGCGCATGACAAAGTTATTAATCTTCTGACCTCTAACTTCCACTCTTTGAGCCTCTTCTTCCACAAAGCCATATCTGCTGAAAAATGGTTTTGCGGTAATACTCACTTCAGCATACAAACTGTTAAGCTTTAACTTTGAAGCCTGATTGAAGATGGCTTGCATTAATGCAGCACCCACACCTTGTCTCTGAAAGTCTGCGCTACAGTAGAAATGATCGATATAACCATCATCTTGAAGATCTGCAAAACCTGCAATCACATGATTAACCTCAGCCACAAACGGATTAATTTTTGTCACTCTTTCTACCCAAGCGCTTTCATTGTACTCATGAGGCGCCCACGCGGTCACCTCAGCTAACGAATAGTGCTGACGGTTAACATTGTGAATAGTGTTCAGCTTTAGCTGCCATAAAGGCTTTACGTCGCTTTTGGTAAAGCGCCTTACTTTAATCATCACTCTTCCTTGGTACTATTTTCCAACACTCTACATCTTGATACATAAGCAGCAAGGCGCTAAAGACACCCGATCTTGAAAAGACACTTGTTGCTTACTATTAACAATAACCAAAAAGATAAATTGTCAGCTTTGAATTTTGAGCATAAAAAAACCGCTGCAAAGGCAGCGGTTTTTAATTATAGAGTTTAGTTAAGAATTACTTCTTAGCTTCACGCTCTTTAACTTCAGCAATTACTTTTTCAGCAACACTGTTTGGACATGGTGCGTAGTGAGCGAATTCCATAGAGAATTGGCCACGACCAGATGTCATAGTACGTAGTGAACCGATGTAACCGAACATTTCTGATAACGGTACGTCAGCTTTAATACGAACACCAGTAACACCAGCCATTTGGTCTTTGATCATACCACGACGACGGTTAAGGTCACCAATTACGTCACCTACGTTGTCTTCTGGGCTGAATACATCAACGTTCATGATTGGCTCAAGAAGTTGTGCACCGGCTTTAGGCATAGACTGACGGAATGCGCCTTTAGCTGCGATTTCGAACGCGATTGCTGACGAATCAACTGCGTGGAAAGCACCATCAGTAAGTTCTAGTTCAACGTCTAACACAGGGAAACCAGCAACAGTACCGGTGTTCATCATGCTAGCGAAACCTTTCTCAACTGCAGGCCAGAATTCTTTAGGTACGTTACCACCAACAACTGAAGAGCTGAAAGTGAAACCAGTGTTTTGCTCACCAGGCTTAATGATGTAGTCAATTTTACCAAACTGACCAGAACCACCAGACTGTTTCTTATGCGTGTAGCTATCTTCAGTTACCTTAGTGATAGTTTCACGGTAAGCAACTTGAGGCTCACCAACAATTAAGTCAACGCCGTAAGTACGCTTAAGGATGTCAACTTTAATGTCTAAGTGAAGCTCACCCATACCTTTAAGGATGGTTTCGCCTGAATCTTCATCAGTTTCTACACGGAAAGATGGATCTTCTGCAATCATTTTACCGATAGCGATACCCATTTTCTCTGAACCGCCTTTGTCTTTAGGCGCTACAGCGATAGAGATAACTGGCTCTGGGAATACCATTGCTTCAAGAGTACAAGGATGTTTAACATCACATAAAGTGTGACCAGTTTGAACATTCTTCATACCAACGATAGCGATAATGTCACCAGCTTGAGCTGAATCTAATTCGTTACGCTCATCAGCTTGCATCTCAACCATACGACCAACACGCTCAGTTTTACCTGTAGCAGAGTTAAGGATGGTGTCACCTTTCTTGATCTTACCTGAGTAGATACGAACGAAAGTTAGGGCACCAAAGCGGTCATCCATGATTTTGAATGCTAATGCTTTGAAAGGCTCGTCAACAGAAACTAAAGCGTGCTCGCCAGTTTCGTTACCTTCTTCATCAGTAAGAGGCTGTGGATCAACTTCAACTGGATCTGGTAGGTAGTCAACAACAGCATCAAGAAGAAGCTGCATACCTTTGTTCTTGAATGCAGAACCACAGTAAGTAGGGAAGAATGCCATTGTACGAGTACCAGCACGGATACAACGCTTAATGTCTTCCATAGATGGCTCTTCGCCTTCCATGTAAGCTTCCATTAGATCGTCGTCTTGCTCAACAGCAGTTTCGATTAGCATTTCACGGTATTCTTCTACCATGTCAACCATATCAGCTGGAACGTCTTCGATCTTGTAGTTTTCTGCTTGTCCAGTTTCATCCCATATCCACGCTTTGCGGGTTAGAAGGTCAACTACACCAGTAAATTCGTCTTCGATACCAATCGGTAAAACCATAACCAATGGGTTAGCAGCTAGAACGTCTTGAGTTTGCTTAACAACGCGTAAGAAATCAGCACCCATACGGTCTAATTTGTTTACGAAGATGATACGAGCAACTTCTGATTCGTTAGCATAACGCCAGTTAGTTTCTGACTGAG
This sequence comes from Shewanella sp. KT0246, assembly GCF_019654955.1. GTDB lineage: Bacteria > Pseudomonadota > Gammaproteobacteria > Enterobacterales > Shewanellaceae > Shewanella > Shewanella goraebulensis. The sequence goes on along the minus strand of NZ_BPEV01000018.1, from coordinate 20,559 downwards.
GCTCAACACCACCAGAACCACAGAATACACCTACACCGCCATCAAGAACTTTAAGCGAACGATATACTTCAACAGTGAAGTCAACGTGGCCTGGAGTGTCGATAACGTTAAAACGGTGGTCATTCCAGAAACAGCTTACTGCTGCTGACTGAATAGTAATACCGCGCTCAGCTTCCTGTTCCATGAAGTCAGTAGTAGATTCACCATCATGTACTTCACCGATCTTGTGGATCTTACCGGTTAGCTTAAGGATACGCTCGGTGGTCGTGGTTTTACCCGCGTCAACGTGAGCGAAGATACCAATGTTTCTGTATTTGGATAATTCGGTCATGATTCAACTTTAATGATTAGTTAAGAGGTAAACGGAGTATGTAAAAAAGCTAGACACACCGCACATCTGGTTATTTAAGGCGCATATTGTAAGTGGGAACCTTCAAATGCGCAAATAGGACTTGCAAAAATTATCACATTTTGCAAAAAAAAATTGCCTTTAATTTCATTATTCCTAAATAAAACAATAAAATAAAAGTTATTGTTTATTTTTCAAACAACTTAATTTTTCAGACCCAAATCGGGTATTTTTTATGGCGACTAGGTTGAGTAAGACATTTTTTCTGCAATCGGCAACAAAAAAGCGAATTTGTATCAATTAATTCAATCTTAATTACGTTAATTTGTGTCGAGTTCAATCTTGCATAGCGATAAAAAATCCCCAGTTTTTCAACTGAGGATTTATTCAAGCAATTTAGTTAGCGTAATAGCTTTGCAATTACGCTAACTGATTGTTACTCACCATCGATAGGTAAAATAACAAACAATAAATCGCCTTGAGAAACCTGTTGGCCATTACCGTTTAGAATACGTTCAATACGGTATTTCTGATTTTCAGGATAAAGCACAGCGTTTTGACGGTTAAACCCAGCTAGAGTCACTTGCGAGAACATCTTCATCGCTTCTGTAAGCGCCAAATTCTGATCCACAGTAACAATGTCACCTTCTTTAACGAAGTCAGGCTCACCTGGTGCTGGTGACGTATAGAAGATACCTGCACCTTGTGCCAATACTTTAAGCTCATTACTTTCAGCAACACGCAGTGATTCAGTATCTAAACCTACTGTTTCAGCAGCCGCTTCCATTTCAGCAACCAATGCAGGCACGTCTAGCTCTGCCATTAAGCGTGGTAAGTAATTAGTATCGTAAACCCCTTCATTGAACGTCGCATCCTTAAGGATAAGCTTCAATAATGGAATGTTTGTTGCGATACCTTTAATCACTACACTATCAAGGTAAGCTGACATCTTAGTGACGACATCTTCACGTGACTCACCGCGAATAATAATTTGTGCAATCAAGCTATCGTAGTATGGCGATACTTCTTTACCAGTTTCAGCAATAGAGATGATTTCAATACCTTCACCTTCAGGCATGATGCACTCAGTGATCATGCCAGGGTTTGGTAATAACTGAAGAATACCATCACTATCAAGCGCAGCTTTTTCAGCAGTCACACGAACTTCCATCGCGTAACCTTGATCAACAGGCTCTAAATCTTCAATTGAGCGGCCCGCAGCAATATCAAACTGCGCACTAACAATATCAATACCTGAGGTTGCTTCAGTAACAGGATGCTCTACTTGAAGACGTGTGTTCATTTCCATGAAGTACACTTCGTTAGCATCAAGGTTGTAAATAAACTCAACGGTACCAGCGCCCATGTAATCAGTCGCATCACCTAAGTCTCGAGTGTATTCAAGAACTCGTTGCTTAAGCTCTTCTGGCAGCATTGTCGAACCAGATTCTTCAATCACTTTCTGGTTGTTACGTTGCACTGAACAGTCACGAATACCCAATACTTTGGTGTTACCAAATTTATCACGTAATAACTGTACTTCGATGTGGCGTAAAGACGTTACATACTTCTCTAAGTACAAATCGCCGTTACCGAATGCTGCTGCAGCTTCAGTAGATGTTTTTTGGAATAAACCAATCATATCTTCAGGTTTAGTTACAACTTGAATACCTTTACCACCACCGCCTTGTACCGCTTTAAGCAATACTGGGTAGCCAATTTCAAGTGCAACATTCACCGCTTGTTCAGCATTAGTCAAAATACCATGCGAACCAGGTACTACAGGTACGTTTTGGTCTTGTGAAGTCTTAATAGCGTTCGACTTGTTACCCATAGTTGTCATTGAGTGTACGCTTGGGCCAACAAAGTTAACGCCATTGTTCACACATAAAGCAGCAAACTGCGGGCTTTCTGATAAGAAACCAATACCTGGGTGAAGTGCATCAACATTTTCGTAGTCAGCAACTTTTAGTACAGAATATGCATTTAAGTAACTTTCGTCAGATGTATTACCACCAATACAAACCAGCTTATCGTTCACCTTAAGCATGTCTGCTGGGACTGAAGTCATATCAGGATCAGATGCCACTAACACAACGTTAATGTTGTTATCGTGTGCTTTACGGATCAATTTAACCGCTGTACAGCCTCGAGCATGTACTAAAACTTTATCGATAGGCTTCATTAACTCACGAGGATCGTCTTGAACAATCTTCTCTTCAATGGCTTTAACTTCAGGCACTAGGCTTGATAATGCTTTAGCAATAATCTCATTTGCGTGCAGCGTTGGTAGTGGCATTAATGGATCAATACTTGATAAATGACTATCTAAGGTATCGCTGAACGGGTTGTGTACTAGGCCTGTCATTGCACCAGGAACTTTCGACAAGTAGTTCGATAAGGTCGCTGTTGATGGTAAGTACGCAGGAACAACCATTTGACCTGCAAACGGCATGTTAGTACCCGATAGGTAATAAGTTTGCACTAACGGATGGGTCACGAAACTTGCTTGTGCACCACCAGTACAATCACCAAAACCAAACATTAATACTGGTAATTCGTTATCACGGACAAAGCGCGTGATACGGTCGTTTACTACGGCCATTGAGAATAGTGCAGCAGCACCTTCTTTGGTTTGCATACCACCAGAACTGATGAAACACACCACTGGTAATTTACGTTTAGCACATTCAATCAATAGCGCACTGAATTTCTCAGCACTTGCCATATCGAACGCACCCGCTTGGAAAGCGATGTTAGACACAGCCACACCAACACGATGCTTACTGTCACCATGTTCAAAGTCAGCAACACCAGTAATCAAACCACAAGGGCGAATACCTTTATCTAATGCATCTTCAATTGATAAACGGAAACCAGGGAAGTTAAGTAAGTTAGCTGACATTTTGTCGCCATTTAACTCTTCAAATTCGCTGAAGAACTTACCAATGACATTCTCCCAACCCATTTTTCCTTGGCGTTTTTCATCGCGAAGTACTTTTTGGATAAGTAGATCTTGGTAACCCATGGTTAGACGGTTCCAGAAATCTTTACGACGACCAATACGTACAGGGTTAATTGCACCAGTATATTTGCTTTGGTCTTCTTCACTATCAAAGTATTCTGGTAATAAGCGCTCAAAGAAGTAGGTCAGGATTACAAATAAGCTGTCATTCAGCTGTGGGTTACCGACACTCTTCCATTGCTCAACACGCGTTAGCAATTCTGCACGGTTAGATTGATCCATGAAGAATTTAAGCCACTTGTAGAACTTGTTCTTATCGTTCGCATCATCATTTTTCGACAAAGCGATATCGATAGATGTATGAAGTAACTTGTCTACAGACTCACGTGAAAGGCTCTTAGACATCATCGCTTCTTTCGAAATCGATGCTAAGTTCTGCACAACATTGTCGTATAAAGCATTAAAGATAAGGACGTTATGACATTGCCAAATAAAATCTTCACGTAGCTCGTCATTAACCACAATATCAAGAACAGTTAATTGGTTTAATTCAGGCCAAGGCGCTTGAGTTTTTGATGCAGGCAATGATTCAAGATGCTTAATTAAGCCTTTGAAGTTATTGGCCGCATTACTCTTCCAGCGGTGGTATAAAGACCAACCAATATTGAACAATAACGCCTTACGGGCTTTTTTATAGTTCTCTTTTGGCTCACCTAAGATGAAACGTGTGATCACGTTACGTTCAGTTGAGATCTCATTACGCTTGCTATCAAACGTACCCCAAAGCTTATTCAGCTCTTCGTCATAAACAAGCTTATCAGGTGTTGATAACCAAGCTTGGAAGACACTGTCTTGCTCTTGTTGGATACGTTCAAGTAAATCACCTTCTGGCACACTCACTTTAGATAAACGACCGTACTGCTCAACCGAAATTGAATGAATACGACTACGCAGCGTTAGGTAACGTAAATAACGGTATGCACTACCAAATAAGTTGTGGTGCATGGTTGGGCTGCTAGCCACAGCTAAACCTTGGTTATTTTCTAGTGCAACGAGGTTCTTAGAAGGATCTAAATAACGAGTCAGACTGCGGTCGTAATGCTCACGTAAATCAGCAGAATCACGAACAAAGTTAATCGCTGCAGTTTCGACAGCTTCGATACTGCTGATAATTGCGCGGCGTAAATTATGTTGGCGCTCATCTTTATCATATGGAGAGAAATCAACAATACCGTCGATACAACCTGCAGTCAGTAGCTCTTCAGGGGAAACACCCACTGATTTAGCACATTCCTGCCAAGATAAGTTGTATTTACGCGCAATAGATTGCAGACCTTGTGGCTGAATCGTATTGAAAATACCATCACGCAGTGACAATAAGATGTTGGCCGCAGCTAATGGAATCGCTCCGCCAGAGTAACCTGCACCAATAACGATACCGACAGTTGGTACGTCAACGTTGGCACTTTCAGCAATCGCTTTAGAAATCGTGTGAGCTTGGTTTTGGCTGTTAGCGACTTCACCCGCATCGGCACCAGGAGTATCAATTAAGTAAACGATTGGCATTGATAGTTCTGAAAAATGACGAATCGCTTTACATGCAGCTAGGTGATGCTCAGGCATCCAAGCGCCATTGCCAGTTGTTCTTTCTTGGGCAATAAAACCAACACGGCGAGTACGAGAACCAAAGTTTAACTCGATTTCTGCACTGTAAAACGAGCCAAGATGATTTTCGGCAATTAACTTACCTTTTAAATCAGCAATAACACGTTTTGCACTTGGGCGGTTTTTATCTTGAGTCGGTTGAATAACTTTCGTTACGTAGGTATCGACATCGAGTGTCGCTAACTCTTTTAAGTTTGATTGGATTGCATCTTCAGACAACAATCCTTTGATTTCTTCGGCCAAAGATTGCTTGCTATGAGCAGGAAATAATGAAAAATCTTTAGCTAAATGTTCCGCTTGTAAAAATAGCGGATCAGCCGCTTGAGCTGTTGTCTTGTTTACGGGCTGCTTTTTGCTAGTCATCAAAAGATCCTCTGCTTATATAGCCTCTAAAATTTTTAGACGGTAAATATAACTTTGTTCCCTGTCAAATTACCATTAAACTATCGGAGACGCTTTGTTCCATTTTTGAGACAGTGAGGCTAAGGTGCCTGATTTAAACGGTATGATGCTGTTTGCAGCAGTAGTTAGAGCAAAAGGTTTTTCACAAGCGGCCCGAGACATCGGACAACCAAAATCAACCATTAGTCGCAAGGTTGCTCAACTAGAAGAGCAGCTAGGCGTGCGGTTACTGCAACGTGACACCCGTAATTTAAGCCTCACTCAAGTTGGTTCGTTATTCTTTCAGCATTGTGATTCTATCAGTCAAGAAATCGATGCGGCAAAAGCCATTATTGAAAATACCCACAGTGATATTTCAGGTTCATTGCGAGTGGCCATACCAGTCTCATTCTCCCAAGAAGTGATTGCTAACTTATGTAGTAGCTTTATGCGCCTTTATCCTAATATCGAACTGGATGTTCAATTTACCGACAGCAATGTTGGCTTAGTAGGCGAAGGCTACGATATTGCTATTAAATATGGTCCGTTAGAATCTTCTGATTTAGTCGCAAAACTGCTATTTGAACGCCAACCTATTTTAGTCGCAAGTCCTGGATATCTCAAAAAATCAGGCACACCTGCGACGCCACAAGAGTTAGCCCAGCACAGTGGTATATTATTAGGCACCAGCTTATCCGCGCCAATTTGGCCTGTAGGTAAAGGAAGTCGAAAAACCATGGCCAGCTTTAAGCGTAAAGTCAGGGTCAATAGTGCCAGTATGGTTAAGCGGTTAGCGCAAGATGATTTTGGTATTGCTATGCTATCCAATAACAGCTGTAAGCAAGAGCTTGCTGCGGGAAGCTTAGTCCCGATTTTACAAGAGTGGCCAATGGAATCATTTAAAGTTTATGGTGTGTATTCTAGCCGTAAGCAATTAGCCAATAATATCAGCGCTTTTCTAGACTTTTTTGCCAAACGATACAGTAGCCAAGAGTCTTTGCAATCAATAATGAATTAGTATCAAAGCCGTGGTAAATTAACCATAACAACGAAAAGACATCCTAAAGGAATAGCCATGTTCAAGCCCCTAATCACCGGCACTTTGTTTGCTGCAGTACTTCTATGTAGCCACTCTGCTTATGCACAAGACTCAAGCAAACTAGACGTAGAAGAACTTCGCCTACCGCAAGTGATGGATGTCATGGCCGATGTAGCTAACCGTTTTGATAACCTCAATACTCAGCTAGACAACCAACTTATTGCTTCCACAGACGAGCTTGCCATTACTCAAATGGTAGCATCTCAAGGCACCAAACTCTGGCAGCAGGCTGTTGCAGATGTCAAAGCGGGTAACTATGATGATCGCGCTCTGTATTGGAGCCGTTTAGCCATGCGAAAAACCTTAAAAACCGCTGATGCCGGATATAATATCGTCCCTTGGCAACGAGACATTCTTGTTAAAGCATTCGAAAAATCTTCTCGTGGTTTAAGCGATATTCATTTTATGCCTGAAACTCGCATCAAAATTTTGCTAACAGGTTTTGACCCATTCTTTTTAGATAAAGATATTACCCAAAGTAATCCATCAGGATTGACAGCATTAGCTCTCGACGGAATGACCTTCGATGTTGACGGTAAGCAAGCGCAAATTGAAACCGTGATGATTCCAGTCCGATTTGCAGACTTCGATAATGGCATTATCGAATCACTGCTCACGCCTATGTATCGAGATAACAGTATTGATATGATTTTCACAGTCAGCATGGGCCGTGATGATTTTGATATTGAACGATTCCCTGCTCGTGGACGAAGCGCTGCAGCGCCAGATAACTTAAACGTTTATACTGGTGCAAACAAAACTACACCTAAAGCACCGTTATTTAATGGCGGCACCTTAAATGGGCCAGAGTTTGTTGAGTTCTCACTCCCTGTCAAAGCAATGCAACAAACTGAAGGTCAATGGCAGGTCAATGATAACCACCAAGTCACTACCGTTAGTCGTGGCCAGTTTGACGCTAAATCGCTTTATGAGTTAGTTAATGAAACCTCAGTTGAAGGTTCAGGTGGTGGGTATTTATCTAATGAAATTTCCTATCGCAGCATATTACTGAAAGAGCAGTTTAAACGTGATATCCCAGTTGGGCACATCCATACCCCAAAAGTCACTGGCTATAACGCTGATACTGAATGGGCTATCGTGCAACAAATTGTCGAGATGGTGAAACTTGCTGCAGCGCAAAGATAAGTTTTACCAGTAAAAGGTTTGCCGTATAGCTGTTGTTCAAGATTGCGGCAAACCAGTTCAACACGATATACTCAAATGCGTTTTTTAACCCATGATATGATGTGATTCTCATAGCCAAACACTCATTCCAATCATTTTAAGCCTTAACAATCACCTCTTATGTTTAAATCACTATTTAGTCGAAATACACAAACCAAAACTACTAAGACGACAGGTGTACGTTCACCCAAATCACTCATTTCCGCTCCAAGCTGCCTTGCTAAAACTGAAGCACAACAGCAAGTACTTCAAAAAATAGAAACCGATTATCAGCAAGCAGAAGCCATTTTAAAGCGCCAATTTCCAAGACCCGTTGTGCAATTTACGTTAAGAGGAAAAAGTGCAGGAACAGCTCATTTACAAATGAATAAGTTACGTTTTAATCCTGTATTATTGGAAGAGAACAGCGCCGAATTTATTGAACAAGTCGTGCCCCACGAAATCAGCCATTTATTGAGTTTTCAATTATATGGCCGAGTAAAACCTCATGGACTTGAATGGCAGCGCATTATGCATCATGTTTTCAACGTTCCAGCAGATACGACTCACCAACTGAATACTCAATCGGTTGCAGGAAAGCAATTTGAGTATTTCTGTGCTTGCGGCCCAGTGATGCTATCCATTCGACGCCACAATAAAGTCGTTCGCAATCAAACTCAGTACCGCTGTAAAAACTGCGCACAAGTGCTCTCATCAGTATCTAAATAGCTAAAATATATGATAAAAACGTACAAAGGTTTATTTAATACATTACAAGTTAATTGAAAGCATAATAAATAGCATATTCGATTGTTAAAGCCCATTGCATCCGCAGTTTCAATCCCTTACCATCCTTCACAAATATCAGGTGATACTAACCCGTATCCCCTGTGCCGTATTGAATGAAGTTAGGGTTTATTTTGTCGTATCAACACGTAAGAAAAAGTTACCAAATTATCGCTGTATTAGTCATCGCTATTATCGCCATTATATCCAGTTATAGCGTAGAAGCAGCAAAGCACCCAACCAGCTTTAGAAGTGCTAAAAAAATCGCGCAGAAAATATATAGTAAGTCATTACCTATGAGCAGTTTCTATTGTGGTTGTGATATTAATGTCATTGGTAAACAATGGAAACCTGATTTAGAAAGCTGTGGTTACCAAGTTAGAAAACAAATTCCACGCGCCAACAGAATTGAATGGGAACATGTGGTACCCGCTTGGGAGTTCGGTCATCAACTACAATGTTGGCAAGACGGTGGTCGTAAAAATTGTGGTAGAAATAGCCCTGAATTTAAAAAAATGGAATCTGACTTACACAACCTCACACCAGCAGTAGGTGAAGTAAACGGTGATAGAAGTAACTATCGTTTCAGTGAATGGAATGGACAAGCTACTCAATATGGCCAATGTGCTATGGTAGTCGACTTTAAAGGTCGAAAAGCGCAGCCTCCTAAACAAAGCCGCGGCGCAATTTCTCGTACATACTTTTACATGCAACAAACTTATGGGTTATCTATCTCTTCAAGCCAGAGACGATTATTCGAAGCATGGAACAAAACTTATCCAGTTGATAGCGTAGAATGTTTACGAAATGAACTAATTGCAAAAAACCAAGGCAATCATAATAATTTTGTCTTAAAACAATGTCAGAATCTCGGCCTCATTGATTAAGGATTTACTATGCGCGTCCCAAGAATTTACCAACCTATCAATGAGCTTACTGTGAATCAGCAAGTAAAATTAGATGAAGATGGCGCTGCTCATATTGGCCGCGTTTTACGTATGAGCGAAGGTGAAAACATCAGCCTGTTTAGTGGTGATGGCTGTGATTACCTTGCAACGATCATAAGTGCCAATAAAAAAAATGTCACCGTTGAAATTATCAACAAAACAGAAAATAACTCAGAGTCGCCACTCGACTTGCATCTAGGACAAGTTATTTCTCGCGGTGACAGAATGGATTTCACCATTCAAAAGTCTGTTGAATTAGGTGTTACCACCATAACACCGTTATTTTCTGACCGCTGCGGTGTCAAACTTAATGGCGAACGTTTAGAGAAGAAAATTAACCAATGGCAAAAAATTGTTATCAGTGCCTGTGAGCAATCAGGTCGCAGTTTTGTACCAACAGTTAGACCTGCAATGACTTTAAGCCAATGGTGCGCAGAACAAACAGATGCATTGAAGCTAAACCTGCATCCTCGCGCAGCTCACGGTATTAATGGTTTAGCATTAGAAAATACCAAAGTACGGTTATTAATTGGCCCTGAAGGCGGTCTATCAGAAGAAGAGATAGCAATGACAGAAACACATCTCTTCACCGACGTATTACTTGGCCCACGAGTATTGCGTACAGAAACAGCTTCACTAACTGCAATTACCGCTTTGCAATTACGATTCGGTGATATCGGTTAATCAATGATATAAGCATTGAGAAAATAAGGATAAAAGTATGATAAAGCTCGGCATAGTAATGGACCCAATCAGCGAAATTAACATTAGAAAAGACTCTAGTTTTGCGATGTTAATGGCAGCTCAATCACGCGGTTACGAACTGTATTACATGGAAATGCAAGATCTCGCTATGGTCAATGGCAAGGCTATGGCAAACATGCGTTCGTTAACTGTTGAAGATAATGCCAGCAAATGGTTTGAACTAGGTGAAAGCATAGACACCCCACTTGCCGATCTTGACGTCATCTTAATGCGCAAAGACCCGCCATTTGATACTGAGTTCATTTACGCCACTTACATGCTAGAGCGCGCTGAAGAAGAAGGCGTATTAATCGTCAATAAGCCGCAAAGCTTACGTGATGCTAATGAAAAGCTATTTACAGCTTGGTTCCCTGAGTTCACGCCTGAAGCCGTGGTCACCCGTGACGCAAAGCGTATTCGCGCTTTCTTAGCAGAAAAAGGCGATATCATTCTAAAACCACTTGACGGTATGGGTGGTGCATCGATTTTCCGCGTAAAACAAGATGATCCCAATATTGGGGTGATTTTAGAAACCTTAACCGAGCACGGTACCCGCTATGCTATGGCTCAAGGTTTTATTCCGGCAATCAAGCAAGGCGATAAACGCATTTTGGTCGTTGATGGTGAACCTGTTCCTTATTCATTGGCGCGTATCCCAATGAAAGGCGAAACTCGCGGTAATTTAGCTGCTGGCGGTAGCGGTGTTCCTCAGCCTTTATCTGAAAGTGATTTTCATATCGCCCGCACTTTAGGTCCAGAGCTTAAAAAGCGTGGACTGATTTTTGTAGGATTAGATGTCATCGGTGACAAGCTAACTGAAATTAACGTCACTAGCCCTACGTGTATAAAAGAAATTGAAGCCGCATTTGATGTGGATATTACCGGCATGCTGATGGATGCCATTGAGGTACGGATTAATAAACAAGCTTAATCTTCGTTTCTGCCTATCATCTTACCTTGATAGGCAGACATGTTAAGCCTTTAACCCCTTTGTATTTTCAGGACTAAAAATGCCAATAAAAACAACACTGAGCTTAATACTCGGGATGTTCCTGTGTTTTTCAACTAGTACATTTGCTAATGCACCATTAGCCAATACTTCAACAACTGAAACGACTCAATCACAAGCAGAACAAACAGCCTCACAGATCCAAGTTCAAATATCTAGTGTGTCTGACACTTCAATCACTAGTACGTCAAAAGCGGCAGAATTAACAAATACTGACCCAGCAAAATTACCAGCAAACATTGTGGCACCAATAACTAATGTTACAGGTAAAAAAACTATTGTTTCGTCTGCGCCTTCAAAACCCAAAAATATGATTATCATGATTGGCGACGGTATGGGACCAGCTTATACAACAGCCTATCGCTATTTTAAAAATAATCCTGACACTGAAGAAATAGAACAAACCGTATTTGACCGCTTGTTAGTGGGCATGGCAAGTACTTTTCCTGCATCTGTTAGTGGCTATGTAACCGACTCTGCCGCCTCAGCAACGGCTTTAGCCACCGGTTTTAAAACATACAATGGCGCTATTTCAATTGATGTAGATAAACGCCCGCTCACTACAATCATGGAAATGGCTAAAAAGGTCGGGCTATCAACTGGTGTTGCTGTTAGTAGTCAAGTTAATCACGCAACTCCTGCAGCCTTTCTTGCCCACAACGAGCACCGCCGCAACTATGTACAGATTGCCGAAGGGTATTTAGAGTCTGATGCGGATGTGATTTTAGGCGGCGGGCGAAAATACTTTTCTGATGATTTATTAGGTGAGTTTAAAGCTAAAGGCTATCAGCATATTACTGAAATTGAACAACTCGATAGCATCACCAAACCAAAAGTTTTGGGCTTATTTGCTGATGTGCAACTTCCTTGGGTAATAGACGACCAAGAAGGTTATAAGCTCAGTAGCCTAACTAAGAAATCACTCGAGTTATTATCACAAAATGAACAAGGGTTTATTTTGATGGTTGAAGGCAGCTTAATTGACTGGGCTGGTCACTCAAACGATATCGCTACAGCCATGGGTGAAATGGAGGAGTTTGCCAACGCCATTGAAGTCGTTGAACAGTTTGTACGTGAACGCCAAGACACGCTGATGGTTGTTACCGCAGACCACAACACAGGCGGACTCTCTATCGGTGCCAATGGTGAATATGAGTGGAACCCTGCAATGCTGCATGATATCAAAGCTTCACCGCAAAAGATCTCTGAAGAGTTAATCGCTGTGGATAACTGGCAACAACGTTTTAATCAACTCATTGGCTTCGAAGCTACAGTCGAAGAAATTTCCAGCCTTAACTCTGCAAGAATGCAAGGTCAAAAGCAGCTGTTTAAATCAATACTGAAAATTATTGATACTCGCACTAACACCGGTTGGACATCTGTAGGTCACACTGCTGATGATGTGCAAGTATTTGCATCCGGTCCTGGAGCGCTATTATTCAGTGGTCATCAAGACAATACCGAAATCGCGACTAAAATGATGAGCTTATTACCTAAAGCAATCAAATAATCGGAGTCAATTTATTTACCTTAAATAAACACCAAAATCGCTTTCATATTAAGAGCAACCTCATCACAATATGTGGTTTGCGCTGCTCTTTTACCTTACTGCGTCATTGTGCTCCGACAAACTGAACAGTTGACCACTTCTTTGCTATAATCCGCCGATATCTATTGCGTTAAAAATATTAAGGTCGATTCTGTGCTCACCAACACTTCTCAAGTTCTGCTACGAAACATTCAATTTATCGAAAACCAGAATGTATTGATTTTAAATCATGAAGCAGATGCATTAGCAGTTGAACTATTAGATGCCGCCTCTTCTGTTACCGCTTTAGCGTTAGACTTTAATCATCACCAACTATTAGCAATGCACACTAAACCTAATTTGCATGGCTACTTTGGTCATGAATTGCCCGTTGATGCAAAACTGCAAACGTTCGATGCTGTGGTCATTTACTTCCCGAAAGCCAAAGCACTCGCGCCTTATCTTTTCCAACTTGCAGCTAAGCACCTTAGTATTGGTGGCACTTTAATTGTGATTGGAGAAAATAAAGGCGGAGTTAAGTCACTTGCCAAACTATTACCCAATTACTACTCCACGGCCTTAAAGCGTGACAATGCACGACATTGCTTACTCTTTGTTGCTGAATTAATTCAAGATGCACCACAGTTAAACATTAACGATTGGGTCAGCAAGTACCAACTTGCTACACCACAAGGTGAGATTACAATTTGTAATTTAGTTGGGGTATTTAGCGAGAAAAGGCTAGATCAAGGTACAGAACTACTACTATCACATTTACCAGTTCTTTCTGGTCGAGTGCTTGATTTCGGCTGTGGTGCAGGTGTCATCAGTGCAGCAATGCTTAAAGCGAATACCAGCCTAAAGATTGATTGCATAGATATTAATGCCATGGCATTAAAAGCCTGTGAGCTAACCCTTACCGCAAATAATATGACCGCAAACGTGTATGCTTCAGATGGATTTAAACAAATATCAGGTCAATTTGATGGGATTATCTCCAACCCGCCATTTCATGATGGTTTAGCCGCTACAACTCAAATTGCTAAAGACTTCGTTAAGTCGAGCGCAAACAGCCTATCTAACAATGGGGTATGGCAAATCGTTGCAAATAGAAACCTACCTTATGCCGACACTATTGCGGCTGAATTTGGGCAAGTGAACGTCCCAGCTGAAAACAATAAATATAAATTATACTTTTTCCATAAGTAACAAATAATTAACACTCAGCGTTCTTCATCACGTAATCTGTCAAATAGTCTGGAATCATCAAATAATTGACTAGTTTTTATCACAAAAAACCGCTACATTTTATTAATTAATAATAAAAAATCGCCATAAAGGCGCGTGGCTCGTCTTTAAAAACGGCCTGATAATAAGAGGTTTTATGCTGGATTGGAGCTTAGCGGTTTTTAATGAAAACCAAACTCAGGTTGAGTTTCGTGTTATTCCTAACACTCATGGTCCAGTGTCAGAAGACGATGTCAACCAACTGCTAACGCAGCCAGAGTTTGCCATGTTGCGCCCTATGCAGCACAACATTCATAAAGCCGTAGCAGAAATTAACGCACTAAGTGGCCAAGATAATGGTCAGCATGAATTATATTTTGTTATCGCTGAACGTGCTGATGGCAAAGTCACTATTGAAATCAGTGAAGATAAAATGTCTGCCTCAATGACATTAGAAGCAGCTTGGGGTGGGAAAGACCCTTCACTTCCTATGATCCTCAACGCCCTCAAATCTCACAAAGTAAAAATGGGCTTAAGCAAACCTAAAATTCAGTCTTTAATCCAACAATTATCTATCTTACCTCCAGGGGAATCTTGCGAAGGCCCTATTGCGATAGGCAAACTTGCTGTCAACGGTGTGAATGCGACGCTAGACAGAAAAGTCCCTCTTGCGCGCGAGCGATTATTACAGCCCCAAGAGCGCGAAGATGGCTCAGTCGACATGCGAAACTTGGGCGCCATGATAATGGTAAAACCTGGTGACGTACTTATGGTAAAAACACCTGCAACACTTGGTACTGCAGGTTATAACGTTCATGGTGAAGCGATATTACAAGTTGAAGGAAAAGATCTTTCAATGCAGCCAGGAGCGGGGACTGAAATCTCAGCTGAAGATCCTTATAAATTGATCGCCAATGTAGCTGGCCAGCCAGTGGAAAACCGCAAAGGTATGCAAGTTGATGATGTCCTGCAAATCAAAGATGTGGATGTAAAATATGGCCATGTTGATTTTGAAGGAAGTATTTTAATAACGGGTGACGTTCAAGAAGGCATGCAGGTTAAAAGCAGTGGTGATATTACTGTTATGGGGTTTGTTGAATCGGCTACCCTAGAAGCTGCTGGTGATGTCATTGTCAGTAAAGGCATTATTGGAAGACAAATAAAAGAAAACGAATTAAGTAATAATATCACTGCTCAAGGGCAGATTTGTGCTCAGTTTGTCCAGTATTCAAATTTAACGGCTCACGGTGACATTCTAGTTACTAAGCAACTGCTACATAGCCATTCACAATCAGACAATGCCATTATCGTCAGCGATCCCAATGCTAAGCGGGGCGATCTTGTTGGCGGTATAGCAACAGCCAAAAAAGGCATCAAAGCCGTAGCTTTTGGCGCTACAGCAGGTACGAAAACTGAATTATTTTGTGCTATGCATCAAGCAGAGATTAGAGCCGAAGTGAAGAGCTGTGATGCAAAAGCTAAACAGTTGGTGGTTGCAGGGCTTGATATTGAAGCTAGATTAAGAAAGCTGCCTCCAAAAACTGAATGGCAAACTGATGCCGGCATGATTGAGCAAGTTAAAATGATGCTCGATGAAAAAAAACAGGTTGCAAGTAACCGCGCCAAAGCAGAATCCGAATGTAAGCAACTACAGCAAGAGGCCGAAGGGTATTACAACAAAAACTTTATCCAAGCAGAAAAGCATATTTTCGCAAATGTCGAAATTCATATTGGTCCAGCTCAAAATCGCACCCAAAGAGAACACGGTCCGTGCCATATCAAAAACCTCCACAATGAAATAAGTTTTGATTACGGTAGTCACTAAGCCTTAGCTGTAATAAATTACCCTTAGACAGTCAAACCAATAGTGATGGGTTTCATGTATACGATTTATTGGCCTGCAATCATAAAACAGCAACACAGTGAAGAACTCATATACTTAGCCAGCGACAGAGACTGGTTAGAGTTTTGCTGTTTACAACCCCATATAGATGGTAGCCAAGATAAACTATTAGATAGTGCAGGCGTGACATTTGATATTGTTATCCAACCACTGCAGAAGTTTAATTCAACGCCGTCATCAGCAACAGCTGATTTACCGCAACTCATTATTAGTCAACGCCCTATCGATTTAGTCAGCTTTATTCATTATGTTCGTGAACATGCCGTGCTTAATGGTCATTGCTGCACCGCTAAGTTAGTTTTCAGCGATATAAAACAAGGGATCGAAACCGTCGCATACCTTGAGTCTAATTAACAGAAGACGACTTAGTTAGGGCTGTATTTAAATTCACTTGAGTCACCTACCCCTATCAGGCAAAATGCCTAACGTTTTGAATAATAGATTCATCTTTAGTAAGTCACTAAAACAAGCAAGTCAAAACAAGCAACTTCACTTTTATCAAACACGACAATGGAACAGCTAAATTTATGGAACTGCTGAATATAGAATGCCTTGGCAAACGATTACGATTAGAAGGCTCTATGGCGGGTTGGCAACAGCTTTACTGGGACAATCAAATTGTTTCGCAAAAATCTGCCTCAGTGGATAATCAAGCCTTTAATATTCATGAATTTGAGCTGTCTCGTCCCGCTTCAATGCAAGCTCCAACTGCCGATGATGTGATCACTGAAGCCAGCAAAACTATTATTAAAGTTCGCCTTGAAACCGATGTTCAGTGGCAACCTTTTTTAATTAATTATGTGCTTCTTGTTGATAACAAAACCATTGCTGAAGGGCAACGAAATACTAAAGATATCGAGCAACAAGTGCCTGAAGTGGCTCCGGTAAAAAACCAAAAGTTCAGTATGATTGGTCTTGCTTCTTTAGGTTTTAAACTACTTAAAAGTGCCAAAGTCATTAAAGCAATGTTAGCTGCTGCGAGTGTTGCCGCTTATTCGTGGCTGTTTTCAATTGAATTTGCCCTAGCTTTAATTGCCTGCTTAGTTATCCATGAATACGGCCACATTAAAGCAATGAAACACTTTGGTATGAAGACCAAAGGTATTTACCTTATTCCTTTTATGGGCGGCTTAGCGGTCAGCGACGAAAGAATCAATACCCGCTGGCAGAATGTCGTCATTTCCATCATGGGACCGACATTCGGTTTATTGATGTCCTTAGGCTGTATGCTGGCATATTGGATAACAGGCAATATCTTTTTTGCAGGACTCGCCAGCTTTAATGCCCTATTAAACCTGTTTAATCTACTGCCTATTTTACCCTTAGATGGGGGACATATTCTTAAAAGCATCACCTTCTCCATGAACAGCATGGTCGGGCTTATCGCCTGTATTGCAGGTGCGGCGGTTGGGGTATTTATCAGTTATAGCTTAGGATTAGCTCTACTTGGATTTTTACTGCTTATTGGTAGCTTAGAAATAGTCTTCGAGTGGAAAACCCGCCATCAAAGTCATTTATTACCATTAGATAGATACGGCCAAATCTTCTCAACCATTTGGTACTTTTTAACAGTGGGAATTTTGATTGCAATAATCTGGTACTTTGCCGGCTCAGGTGATGAGATGCTCGCAATGCCGCTCGAGATTTTGAAAAGCTAAAGAATCAAAATTAAAACTTTGACCAGTTGAGCTTTGAAAAACTATGATTGGTAATAATAGATTTTTAAAGCTCAAATAAGTCCGTCATAACTTTATAAAGTTCAGTGCCTTGATGCACCGATGCTGACGCAAAATGTAAAATAGGGACACAATCACAAGGTAAACTTACTGGTAATAACGCTTGTTCAGAGCCATATTGATCAAGCCTTAATAAGTTAACTAAAGGCTCACCTGCAGCTAATGGTTTACCGACTTCAGCACAATACTCAACTAAGCCAGCTTTAGGTGCATGGAATTTCTTATAATTAGCTAGGTAACAGCCCCAACGAGGCATTTCTGCGGGTTTAATCTGCTCTTTTATCACACCGCGATGGCTCAAGTAGGCCAAAATCCCCAACGCATCTTCTTTAGCATCAGCCATATCAATTCGTTCTTGGCTTGCAAGCTCTAAAGTAAACGCTGCTACAGGTACCGCAAATTCACGCCCTTGAGCTGCGCAGTGTTGCTGCAATTTCCACCACGGATAAAACGCTGCTTCATCCATGGCACCGCCAAACTCATTAGGGATAATCAACGAAAACGGAATCGAAAATAACGCTGCTGATCCCATATCATATTCGGGGCAATAGAGATGTTTCGCAGATTTTGGACCAGTATGTAAATCCAACACAATATCGGCATCATGGGCCATCGACTGCAAAGTCACCGCTAAACGATGGCCAGTGCTTATGCCCCAACCATTATTCAACCGAATTTGACAGCTGCTTAATAGCAACTGTCTAAATGCACTAAATAACTCAACGTCATTCAACTGTTTATTTGCTTCAAACCAGCTAGGGATATCAGCAACGATGGCGGCATGTTCATAATACTCACGATTCCAATTAACCCCGGTGATGGGATCAAATCGGCCTAAAGTAAACTCACCGCTTTTTTGGTTTATCCCCAAAGGATTCGCTAATGGGACACAATGGATATCACCAAGCACAGTGTAGCCTTCAAGCATTGTCATCAACTGATGTATTACTGCATTGCCCTGTACTTCTGCTCCATGGACATTGGCTTGAATATAAACTGACGCAGCATTTGCATCACTTCCCTTATAAGTATAAATCGGCGCCGTTAGTGTTTGGCCTGTTGCCAACTCACCTAACGCCACACTTGATACTATTGCTTTTGAAGTGAAACTTGCTGCAGTCATATTATTAGCCACCGGCACTCATGATAAATAGTGATTTACATTATTCGAATAAATTCTGATGCAGTGAATTCACCACATCAGCAGCTTCTGACTCTGCCACTAAAACACATAAATTATGCGGGCTAGCGCCCTGACAAATCATCCGTACATTATGGTTTTCAAGCACAGAGAACACGCGACTACAGATACCCGCAGTTGACGCAATTTTATTACCAATAATTGCTACCAATGCCAACTTGTCTTCGACTCGAACACGGCAATGTTGTGACAGCTCTTGCAACAATGACTCGCTTAATAAGCCCTGACCACTTGAATCAGAACCTGTTTTATCCAAAGTCAGTGATACATTCACTTCTGAGGTCGTAATCAAGTCTACCGAGATTTTATGTTTTGCAAGCGTTGCAAACGTTTCAGCTAAAAAGCCCTGAGCATGTAACATTTGTAGGCTATGTAAATTCAATAGTGTTTGATCGCGTCTTAGCGCTACTGCTCGAAACACGGGCACTTCTTCAACTTGATGGCGGATCCAGGTTCCGCCCTGTTCTGGTGCTTTACTTGAACCGACAAACACTTGAATTTTTTGACGAACAGCCGGAAGAATAGTTGCTGGGTGTAATACTTTTGCCCCGAAAGTAGCCATTTCAGCCGCTTCGTTAAAGCTAATTTCTGGAATAGGTCGGGCATTCGGTGCTAGACGTGGATCTGTGGTATAAATCCCAGCAACATCAGTCCAAATCTCAACTGCATCCGCCTTTAACGCTTCAGCTAATAATGCTGCAGAGTAATCACTACCACCACGACCTAATGTCGTCGTGCGACCTTCACTGTCAGCACCAATAAAACCTTGAGTCACTATAACCTGCTCAGTTAAAAGCGGTGCTAAATACGCCGCCCCCAATTCAGCAATCTGTTCGATTTGCGGTTCAGCACGACCAAAGTGGCTATCAGTTCTTAGTACTTGCCTGACATCAAATGCGCTTGAGGGTGTGCCTTTTTGACGAATAACCGCCGAAAATAATAACGATGAGCATTGCTCACCCATAGATAAAAGTTCATCAATAATGGCTTTACTTCTATCAAGTACTAATGCATCGCTGAGTGCTGACATACGGCTTAAGAGTTTATCAATCGTAGCCGCAACATCTTGAGGACGATCTAACTTATCTACAATGCCATATTGCACTTGTGCTATTTGAGTCAACAATGTCATGCGGCGCTGATCATTGACGTTTGCTTGAGTCAGTTCGACTAAAAGGTTAGTTACACCACTCGAAGCACTAACGACAACAACACGGGTATGCGGGTTTGCAAGAATGATATCTGCGCAGCGGTTCATTGCAGCATAATCAGCAACTGATGTGCCTCCAAATTTAGCAACAACTAAACTCATGACAACACCTCTACGGCAAACGGATTAGAACATACAGATAGAAAAACAAGATTTAAAAACATGATTACACTCCGAACTTACTTCGTTCGAAGAGCCTGGTGCAGTGATAACGCATCCTTAAAGAAGGGAAACAGCAATCTTTCACCAGAAGCTCTCCACCAATTAATAGGTGACAATCGTTAGGATTCAGCCTAAACGACCGATATGAAGTGAAACCAATCACTTGCAATATCTCGGCGCTAATCTCCCTCATAAGTCGTCATTGGAATTGGTTTTCCTCAAACTTACTACCTAGCTAACGCTCCTCTTCTGTTTCTTCCCTAAGGAAGAAAACGAAAAATACCAATAAACACACATCTAAGTCAATTCAGATCTGTACTAAATTTACCAAATAACAGAATATTGAAAACAGGACACTTATTTACTTATTAAGGCAAAGGTGGATATTTACTAAAAATAAAAGCTAAAAGTCTTTAAATACAGCGACAAAGAAAGCAATAAAAAACAGTTTAACGGGTATTTTAACCGATAATGATTCGAGTT